>PXUB01000040.1 GCA_003009755.1 Thermoplasmatales archaeon SW_10_69_26
ACGTGAATCTACCATTCCTGCCAACGAGGGCCCGTTCTTCACCCTTCTTGGCCCCCGCGCCTTGTGTGTCGACGCCAGCTGCGCGTCGGCTGGTCCGGGTGTGTGGTGAGGTTCTCCTCCGGGCCGTTGGGTTCGTCAACGACCTCGGTGGATTGCTCAGGATCCGCCGAGCCACCACGGGGAACGTTGAAATAGGACCCCTCTTATGGCCGCGGCGCTGCAGGAGGTCCTCCCGGACCGTTCGCACTGCGCGTGGTGACGACTTTGGTCGATCGCGAAGAGATCCGAGAGGCTGTCGAAGACGCCCTCGAACGAGACGAGGGCCGCAACTTCACCCAGTCCGTGGACCTCGCCATCAACCTCCGGGACGTCGATCTCGCCAACCCCGAAGAGCGGGTCGACAAGGAGATCCTCCTCCCGGAGGGGCGAGGCAAGGACGTGAACGTGGGGTTGTTCTGCACCGAGGAGATGGCGACGAAGGCCGGCGACGTGGCCGACGAGGTCGTGCTCCCCGAGGAGATCGAAGACCTCGGCGACGACGACAACGAGGCCAAGGCGCTGGCTCGCGAGATGGACTTCTTCCTCGCCGAAGCCCCCCTCATGCCGGACATCGGTCGCACCCTCGGACCCGTGCTCGGGCCGCGAGGGAAGATGCCGAACCCGGTCCAGCCGGGCACCGACCCCTCCGAAACGATCGACAACCTGCGTCGCACTGTGCGAGCTCGGTCGCGCGACCGCCGGACCTTCCACCTCGCGGCCGGCACCGAGAACCACAACCCCGACGAGCTGGCGACGAACATCCGCCGGCTCCTCCGCGAGATCACCATGGATCTCGAACGGCACGAGCACAACTTGGACGCCGTGTACGTGAAGACGACCATGGGTCCGTCCGTCCAGATCCTCTGAGGTGCGATCGATGGCAACGAGAACGCAGGCACGCGTCGCCCCCTGGAAGAAGCAAGAGGTGCAGGAGCTCGTCGACCTCCTGCGCGAGCACTCCGTCGTCGGCGTGGCTCGCATCGACAGCCTGCCCAGCCAGCAGTTCCAGGAGGTCCGCGCCACGGTTCGCGATCAGGCCCAGATCCGCGTCGGTCGCAACTCGCTGATCGAGCGAGCGATCGACGAGCTCGAGGATGAGAGGGACGACCTCGCGGACATCAAGCCGTTCATCAGCGGCCAAACGGCCCTCATCCTCTCCAACGAGAACCCCTTCAACCTGTTCACGACGGTCGAGGAATCCAAGCAGAACGCGCCTGCCAACCCGGGCGACGTTGCCCCCAAGGACATCTGGGTCGAGGAAGGCGACACGCCCTTCGACCCCGGTCCCGTGGTCGGCGACCTGCAGAAGGCCGGGCTGCCCGCCAAGATCGAGGGCGGCAAGGTCGTGATCTCGGAGGACGAGCTCGTCGCCGAGGAAGGCGACGAGATCGGCGCCGATCTCGCCGACGCTCTCAGCCGGCTCGAGATCCACCCCATGATCGTCGGGCTGGATCTCCGCGCCGTCTGGGAAGAGGGCACGGTCTTCGACCGCGACACCCTCGACGTCGATCAGGAAGCCTTCGTCGACGACCTGGGCGCCGCCCACGGCCGCGCTCGCGCGCTCGCCGTCGAGGTGGCCTACCCGGCGGCTTCGGTCCTACCGGAGCTCGTCTCGTCCTCGGCAGCCGAGGCCCGCAGCCTCGCGCTCGAGGCCGAGTACCCCGCCTCCGACATCGTGGACGAGATCCTCGCCCGCGGCCACTCCCAAGCGCTGGCCCTCGCCGGCCAGCTGCCGGACGAGGCGCTCAGCGAGGACGTCCAGGACCAGCTCGGGGCCCAACAGGCCCAGCCCACCCCCGAGCCCGACACTGAGGACGAGGACGACACCGAGGCCGAGGAGGCCGAAGACGAAGACGACGACGAGGGCGAGGGCGAGGGCGAGGGCGAGGAGGTCTCCGAGGAGGAGGCCGCCGAAGGGCTGGGCGAGATGTTCGGCTGACGATCAACAATCACGGAGGAACACACAATGGAGTATGTCTACGCTGCACTGTTGCTGAACGCGTCCGGTCAGGACGTCGACGAGGACGGGATCACCGAGATCCTCGAAGCCGCTGGCACCGACGTGGACGAGTCCCGCGTCAAGGCGCTCGTGTCCGCCCTCGACGGCGTCGACATCGAGAACGCCATCCAGTCCGCGGCCGTCTCCGCGCAGGCTGCCCCCGCCGCCGGTGGCGGCGGGGGCGCGGCCGAGGCTGCCGAGGCCGACGAGGCCGAGGAAGCCGAGGAGGCCGAGGGGGCCGAGGAAGACGAAGAAGAGGAGGACGTCTCCGAGGAGGAGGCGGCCGAGGGCCTCGGCGAGCTGTTCGGCTGATCGCCGCTCGCCTCGATCGACCCTCGATGGACCGGGGCCGGGCCCAGCGTCGGCAAGGGCCACCCCGCGTCCCCTCGTGATCGGACGCCGCTCCGGTCGTTCGGTGCTCGTCACCGGACGGCCGGCTCACTTCCGTTTTCTCTCTGTCTCTTCCCCTTAGCTTCCGCTAGACTGCCGGCTGTGCTTGGGTTAAGCTCTCGCTCGGCCTCAGGCGGTGAAAGCGCGGAGCCGAGACGAAGGAGTAGCCGGAGGCTACTTCGAGGTCGAAGGCGACAACGCTTGGAAACCTCACAACTTGCAAGGATCGTATCATCGCCGCCTGAGGGCGGCCTCGCGTGGAGGCGCCGGTCTGAGGCGGGCAATCTCGTTGTCGCCCTCCGTCGAAAACCCACAGGATCGCCTCCCGCGGCAACCGGTACACGGCCTCGTCGTCGGCCAGCCACAGCGCGTCGTCGGTCAACGCGACCGGTGGACCGCCCTCGCCGAACACCTCGATCGGGGTCTCGCCGCGCTCGCGAGCGCGAGCGTCGATCGCCTCGGCGGACGTGTCCACGTTCACGCGGTAGCGGGACAGCGGGTCGGCGGCGGCGGGATCCACCTCGCTCATGAGGGGACCCTCACGTCTCCAGCAGCTCGCGGGCCCGCTCCCGAGCGGCCTCGATCGCCTCGTCGGTGTTCTCGGCTTGGGGACCGCCGGCGCGGGCCATGTTCGGCGAGCCGCCTCCGCCGCCGCCCAGCGCTTGGCCGCCGGCGTTCACGACGTCGCTGGCGTCGACGTCCACGTTCGAGCTGGTGGCGACAGCGATGCCGGCCTTGCCGTCGTCGACGCCGCCGACGATCGCGACCACGTCGTCCTCGTCCACGAGGTCCCCCGCCGCGGACACGACATCGTCCAGCGCGAGGTCCACTCGGGTGGCCACGAGGCGGACGCCGGCCACCGCCTCGGCCTCGGCCAGCTGCTCGGCGAGGCGGTGGCTGGCGAGCTCGCCGCGCAGCTGCTCGGCCTCCTTCTTGTAATGCTTCCACTCGTCGAAGAACCGGTTGGCCGTCGAGGGCAGGTCCTCGATGGGGACCTCGAAGGCGTCGGCGGCGTCGTGCAGCAGGTCCTCGCGCTGCTGGACCTGCGTGAGCGCGGCCAGCCCGGCCGCGTACTCGATCCGCTCGACGCCGTCCTGCACGCGCTCGGTGCCGAAGATCTTGACCAGGCCCAGCTCGCCGGTCGAGCCGACGTGCGTGCCACCGCAGGCTTGCACGTCGAACTCGCTGATGCGCACGACGCGGATGTCCTCCTCGTCGGGCACGCCGCCCTGGTAGAGGCGGAAGCCGTGGTTCTGCTCGGCGGTGACGCGGTCGACCCACGTCTTCTCGACGGGTCGACCCTCGAGCACGATCAGGTTGGCGAGGGTCTCGATCTCGCGGATCTCCTCCTCGGTCAACCGCTGGTAGTGCGTGATGTCGAGCCGCGAGCGCTCGGTGCCCTTCTGGGCGCCGGACTGCCAGACGTGGTCGCCGAGCACGCTGCGCGCGGCCGCCCCGATGATGTGGGTCGCGGTGTGGTTGCGCGTCAGCGCCTGGCGGCGCCCCCAGTCGACCTGACCGCGCACGGACTCGCCGACCTTGATCTCCTCGGGCACCTGGTGGACGACGAGACCGTCCCACTCCTGCACGTCCTCGACGGGGATCGCCTCCTCGCGAGCGAACAAGAACCCCTCGTCGGCGGGCTGTCCGCCGCCCTCGGGGTAGAAGCCGGTCTGGTCGAGGATGACACCGTAGCCCTCGTCGACGGGGTCCTCACCGACCCAGAGCACGGTCGCGTTGAAGTCCCTCGTCGTCGCCTCGTCGTAGTACAGGCGATCGGTCTCCGGCAGGTCCGGCGGCTCGGGACCGGTCTCGATCTCGGCAGCGTCGGCGTCGGCGTGGCGCTGGTTGACCCGCCGGTAGAAGTCGTCGGGCAGGTCGATGGCGACGCCGGCCTCCTCGGCCACGTCGGCCACGATCTCCGGCGGCATGCCGTGGCTGTCGTACAGCTCGACGAGCCGGTCCGTGGACAAGCCGTTGCCGGCCTTGGCCTCGAGCTCGCGTCGCACGAGACGCCGGCCGCGCTCGAGCGTGCGATCGAACTTGTCGGCCTCGGTCTCGATCATCGACTGGATCGAGTCCCGGGCCCGCCACAGGTGGTCGTAGTCCTCGCGCAGCTCGTCGAGGTGGGTCTCGATCACGTCGTAGAGCGGGACGTCGATGGCCACCTCGTCCATCAGGCGCAGGCTCTTGCGGATGAGCAACCGGGCCAGGTAGCCGGCGCGGACGTTGCTGGGCACGATGCCGTCGCCGAGCATGAACGCCAGGCAGCGCGTGTGGTCGGCGATGGCGTAGATCCGCTCGAGCGGGGCCAGCCGCTCGGCCAGCTCCTCGGGCCCGATGTCGAACCCGCGCTCGTTCAACCGGTCGGCGACCTGCTCGCGCAGGTGCCCGAGCTTGGCGCCTGTGTCGACCTCCAGCATGCAGCTCAGCTTGGCGTGCTCGGCGAGGATGTCGGCGGTGGCCGGATCCTCCCGCGGGTCGACGCCGGCGTGCTCGGTGAGCACGTCCACCGTCTGGGGGAACACGCTCTCGTAGATCGTCGGTGTCCCCTGGCTGGCCCAGACGAACCGCTCGAGCCCGTAGCCGGTGTCGACGATCGTGAGCGGCATCTCCGCGTAGGGGTCGCCTTTGACCTCGATCGGGCCCTCGGGGTCGGCCTCGTACTGCATGAACACGAGCGTCGAGACCTCGAGCCCGTGCGTGAGCACCTCGAAGGCGGGCCCGGCGTTGCCGCCGCCCGCCCACGGGTTCTCCTTGTACGTGACCGTGTCCGTGTCGACGCCGAGGCTCTCCAAAAGCCCGTGGCAGAGGTTGACGGTGCGCTCCTTGAAGTAGAAGTCGTCGGGGTCGCCGGCTTTGCCCTGCCGGATGAACTCGTGACCGTCGGGGTAGTTGAAGCAGTGGTGCCCCATCATCTCGAACATCGTCAGGTGCCGGCCCGAGCGGCCGACGCTGTCCACGTCGTTCAGCCGGATGCACGGCTGGGAGACGGCCAACGGGTTGGCCGGCGGCGGCACGTTGCCGCTCGTGACGTGAGGCTGGTAGTTCGCGATCGAGGCGATGTTGAGGTAGATGTCGTCGCGCCAGCGGGCTACGGTCGGCTGCGGGCGCACGCGCTCGTGACCCTCGGCGTCGTGGAACGCGAGGAACCGCTCGCGCATCTCGGACAGATCGAAGCTCTCGTCGGTGATCGGGGATCCGATGAAGCTGTACTCCGTGCAGGGGGGATCGCCGCACAGCTCGGTGTCCGGGTCCTGCGTCCAGAACCAGCTCTCGCAGGACGGGCACTGCTTGCGGGAGAACCCGTGCTCGTCGAAGAACCTCAGCCGGTACTCGTCGCTCAGGTCCACGTCGGTCACCGCCCCAGCTCGTCGTGGATCGCTTGCGCCGCGGCTCCGTGCTCGACCTTGGAGCCCAAATCGCGCAGCACGCCCTCGAGGTTGGCGTAGAAGGCCACGATCTCGCGCACGTCGACCTGTCCCATGTGGCCCACGCGGAAGATCTCGCCGCTCATGTGGCGCTGCCCGCCGGCGATCACGATGCCTTCCTGCTTGAGCGCCCCCAACAGCTCCTCGCCCTCGATGCCGTCGGGGACCTCGACGGCGGTCAGCGTGTCCGAGCGGTGCTCGGGCTCGGCCAGCAGGTCCAGGCCCAGCGCCTGGGCGCCGGTGCGCGTGGCTTCGGCGACCCGATGCACGCGCTCGAAGCGCTCCTCGAGACCCTCCTCGAGCACGATGCGCAGCGCCTCGCGCGTCGCCAGGTGCAGGTGCGTGGCCGGGGTCCAGGGGGTCTGGTGGTCCTGCCAGCGGTCCAGGTACTGCGGGAGATCGATGTAGTAGGAGGGATGCTCGTGCAGCTGTTCCCGGGCTCGCTCGGACAGGCTCACGAACGAGAGCCCGGCCGGCGCGCCCAGGCACTTCTGCGAGCCGGAGACGCACGCATCGAGCCCCAGCTCGTCGACCGGCACGTCGATGCCGCCCAAGCTCGTGATGCAGTCGGCGATCACCAGCGCGTCGTGGCCCTCGGCGATGTCTGCCAGGTCCTCGATCGGGTGCGTGAAGGCCGCCGACGACTCGTTGTGCGTGAACAGCAACGCGTCGGCGCCGTGCATCGCCTGGTCCACCGTCGCCAGGTCGAAGGGCTGGCCCCAGGCCTGCTCGAGGTGGGTGACCTCGCCGGCATAGCGGTGAGCCAGCTTGGCCATGCGGTTGCCGAACTTCCCGTTGTCGAGGACGACCACCATGTCCGACCCGTCGACCAGGGACCCGACCGCGGCGTCCATCGCCGACGTGCCCGACCCCGACAGGCACAGCACGGGGTCGTCGGTCTGGTAGACGTCCTGCAAGAGCTCGAACAGCTCGCGGTTGACCTCGGTGAACTCCGGGCTCCGGTGAGCGTGGGCGGGCTGCGCCATCGCTCGTTGGACCCGGGGATGCAGGTCGACCGGGCCGGCGAGGAGGAAGAGGTTGTCCTCGACGTCGTACATCAGGCCGCCCTACCGCAGCCGGGGTTAAAGGGCTTGTCGCCCGGTGCTGCCGGAAGCCGGCGGGAACCGTTGGCGAACGTCCACGTTCGACACGTTGAAGGGCCAAGGGCGCGCCATCAGGTTCCATGCCCGAGCTGCCCGGGACCGAGTGCCCGCGTTGCGGGGCCCTCGCCGACCGCGAGGAGACCAGCGTCGGGATCTTGCTCGCGTGCCCGGACTGCGGGTTCGAAGCCGGCGACCCGCTCGATCTCGACTTCAAGTCGGACTGAGGGCTCGCCCGGGCCAACGCGTAAGCTCGCCGAGCCTGCTGGGTCACCGATGGCCGAGATCCTCGTCGGCACCTCGGGCTGGTCCGAAGACGACTGGGTCGGACCGTTCCACCCGAAGGCCGTCGACCGCTCAGACTGGCTGGGTTACTACGCCCAGCGGTTCCCGACCGTCGAGGTCAACTACACCTTCTACCAGACGCCCGCCGCCGACCGCATGCAGACGCTGGCCGGCCGCTTCGCCGATCCCGATCTCGAGGGCGTGTTCGAGGCGCCGCAGACGATCACGCACGAGGCGATCGTGGACGGCCGCGAGCCGTTGGCCCAGCGGCGGCTGGCGACGTTCTTCGACGCGATGCAGCCCGTGGCCGAGGGCGGGCGCGACGGCGGGCGCGGTCCAGATGCAGCCTCGGGCCGGGGGAGACCAGCACGAGCACGAGCAGGCAGGCCGTGGCCCGACGCACGCCCAGCCAGCGTCCGTGCCTGGCAAGAGGCTTGGGGCGAGGCTCCCAGGCGGCGTCGATCCGGCCCTACCCGTCGTCTTCGGCGATCGCCGGGACCTCGACGTTGTGGACGGTGGCCTCGTCGGCGTGCCCGTTCGTGCGCAGGCCGGCGATCCGGTTGGCGGATTCGCCCAGCCAGTCGGCGAAGGCCTCGCGGCACTCGGGGCAAAGCTCCAGCTTCTCGCGGCGACGTATCGGCAAGAACGAGCTGGACTCGGGGTCGTCGAACTTGATCGTGAGATCGAGCTTGGTCTGCTCGATCTCGGCTTCGCGCATCTCCCGCTCGCAGCGGTCGCACACGAGGATCGTCACCTTCATCGCGGTCACCGCACCCAGCGTTAGCCAGACGGCGTATAGGGGTTGTTCCGAAGATGTCGAAACGTTGCCTCGCTTGAGGAGGATGGCTCAGGCGAAGGCCCAAAGCGTCGGCTCCTCGGCGCGCGCGAACCGGTCCTCGAGGCGGTCCTCGTCCCAGCCGGTCGGCATCAACAGCGAGGCAAGCCCGCGCAGCACGAGCTGCTGGTCGTGCTCGCGGTCGTAGGCCCTGCTCGATGTCGTCCTCCTCTTGCCCGGCTTGGCTGTGCGAGGGCGCATCCGGCGGCGTGGTGAGGCACCCGTAGAGGCGGTTCGGGGCGCCTCGCGGCAACCCCGTTTTCTTTGGCCGAGTGGTTTCTTTTTCCGGGGGTTGCCAGGCGTCAGGGGCCCTGAAAAAGGGGAAAGATTCCTACCACCGCATGGGCTCCTCTCTGAGCCACTCGACGTCGCTCATGTACAGATCGCGGATGTCGTCCAGCCCGAGCACGACCATCGCCAACCGTTCCAGGCCCAGGCCCCAGGCGAGCACGGGCACGTCCACGCCCAAGGGCTCGGTGACCTCGGGGCGGAAGATGCCGGCGCCGCCCATCTCGAGCCACTCGTCGTTGTAGACGACCTCGACCTCGAGGCTGGGCTCGGTGTACGGGAAGTAGGCTGGACGCACGCGCACGTCGTCGAAGCCCATCTTCTCGTAGAAGGTCTCCAGCAGGCCGACGAGCATGTCGAGGCTGGCGTCCTCCTCGACGACGATGCCCTCGACCTGGTGGAACTCCGGCAGGTGGGTCGCGTCGATCTTCTCCTTGCGGAACACGCGCCCGATCTCGAACACGCGCTGGGGCGCCTCGGGGTTCTGCGCCAACCGCGTGATTGTGTCGACCGTCGTGTGGGTGCGCAACAGCGTGCGGCGGGCCTCCTCGCGGCTCCAGTCGCCGCCCCAGCCCTTCGAGCCGGTGTCGCCGCCGGCCTCGTGCACGGCCTCGACCTTCTCGACGACCTCGGGATCGTTCAGATCGGTCTCGTCGTGGGGATCGGCCAGGTAGAAGGTGTCCTGCATCTCGCGAGCCGGGTGGTCTTGCGGGATGAACAGAGCGTCGAGGTTACAGAACGCCGAGCGGGCGTAGTGGCCGCCGAGCTCGTGGAACCCCATGTCGAGGTAGATGCGGCGGATCTTCTCGATGATGTCCCGCATCGGGTGCCGCTTGCCGGGGTGCTCGGCGCTGGCGAAGGCCTTGACGTCGTAGGAGCGGATGTCGGCGTCCTTCCAGGCGCCGGATTGGAGGATCTCGGGCGTGAGCTGGGTGATCTGCTCGGTGATCGCCAGATCGCGGGCGGCGACCTGTGAGCCCTCGGAGGTCAAGCGGACGCTGCGGATCGCCTCGTCGCGCTTGTTGAACAGGTCCGGGCGCGTGGCGAAGTGCTCGAACCCGTCCTCCTCGATGCCGCGCAGCTCCTCCTCGCTGGCCTCGCCCTCGGCCAACCGGGCCAAGATCGGCTCCTCGGGCAGCTGGCCGTCGGCGGCGTCCTCGCCGGCCTCGGTCAGCCGGATCGTGCCTTGGTCGATCTCGACCAGGTGCTTGGACTTCAGCTGGCCGATGGCGACGCCGCGCTCGTGCTCCTCGAGCGTCTCGTGCGTGGTCAGCGTCTGCATCGGGCACTCGCCGCCGGCTTCGGACAGGACCCGCAGCGCGCGCCGCTCGGGCAGCTCGTTCGCCACGCAGTGGCGGCCCTCGTCGGTCAGCCGGAACATCCGACGCACGTTCTCGTCCTGGCGGACCAGGCCTTTGGATTCCAGCCACGAGGAGGCGTTCATGACCTCGACGAGCTCGTCGAGCTCGGTCTCGGCGACCAGGTCCTCGGGTTGGATCTCGCCCGTCTCGCGGAGGGCGTCGAGAACGTGTTTCTCCTCGTTCGTGAGCGTCTCGACGACGTCGGCGATCTCGTCCTCGTCCATCCTCACTCCTCCCGAACGAGCTGGTCGATGGCGGCTTCGGCCTCGGCGCGGTCGCTTTCGTGCTCGTTCAGCATCGCGTCGGCTCGCTCCTTGGCGATGCCCTTGCACTCCCCGCAGAGGATGTCCCCGCCCGAGCAGCGGGCCTCGATGTCCTCGAGGTCCTCGTCGTCGGGCATCAGGTGGTAGGTGTACAGCTCGAAGATCGGGCACTCGTAGGGGTTGGCGCCCTCCTTGCGCTGCTCTTCGGCCGTCGGCTTGCCGCCCGTCTTGGCCTGGTTGATCTTGTCCTCGGCCGTGGCGGGCGGGTCGGAGAGGAAGATCGCGGTTTCGGGCGCGCTGGAGCTCATCTTGTCGCCGGTGAGCCCGGTCTGGAACCGGTGGTAGGTCGAGGCGGGCGCGATCAGACCCAGCTCGCCCAGGTCCTGTTCGCGTCGGGCCAGCGGGACGTCGATCTTGAAGCGATCCTCGGCCGTGGCAGCGGGCGCATACAGGGCGCGGTAGCCGACGTTCGTCTCGAGGTCGGCGAAGCCCAGATCCGTGAGCACGTCGGCGGCCTCGTCCAGCAGGTGCTCGACGATGTCGTCCTCGGCGACGCCGATCCGCTCGGCAACGCGGGCCAGGTTGCGATCCGCCTCGTCGGACTTGACGAAGACGCCCAGCCCGTGCTCGGTGTCCTTGATCGAGAACAACCGCGTGGCCTCGGCGAGGTCACGGGTCAGGCGGATGTGGGGGTCCTGGTCGACCCCGACGGGGACCAGCGTGGGTCGGGACTGGCCGTACTCGGGCAGCTGGGGATGCAGGATGTCGGCGGCTTGCACGAGCGGGGACAGCATGTGGCTCATCGAGTCCTCACCGTCGAACCCGTACAGGGCCTGCATCTTGGACAGGTTGACGCGGTCGGCGAGCAGGAACGCCAGCCGCTGCACCGGCGATCGCTTGGACTGGAAGTAGACCTGCGCGTCGTCGGGGTCGAGTCCGAGCGCGAGGTAGTTCTTCGCATACTCCTCGAGCGCGAGCTCGCGGCCCTCCTCGAGATCGATGCCCCGGGTCGCGTAGGCTTCGAGATCCGCGACGCCGACGAACACCTCGGCACCGACGTCCTGGAAGTACGTGACCTGGTCGAGCACCATCTTGTGGCCCAAGTGCATCTGCCCGCTGGGCATCAGGCCCGTCATCACCGCCCAATCCTCGTCGAAGCGGATCGCGCGCTCGACGGGCTGGAACCCACGGTGGGCGAACACGATGCCGCGCCGGAACAGCGAGGGCGGATCGGGCAGCTCGTCCACGACCCCCTCGAAGGACGCCAGCCCGAACTCGTCCCGCAGGCGGTCGTAGTCGGCGAACTGGTGGGAGGACCACGGATCGATTTGCAACGTGGCCCGAGCCAGGATAGGGAGGGTATCAAAGGGTTGCGGTGCCGGCCGGGAGGAGGGCAGAGGTGAGAGAGGGCGCAAAGCGCCGATCCCGATCACAGAGGCACGGAGGCGCAGAGGATCCCACAGAGACGGGCGGGTGAGGGGGAGCAGACGGAGGACAAGCAAGCGAGGGGGGCGCAGGGTCACCGGACGGTGTGGACCCAAGGAACCGGGCCCCAAGCCGGGGTTCACGGGGCAACCAAGCGATGATTGGGGTGGGCAAGCCCTCGGCTCGGCCGAACCCTATTTAGGGGAAAAGCGTTAGCCGGGACGCGATGGACGTTCGCCCCACGGACAGCCACTGGCCACGTGATCTGGAGCCGGTGGCCATCATCGGAGCGGGGGGATCCGGCCTTGCCCTGGCCGAGTTGGCCCTCCACTTCGGGTACCCGACGAGGATCGTCGACACAGACAAGAGCAAGCTCAAGAAGGTCCGCGATCGGGTCGCCGGCAAGCTCGGCGACCTGAAGGACAAGGGCCTTCTCCACGACGACGTGGACACCTTCCTCGACGGGCTCACGACGACCAGCTCGCTGGAGGAGGCTGTCGAAGACGCCGGCATCATCGTCGAGGCCCTCCCGGAGGATCTCGACCTCAAGCGCGGCGCCTTCGAGAAGCTCGCCGACGCCGACGGAGACCCCGTCATCGGGACGGACACCTCGCTGTTCTCCGTCAGCGAGGTCGCCGAGGGCAACCCGGCGGCCGACCGCATCGTCGGCACGCACTTCTACGGGCTCGGCCGCCAGATGCCGCACGTAGAGATCATCCGTGGGGACAAGACCAGCGAGGGGACCGTCGATCGCGCCGAGGAGTTCGTCCGCGGCATCGGCAAGGACTACGCCATCGTCGGCAAGGACGAGCCCGGCTTCGTCACGACGCGCGTCCTCTCGCGCCTGTTCCACCGCTGCGCCGAGGCGACCGAGGACGACGACGTCGAACCGGCCCGCATCGACGCCGGCTTCCGCGAGCTCGGCTTCCCGCGTGGCCCGTTCCAGCTGATGGACGAGATCGGGCTCGACCGGGTCGAGCTCGTCGCCGAGCACCTCGACGGCGAGGCGCCCGACGCGATCGGCGAGCTCGTCGAAGAGGACAAGCTGGGCAAGAAGACCGGCGTCGGCTGGTACGAGGGCCCGCCGCCCCGCGACGTCGAACCGGCCGACCCCTGGCCCTACCTGCCCGACTTCCTCGTCGAAGCCGCCCGCATGGTCGAGGAGGACTTCGCCGACGCCCAGACCGTCGATCGCCTGCTCCGCCTGGGCGCCAAGTGCCCCGGCGGCCCGTTCCAGCTCGTCCACAAGAAGGGTCTGGACGAGATCGTCGAGCTCGCCGAGGACAACGACGTCGACCCCTCGCCGCTCGAATCGATCGAGCTCCCCGAGGAGACGAACGGCGTCGAGGTCCACCAAGCCGGCGACCTCACGCTCATCAAGTTCGTGCAAAGCCACCGCGGCAACCGCCTCACGGAGGAGGCCGCCGACGCGTTCGCCTCCGCCGTCTGGGAGGTCGACGGCCCGCTCGTCATCGCCAGCGAGGGTCGCTACTTCCTGCACCCCGACCAGGAGCGCTTCCCCGACGAGACCCTGGACGCGCTGCGCAAGACGGAAAGCGTCGCGCTGCTCCACGGTCCCCTCGGTGGTGGCGCCATGAGCGTCGCCCGCGCCTGCCGACGACGCGTGGCCCGCGTCGACGCCGCGATCGGCATCGACCGTCCCGTGCCCGCCACGCGCGCCGTGCAGCTCGAGCTCGTCGACGCCGTCGCGCACCCGCTGTGGCTCAACAGGGCGGTCAAGAGCGTGCTCGGCACAGTCGCCGACGTCAGCGAGCGCAGCCTCGACCGCCTGCTCGAGAACCTGTAAGGGTTCCGCGAGCGCGGTGTCCGCGCACAGAGCCCCAGAGGCTCGTGGGTACAGAGGCTGGACAGGGAAAGGGTGGATCGGATGGGGAGCTCCGGCCGCCTCGATAGCTGAGGGAGGGGGGTCGGGCCCCTCCGAGGCATCACGTCTGCGACGATCTGATCGAGCACGACGGGGGGGAGCTCACACCGCTCGGCCTCCGCGGCCGGTTGCTGCGCTCCGCCGACCAGCTCCGTCCTCTCGACCGTCGTTCGGTCCTCCGTGCCTCTGTGACTCCGTGTCTCTGTGTGGTCACCGTCGAGGGCGACTGCGTCACGGTCCGAGTTCCGCCAGCACGTCGTCGGTGTGCTCGCCCAGCCCCGGCGCGCCCTCGAGATCCGACTCGCCGTCGACGCCGGGCGGGTCGGTGCTGGCCAGCTCCAAGGGCTTGGCGAGGGCCTCCTGCGTCGAGCGGACGGGAGCACACGGGACACCGGCCTCGCGCAGCCGTGACAGCCAGGCTTCCCGCGGCTGGCGGGCGATGCGGTCGGCGAGGATCTCGCGCGCCTTCGCCGGGTCCTCGGGATCGACGGGATCGCCGAGCGCGTGCAGCTCGCGGTCGCCGATCGCCATGCAAAGGCCCTGCCAGTAGTCCGGCTCGAGCGCGCCGATCGCCAGCCAGTGGCCGTTCTCGCACTCGTACACATCGTAGCCGGGATGGCCGCCGGTCAGCGGGTCCTCGCCGCCGGCGACACCGATCGCGTCCTGGACGATCGCCGGGGCCTGCAGGGCGCCGGTGAGGCTGGGCTCCAGCTGGTGGCAACCCGTCGCGTGGAGGTGGGAGACGGCCAGCAGGGCAGCCCACAGCGCGCTCGTGGCGTCGGCGGTGGGCAGGTTGGGCAGCCGGGGGCGCTCGTCGTCGAGGGTGCCGGCCCACGCCTGGTAGGTGAGATCGTGACCGGGCTCGCCGGCCATGGGGCCCTCGGGTCCGAACCCGCTGATGCGGACGTAGACGAGGTCCTCGCGGTCCTCGGCCAGCGTGTCGAACCCGACCGCGAGGTCCTCGGAGACGCCGGGCCGGTAGCCGTCGATCACGACGTCCGAACGGTCGGCGAGCGCGCGGTAGGTCTCGACGTCCTCGTCGTCCTCGAGGTCGAGCTGGACGCTCTTCTTCGATCGGTTGAGGGCGCAGAAGACCGCGCCGGTCTCTCCCTCGTCCACGAACGGGGGAAGGTTGCGCGTGGCATCGCCCAGCGGGGATTCGACCTTGAGGACCTCGGCGCCGAGCTCGGCCAGCACCAGCCCCGCGTAGGGGCCGGGGAACAGGTGGGCGAACTCGAGCACGCGCACGCCGTCGAGGGGCGTGGTCTCGCGAGACGACACGCGCCAGGCAACGGCGCGCGGCGGGTTACCGTTTTCGCCGGCCGAGCCGCCGGTCGCTCGCCTCAGCGATGGACGCCCGCTCGGCCCGTTCGATGGCGATACGGAAGGCTTATCCTCTGGCAGGCTGGTCCACCTCGCGGTGCCGTTGGGGTGATCTGGTGCGAGGGGTTCTCCCGGTCGTTCGGGGAGCACGAGGCCGTCGTCGGGGTCGACCTCGACATCGACGAGGGCGAGGTGTTCGGGTTCCTGGGCCCCAACGGCGCGGGGAAGACGACCACCACGCGGATGCTCACCACCCTGCTGGAGCCGGACACCGGCGAGGCGCGCGTGGCCGGGTACGATCCTGTGACCGAGCCCCTCGAGGTGCGCCGCCGGATCGGGTACGTTCCGGACGAGCTGCCGGTATACGAGCGCCGAACCGCGCGCGAGTTCCTGCGGTTGTTCGCCCACCTGGAAGGCATGGACCGGCGCGAGGCGAATCGGCAGGCCGAGACGCTGCTGGAGCGCGTCGGGTTGCCGGACGTGGCTGGGAAGCCGGTCGGCCAGTTCAGCAAGGGCATGAAGCAGCGGCTGGGCCTGGCCCGGGCGCTGCTCGGCGACCCGGAGGTCCTGTTCCTCGACGAGCCGGCCTCGGGCCTGGACCCGATGGGCCAACGCGAGATCCGGTCCTTGATCAAGGAGACCTCCACCGGCGGCGTCACCGTGTTCCTGTGCAGCCACGATCTGTCGGAGGTCGAGGAGGTCTGCCAGCGGGTCGCCGTCATCCGGGACGGACGCATCGTGCGCGAGCAGGCGCTCGACCGCGCCCGGCGGACCGTCATCCGGTTGGATGTGGACGGCCAGCCGCCGACGTTGCGCGAGCGGCTCACGCGCTTGCCGAACCTGCACGCCTACGAATCCGACGGCGAGGTCGTCCGCGTGACGTTCGAGGGCCCGGTCGACCGACGCGACGTCGCGCGCGCGGCCCAGGAGGGCGGCGCGATCCTGCTCGACATCGAGGAGGAGCAGGTGGACCTCGAGCGCATCTACGAGGACGCCGTCGTCGACGGTGACGCTACCCGCACCCGGGAGGGGCCACCTTGACGCGGTTCCCGATGGTCGGCAAGGCGACCTACGAGCTCGTGCTCGACCGTCGCGTCCCGATCGCGTTGCTGCTCGTCTCGGCGTTGTTGACGCTCACGTTCGGGTTCATGACCGGCCAAACGGCGTCGAACCCGGCCTCCCCGATGGACTTCGTGGAGCCCCTGCGGTTCGTCGGGCCGATCATCGTGGGCCTGTTCGCCATCGCGCTCGCCGGCGACGCGATCTCGCGCGAACGACAAGACGGCACGATCCGCCTGTTGTTCACGGCCCCGGCGACGCTCACCCGGTACTGGGCAGCCCTGACCGCGGCCCACGTCCTCGCGTTCGCCACCTTGACCGTCGTCACGCTCGCGTTCGCCGCCCTCGTCGGCGTCGTGGCGGGCTGGGTCGCGCTGAAGGCGACCCTCATCTTGGTGGGGCTGGCCCTGTTCCCCCTGTTCCTGACGCTGGACATGGGCCTGCTCGCCGCGTCGGCCCGGTTCACGAGCGGTCGAACCTCGCTGGTCGTCGCCACGCTGACGGTCGTCGTGCTCTGGGGCACCGGATCCGTCGGCCCCCTCGGCGAGCTCCTGAAGGGGGTCGACCTCTGGAGCTACGTGAGCCCCTGGCACCCGTTCGACCTCGCCTACGGCGTGGGTTCCTCGCTCCTCGACGAGGGGATGATCGCCTGGCAGGACGTCGGCAAGGCCTACCTCGAGGCGGCAGCCGCCGCCGGGATCGCCTGGGCGAGCCTGATCCGGATGGAGGTGGGCCTGTGAGGCGGCGGCTGACGGTCGCCGCCCTCCTCGTCGCGCTGCTCGCGGCCCCGGCCGCGCTGGCCGCCCACGAGGAGGGGGATCGTCGGCGCGAGCGGCCCCTCCTCGGCTCGGGACCCCAGATCCTCGTCGAGATTGAGCCCGACCGGACGGCGGTAACCCCGCCCGCCAACGTGTCCGCCGAGGTCCGGTTCACGGGCAACGCCCGGACCTCGCTCGCGGTCGACGCGACGCTGGGACTGTCCACTCCCCACGGATCGGCCGAACGGGAGGGCGAGGCCGAGCAGAGATCGGCCCAGCCGGGCGGCGGGCTGGCCAGCTTCCAGCTCGACCTCGACCCGGGCGAGGCGGTCACCCGATCGGTCACCGTCCCCGTCGACGGGATCGGCAATTGGCAGATCAACGTCGACGCCGTCACCCGCGACGGCGGCCGGCACCTCTCCACGCACGTGGCCCCGCTCGAGCTCGTCGGCCTCGCACCGCTCGAGGTCACCCCGGTCGATGCGCCCGAGCGACGCCTGGTCAGCCTCCCGGATGAACCGGCCACGTACACCGTCCGATTGACCGCGCACGAGGACGCCAACCTCTCGGACCTCCGGCTCGCCGGCCGAGGGACGGGCGAACCGGCCGAGATCGGCTCCCTCGAACCTGGCTCGTCCACCGAGGTGACGCTCCAACCGGCCCGGGAAGAGCACGACCCCCGGCGTCCGACCGGCATCGAGAAGACGGTCCTCCTGCCGCGCCTGTCGGGACGGGTCGACGGCGTCGCGTTCCAGCATCCCCTCCACCTGACCTCCGGCGAGGAGCCCAGCCTCGTCCATCCGCCGGTCTACGTGGTCGCCTCGACGGGTCTGGCGCTGATCCCGCCCGCGGACGCCGAACTCGGGTCACCAACCGAGATCGAGCTCGTGTTGGCGAACACGGATGCCTCGCCGGTCCAGGCGACGCCGACCGTCCACATGGAGCCCGAGAGCCTGCCCAGCCTGACCGAACAGCGCGAGGTCCGGCTCCAGGCCGCCCCCGGCGAGGTCGCGGTCCAGCTGGTCACCTGGACGCCGCCGGCCTCCGGACAGTGGGACCTCGTGGCCCGCCACGACCTGGGGCGCCACGCCGTGAGCAACGACCTCCACGTGGCCGGCCCGATCCAGCGGGCCGACATCGAGCTCCCCACCCAGACCATCGAACGGGGTGAGACGATCGAAGCCACGGTGACGTTCACCGCCGGCGAAGCCACCACGGTGAACGGGTTCTCGCTCACGACGTGGAGCGCACCGAAGGAGGGGACGATCGGCACGCGGGACATCCTCCGTCTCGAGGGCCCCGGCTCGCTCGACCTCTCGCCCTCGCAGCCGACGGAGACCACGCTGCAGCTGACCGCGCAGGCCAGCGGGGGCTACCAACTGTTCCTCGTCGCCGAGACCGCCGAAGGCCCCTCGATCCACCGGTTGACGCGCTTGACGGTGGACACGAACGCCGGCGGCTGGGGTCTGGCCCTGGTGCCGACCGGTCTCCTCCTGGCCGGGCTCGGCTTGCACACGGTCTGGCGCGCCCGTTGGGTCGAGTGATCGCTGCCAGCCGCGGGCGAGGCGTCCCTCAGGGCTCCCAGCCACCGCCGGGCCCTTCGAGGGTCGGGCCAAGGCTTGCATCCGGGTCCTCGCGCTCGAGCACGAGGCAGCTGGCCAAGTGGTCGTGCAGGGCCTGGTTGCGCTCGCTGGAGAAGACCATCAGGAACCCCAGGCCCAGCGGCAGCGCGGACAACAGCTTGCCGACGTAGCGACCGGTGGCGCGCAGGAACGAGATCGGCTCGCCCTGCTCGTCGGTGACCTGCAGGCCCAGCAGGTGCTTGCCGAGCGTGGCCTGCAGGGTCGAGCTCTCGAACGAGGCGAAGTAGGTCCACGCGATCACGCCGTTCAGGGCGTAGTAGGGCCACAGCTCATCCAAGGCCGCCGGTGCCAACGGATCGATGTCGGCAGGCGGCTGGCCGCCGAGGATGGCCTCGGCCGCCACCGTGGTCGCCACGAAGATCACGACCGCGTCGAGCAGGTAGGCGCCCAACCGCCGCCAGAAGCTGGCCGGGGTCTCCCGGCGAGGCGCCGCACCGGTTGGACTGGGCTGGGGAGCCGGCTCGGGGGTGTCGGTCTCGGCGCCGAGGTCGACCTCGGCGCCGATCGCCGACCCGGAGCCGCGGTGGACGTTCTCGCCGCCTCGCTCGTCGGGGTCGTCCCAGGAGCCCGGCTGCGTGGTCACGGGCGGGGAACCGGTTCCCCCTCTTTCGCGTTACGGCCGGCCGGTGGCTGCCGGCCCGCGGGGTGGCCGGCTGGCCTACCCGTCGAAGCCGTCCTCGTACCAGAACGTGCCATCCCGCTGGACGACCTCGCCGTCGACCTCGATGCGCGAGCCCTCGCCCATCGTCTTGATGAAGTCCTGGTGCACGGCGGACTCGACCTCGCCGTTACACTCCTTGTAGGCCCGACCCAGCGCGAGGTGGATCGTGCCGCCCATCTTCTCGTCGAGCAGGATGTTCCTCGTCGGCCGGTCGATGCCGCGGTTCATGCCGATCCCGAGCTCCCCGAGCTTGTCGGCGCCCTCGTCGGTCTCGAGCAGGCTCTCGAGCGCTTCCTCGCCGCGCTCGGCGCTGTACTCGACGACCTGGCCTTCCTCGAACGTGAGGTGGATGCCCTGCACCTCCCGCCCCTCGACGACGGCGGGCAGGTCGATGTAGGCCTCGCCGGTCGTGCCGTCGAGGATCGGCGCGGTGAACGCCTCCCCGCTGGGCAGGTTCTTGTCGCCGATGCTGGCGACGAAGTGGCGATCGGTGACCGGCATCGTGAGGTCGGTGCCTTCCCCGACCAGGCGGACCTCGTCGGCCCCGTTGAACCGATCGGCCACGCGCTCGATCTCCTGGGCGAACTCGGCCCAGTCGATCAGTACCGCGTCGTAGTACAGATCGGCGAAGGCCTCGGTGCTCATGCCGGCCTCCTGCGCGAGCGCGTCCGTCGGGTGCATCGTCAGGCACCAGCGCTTGGACAGGCGCTCTTCGCGGATGTCCTCGACCGCCTTGCGGCGCCGAGCCTGGGCCTGGCTGGGCACGTCGCTGGACTCGCGCGTGTTCTGGCCGGCGCGCAGGTGGACGACGACGTCGGCCGCCTCGGTCGCGGCTCGCGCGTGCGCCGGCTCGGTGGCGATCGTCTTGTCGTCGGCCCGACGCAGGAACGCGCGTCCGGCCTTGCCCGACTTGTAGGTGACCAGCGGCTGGCCGCCGCGGTCGGCGACCTCGCCCACGAGGGCTCGGGCCAGCTCCTCGGCGCCCTCCTGACAGTGGATCATGACCTGGTCGCCTCGGGAGATGTCCGTGCTCCAGTCGGCGACGATCTCGGCGTGCTCGCGGATGCGCGCGTCCATCGACGGGCGAGCGTGGTTCAGCCCTTCAAAGGATGTGGCCGTGGGCCTCGTCCGTCACGGCCCGGTGAGGCGTCCGAGGACCAGCTCCACCGAGGTCCCGCGATCCGCGGTCTCGGCGAGGGCAGGTCCACAGGGGATCGATCGGCTCGATGGGCTCGCTCGGGGGGCGGAGAGCAGGACTGTGTCCCGCAGACACCGCGCTCGGTGCCTCTCTCGATGAACCCCTCCCTTCCATCCTCTGTGAGCTGTTTGAATCATTCCCCGATCTTGTCGTAGATCTCCTTGGCCTGCTCCTGGGCCTTGCCCTCGCCGACGTTCTTCTTGATCAGGACGCTTTGGACCTCCCAGTCGTCGGAGCCTTCCTTCTTGCCGGTGCGGACCTCGGCGCCCTGCGAGACGGACTGGGCGGCGTTCTCGGCCCAGTCGGGTGTCCGGATCGTGTCGTAGTCGTCGGGGTCGTGGAACCGGACGTGCGTGTACTCGTCCTCGGTCTCGACCTTGTCGATGCTGGCCATGGATGCCGGTAGTCGAGGGCCCGGTTTCAGGCACCCGCCCATCGAAGATGTACGGCCTTTCATCCGAGCCCGTCACGGATCTCGCCGTATCGTCGGGCGTCCGTCATGGACGTTGCGTCCAACCCCGAAAGGAAGGGCCGTCTTCGGGAGGGGTGCACGGATGGCGAGGCCTCGATCCCGCGCGCACGCGCACACACGGAAGCTTTTATCCCAGGGGTCTTGCATGGCCCCGCAAGGCGGGGATGGGGCCTGCCTCTGTTGTGATTCCATGCCGGAGGAGATCGACGAAGACGTAGCCGAGGACCTGCCAGGCGAACCCACCGACGTCGGGGACGCCACGGTCGAGGTCACGGTCGAGGAGGAGATGCGCAGCTCGTACATCGATTACGCGATGAGCGTCATCGTCGGCCGCGCCCTCCCCGACGTCCGCGACGGCTTCAAGCCGGTGCATCGGCGCATCCTGTACGCGATGGACGACATGGGTCTCAACAGCGACGGCCCGCACCGGAAGTCGGCCCGCGTCGTGGGTGAGGTGCTCGGGAAGTACCATCCCCACGGCGACACGGCGGCCTACGACACGCTCGTCCGCATGGCCCAGGAGTTCTCGCTGCGCTACCCGCTCGTCGACGGTCAGGGGAACTTCGGCTCGATGGACGGCGACTCCCCCGCTGCCATGCGTTACACCGAGGCTCGGTTGACGCCGATCGCCGAGGAGATGCTGGCCGACATCGACGAAGACACGGTGGACTTCACGCCGAACTTCGACGCCTCGATGGAGGAGCCCACCGTCCTCCCCGGCAAGTTGCCGAACCTGCTCGTCAACGGGTCGGCCGGGATCGCCGTCGGCATGGCCACGAACATGGCCCCGCACAACCTGGGCGAGATCGTCGACGCGCTCGTCCTCCAACTGGACGACCCGGACGTCTCCATCCAACGGCTCATGCAGGCCGTGCCGGGACCCGATTTCCCGACCGGCGGCATCATCCAAGGCACCGGCGGCATCCAGAAGGCCTACGCAACCGGGCGCGGCATCGTCCGCATGCGAGCCCGGATGCACGAGGAGGACGAGGGCGGCCGACTGGTCGCCACCGAGATCCCCTACCAGGTCAACAAGGCCAAGCTGGCCGAGGACATCGCCCAGCTCGTCCGCGACGGCAAGCTCGAGGGCATCAGCGACCTCCGCGACGAATCCAGCCGCGAGGGCGTGCGCCTCATCATCGAGCTCAAGCGCGGCGCCAACCCCGAGATCGTCAAGAACCAATTGTTCCAGAAGACCCAGCTCCAGGACAGCTTCGGCATCAACAACGTCGCGCTCGTCGACAACGAACCCAAGGTCCTGAACCTCAAGGAGCTGCTCCAGTACTGGATCGAGCACCGGCTCGAGGTCATCGTCCGCCGCACCCAGTACCGGCTCGACGAGGCGCTCGACCGCGCGCACATCGTCGAGGGCCTGCTCACCGCCCTTCGCAACATCGACGACGTGATCGAGACGATCCGCGCGGCCGAGGAGACGGCCGACGCCCGCGAGGCCCTCATAGCGGACTTCGAGCTCACCGAGGAGCAGGCCCGCGCCATCCTGCGCATGCGCCTGTCCCGGCTCACCCGGCTCGAGCAAGCCAAGCTCGAGGACGAGCTCGAGGGCCTGCGCGAGGACATCGAGCGCTACCGCAACATCCTCGACGACGAGGAGCGCCAACGCGGCATCATCAAGCAGGAGCTGGTCGACCTCAAGGAGGACTACGACGACGAGCGCCGCACCGAGATCCGCGAAAGCGAGGGCCAGCTCGTCATCGAGGACCTGGTCCCCGACGACCCGGTCGTCATCCTCCGCACCGACCAGGGCTACGTCAAGCGCGTCCCGCTGGAGAAGTACCGCGTGCAGCGGCGTGGTGGCCGTGGCGTCATCGGGATGGAGACCAAGGAAGGCGACCACGTCGTGGACGTGCTCACCTGCACCAACCACGATCGGTTGCTGTTCCTCACCGAGGAGGGGATCGCCCACGACATGAAGGCCTACCAGGTGCCCGAGGGCGACCGCTACGCCCGTGGCTCCCCGGTGCAGAGCCTCTTCGAGCGCTGGGACCCCGACACCGACGTCGAGAAGATCCTCCCCGTCGACAGCTTCGACGAGGATCGGTTCCTGTTCTTCGCCACCCGGCAAGGCAAGGTCAAGAAGACGCCCCTCGACGAGTACGAGCGCATCAACGTCAACGGCAAGATCGCCATCCGGCTCGAGGACGGCGACCGGATCGTCGACGCCACGATCACCGACGGCGACCGCGACATCGTGCTCGTCAAGACCAGCGGCAAGGGCCTGCGCTTCCCCGAGAAGCAGGTCCGACCCATGGGCCGGGTCGCCTCCGGCGTGAAGGGCACCGAGCTACGCGGGGACGAGGAGGTCGTCGGGCTCGTCGCAATCGAGGACCCCGACGAGACGCTGCTCACCGTCACCCGCCAGGGCCAGGGCAAGCGCACGCCGTTCTCCTCCTACCGCCCGAAGAACCGCGGCGCCTGGGGCATCTACATGCACGACGTCGCGGAGGACGAGACCGGCCCGGTCGTCGCCGCCGTCGAAGCCCACGACGGCGACGAGATCGTGTTCACCTCCCGCGAGGGCGTCCTCATCCGCAGCCTCGCGGGGGACATCAGCCGCATCTCGAGCGGCCAAGCGATGGGCGTCATCGTGCAACGGCTCGAGGACGGCGACGAGACGGTCGCCGTCTCCCGGCTGACCGAGGACGAGCTCGGAGCCCTCGAGGACGCCGAGGACGAGGCCGACGCCGAAGAGGCCCCCGCCACGGAGGCCTGACACCGCCGTCGGGCCCACCCCGGGCCCCGTCCGAAACGGGGCCAGTCGCCTCCCTGGGAGACAGGATTTCGCCCCGCTTGCGAGGGTCTACCTCGAAGTTGAGGTGGGCCCAATCGGGGGTACATTTATCTAAATGGGACGACTCAGGTGCGATTGCAACCTGTGCCGCCGAGGAACACCCCATGTTGAGGATCTCACGCCTAACCGACTACGCCTTCATCCTCCTGGCCGAACTCGCCGAGGCCGAGGAGGGCGAGGTGCTCAGCGGGAGCACGCTCGCAGAGCGCACGCCGCTTCCGCTACCCACGGTGCGCAAGGTCCTCAAGAAGCTCGGTCAGGAAGGCCTGCTGGAATCCCACCAGGGGGCCCACGGCGGGTACGCGCTGACGCGCTCCGCCGACGAGGTCTCGGTGACCGAGGTCATCTCCGCCATGGAGGGCCCGATCGCCGTGACCACGTGCACGGACGCCGACGAGGTCTGCGAGATCGAGGAGGCCTGTCCGACCAGCGAGAGCTGGAAGGTCATCAACGAGGCGATCCGCGCCACGCTGGACGAGCTGACCCTGGCCGACCTCCACGGTCCCGACACCGAGACTGTGCAGGCGGCCCTCAGCCGAGCCGGTTCCTCGGGATCCGCCCCATCACCGGGGGGACGCTCACCTGACGATCCCCCACGGAGGTCGAACCCATGACACCCCCCGAGTCGAAAACCATCGAGGAGATCGCCGACGAGGACTACGAACACGGTTGGTCGATGGACATCCCGGCCACCGAGGCGCCCAAGGGCCTCAACGAGGAGATCGTCGAGTACATCTCCGAGGAGAACGACGAGCCCGAGTGGCTCAAGGAGTGGCGCCTCAAGGCCTACAACCACTGGACGGAGATGGAGGAACCCGACTGGCCGAACGTCGAGTACCCGCCCATCGACTTCCAGGACATGAAGTACTACTCGGCCCCCGAGGCCGGCGAGGAAGAGGACGCCCCGGAGAGCCTCGACGAGGTCGACGACGAGATCCTCGAGATGTACGAGCGGCTCGGGATCCCCCTCGGGGAGCAAAAGCGCCTGCAAGGCGTCGCCGTGGACGCCGTCGTCGACAGCGTCAGCGTGGCGACGACGTTCAAGGAAGAGCTCGAGGACATGGGCGTCATCTTCTGCCCGATCAGCGAGGCCGTCCAGGACTACCCCGACATCGTCAAGAAGCACCTGGGCAGCGTCGTCCCGATCACCGACAACTTCTACGCCACGCTGAACAGCGCCGTGTTCAGCGACGGGTCGTTCTGCTACGTCCCCGAAGGCGTCGAATGCCCGCTGGAGCTGTCGACCTACTTCCGCATGAACGCGGAAGGTACCGGCCAGTTCGAGCGCACGCTCATCGTGGCCGAGCCCGACAGCTACGTCAGCTACCTCGAAGGCTGCACCGCGCCCGCCCGCCGCGACCACCAGCTGCACGCGGCCGTCGTCGAGCTGATCGCCAAGGACAACGCCGAGATCAAGTACTCGACCGTGCAGAACTGGTACCCCGGCGACGAAGAAGGCGAGGGCGGCGTGTACAACTTCGTCACCAAGCGCGGCAAGGCCGCCGGCCGCAACTCCAAGATCTCGTGGGCCCAGGTCGAGACCGGGTCCGCGATCACGTGGAAGTACCCCAGCTGCATCCTGGCCGGTGACGGCAGCGTCGGCGAGTTCTACAGCGTCGCGATCACGTCCCGCCACCAGCAGGCCGACACCGGCACCAAGATGATCCACCTCGGCGACGACACGTCGTCGACGATCATCTCCAAGAGCATCAGCGCCGACCAAGGCCAGAACACCTACCGCGGCCAGGTCAAGATCAACGAGGGCGCCGAGAACGCCCGCAACCGCAGCGAGTGCGACTCGATGCTCATCGGCGACGAGTGCGGCGCCCACACGTTCCCCTACATCGACGTCGAGAACCCGACCGCCCAGATGGAGCACGAAGCCACGACCACCAAGATCGGGGAGGACCAGATGTTCTACCTCGAGCAGCGCGGCCTCGACGAAGAGGACGCGGTGCGCATGATCGTGAACGGCTTCGCCGAGGAGGTCCTCGACGAGCTCCCGATGGAGTTCGCCGTCGAGGCCCGCAACCTGCTCGGCATCAAGCTCGAAGGCAGCGTCGGATGAGCAAGATCAACACCGATACCAACGAGGAATCAACCATGCTGGAGATCGACAACCTACACGTAAGCGCCGACGACACCGGGATCCTGCGAGGCATCGACCTCGACGTCGACGGCGGCGAGCTGCACGCCATCATGGGCCCCAACGGGTCCGGCAAGAGCACGCTCGCGAAAGCGCTCGCCGGCCACGAAGCCTACGAGATCGACGAAGGTGACGTGACGTACAAAGGCAAGGACCTCCTCGAGCTGGAGGCCGACGACCGCGCCCACGAGGGCGTCTTCCTCGCCTTCCAGTACCCGGTCGAGATCCCGGGCGTCACGCAGATGACCTTCCTCCGGACCGCGCTCAACAGCATCCGCGAGGCCAACGGCAAGGATCCGATGAGCGCCGGCGAGTTCCTCGAGCTCGCCCGCGAGAAGCTCGACGAGCTTGACCTCCCCGAGGACATGCTCAAGCGGTCCCTCAACGAGGGCTTCTCCGGCGGCGAGAAGAAGCGCAACGAGATCTTCCAGATGGCCGTCCTCCAGCCCGAGCTGTGCCTGCTGGACGAGACCGACAGCGGCCTCGACATCGACGCGCTGCAGATCGTCGCAGACGGCATCAACCGCATGCGCGAGGACGAGGACCGCTCCATGGTGCTCATCACGCACTACGAGCGCATCCTCGAGTACGTGGAACCCGACCACGTCCACGTCATGCTCGGCGGCCAGATCGCCAAGAGCGGCGGTCCCGAGCTCGCCGAGAAGCTCGAGGAGAAGGGCTACGACTGGATCGAGGAGGAGACCGGCATCCAGCGATCCCCCCAGCAGGCCGAGGGAGCACTCACGTCATGACCCAGACCCAGCCACAGCTCGACGTCCACCTGGCCAACCGCCGCGAGATCGAGGGCCAGCTACCGGGTTCGACCGACTGGGTCAGCGACCTCCGACGCCGCGGGCTCGAGACGTACGAGGAGGAAGGCTGGCCCACCCAGGACGAGGAGGCCTGGAAGTACACCAGCCTGCAAGCGGCGCGCGAGACCGAGTACGCCTCCCCGCTGACGCTCGACGAGGCCGACGTCTCGCGTGAGGACCTCGCGGAGTTCACCTTCGATGCAACGACGGCTCAGCTCGTGTTCGTCAACGGCCGCTACCGCGCGGACCTGTCCAACCTCGACGCCGTGCCCGAGGCCGCCACCGTGCGCCCCCTCGCGGACGTGCTCGACGAGGACCCCGGCCGCGTCCGCGGCCTGCTCGGCGAGTACGCCGAGCCCGAGGACGAGCCGCTGACCGGGCTCAACACGGCCAACTTCGCCGACGGCGCCTACGTCGAGGTGCCCGAGACCGAGGTCGTCGAGGCCCCGATCCACGTCCTCTACCTCACCACGGACGTCGGCGAACCGATCGCCGTCCACCCGCGCACCCTGATCGTCGCCCACGAGAGCAGCCAGGTCCCCGTCGTCGAGACCTACGCCGGCCTCGACGACGTCGAAGCGTTCACGAACGCCGTGACCGAGGTTTTCACGGCCAAGAACGCGACCGTCGACCACGTCAAGCTCAACCGGGAGAGCCCCGAGACGATCCACGTCGGCACGCAGGAGTTCGAGCAGGACCGCGACAGCGTCGTCCGCTCGAACACCGTCACGTTCGGGTCCAAGCTGACCCGCAACAACGTGTACGACATGCTCGTCGGCGAAGGCATCGATGCCAACCTCAACGGGCTCTACATGGGCACCGACGACCAGCACATCGACAACTACACCCGCATCAGGCACGACGAGCCCCACGGGGACAGCCACCAGCTGTACAAGGGCATCCTCGACGACTCGTCGCGCGGCGTGTTCCGCGGCACGATCTTCGTCAGCCCCGGCGCGCAGAAGACCGACGGCTACCAGCACAACCCGAACATGATCGTCAGCGAAGACGCGCTGGCCAACAGCGTGCCCCAGCTCGAGATCTTCGCCGACGACGTGAAGTGCAGCCACGGCTCGACGACCGGTGACGTCGACGACAAGTGGATCTTCTACCTGCGCTCGCGCGGCCTCTCGGAGGACCAGGCCCGCGATCTGATCGTCTACAGCTTCGCCGGCGAGGTCGTCGAGGACATCACGATCGAACCCGCGCGCGACACCGTGCGGGAGCTCGTGCTCGACAACCTCGACCACGGTGACGCGGTGAGGGACGCTCTATGAGCGGCTCCGGCAGCGTCGTCGAACCCCCCCCCCCCGGCTCGTCCCCGCTCGACGTGGACGAGATCCGGGCTGAGTTCCCCGCCCTGGACCAGCAAGTCCACGGCCGGGACCTGGTGTACCTCGACAACGCTGCCACCGCCCACAAACCCAACCGCGTCATCGACGCCGTGCGCGAGCACGACCGCGCGACGAACGCCAACGTCCACCGCGGCGTCCACGCCCTCAGCCAACGCGCCACCGACGCCTTCGAGGAGGCTCGCGACACCACGCGCGCCTTCCTCGGCGCCGAGGACCCCGAGGAGATCATCTGGACCCGCGGCACGACTGAGGCGATCAACCTCGTCGCCGACGCCTGGGCCCGCCGCGAGCTGGGCCCCGACGACGAGATCGTGCTCACCGAGCTCGAGCACCACTCCAACATCGTCCCCTGGCAGCGCGTCCGAGAGGAAACCGGCGCCCGACTCCGCGTCGTCCCGATCGACGACGACGGCGCCGTCGAGATGGACGCCCTCGAGGACGCCGTCGGACCCGACACCGCGCTCGTCACGCTCGCCCACGTCTCCAACGCGCTGGGCACGGTGAACGACGTGCACGCGGCCACCGAGATCGCCCACGACGCCGACGCGCTCGCGCTCGTCGACGGCGCCCAAGCCGTCCCGCACATGGACGTCGACGTGCAGGACATCGGGTGCGACTTCTACGCCTTCAGCGGCCACAAGGTGTACGGCCCGACCGGCATCGGCGCCCTCTACGGCCGCCGGGAGCTGCTGGAGGAGATGCAACCCTACCAGGCAGGGGGCGAGATGATTCGCCAGGTCACCTTCGAGGAGACCACCTACGCCTGCCTGCCCGCCAAGTTCGAGGCCGGCACGCCGAACATCACCGGCGCCGTCGGCCTCGGCCACGCGCTCGACTTCGTCACCGACCACGGGCGCGACAGCATCCGAGCGCACGAGGACCGTGTCCTCTCGGCCGCCACCGAACGCCTGGCCGCGATCGACGAGGTCGAGATCCTCGGCACCGCCGAGGACAAAGCCAGCGTGCTGTCCTTCGTGATCGAGGACGTCCACCCCCACGACGTGGGCACCGTGCTCGACCGCGAAGGCGTGGCCATCCGGGCCGGCCACCACTGCACGCAACCCGTCATGGACAAGTTCGGCGTGGCCGCCACCTGCCGCGCCAGCTTCGCCATGTACAACACGGTCGAGGAGACCGAGGCCCTCGCCGACGCCGTCCGAGAGGCGATCGAGATCTTCCACTAGAGGGACACCATGGTCGACGCCACCGATCTGTACCAAGAGATCATCATGGACCACACGAAGTCCCCCCGCAACTACGAGCACCTCGCGGACGCCGACCACGAGGCCCAGGGGGACAATCCCCTCTGCGGGGACGAGCTGACCGTCTACATCAAGCTCGACGACGGCAAGGTCACCGACGTCACGTTCGAAGCCGATGGCTGCGCCATCTCCACCGCCTCCGCCAGCGTCATGACCGAGGCCGTCGAAGGCCGCGACATCGACGACGTGGAGGAGCTCGTCGAGACGTTCAAGAACCTCGTCACCGGCGAAGAGGACGCCAACGCCATCGACCCCGCCGAACTCGGTGACCTGGCCGCCCTCCGCAACGTGCAGAACTTCCCCACAAGGGTCAAGTGCGCGACCCTCTCATGGCATACCCTGCAGGCGGCCCTCAACGGTCGCGACGAGCCCGTCACCACGGAGTGATCGCATGCGGTCCCACAACAACACCTGGATCGAGACCGAGCGCGATGTGCCCGCGACCGTCATCCCCAGCGGGGACGACGTCACGCTGAACGAGGGCACGAAGGTGATGATCAACCAGGAGATGGGGGACCAGTTCACGTTGCGAACCCAGCGCGGCCACCTCGTCCGCATCGAAGCCGAGGACGCCGACGCGATCGGCCGCGAGCCGCCCTCGGGCGACGACGAGACCGACGCCACCGACGAGGAGCTCGAGGGCCCGGTCGAGGACCGGGTCTGGGACAAGCTATCCGAGGTCTACGATCCCGAGATCCCGATCGACGTCACCGAGCTGGGCCTCATCTACGAGTGCAACGTCGAGGAGAACGACGACGGCAACCACGACGTCCACGTCGAGATGACGCTCACCGCGCCCGGTTGCGGCATGGGCGACGTCATGGCCCAAGACGCCATGCAGAAGGTCGAAAGCCTCCCCGACGTCGACGCCTGCGACGTCGAGATCGTCTTCAACCCGCCCTGGACCCCCGACCGCATGAGCGACGAGGCCCGCCTCGAGCTCGGCATGATCTAAGCCGGGCCCCTTACCGCTCGCCGGCCGCCGACCGATCCGCCCTCGGCCACGGCAGCCAGCCCCCTGCCTCTCTCACCTTCCTTGTTAACGTTCCCCTAAGCGGCCCTCCGCCCGCAAGGTCGAACGTTGCCTCCTCGCCGTTCACGGGTCGGACGGCTCGTCCCTCGTCATGAGGCGCTCGTCCGCCCTGGGCCCCCCGCGAGCCCCTACTTATGCTGGACCCGGGGAGCCTGGGGGTGATGCGTCGCCGCGTCCTGCTCATCGCCTCGCTTCTCCTCCTCGCCGGCGGGACCCAGGCCGTCGGAGGCCTGGACGAGGACCCCGCCCCCGCCGAGGAGCCGGTGCTCGTCACGCTCGACACGTGGCCACCCCAACGATCGCTGATGGAGACGATGGACCACCTCGGCGTCGAGGAGCGCGAGCGCTTCGACGTGGCGCAGACGATGCTCGTCGACGCGCCGGTGACCAGCCACCGACACCTGGCGATGCATCCCTCCGTCACCGGCATCTACGCCGACGAACCCCTCGACCCCCAGCTGGCCTCCAGCAAACCGGCCGCAGGCGTGACCGAACGCCTGCACCGGGCTGGCGTGACCGGCGAGGACGTCACGGTCGCCGTCGTCGACAGCGGGATCGCGGCCGACCATGCCGGGCTCGACGAGGAGATGGCCGGCCAGTACACCGTCGACGACGACGGCGTTCACGGCGGCGCCGACGACCCGTCCAAGCACGGGACCCACGTCGCCGGCATCCTCGTCGGCAGCGGCGAAGGCGCTGGCCCCGATCGAGGCGACGTGCGCGGCGTCGCACCGGCCGCCCAGGTCGTCTCCTTCGACATCAGCCAGGACTTCACGACGTCGAACGCGCTGAGGGCCTTCGAGTGGATCTACGAGAACCACGAGGAGGAGGACATCGACGCCGTGACGAACGCCTGGGGCCGCCTGGAGAACCCGGCCACCTACGACCCCGACGACCCCGTCGTGCGCGCCTCGAGCGCGCTCGTCGCCGACGGCCTCGTGACCGTGTTCTCCGCCGGGAACGGCGGCGGGCAGGACAGCCGCATGACGGTCGAGGCCACCAACCCCGACGTGATCACGGTCGGCGCCGCCACCGACCAAGGCGAGATCGAGTCCTACTCCTCGCGCGGACCCGTCTACGACACCGACGGCAACCCGGTGAACTGGACCAAACCCGACCTCGTCGCCCCGGGCAGCCACGTCGTCTCCACGCAGCCCGCCGGCGAGCCCGGACCGGCCTACACCACGATGAACGGGACCAGCATGGCGGCCCCGCACGTCGCCGGCACCGTCGCCCTCGTGCTCGACCAGCGCCCCGATCTGGCGCCCGAGGAGGTCAAGAGTCTGCTCGTGCGCGCCGCCCAGGACGTGGGCCCCACCGGAGTCGACGACGCCTCCGGGGCCGGCATGGTGGACGCCGAATCCGCGATCCGCCTCCTCGAGGAGTCCTCCGGCACGATGGAGAGCCGCCAACGCTCCAGCCAGCACTCCGAGCAGCTCACCGGACCCGCCCAGGGCGAGGCCGTGTTCGGCCAGGCCGAGATCGACAACGAGGACACGATCGAGATCGACGTCCCGGCCAACGGCACGAAGCTCGAGACCGAGATCCGCTGGGGCGGCGAGGGCGACCTCGAGGCCAGCTTCCAGCGGCCCGACGGGTCGACGGCGCGCACGATCGATGTGAGCGCCGAGCGATCGCTGGCCATCCAAGACCCCGTCGAGGGCGAGTGGACGATCTCCGTGCAACCCCAGGACGTGTCCCGCGGCAGCTACCACGCCAACGTGACCGTCACCTGGCTGGAGCCGGTGAACGGGAGCACGGTTCCCTTCAGCGCCGAACGCTCGGCCGAGGGCACCTTCCCGTCGACCGGTGGCCCGCTGGACCCCTGGGCCGAATCCTGGCTGCCGGGCGTCCCGAACATCGCGCTCATGGTGGCGGGGGCCGCGTTCTCGGTCACGATGCTCGTCGGCCGGATCCGACGCTGACGGGCCGCACTAGCCCGGCTCCCACCGGTCCCCGTCGACGGTCACCGCACCGTCGTCGACGAGCTTGGCCAGGTGGGCCCGCGTGCTGGCGTGGGTCAGCTGCGTGGGCGCCTTCGGCTTGTCCTCGTAGGCGCGCCTGGCGATCGCGGGCAGCTGGCGAGCGCCGGCCTCGACGGCGTCCAGCACCTCGACCTCCCGCTCGCGCCGGTGCTCGAGTGTGTCGCGGAACGTCTGGCCCGGACCGAACACCGGCGGCCCGTGCGCGGGGAACGCCAGCCGGACCCCCTCGTCCTCGCACAGGTCCGCCATGCGCGCGAGGCTGTCCATGTAGGCGGCCATGTCGCCCTCGTCGGGGTCGACGAGCACGGTCCCGATCCCAGCCACGAGGTCCCCGGGCAGCACCGCGCGTGCCTGGGGCACGTGGAAGGCCAGGTGCCCGGGCGCGTGGCCGGGCGTCTCGAGCGCGACGAGCGCGTGCTCGCCCAGATCGAGTTCGTCGCCCTCCGCGAGGAGGACGTCGGCCTCGGGCTCGATTCGCTCGGCGGTGGCCGGCGAGCAGGCCAGCTCGGCGTCGAACTCCTCGAGCAAGGCCTGGACGCCGCCGACGTGGTCGCCGTGGTGGTGGGTGAGGGCCACGTAGGCCAGGTCCTCGGCGTCGGTCTCCAACGCGTCGAGCGCGTCGAGCAAGGGATCGAGCTCGGGGGGCCCGGCGCCGGGGTCGACGACGGCCAGCTCGTCCTCGCCGACGACGAAGGCGTTCGTGTGCGTGTGCGGCGGCAGCGTCGAGGTTTCCAGCGGCTCGACGCGCAGCCCGGGCAGGAACGTGATCGGGAACGAGTCGACCTCGGTGCCGCGGGCTCGCACCGCCTGGGGCCCGTCGTCGGCGAGCAGCTCGAGCGTGTGGATCACCGGGGGCGGCAGCTTGACCTCGCCGGCTTCCCAGCCCTCGATGGCGGCCGCGGGCGTGGTCCAGCTGCCCCCCGCCAGCTCGGGTTCGCTGGGCTCGGGCTCGCAAGCCGCGTCGACGTCGGCGAGGAAGAACTGCGTCCGGTAGCGGATCGGGGAGAAGGGCGGCGTGACGACGACGCCGGCCGGGGCCAGCTCGTCGGGGCTGACCTCGACGCGGGTCTCCTCGCGCAGCTCGCGGGCCGCGCAGGCGCGCAGCGTCGCCAGCTGGTCCTCGGCCTCGTCCTCGGGCTCGACGCCGCCGCCAGGGAAGGCGTGGAAGCCGGGGAAGAAGCTGGCCGATCGCGGGCGACGGACGAGGTAGATCTCGCCGTCGGGTCGGCGCAGGATGACGACGGCGCTCGGGTCGGGATCGGGCGGGTGATCGTCCACGCGATCAGCCCTGTTCGTCGAGCCAGTCCCAGACGCCGCGCGTGTTCATCCGCACCTCGTGGCGGAACGTGGCCTCGTCGTAGACCTCGAGCCCGGCGTCGTACTCCTTCATCAACCGCTGCACGGTCTCGTCGAAGGGGTGGCCCTCCGCGCGCAGCTCGCGGATGCGGTCGACCCAGGCCTCGAGGTCGCCCCGGAAGGTTGCCAGGTGGGCACCGTCGACGACGTTGAAGTGCGTCAAGGCCACGTGATCGGGCTCCAGGGCCTCCAGCTCGTCGAGCGTGTCCCGCCAGGCTTCGAGATCGAAGGCCGGCGGCGGGGTCGTCATCAGCAACGGTCTCCCCTCGCAACGGATGCCGGCGGCGTCGCCCACGTAGAGGACGCTGGCCTCCAGGTCGAACACGTTGTACTGGTGGGGGGCGTGCCCGGGCGCGTCGACGAGCTCGAGTTCGCGGCCGCCGAAGGCGACGGTCTCGCCGCCCGCGATCGAGCGCGTCCGGTCGACGTCGATCGGTTGCAAGGTCCCGTACTGGGGGAACCGCTCGCTGCCGACGGCCGCCTCGACGGAGGTCATCAGCTTGCCCACGAGCTCGGGGTCGGTGAGGAACGCGATCCCGTTCTCGTGGATGTGAGCCCTCGCGTTCGGGCACTCCTCCAACAGGCGCCAAGTCGCCCCCGCGTGGTCGAGGTGGATGTGCGTGGGCAGGATGTCGGTCACGTCCTCCGGCGAGAAGCCCTGCTCCTCGATCGCGTCGAACACGCGATCCACGGTCACGCTGGGTCCGGTGTCCACGATCGCGAGCTCGTCCTCGCCCGGCAGGAGGAAGAACCCGCAGTAGCCCTCCATCGAGAACCCGCCTGTGTCGTACAGGTAGGCGGGGCCCGGCAGCTTGCGCTCGGCAGGCATCGCGCCCGCCAGTGCGGACGCGCAGGATAAAGAATGCGGGGGTCGCGACACGACGAGGACGCCGGGCGAGCAACCTGCGACCGGCCGTTCGAGACCCCTCGCGGTCGCGGGGGGGTTCGACGATCCGCCCGGATCGGAGATCCGGGCTCACGTCACGAACAAGCCTGTCTGCCTACTCCCACTCGACCGCGAGGATTCGGCCCTCAGCCAGGAACCCTCGCGATTCGGACGAACCGACCGTTATCCGCCGGTTCGTACTCTCGAGCGGGAGTTCGCTGGCGCTCACTCCCACTCGACGGTTCCCGGCGGCTTGTTCTGCGGTTCGAGACCCTCGCTTCGCTCGGGTCTCGAGTTTCGCCTGAATCAGAGATTCGGGCTCACGTCACGAACAAGCCGCCTACTCCCATTCTACGGTTCCCGGCGGCTTGTTCGTGACGTCGTACACGACCCGGTTGACGTGGTCGCCGAGCTGGTTCGTGATACGCGTGCTGATCGAATCCAGCACGTCGAGGGGGACCTCGCTGAACGAGGCCGTCATGCCGTCGAGGCTGTCGACGGCGCGGACGGCGATCGTCTCGCCGTAGGCGCGCACGTCGCCCTGGACGCCGACCGATTGGACGGGGAGCAGCGCGGCGTAGTACTGCCAGGGCCGCTGCATCTTGCCCTCCTCGGCAGCCTGCTCGAGCTCCTCCTCGACGATCGCGCACGCCTCGCGCGTGACGTCGACGCGCTCGGGCGTGACCTCGCCCAGCGTGCGGATCGCCAGGCCCGGACCCGGGAACGGTTGGCGCTCGGCGACGGGCAGATCGAAGTGACGGGCGACCTCGCGGACCTCGTCCTTGTACAGGTCGTACAGCGGCTCGACGACCTCGAGATCCATCTTCTCCGGCAGGCCACCAACGTTGTGGTGGCTTTTGATCGTGTCGCGCGTCTCGTCGCCGGACTCGATCCAGTCGGGCGCGATCGTGCCTTGGACGAGGTACTCGGCCTCGAGGCCCTCGGCCTCCTCCTCGAAGACGCGGATGAACTCCTCGCCGACGACGTTGCGCTTCTCCTCGGGGTCCGTGACGCCCTCGAGCGCGTCGAAGAACCGATCGCGGGCGTCGACGAAGTCCAGCTCGATCCCCATGTCCTCGAAGATGCGCTCGACCTGCTGGGGCTCGTCCTTGCGCATCAGGCCGGTGTCGACGAAGACCGCGGTCAGGTGCTGGGGTACCGCCTTGCCGGCCAGCACGGCCGCCACCGTGGAGTCCACGCCACCAGAGCAGGCGATGATCGCGGGACCGTCGACGATCTGTTGGATCTGCTCGACCTGCTCTTTCACGAAGGCCTCGGGGTCGACCATGGGCGCTCGCTTGAGGGTAGCCGGCCGGGGTACAAGAAGGTGGTGGCAGGTCGTTGCATTTCAACGAGGTCAGCACACGCCTTTTGGCCCGCCCCGCCGCTGGCCACCGTATGCACCGACGTTGGATCCTCGCCGGCCTCGTTGCCCTGGCGTTGTTGGGAGCCGGTTGCCTGGGCCTCGGCGGCGATGACGGCGGGGACCCAGCCCCCGCCTTGGACGATGACTCGGGCGGTCAGGAGAGCGGCGGCTCGTCGACGTCCGACGACGCGAACGCGACCTCGGCCTCCTACTTCTCGGCCCCCGGCGACGCGAAGGCCATCGTCGCCGAGGTCCGCTGGGACGGGACCGCCGACATGGACCTGGCCCTCTGGAGCCCGCAGTTCTGCTCGGAGACGACCGCGCCGGAGCCGGCAGGCGAACCCGCCTGCACCATCGGGTACTTCGCCACGGGCGACGAGACGCACGCCTACGGCACCGATCGCGCCTCGCCCGCCGTCCAGGAACGACGAGCCGAGGTGCGCGTCGACGCGACCACGATCGCCGAGGAGGCCTGCGAGACCCCGCCCTGCGAGTGGCAAGCCCACGTGAACCCGAACGTGGCCGTGGACTCGGCCTTCGAGCTGCGCGTCAGCGTCTTCCCCCACCACTCCCCGCCCGAGGACTACTCGGCGTTCGACGAGTAAGCTGCCGGCACCACGCTCGAGGCCCGCCGCGAGCATCGCCGCGCATGCGAGGGACCCACGTGGTTCTCGTGCTCGCGCTCCTTGCTACCTTCGCCCTCGCGGCCTGTCGACGGCGGCGACGGCGGCTCCGGCTTCGCGCGGACGGAGGAGGAGTGCGAGCCCCCGGGTCCAACGCGACGTCGACTGCGCTGGGGCGATCGAGGAGGAGCCGGTCGCCGAGCCCGGACCCGATCCGGCCCACGCTAGGGGCCAGGATCGGATCCGAAGCCGATCTCGGCGCGGAGGACGTCCGCCAGGGCCACCGCGAGGCCCGCGAGGGCGGCCACCTTGTAGAGACCGACCCCCCAGAGCAGCTCCCGGTCCTCGCACATGAAGCACAGGAGCCAGGCCCAGTCGTTCCACGCTAGCGCCGGGATCGCCACGAGCGTCCATACGCCGAGCTGGGCCCACCGTCTCGTCCGCGAGGTCCGCAGGATGGCGAACACCAACAGCCCCAGCAGCGCCAGCAGGAGGAGCGGCGTCGCGGCCTCGTAGCCGCGCTGGACGACGAGGGGTCGCTTGGACGAGCCCCAGAAGCCGTCGAAGAACGGCCGGCCGCGAACCCACGGCGTCGCCAGCGAGATCGCAAGCAGCGTGTACGGCACGAGCAGCAACCGCTGCAGCCGACCGGCTTGCTCCCAGACGCGACGAGCCCACGGGCGAGCGTGAACCTGCATCCCCACCACCTTCCTCCGCGACGGTGGTCGAGAAAAGGCTTGGGATCGACGTTTCGACCATCGTGGCGAGTCCCGGTTCGCCGGTCTTCGACCTTCGGGGAACTCAGCGGCCCGCGGGCGCGTCGGCCTTCGTGCCGGGCTCGACGAACACGTAGCTGAGCACCGGCACCGCTCGGCGCAGGTCGGCCTCGATGCGGTCCATCGCCGCCTCGGCCTCGTCGCTGTCGAGGCCGTCGGCGAGATCGATCTCCACGCCGAGCAGCACGTCCTCGTGGCCCAGGTACATGCTCTGGATGCGGAAGACGTCGTCCACGGCAGGGTCCTCGGCGAGCACCGCCTGGACGCGGCGACGGTCCTCGCTCGAGAGGCCGCGGCCCAACAGCAGGCCTTTGACGCGCCAGGCGAGGAATGTGGCGAAGCCCATGAGCAACCCGCCGATCATCAGGCTGCCGATCCCGTCCCAGATCGGGTTCCCGGTGACCACGGACAGGATCATCGAGCCGGCCGCGATCGGCAACCCGACGAGCGCCAGCGAATCCTCGACGATCACCGTCAACAGCGTGGCGTCCCGGGTCTCCGTGAGGAACTCCCCGACCGATCCCATCCCCTGGTCCTCGGCCGCCTGGCGGGCCTTGCGGACCGCGATGAAGAGCACGATGCCCTCGATCACGAACGCGGCCGCCAGCACGAGCAGCGAGAGCCGAATCGAGCCCAACGGGTGGGGATCGAGGACCTTGTGGACGCCCTCGTAAAGGCTGTAGAGCCCAGCCACACCGAAGAGGAGCACGGCCACGAGGAACGGCCAGAAGTAGGCCGACTTGCCCCGCCCGAACGGGTACTCGTCCGTCGGCGAGGGCTCGGCCCGCTGCAACCCGAGCAACAACAGGACCTGGTTGCCGGTGTCGGAGAAGCTGTGCGCGGCCTCGGCCAGCATCGCCGAGCTGCCGGCGGCCAGCCCGGTCACGAGTTTCAAGATCGCGATGAGCAGGTTGCCCACGAGGGCGGCGATTACGCTGACGAGGCTTCCCGACGCCACGGCGAGCCGACACCGGCGCGCGCGGTTGAGAGTTTCGGGTCGACGGCGCCCGAGGGGACGCCACCCAGCTGACCCCGCCCGTGCTCGACGACCCCGCAACGCACGAGCGACCCGACGACGTCTGAGGTCTCCCTTGGCTAGGGGTTCTGGCCGTAACCGTTTCAAGGAGCAGGCCCTTCCCGTGGTGTGGTCCAGGACACGATCGTCGGAGTGCTCGGCGCCGTCCTGATCGTCGGCTCGATGGTCACCGCGATCAACGTCCAGGACACGAGCGCGCCTGGCGAGGGCGAGGTGCAGGATGCCCCCCCCGCGATCGGCACCTCGACCTGGAAGGCCTCGAGCTGCGAGGCCGGCTCCGTGTACTGGACCCCGGCGCTCGAGGACCTAGACGAGGTCGTCGGCCCCAACCTCGAACCAGCCGAGGGACCCTTGCCGGACCGGGGCTTGTTCTGGCTGTTCGTCTTCGATTGCGATCGCTCCAGCGTGAACGGGCTAACCATCTCCCCGCCGACCGGCGCCTCGGCGCTGGTGGCCGTGGAAGAGCCCGACGACACCCGCAACGTGACCGCCCCCGACGGATGGGCGGCCATCCCCAGCCAGTACGGCAGCGCCGACAGCCAGATCGCCGACATCTTCGACAAGCACGGCTTCAACTACACACCCGCGCAAGCGGCCGTCGGCACGTCCTCGACCCCGCTCAGCGACGACGTGCGCCTCACGCTCGACACGCCCACCGGCTACTTCGAGGCCTCGCTCACCCTCACGGGCCCCACGAACGAGCGCACCGTCGAGGGCGCCATCGTCGGCACCAGCGAGGACCGGTTCAGCGTCTTCTCCGGCGAGGAGCGCATGGATCGGCGCGAGAACGGCACGTCCACGATCGAGACCCGCGGCACGACGTGGGTCGAACGGCTGAACCTCGATCCCAACCCGTACGCGATCAGCTACGACAAGGGGATGACGTGGAACTTCACGTTCGAGGACGAGCCCTTCGACGGGAACGCGAGCGAGCCCTCGGGCAACGGCCTCGACACGTCCCGGACGATCGACGACGTGGCGAGGGACCGACCGACGGACGGG
>PXUB01000041.1:0-56748 GCA_003009755.1 Thermoplasmatales archaeon SW_10_69_26
CGTGGTCGACGAGGTCGGCCGTCCACTGGTGCAACAGGGCCCGCGTGGGGACGACGACCAGCGCGCGCTGGTTGCCGGCGCGGGCCCACTCGATCGCGCCCAACCCGACCAGCGTCTTGCCGGTCCCGGTCGCCATGTGCGCGATGCCGCGCCCGCCGCGGTCCACGAACGACCGCAGCGCCTTGCGCTGGTAGGGCCGCAGCCCGAGCTCGGTCTCGATCCGGGCTAGGGCCGTCTGTGGCGGCTCCTCGTGCACCTTGCGCGCCGGCACGCCAGGGCCATCTCCCGTGGGGCTTATCAGGGCATCGGACCCTGCCGAAGTCCCCCCGGGACTACGAGGCGGTTACGCCGTAGAGCCGGTCGGCGTCGCCTCGGTTGCTGTTGGACTGGAGGAACCCGAGCTCGTCGATCTCCTCCGAGTGCGGGCCCTGGTAGTCGAGCACGTAGAGCCCGTTGCGCGCATCGACGACGTAGATCAGGCCGTCCTGGACGACGGGGTAGCTCCACATCGCGACCTTGTAGGGGCCCTGGGTGCCCGGCGGGTACTCCTGCGTCACGGCAGGGATCGGTCGGGGCCGGAAGTTGCCCACCTGCTCGGGGGCGGTCGGGTCCGTGGTGTCGACGACGACGAGGCCGCCCGCGAACCAGCTGTTGACGGCCAGGTGCTCGGTGACCAGGGGCGTGTGCGACGAGAACGTCGTCGTGTTCGAAGCCAGCGGACCCTCCGCCGACTCACAGAAGGCCTCCGTGTTCTCCGCCGTCTTGAACGAGGAGAGCACCTCGGGATCGGCGGGGTCCGTCACGTCGATGGCTCTGGCCCACGTCCAGGGGCAGCCGACCGTCAGCCGCTCGAACCCGGCGATCGTCGGGATCTTGGCGTACTCACCGAAGGACTCGTCCGTCGTCCAGACGACGTCCCGGCCGGGGACCTTGAGTGCGCTGTGGGCCCCGGGACCCGACCAGTCAGCCCGGTTCTCGACAGGCGTGACCAGCCCCATCTCGGGATCGAGCACCCCAGCGGCCACCTCGCTCGTGTCGAGGACCAGGAACCCGCCCTCCCAGTGCGCCAGGTACGCGCGCTGACCATCGGGGTGCACGGAGAGCGAGTGCAACCAGTGAGGGATCGGCTCCTCGGGTTCCCAGTCCGCGATCTCGACGACATCACCGCCGTCGGGGACCTCGGAGACGTCGGCGACCACGATGTCCGCCTCGCCCCCTTGCATCGATTGGTACAACAGGGCTCGCTGGGGATCAGCGGGATCGATCCACAGGTGGAATTCGTGCGGCTGGGCCCGGGGCACGTAGGTCGTCACGTGTTCCGGGTCGGCGGCGTTGTCCCCGGAGACGTCGTAGATCTCGATGTCCGGGGTCGGCGAGGCTCCCTCCGTGTTGTAGCACCCGTGCGCGACCGCCTCGCACTTCAGATTCATGACGAAGAGGAGCCCCGCGTCCGGCCACACGCGGAGCTCCGGGCTGCTCAACCCGTGCTCGGCCTGGTGCGGCTGGCCGATCCGGTCGACGACCGTGGGATCGGAGGGGTCACTGACGTCGACCACGAGCACGCCGGCTTTCTCGTGGGTTCCGTCCGCGCGGAAACCCACGTAGGCGTGGTCCCCGGAGAGAGCCACGTTCGTGTTCGAGCCCCGGAACTCCAGTGGGGTGTGACCCACGAGTTCGAGGTTCTCGGCCTCCTGCGTCACGGGTAGCGCCGGCTTTTCGGCAGCCAGGGGACCGGGCAAGAGAGCCGCGATCGGCTCGTCGGCTTCGGCGTCCAGCGAAGATGGCGTCTCAGTCTGCGTGGGATCCGGGGGAACGTGGGCCCCTGCCAGCCCAAGCGCCACGACCGCGGCTACGCATCCCAGACCCACAAGGCTCCAGATCCGAGCGTCCCTAGCTCTGCCTCCCATCCAGGATCCACTCGGCTCAGACCCTGGGACTATGTCAAGGTTTCGCAGGGAGGGTCTTGGACGGTTCGAGACTCGACCCTCGATCCTACCGCTCGTCGAGCGGGATCCGCCGCTCCCGCCCGCAGGCCTCGCAGACCGTTGTCACCGAACCGCCCTGGATCCGCACGCGGGCCGTCCGGTCCGGGACGAGGTAGGCCTTGCAGCTTCGGCACACACGCTGCTTGAGCTCGTCGCTGGCTTCCAGCTCGTACCGGGTCGTCAACCGCCAGGCCAGCTCGCCGTAGCGGTCCGCATCCGGCAACCGGTCGGCCAGGGCTGCCTCTCGCGCCAGGTCCAACAGCTCGGAGCGGCGCCGGCGGGCGACCTCGGCGTGGGACTTGCGGCAGCGGTCGGCCACGACGGTGGGAGAGGGGTCCGGGGGAAAAACGGTTCGGCGGGGCGACGGCGTTCGCGGACCGAGAGCTGCAGGGGTTCGAGACCGGCTTCGGGGCGTCTTTTGCGCCGGTCTCGAACTTCGGACGAACCCGCCTTCGCCGGTGTTTCTACGGGCGGGTTCGTCCTCGCTCTCGACCGATGCGCGTTGCTGTGCGGGTATTGGAACTCGGGAGAAGCATCGGTCGAGAGCCGCGGGGGTTCGAGACCGGCAAGATTCACCGGCCCGTCGGTCTCGAACTTCGCACGAACGCTCATCGGCTCGGTTGCACGAGCGTTCGTGCTCGCTCTCGAAGAAGCGTGACGCTGTGATTTTAGGAGAGCTGCGGAGAAGGCTTCTTCAAGAGCCGCCCCCGAGATTTGAACCCGGGACCTCCTCCTTACCAAGGAGGTGCTCTACCACTGAGCCAGGGCGGCTGAAGTACCGGAGCCATCCAAGGCCCCCTATTAGAGCCTTGCGAGGGTGGATGGCACGGCCCACCGTGGGAAAGCCCGCCCCCTCAGCTCTCGAACCGTAGTTCCACACCGCCCCTGTGTGAACCCGCAAACGGGCCGGACCCCTCCCGGGGGATCGATGGGGTCCGCAGGCGAGCGCGACGACAGCCGCCACGCCCTCCTCTCGAAGGCCCGACCGGTCCAGCAGACGAGCGTCGAGGCCTTCGTCGGCCACCGCCACGAGAGCCGCGATCGCCCCTCTCCGCCGCGCTCGGAGTTCGGCACCTACCAGGTGAAGGAGCTCGAGGTCGACTCGGCGCTCACCGATTGCTCGCTGCCGAGCCGCTGCTGGTCTCTGAACCCCTACACCGGGTGCTCGCACGACTGCGCCTACTGCTACGTCCCCGACGTCGCCCACCTCGAACGCGGCAACTGGGGCGACTACGTTGTGGCCAAGACCAACCTCCCCCGCAAGCTCGAGCACGAGCTCAAGACCAAGCCCCGACGCTCGGTGTTCCTCTCCTCCGCCACGGACCCCTACCAACCGGCCGAGGATCGCCACCGGATCACCCGCCGGAGCCTCGAGCTGCTCGTCCGCGAGGGATGGCCGGTTCTCATCCTCACCCGCAGCCCTCTCGTCGAGCGCGACCTCGATCTCCTCACTCAGCTCGAGGACGTCGCCGTCGGGATGTCGATCCCGACGATCGACGACGAGGCGCGCCAGGTGTTGGAACCGACGGCTCCCCCGATCGAGGGTCGGTTGAACGCGATCAGCGCCCTCGCCGACGCTGGGCTGGAACCGTTCGTCAACGTCGCCCCTGCCTACCCCCTCACCAACGGCATCCGACCCGACGAGGTCGCCGAGGCGATCGCCGACGCCGGCGCCGCCGAGGTCTTCCTGAGCCGATGGCGCTACCTCGACGACGTCGTCCCGGTGCTCGCCGACCGCGTTGACGGATCGATCTACGGGGACTTCGTCGACGCCGTGCAGGACGAGAGCTACTACGACCGGTTGCTCGCCTCCCTGCAGGGTGCCTTTCGCCGCGCCGGCATCCCGCTGCGCCGGATGTGACCGATCCCCGGCCCCGGCCGGTGCCCGCAACCGCCAAGTAGGCAGGCTCCCTCGGGCGACTCGCAGCATGCCGGCAGAGAACGCGGTCCAGGTCTCCGTCAGCTACCACGGCCTCGACCACGACGAGGAGACCGTCGAGGTCGAACCAGGGACCAGCTTCGACGCGTTCCTGCGCGAGCGCGACATCCACCCCGAGACCGTTCTGGTGTTCCTCGACGGCGACGTCGTGCCCGAGCAGACCGAGATCCCGCCCGAGACCGACGTGCGGATCTTGCGCATCATCTCGGGTGGGGAAGCCGACAAGCGACCGAAGCGTTGATACCCTGGACGCTTTTCGCTGCCTTGCTGGTCCCGTGGTGTAGTCCGGCCAATCATGCCGGCCTTTCGAGCCAGTCACCCGGGTTCAAATCCCGGCGGGACCACTCGCTAACGGCCGGGATTTGAACCGACGGTTCACGAGCAAGCCCGCAGGGCTTGCGAGCCGTACGAACCGAGCGCAGTGAGGTTCGTGCCCGAATCCCGGCGGGACCATGACCTTCTCTTCTTTCCCACAGCTCCACCGAAGAGAAGGTCATGGGAGCACGCCTCCGAGGTCCGACGCCGGGGAGGCGTGCGAACCTGGAGACCGGCGAGCGACCCCCGAAGAGGTGGAGCGCCGCCGGTCTCCCGTCCCGTCGTCTCGCGAGACCTGCACCGTTCACGTCCCTCGCGGTCCGTCCGAGGTGAGGCAAGCACGGCTGCCGTCCCATCCGTTCGTGCCCGCGAACGGAACCCTGGGCCTGACCCTGAAGCTCTCGATTGCCACGGCGGGCCCTTGGGCCCCGCCGGTCGGGCCGTCTCCCTGCCGCGGACCGACGATCGACTCTCCCGATCCTCGTCGCAAGCGGTCCGGCCGGTGCTCATCTCCCGTCGTCTCCCCCTGCCAGCCACCGGCTAGGCCTGTGAGCGGCTTGGACCGCATCCCCGACGCTGTCACCATTCCGAAACGCCCTAGGCCGCCGGATATCTTCGCGCCAACGCCTAACGGCGCAACGCTGCTTGCCTCTCTTGGCCCCCATACGTGGGGAGGCCAGGAGAACACCATGTACCAGGCGAACCCGACCCGCCGTTCCCAACGGATCCAGCAGCCCGGGACGCAGAACCCGATCGCCCAGCCCAACCAGCCCCAACAGGGCTCCGAGACCGGCCTGGGCACGCAACAGATCCCCCAGATCGGGAACATCGCGGCCCAGCTGGCCGACCTCCAGGCCCGTCAGTCCTCCCTGGAGGCCCAGCAGGCCAACCAGCCCCAGGCTCAGCCTCAGCCGACGAGCCAGCAGCCGCAGCCGGTCCCGCTGTCCCCCATCGCTCAGCGGATCTCGCCCACGCTGCAGCCCTCGGCTCCCTCGACCAACCAACAACAGCCGACCCGACAACCGACCCAGCAGCGGACCTCGCCCATCGCCCGACAGCCGATGCCGGGCCAGCCGGGTGTTGGCCAAGCCTCGGCACAACCCCCCGGGTTCAGCCAGCGCCCGCAATCGATCGTGGGCATCCCGATGCAAGGCCCCCGACCGCAGCGGCGCTCGCCGATGCCCCAAGGCGGCCAGGTCTCCCCGTTCCAGGGCCCCGTGCAGCAAGGGCAACAGCAGCTGTCCCCGTTCCAGCAGGGCATGGCCAGCCAGCAGCCGTCGATGCCCCAACCCCCGACCAGCCAGCCCCAGGGTCAGCCCAACGTCCAGCCCGTCGGCGGCCAGGGCGGGTACAGCCAGTTCGGCCAGGTCCCCGGCGTGAGCGGTCAGGCGATGCAGGGACCCCAGGCCCGCCAACAGGTCACCCGACAGCCGCCGGTCGACATCGTCGACGAGGGCGAGCACCTGCTCGTCGAGTTCGAGATCCCCGGGGCTGAGAGGGAGCAGATCGACCTCGTGGGCCACACCAACGCGATCGAGCTGCGCGCCAAGAGCCGCCAGCCGGCCGAGGGTCGAAACCTCGTCAAAAGCGAGCGCGGCCAGGTCACCTACATGCGGTCCATCCCGCTGGGGATCGACATCGACAACGAGGAGATCGAGGCCAAGTTCGAGGACGGCATCCTGCGGGTCAAGGCCCCCAAGCGTGACCCCGAAAGCGGTCCCAACCGCGTCGAGGTCCAGTAGGGCCGCCCGGGAGCCATCGACGCCCAACCAGCGGGCCGGCGGTCTGCCGGCCCGCCTTCCTCTTCCTCCTTATCGATCGTGAACCGGGCGAGCGCAGCCCATCCAGACCTACGCACAGCTAACCCACCCCCGCGTAGAAGAACCCCACGGGGCACGAAGGCAGATCAACCGCCGATGACCCCGCAACCGCCCCGCACCCCACGGGACAATCTCATCTCAGCCCTCACACGAGCAGGCTGACAACCGGTCCTCTCCCCAGGCCCGCACTGCAGCAAACGTCTCTTGGCCCTCACCACGCGGCACGAGAGAAACGGCCGTCACGACGAGCCGGGTCCTAGGACACGAGCACGCTGCAGGCATGACGATCGATTCCCAGCCAGCCGACGCGCCTCGGCAAGCTTGCGATCCAATACCCCCAGATCGGCACAGTTGCACACCTCTTCCTTCGTCAACAACCCGTACACCAGCTCGCAGGTCTTCCGCCGCGCCACAGCCATCGCCTTGCCATGATGCCCGGTCTCGGCTCTCCGTGCCTGGTACTTCGCCTTAACCGGCGGCAGCCGCGGTGGGCGTGGGAAGGAAGGCCTCAGGCAAGTATCCGACGCGGGCCAGGTCGGCCGGGATCTCGGCCCTTGCGTTCTATCTCTATCCTTCCAACCGCCCCCACGCCGCCGGTGCTTCCGAGCTCAGCCTGCACGGCTTCGCGTCGCCGGCGCTCTCGCTTTCCACCGGGTCGGCTTGCTCGAGCTCGGCGAGCTGCCGGCTCGCGGTCGCGTTCGCGAGGTCCGTCCTCGCCGCCGCCTGCGGGACCGCGAACGCGTCGTTGGCGTCGCGCAGCGCGCGAAGCAGCGGGGTCCGCGTGGCGAACTAAGGTGATCGGATCCGGATCTTCGTTCGACCGACGACAACGAGCGAGCCATCAAGGTCGGCTTCGGGCACCTCGTCGAAGAGTCGCTGGAGGGCGTGTTTCGTCTCCTCGGGCGTGGTGGGCCACACTCGCAGGCGGATCACGCCGTGGTGCTCGCTGACGGGGAAGCTTCGCTGATCGGCGAAGTCCTCGTCGAAGGTGAGGATGACGGATTCCGTCTCCTGCGCGCGGGCGTAGACCTCCTCGTCGCTTGCTCCTCCGAGGCCGAGTTCGGACGTGTGCTCGACATCCCACTCGGGTTTCGTCTTGCCTAGCCATCGCGCTATGGAGAGGGGTACGTTCTGGTCGACGAGGATGCGGAGGCTCTCAGGCACGGGGAACGACCCGGTCTTCGTCGACGACCTCGGAGGCGTAGTCGAGGGCGGCGGAGACGTCCTCGGGCTCGAGTTCGGGGTACTCCTGGAGGATGCCCTCACGGTCGTAGCCGCCGGCGACCATGCCGAGGATGTTGCGGACCATGATGCGGCTCCCGCGGATCGTGGGCTTGCCCCCGCAAATCTCGGGGTCTACGACGATGCGGGACTCGTCCCCTCCTGACATAGCTTCCAATAGGTTCTTCCTCCTACTTGGTGGCTTGGTACTTGCTCCACGGCGGCCTGGTACGTGCCGTAAAGCAGGCAAGCGTCGCTTGCGCTTCACGCCTTCAGCTCAAGAATGCCGTTTACCTGCGGGTTGGCGCCTCTGTGTTCTGAAGGCATTTCCTATGTGATCCATGGGGGTCACCGTCTTCGGGCTTGGGCTTGGGAACAGTCGATCGTGAGGGGCGGTCTCTGAGCGGCTAGAGTTGACCTAGCAAAGCTTTAGCGCACGTCTTGATGGAAACGGGTATCACCTTCGTGGGCGGACGAGTGCTGGCGGCCTGTGAGAGCTGGACGGTTGATGCCGGTTGAGATATGATGGGCCGACGCGGAGCCGTTTCGACACGCCACGCACATAATGCTCATCTCATTCTAGGCCCTCACCCGAAACCACCGAGGGACCTCTGACCCGACGAGACGCAGTTGAAATCGACTCGAAGAACAAACGGCGGGTTCGCCGACTTTTCTTTTGATGACAGCGCTTCATCCCGCCAGCCTCGAGTACCTCCTCAAAGAGGTGCGCCTCGAGGTCTTGGTAGCCGGCCTCGTTGTTCGCGATTGAGAAGGTCTCAAGGGTTGTGCCCTCCTCGTCCAAACGGTGTACAGCGCAGTGGTCTTTCCCGACGTCGATGCCTACGGAGTGGATGGGGGGTGTTCCTCCTGTTTCGCGTGGCTTGGCCTGCCAAGGCCACGCGGCACAGGGGATCGCTCCCGTTTGCCGAGCCCGGTTCACGACGGGGTCGACTTCCCTCGCAAGCGATCGACAGCGACCGGACTGACGAGCCGAGGGTCGGACGGATGGGGAGGAGGTGTGGGGAGCGGCACGAAGGGTGGTCCTGGATCCCCCATCCGTCCCTCCCGCGTCGGGAACCGCGGGTACTCCCCCCAGCCGCCTCGCCTCGCATCAGGGTTCAGCCGGACACCTCCGGCACGAACATGCACACTGTTCAACCCCGACCTCCCTGAGCCGGTGTGCCCGAGCTGGCCGAGCTGGCGCGCCGCCTGCACGAGCAGGCCCGCGAGCGCGACGAGCGCCGAGCGATCGTCCTCCACGGCGACCGAGCCGCGGGCTACGAGGCCGTCCGCACGATCCTCGAGGCCGCCTCGATCGATCCCACGGAGGGGTTGCTCGTCGGCCCGAAACCGATCGAGGACCTGCCGCTTTCGCGCCTGAAGCGCGAGCGATCCCGCGAGGTGCTCGGCACCACGTGGCCCGTGCTCGCGCTGGATGCCCACGAGTCGCTGGATCCCAACGACATCGGGCGCACGGTCGGCGCCGTCGACGGCGGCGGCCTGTACCTGCTGCTCACCCCGAACCTGGGCGGCTGGCCGGACCGCAGGGGGGCCTTCGACCGCAGCCTGGCCGTGCCCCCCTACGAAACGTCCGACGTCGCCGGCCGCTTCCGCCGACGTCTCGTCGAGACGCTGGAGACCGGCGAGGGCATCGCGATCGTCGACGTCGACGCCGACGAGATCCAACGCGACGGTCTCCGCGAAGGCCCCGCGACGAGCGGGACCTCGGCGCCGTCCGCCCCGGATCGGACGGTGTTCCCGGCCGCGGTCTACGAAGCCTGCCGCACCCGGGACCAGGCCGACACCGTCCACGCGCTGGAGGGCTTGCTCGATCCCGGCCAGATCGTCGTCGTCGAAGCCGACCGCGGCCGCGGCAAGTCCAGCGCCGCCGGCCTCGCCGTCGGGGGCCTGCTCGAGCGCGGCGCCGAGGTCCTCGTCACCGCGCCCCGCCGCAGCAACGTCGACGAGGTGTTCGCCCGCGCCCGCGAGGTCGCCGACCAACGGGACCTCGCCACCGACGAGGAGGGTCACCTGCTGCGAGCCGGCGAAGGCCAGCTCGTCTACCGCCGACCGCTGGACGCGCTCGCGGCGGCCGACGCGGCGGATGCGATCGTCGTGGACGAGGCCGCCGGGCTCCCCGTTCACCTGCTCGAACGGTTCCTCGAGCCGCGCACCCCCGTCGTGTTCGCTTCCACCATCCACGGCTACGAGGGCGCCGGCCGCGGGTTCAGCCTCCGCCTGCAGGACCGCCTCGACGCCAGCCCTCGGCCCGTCCACCGGCTCACGATGCGTCGACCGATCCGCTACGCGGCCGAGGACCCCCTGGAGGCCTGGTCCTTTCGGGCCCTGCTGCTCGACGCCGAACCGGCTCCCGGCGATGCCATCGACCCCGTCGAGCCCCGCCGGGCCACCTACGAGGCGCCCTCGGCCGAAAAGCTCCTCGAGGACGAGGCGCTGCTACGCGAGGGCTTCGGTCTGCTCGTGCTCGCCCACTACCGCACGACGCCCTCGGACCTGGCCCGCTTGCTCGATGCCCCGAACGTCTCGATGCACTGCCTGACCATCGAGGACCACGTCGTCAGCGTCGCCCTCACCGCCCGCGAAGGCGGTCTCGGCGATCGCATGCGCAAGCGCATGTACGGAGGCGAGCGCGTGCCCGGCAACCTCATCCCCGACCTGCTCACCAGCCAACTGCGCGACCCCGACGCCGGCCGACCGGTGGGCAAGCGCGTGCTCCGCATCGCGACCCACCCCGACCATCGGCGCCGAGGCTACGCCAGCCGCCTGCTGACCGAGATCGCGTCCGCCGCCGACGTCGACTGGCTGGGCACGTCGTATGGCGCCACGCCGGGCCTGCTCGCGTTCTGGGACCAGCTGGGCTACCGCACCGTGCACCTCTCGGCCCGACGCAACCCCACCAGCGGCGAGCACTCCGCCATCCAGCTCAACCCCCACACCTCCGAGGGCGAGGACCTCACCCAGCGCAGCGAGGCCTGGCTGCTGCGTCGGCTGCCCAGCGTGCTCGCCGACGCCCTAGACGAGGTCGATCCCGACCTCGTCCGCGCCGCGTTGGCCGGGCTCGCGGAACCGCCGCGCCTCGCCATCGGCGAACGCGAGTGGCGCCTCGTCGCGGCTGCCGCCTACGGTCCCGGCGTCTACGACATCGGCCCCCGCGCCTTCCGGCAACTGGCCATCCGCCACCTCGTCGACGGCGAGGTGGACCTCGACGACCGGGCCGAGCGGCTGCTCGTCACCAAGGTCCTGCAAGCCCGCGAGTGGGAGGAGGTCGCCGAGGAGCTCGGGTTCCAATCCAAGCGCATGGCGATGCGCGGCCTGGGCGATGCCTACCAGCCGCTCGTCGACGCCTACGGCGACGATGCGGCCCACGAGGAAGCCGATCGGTTCCGGTGAGACCGAGACACACGATGGCGAGCCGAACGGGAACAACCGACCGCTAACGAAGAACGTTTATGTACTGCAGACCCAGTGGCTGAGGCACGGCCGACCCGGGAGGCGACGCCGGACGGAGGCTGATCGCTATCGACACCAACCACTCGACCGGTTGCGACGACGCTGCAGGCGCGCGCGTGCTTGCAATCGTGACCGCCGCGATGCTCGTCCTCACCTCGATGCCCTACGCGATCTCGGCTCAGACCGAGACCAACCAACCACCGCAGGCGGCCATCACGATCTCGGGCGCCTGCTCGGGCGACGACGTGGTGCAGTCCGGATCCACCACCGACAAGATCGCACGCGACCTCGACGGCGACGGCCAAGTCTGCGTGGTGCTCGACGGTAGCCAAAGCACCAACGACGACGACATCGGCTGCTCGAAGACCGAGGACCGCCCGATCAAGACGTACTACTGGGACAAGAACGACGTCTCGCAGGGCCGCTCGGACCAACCCACCGAGCAACGCACCGTCCACATCGCCGGCAACGACACCGTCGACTGGGGCCTCACCGTCGAGGACTGGTGCGGCGAGACGTCCGGTCGAGCGAACGTGTCCGTGGACTACGTCGCCAACCAGCAGCCGCAGGCCGCCTTCGACGTCGACGTCACCGAGGACACCGACGGCGACGGCGAAGACGCGATCGACGTCGACGCTACCCCGTCCAGCGATGACGGCTCGATCACGGGCTGGAACTGGTCGATCGCCACCGCCGGCTCCGCCTGCGTCGAGGACACGCAGCAGAGCTTCCAGGCCACGTGCCCGACCGGCGAGTGGACGATCAGCCTCACCGTGACGGACGACGCCGGCGCCCAGGACACGATCGAGGTCGACAGCAGCGAAGACGATGCCCTGCCGGCGCTGCCGGCCAACGCGCCGCCGACCGACCCACAGATCACGGGCGTCACCTGCGACAACAGCACCGCCACCGAGCACGGCACCGAGTGCACCGACCCGCTACCGGTCACCGTCACCGTCGACGGGGACGGCATGGACGATGAAACCGTGCACAAGTGCCAGTGGAACGCGACCGAGCAGGCCCCCGTCGATTGCACGGCCAGCGAGACCGACCTGGACGTCACGTGCGCCTGGAGCTACGGCGACGGCGCCGATGCCAAGGTCGACTGCGGCAGCTCGGCCACACACGACTACGAGGCGGAGGACGACCACAACCTCACGCTCACGGTCATCGACGAGGCCGGCGCGGAGACCGCGTCGACCGCCAACCAGACGATCACGATCACGGAACCGGCCGCGCCCGAGCCCGATCCCCAAACCGACAAGGCCCCCATCACGCTGAAGCAAGAAGGCTTCGACGGCGCCGACGACATCGAGTTCGCCACCGAGGGCCCCTCGCCCAGCAACGACACCTGGTCCACCGACGGCCTAGCCCACTACTCGGCCGCCTGCATGGACGACAAACAGCTCGGCCTCTACGGCGATCGGGACGCCGCCCTCCAGTTCAACGAGAAGGTCGTCTTCGACGGCTACGTGCTCGTCGACAGCCTGACCGTGCCCGGCGACCAGCTGGCACCGCTGTTCGATCCCGCCGTCAGCCCGGACGACGACGCCGGCGGCCCGCGATGCACCTACGACGACACCGCCGGCCAGGGTGAGGCCACCTTCACCGTACCCGCTGACGATCTCAGCTTCAAGGAAGCCGACTGGAGCCAGCTCGGCGTTTCCTTCACCCACTGGGGCGAGCTCGAGGCCGACCAAGCGAACGAGCCCGACCTCGACGAGGTCTCCGTCGAGATCAAGCCCGCCTCCACCAGCACGTGGACGACGCTCGACGACTGGGAGACGCTCCCCCAGCAACCCACGCGGGAATCCTTCGAGATCCAGCGGACCGACGCGGACGCCCTCGGCGAGGACCTCGAGCTTCGGTTCGCGTTCGAGGCCGATCAGGACTTCAACGACCACCGAGGCTGGTTCGTCGACAACGTCGAGGTCACAGGTTCGGACCTGTGCCCCACCGCGAAGACCAACGTCCCGAGCCTCGTCGACATCGGTCCGGAGCTGAACTCGACCCTCGTCACCTTGGACGCGAGCCCTAGCTACGACCGCCTAGGCACCATCGAGACGTTCCGCTGGACCGACGCCTCCGGCGATCTGGATGTCACCGGCGAGACGGTGGACGTCCGACTGGACCGAGGCCAGCACGATCTCACGCTCGACGTCACCGACGACAACGGCTGCTCGGATACGATCAGCTTCACCGTGACCGTCGACCGGTTCCCCGTCGCGGACGCGAGCGTCGACCCCTCGGTCTCCCAGGTGGACCACGACGGTTCCGGCGACGAGGAGTTCCGTCTCAACGGCTCCGACAGCTTCGACCCCGAGGACGGGGACGTGGCCTGCGAGTGGACCGACACCGACGACAACGTCGTGGCCAGCACCTGCGTCGTGAACGTGACGGTCCCCGTGGGGAACGAGACCATCAAGCTCACCGTCAACGACACCGTCGGCGCCACCGACTCGACGAACCTGACCCTCGAGGTCGCGGCGAACCCGGACCCGACGGCGGCGACCGGGCCCAACCGGACCGTCCGCGACGCCAACCGATCAGGGGCTACCGAGGTCACGCTGGACGCCTCCGGCAGCTCCGACACCGGTGACGGTGAGATCACGGCGTACGAGTGGTCCGAAAACGGCAAAACGATCGCAAACGGGGAGATGGCTGAGGTCAACCTCTCCTCCGCCAGCGCGCCCGGCGAGGACCACAACATCACGCTCACCGTGACCGACAGCGGCGGTGGGAGCGATACGGACGTGGTCACCCTCACCGTCGTCGAGAACGAGCTCCCCGAGATGGCCCCGAACATCACCTGTGATCGCCTGACCTGCAATTTCACCGCCAACGCCGAAGATGACACGGCCGTGGAGCAGTGCACCTGGACCGTCGGCGACCGCGACGAGACTGGGTGCGAGATCACCTGGGACTTCGACGAGCCCGGGAGCTACCAAGTGAACCTCACCGTGCTCGACGAAGAAGGAGAGACCAACAACACATCGGTGAATCAAGGCTTCGAGACGGTGTTCATCGACAGCTTCGAGGACGGGGGGCTCGGCGACTGGAGCCTGGCCTCGACCGGCGAGGGAGAGAACCTGTGGCGGGTCGGTGCCGACTGCGAAACGCCGGGCGACGACCGGGACGGCGACGCCGCGCTGCAGTTCAACCGAGAAGCGATCTGCGACTACGATTCCGACGAGGTCCCGCAGGGCGCTGTCGAGCGAGCCGTCAACCTCACCGACCGTGAGGAGGCCGACCTCACCTTCCGGCACTACTACGAGGTCGAGACGGACTGCTCGGGCTCCTTCGACCAGATGTGGATCAACGTCAGCACCGACGGAGGCGCAACGTGGAATACAGTGACCGGCTTCGACTGCCAAGATGGGAACACCGACGGATGGCGGATCATCACCGAGTCCCTGGATCCCTGGGTGGGCGAGGAGGTCACCCTCCGCTACGCCTTCGACGCCAACGACGGGTTCAGCAACAGCGGCAAGGGTTGGCTCGTCGACCGGATCACCGTCTGGTGAGCTAAGCCTCGACCCGGCCGGGGCCTCTGGGGCCTCGGCCGTTCCGCCGCCTCTCTCAGTCCACGGGATCGAACTCGATCTCGTCTTCCTCGTCTGCTGTCTGAGCCTGCATGTAGTGGTCGATCAAGCGGTTGACCAGCTCGTCGTAGGTCTCTCCCTTGCTACCCAGCGCCTTCAACCGATCGCGGGTGTCCTTCGACAGCGGGATCGTGGTGCGAGACACCGACCCCGCGATGCGCATCCCCGTGTAAAACCGTGGCCACCACTCGTGCAGCTCTCCTGGAGCCCGAGTCCGACGCTCCTTCGGACTTCGATGGAAAGTCGTTAGTGTTTTCTGGAAAACTTCCATAGGACCTTCCAAAGGGTTTCATAGACGTCATCGAATCCGGCCAAAGAACAAATAAATAGTGTGAATAGTTGATATTCCTGTGCATAACTCTCAGGAGGAAAGTTTATGGGGCTGCAGTCTCGCTCTCCGTCGCACGTTCAGGGAGCTGATCACGCCGATGCCCCTACCCTCACCTCGAAACGACGGTCCGCGATCGACGGCGTTCTACGCCCTCCTCGCCATGGCTACCCTCGGCCTCCTGGTCGTGGTAGCTGGCGGGGTCTCCGCCGCGACGATCAACGACATCGAATCCTACGCCTGGGCTTCCGACACGGGCGACCACGAGAACACGCTCAACCACGAATGGGTCCCCGTCAGCGAAGGATCGGGCGCCGGGGAATCTGACCGTGCCATCCCCTCGAAGGGTCTGGCGCTCGTCGCCGTCAACTACACCATCGATGGAGACGCCTCCGAGATCAGCTTCCAGTACCTCGATAGCGGCGATACGGACGACACCGGGGACGACGAACCGGAGGAGGAGACATTCACGTACAAGTTCGGCGACCAAGAAGCTCCCTTCGACGAAGATGGTGATCGCGTCCACCGCGCCGCCAATGTCACTTACTTCGGGTCCGATGGCGTCGAGGCCACCACGGACGCAGATGCATGCGACGCTGAGGTCTCGGACCTGAGCGCCGGCACGAACGGAGGGTATTGCTGGTTCCTGATCGAGCTCCCCGACCCTAGCGAACGAGGAGCCTTCGGCGGCGAAGGGCTCGCCCCTGACACGACGTACAACCTCCACGTCGACATCGCCGACAGCACCTCCCCCGCCCAGCAGCCCCAGCGTGGTGAGAACTCCGATCCCGTCGACCTCGCTCCCGTCGAACCCGACACTGAGGTCACCAAGGCCGAGTTCGTGAACCCGAACGCACCGGGAGTCATCGAGACGGATCGCAACATCAAGTTCAACATGACGCTGGAGACCCAGAACTCCAGCGACCCACGAGGCACCGCCGGGGCAGGGAAAGCGAACGAGGGCGACGTCGACGCTTGGGTATGCCTCCCACGCGCCAACATCCTCGACCGCCCCTACACCCACTTCAGCGCCTTCACCTCCGCATCGGACGGATGGGACAACCCTCCGACCTGTGACATCTACGACCTTCCTGTCTACGGTGACCGCAGCCGTGGCGAAACCACGTTCACGCTGGATGCCTACGGGGAGACGCACACCTTCGCGAGCGCGCTCACCCGCACGGACAACGACAGGACGGGCGGCCAGATCAACGACAACCGGTCCTACGAGTACCAGTTCCAGCTCACGGAACCGCTACAGACCCCGGGCTCGGACTGGATCGACGAGTTCCAGATGACCGTCATCGTCCGGGACGCATACGGCAACGTCGAGTACCACGAGCTGGACGACGACTACAAGGGACAGAACAACGGGGATCCCGACAACCCGACCGGTCCCGGCGTCTTCAAGGTGGCCGAGTTCGACATCCGGCCCGACCTCCAGCAAACCTCCGGCGACGACGTCTCCACGTTCGAGGACGAGGACGGCTGCTACCAGCCCGACGACCCCAACAGCGACGACAACAACCCGACCAACCCCTGCTTCCGCACGCTGGAGCTCCTACCCCCCTACGACAACATCGAGGTCCCGTTCCTCGTGGAGAACTTCGGCAACGCCGAGGACGAGGTCTCCCTCTCCACGTCCAACCCCCAAGAGGCGGGCAACCAAGCCTGGGACGTGTCCGTGGCCGACCCCGACGACAACCAGGACCCCAACAGCCTGACCTACCCGATCGCCGCCGCCCCGTCGTCCTCGCCCGACACCAGCGAGAAGTCTACGCCGAAGGTGATCTTCGATCTGCCGGAGGACGCGGTGGCCCCGGATAACCGGACGATCGAGGTCGAGGTCGACAGCGATCGAGCGACCAACTCCAACCCCAGCTCTGTGTTCCTCCAAGCCAAGCTGGCTCCCAACCCGCGCGGCGAGCTTCTGCTCGGCCCAAACGGGACCGAGGAGCGCCGCATAGACACCTCGCCCGACTCCACGACCAGCGTCGACCTCGCCTACGAGAACACCGGCAACACGGACGGGCCGTTCACCTTCGAGGTGGGCTCCGCCGACAACCGTTGCCGAGGTTTCAACCAGGGCAACGACGCCGAGAAGGTGGACCTCTCGCTCATCGACAACGGCGTCGAGGACAACGGCCTGACGATCAGCCCCGGTGAGGACCGGTCGCTCACCGTCGACGTCGACGTAGGCCGCGACGTCCCCACGGGGGAGTACGAGTGCGATCTCGACGTGACCGACACGAGCGCTGGAGAAGACGTCCCACTGACCCCCCTCGATCCGACGATCGTCGTCGAGGTCACCGGCACCACGAACATCGAGTTGCTGCGAACCACGGATGACGCCGACCGTGACGAAGTCAACGTCACAGGTCAACGTATCCACCAGTTCGCCGACCCGGCCGACGGCAACCACAGTGTCGTGTTGTACATGGAGAACACCGGCGACGTGGCGCTCGAGCCCGAGCTCGACACCTCCTCGTCCGTGTTCCAGCTGGTCGACGAGAACGACCTCGATGCCACGTGGAGGGGCGACGTCAACGGCACGATGGACCTCGCCAAAGCCGCCTCCAGCTTCAAGCTCCCGGCCACCGACAATGACGACCGCGAACGCGTCAAGATCTCGGACATCTTCGAACCCGATGGAGCTCTCAAGTCAGGCGAAGATTTGACCGACGGAGACCAGTGGACTTGCGGGGGCGAAGATGGCGACGAGGACAGTGACAGCGACCCTCGCGTCGTCTGCCGCCTCGAGTTCCAACTCGATTACTCTGACGACAACGCGATCATCGGTGACCGTACGGTCTACGACTTCCGTTGGAACGACCCCAGTCGAGACAGCGATCCCACGAACGCGACCCTGGACCTGGACTTCGGCTACCCGGGCGAGATCGCCACCGACAGCGTCTCCGACCGCGTCGTCGGCGCCAACGGTCAAAGCAGCCGCGTCGTCTTCGAGGCCCAGCTCGACGAGGGACGGACGTTTGACGCGGCGCAGGACGCCGGCGACGACTCGATCCGCGCGGACGTGACCGTCCAGCTCAAGAAGTCGGGCGTCAAGCAATGCCAAGAGATGGCGACGGTCACCTCCTCGTCGCTCACGGAGACGACCGCCCGGTTCCCGGTCAACATCGAGTTCGACACCGGCGCGGACTGCGTGAAACGATCCGGGAACACGTGGACGCTCGACGCCGACACCGGCAGCAAGGCCGTAATCGACATCACGGTCGAAGACGACCAGGGCGCCGAGCTCCGGCAGTTGACGAACACGACGATCCGCACGACCGGCAACTCGTCCTCAACCTCCCAACCCACGACGCCGCGCGACTTCGACCTCGTCCCCTCGCCCGAGATGCCGACCAACGGCTCCCAGTACGCCCGCGTCTCGTTCAGCGACGACGGCGTCTGGAGCGAGATCCCCAGCGGCGATGACACCCGCCACAAGGACATCCGCCTCAACGACGACGAAGGCGTGGTCGTGTCCCGCGCCAGCGACGGCGAGGACCTGACCCCGTACACGAGCTGCATGCTCGACGGCGACGCCGCCACGACCGAGAGCTGGACGCGGATCGCCCCCGTCGAGCAGCGTTCGGTCCCGATCAAGGACAACACGGACTCGATCCGTGCGACCGAAGACATCTCCGGCCTCGTCCTGCAACAAGGCAACAGCGACGAGGCCGTCAGCGTGGGACAGATCGCCCTCTACGGTTGGGGCGACGGTGACACGTTGGAGTGGAACGAAGGCTGGAACCCCGTGATGCTCCGCCTGGTGGACTCGACCGGGGACCCCGCCCAGCCGCCGACCGCCTCGGGCGCGCCGAACATCGATCTGACGTTCACGTTCGCGGTCCGCAACAACAGCGGGCTCGCGCATACGTTCGAGCTGTCCACCCAAGACGACTCGATCCCGCTCGAGCCGATGGGCCAAGGCTACTACCGTGCCGACATCTACCTGCCCACCAAGCTCGCCAACAGCAACGGCGACCTCCCCGACAAGTACGGGAACGAGACCAATGAGGTCCCCAAGCTGTCCGACCATCCCAACGACGACAGCGCCAGCGTCGAGTACGAGGCCTGGACGCTCCACGCCGACGTCAACAGCGGAGAGAGCACCGCCCGTCAGGACATCTCCGGCGACGCCTACTGGAGCGCCGACGACCTGGGACTGCTGACCGACACCGACGGAGCCGACGCCTTCAACGGCACGATCGGAACCAGCGAGATCGCCGACGCCTCGTCCACCGTCCCCCGCTTCCAGACCGACGTCGACCCCTCGCAGGACCGCCACGAGGACACCCGCACGTTCGTCCACACGATGCCCCGGTTCCTCGGCGGCCCGCTGAGCGCCGACGGAACTGACTGGGTCACCGGGCCAGGCACCCACCACGTTGGCGTCTTCATGCTCGAAGAGCAGGACGACGGCCAGCGCAACAGCGAGACGATCGGCGACAACGACACCGCCGCGCCCTACCACGAGCACACCTTCCAGCCCGTGACCGGCGCGGCCGGCAGCCTGTTCGCCGAGAACCAAGAACGCCGCTCCGTCGACCGGTCCATCTCGCTCAACAGCGACGACAACGCCAACGGGCTCTACAGCGGCATCGTGCGTCTGCCCGACACGGGCAACAGCGACGACTGGTTCGGCGAGGTCTCCATGCGGGACAGCGCCGGCGACAAGATCACGCCCTCGAGCAAGCCGTTCTTCACGTTCACCGTGGAGCCGACGAGGGAAGCCGCCTCCCACGGGATCCCGATGCCCCTGTGCGTGTCGCCGCCTGCCGACGCCAGCCTCGACCGCGGGGACCCGGACGGGACGGCCGGCGACTTCGACCTCGACGACCGGCGCAGCACCGTGACGCTCGATCTCCGATCGATCCCGGGCCTTCGCCCGGACCGGTTGGACTTCGCGTTCACGCCCGTGCTGGAGTCCGGCGACGACGGCATCCGGATGCTCACCGACGACGACGAGCTGTACCCCGGCAGCACGTTCCACATCCGGGCGCCGGGCCTCGTCCAGTTGGACGACTCGCTCCTCGACGAGGAGACCGAGTCCGGTCGGGACCTCCGCGTCCGCGTCCCCGTGGACAACCCGCGGGACGTCGGCTCGATCGAAGCCTGGCTCGAGGACGACGCCGGCAACCAGCTCCGCGGGCCGGTCGAGCTGACCGACGAGGACGGCGACGAGCGCTTCACCGACGATCTGTCGATCCGCACCTCCGACGAGGGCAACCGGACCCTCGTCGTCGAGGCCACCGACGCCAGCGGCGGCGTGACCGTGATCGAGCACCCGATCTCGATCGTCCCCAACACCGCACCGCAGGTGACCGTCATCTCGCCGACCGGGGACACGCTGGCGATCCCGACCGACGGCACGATCTCCTTCGCCGTCGACGACAGCACCGTCGGCAGTCTCTCCGAGAGCCAACTACGCGACCAGATCACCGTCGAGCGTGCCACCGGTGACGCCGACCTCGACGGCGACGAGCTCGCCCAAGACAACATCACCGTGACCGGCATCGACTCCCGCGTCGAGACGAACGCCAGCGAGACGATCACGGTGAACATCACCGAGGAAGGCCAACCGGCGAGCGGCACCGTGTACGTGAACGTCTCTGGCGAGGAGCAGTTCAACGCCACGCTCACCGACGGGGAAGCCAGCGGCGAGGTCTCGTTCCCCGACGCGGCCGGCACCGAGCAGCTCACCGTCGAGGTCAACGGCACCGACGGGCCCAACACCTCCTTCGACGTGGAGGTCGTCGAGGCCTCCGAAGGCGACTTCTCGGAGGTGTCCGCTTCCAAGGTGGACTACACCTTCGATGGCACGACCGTCGAGGTCGACGTCTCGCCCGAGGTGGCCGACGGCGTCAGCGAGGTCGAGGCGCGGTTGACCGCGAACCTCACCAACGAACCCGTCGTCACCCAAGCCGTCACCGTGCAGATCGACGACGACGCCCCCTCGCTGACCGTCACCGTCGACGACGAGCAAGCCGGCTCGGGCACGGTCGTGGTCGGGCCGAGCTCGACCGTCTCCGCGACCGCCAGCGACGACCTCACCGGGGTCACCAGCTTGTCGATCGAGGGCATCCGCGACGGCGCAAGCACCGGCTCGGTGTCCGTCTCCTCGACGTCGGCGCAAGCCACGCTGCAGGAGCTGGGCATCGAATCCGGCGGTTCGGCGGCCGTCCTGGTCACCGCCGAGGACGCCGCTGGCAACGAAGAAAGCCGCAACCTGACCGTGCAGCTCGATACCGAGCCCCCGACGGTCGGCCAACCCAGCGTCGAGGCCGCCGGCTCCTCGCTGCAGGTCACCGTCGACGTCACCGACAACAACGCCGTCTCCGACGTCCGCCTGTTCACCAAGTCGCCAGGTGACTCGACGTTCACCGACCGGGCGATGAGCTCGGCCGGCGGGTCCACCTACGAGGCCCAGGTGTCCGATCCCGGTGGCTCGGGCATCTTCGAGTACTTCGTCCGCGCCAGCGACGAGGTGAACAACCGCGCCTCGGAGGGTTCACGGAACACGCCCTCGACCTTCGACCTGGGGAGCGTGGATCTCGACAACGCGGCTCCCGCCGTGGAGATCACCGCCCCCGAGGAGGGCGCCGTCGTGCAGGGCTCGATCGACATGACGTTCTCCGTCGAGGACCCCGAAGGCGACCAGGTCACCGTGAACGCGATCCAGGTCGAGCACGCCGGCGGCACCGACTCCGTCGACGCCGGCATCTTGGGCACCGCGCTGGACGTGCCCGCCGAGGAGACCGTCTCCGTGGACACGACCGCCTTCGGCAACGGACCCGCGACGCTGACCGTCGAGGTCACCGACGCCGAGAACACGGTCGAGGCCAACGTCTCGGTCGAGGTGGACAACCCCACGCAGACCGGCGGATGCGAGCGCACGATCGACCTCGACGAGGATCAGGAAGCCAGCTTCGGCGACATGGCCGGCGAGACGATCTGCGTGCAGGCCGACCCGGTCGACGAGGCCACCGGCGTCCGCATCGTCCTCGCCCAGGACGGTCAGGAGCTGTTCAACGAGACCCGTCCCGTCAGCGAGGACGGCGTCTACGAGCTGCCCGAGCTGGCGAACGGCAACTACGACATCACGCTGACGCAGTTCGAGGAGACCGAGGACGGCGAGGAACGCAGCGTCGCCACCTCGAGCGCCAGCGTGAGCCTGAGCCCGCCCAAGCCGGTCGCCCGCCTGGTGACCACGATCGTGCTCGGGGTCGCCGTCCTCGCCAGCACGGCCTACGCCGCCTTCGGGAGGTGGAGCTGATGGGTGAGATCACCGTCGGCGACCGCGAGATCGACACCGACGTCCGTCGCTGGTCGGGCGACGTCCGCCGAGACGCCTCCCTGATCCTCGGCGCCGCGGCCGGCCTGTTCCTGTTGGCCGCCCTCGTGTACTACGCGCTGAACGCGGCCGGCAGCGGCTGGTTCCTGTGGGTCGCCATCGTCGTCCTGGCCGTCCTGCTGGTCGCCGAAGCCGTCGTCCTCGCCACCGGGATCGCCCGCGAAGAGGACGTCGGCCCGCCCTGGCTGACCGGCGAAACCCAGGCCGCCAGCGCCACGGCCGAGACCGAGACGGCGGACGAGACCACCGTCGGTGGCCCCGCCAGCGCGTCCCCCGAGCCCGCCCGCGAGCCCGAGCCGGCCCCGGAGATCGACCTCCAGTGCCCCGAGTGCTCGGAGATGTTCGCCGTCGAGGACACCGGCGAGCGCCCGCTGGCCACCGAGTGCCCGCACTGTGGCGCCCAAGGCCACGTCAACCTCCCCGAGACCACGGACGAGCCCGACGACCACGACTCGACGGCCGGCGCTGGCGGAGGGGCCGTCGCCGGGGACCCGCTGGCCGGCCTCGGCGACGACGAGCCCGAGGACGAGGACGTGGAGACGATCTCGCTGGAGTGCCCGGTCTGTGACACGCAGTTCGACACCGAGGACACCGGCGAGCGCCCGCTGCGCACCGAGTGCCCCGGCTGCGGCCGCTCGGGCAAGCTCGGTTAGGGGGCCTCGCCGGGGGCTTCGGAGAGCGGTTCCTTGAAGCCCCGGGCCCCGCTTGGGTCCCTGGATGGCTCGCCGGACCAAGATCCTGGCCACGCTGGGCCCGGCCAGCGAGGACGCGGACACGATCCGGTCCATGGTCGACGCCGGGCTCGACGCCGCCCGGCTGAACTTCAGCCACGGCGAGCCCGAGGACCACCGCCAGCTGGCCCGTCGCGTCCGACGAGCCGCCGACGAGGTCGCCCGGCCGGTCTCCCTGGTCCAGGATCTGCAAGGCACCAAGATCCGCCTGCGCGAGGTCGCCGAGGGCGCCCGGTTGCAGGAGGGCCAGACGGTCGACGTGCTGGCCTCCCAAGCGTTGACCACCTCCGACCGTCTCACCGTCGACGACGTCCGCCTCGTCGAGGCGCTGGAGGACGGCAGCCAACTGCTCCTCGGCGACGGCGACCTCGAGCTCGTCGTCCGCGATGCCGACGCCGATCCACCCCGAGCCGAGGTCCTCGCCGGTGGCGGCCTCCGCGACCGCATGGGGATCACCGCCCGCGGCGTCGAGCTTCCCGGCGGGTTGACCGAGAAGGATCAAAACGACCTGCTCGTCGGCCGCGACATCGGGGTCGACTACGTGGCCACCTCTTTCGTCGGCTCGGCCGCCGACGTCGCCAACGTCCGCGAGTTCCTCGCCGCGAAAGGCGACAAGACGCCGGTGCTGGCCAAGATCGAGCGCCGCCAGGCCCTCGACAACATCCACGAGATCGCCGACGTCGCCGACGGCATGATGGTCGCCCGCGGCGACCTGGGCCTGGCTTTGGAACCCCAGCAAGTTCCCGTCGCGCAGAAACGCATCCTGCGCGCCTGCCAGCAGGCGGGCGTGATCTCGATCACGGCGACCCAGATGCTCGAGTCGATGGTCGAGAACCCGCGCCCGACGCGGGCCGAGACCTCCGACGTCGCGAACGCGATCCTCGACGGCAGCCAGGTCGTCATGCTCTCCGGCGAGACGGCGATCGGGGCCGACCCGACCCGGGCCGTGGCCACCATGGCCGACATCGCCGAGGCGACCGAGACCGCGATCGGGGACGGCGAGCTCGAGGACGAGGCCTTCGAGGGGGCCCAACCCGGAGGCTCGCGCGACGACGCGATCGCCAACGCGGCCGTCGTGCTCGCCAACGATCTCGACGCCGACGCGATCGTGACGATGACGACGTCCGGCTCCACCGCCCTGCGCGTGGCGAAGTTCCGACCGTGGGCCCCCTTGATCGCTGCCACGCCCGACGAGGACACCTACGCCAAGCTCAGCCTCGTCTGGGGCGTGCGCCCGTTCCTGGTGCCGGAGGCGACGACGCTGGACGACATGGTGTGGGTCGCCGAGGACGCTGCCAAGGCCGTCGGCGACGTCGAACCGGGCGACACGATCGTGGTCACGGCCGGCCAGATCGGCGTCCCCGGCACGACGAACCTGCTGCGGGTCGCCCAGGTCCGCTGAGGTCCGCTCTCGTCACGATGACGATGGCAGCGGAGGCTCAGGGCCGTCCTCGTGCGAAAAACGCATGAGGTACCACGAGCCTGTCCCGCGGTAGGCGGTGACAACGTGGGGATGCTCTACGTGACCTGCAAAAGGTGCGGCGAGGACTTCGCCACCGGGATCTCGGTCGGGTTCGCCGGCCGGCCGGTGCTCGGCGCCCACACCTACGAGTGCCCGGAGTGCGGGCACGAGGACACCTACAAGGGAGACGACTACCACGAGCAACACGCCTCCCAGGAAGCCTGACCCCTACGGGCGCGTCCACTGCACCATCAGCCCGCCTTCCGGGCTGTAGACGATCCCCTGCTTGTTGACGCTGTGCGTCAACCGCACGAACCCCGACAGATCCCGAAGCGTCCACGTGTCCTCATCCTCGGAGAGCGCCTGCACCAGGTAGGGTGCGTGCGATTCGCCCGGCTCGTCGTCGTAGACGCGGTAGTTCACGCCGTACTTGAACCCCGTCTTCGGGACGAGATCGCTTGCCCGCAGCCAGCTGTAGGCCGCCAGCGCCGGCTCGGCGTCCTCCTCGTTGACGGCTTGGGTCCGCTGGTCGACGGCCTCGGTGTCCAACGCGTCGCCCTCGGGGCCGTGCAGGTCCAGGCCCGCCTGGGCGAGGTGGCGGGCTTCCGGCAAGGACAGGTACCGCTGGCCGCCGGACTCGTAGCCGTAACCGGCCTCGGCCAGGCCGGGGTCCTGGCGCAGGATGGCTCGGCGGCGAAGCAGCAGGGCCTCGCCCTCGTCGGCCACGTCCTCGGCCGCATCGGGGACCTCGCCCGTCACGTGGGCGTGGTCGATCTCGTAGTAGGTGACGTCGGACTCCTCGTCGACGACAGCCAGCAACGGTTGCCGGCCGAGGGCCTCGGCCTCGGCCACGATCTCGCGCAGGTGGGCCGGGTCGCCGGGCTCGGCCTCGCCGCGGGGAGCGATCAAGGTGGAGGGCGAGGCGTGGGCGGGGTCGGCCCCGCGCTCGTACCCGTCGAGGAACCGATCCTCGCGGGCGTGCACGACGAAGCCCCGCGAGCGGTACTCGCGGTAGACGAGGTGCTGGGTCTCGAAATCCTCCCAGCGCCCGGTGCCCTCCGCGACGAGCTTGTCCACGGGCACCAGCGCCTGGCTGTCCGCGTCGCGGACGACCAGCCGGTCCTCCTCGACGAGGTAGGCGGCCTCGTGCAGATCCAGCTTGAGCCCCTCGTAACCGGGCTCGCCGTAGTCGCCTTTGGCTTGCAGTTGGTCGGTGGCCTCGCTGGCCTCGACCAGCACCCGGCCGTCCTCGAGGTACCCGTCGACGCTGGCCACCGGCGATCAGGCCCCGCCGGCGTGGTCGACGATCGCCTCGAAGAGGGCCAGCCCGTCGCCGCGAGCCTCGGGGTCCCGGCCTCGCGTCCAGTCGGGGTGCTGCCAGGCGTGCACCGCCCGGTCGGGGTGCGGCATGATGCCCAGCACGGTCCCGGTCGGGTCCGTCAAGGCGGCAACGTCGCCCGGGGACCCGTTGGGGTTCCAGGGGTACTCGCTGGAGCCCTCGGGCCCGGTGTAGCGGAAGGCGACCTGGCCGCGGTCCGCCAGCTCGTCCAAGTCCTCGACGCGAGGCAGCTCCAGGCGGCCTTCGGCGTGGGCGGAGGGGAACACGACCGCGTCCTCGCCCTCGTAGGGCTCCAGGAACGGGCAGTTCGTCTCCGAGGCCTCGAGCAGCGAGGGCCGGCACTCGTAGTGATCGGAGGCGTTCATCGTCAACGCCGCCTCGGGCTCGGCGGCCTCGTCGCCGTCGTCGCCCGGGAGCAGGCCGAGCTCGACGAGGACCTGGAACCCGTTGCACACGCCCACGATCGGGCGCTCGTCCTCGTGGAAGGCCTGCAGGGCCTCGCCGGCCTGGGCCTCGAGGCGCGCGGCGAAGATGGCGCCCGCGCGAACGTAGTCGCCGGCGGAGAAGCCACCGGGGAGGGCGAGCACGTCGTAGTCGAGCAGGTCGACCTGCTGGGTCTCCGGCACGCGGTCGGTGAGCTGCTTGATGTGCACGTAGGCCGGGTCGCCGCCGGCCTCGGCGAAGGCCCGGTGCATGTCCTGCTCGTTGTTCGTGCCCTCCATCCGCAGCACGGCGACGCGGGTCACGCCTGGTCCCCCCCGAGGCTGCGGGTGAGACCCTCGTGCCAGGCCTCGTAGGCGGTGTCCGGGTCGAGGGCCGCCAGCCGGTCGCCGCCGTGGTCGAACACGAGATCGCCCTCGCGCGTCTCGCCGATGCGCTGGGCGTGCAGCCCGGCCTCCTCAAGGTCCGTGATCAGCTCGTCGGCCTCGTCGGTCTCGAGCACCCAGCGGGTCGGCGTCTCGGCGAACATCGCCGCCGCCGGTTCGGGGTGGACCTGGGTGAGGTCCACCTGGAACCCGGTGTCGCCGCCGAACGCCATCTCGGCCAGCGCGGCGGCCAGGCCGCCCTCGCTGGGGTCGTGCACGGCGCTGACGCGCCCGTCCTCGACGGCGGAGACGACGGCTTCGACGCTGCGGGTCAACGCGTCCAGGTCCACGTCGGGGACCTCGCCGCCGGCCTCGCGCGTCTGGCTGTACACCGAGCCGCCGAACTCGGCCGTGGTGCGGCCGACGACGACGATGTCGCCGCCCTTGAGGTCCGAGGTCGCGGTGTCGCGCACGTCCTCGACGATGCCGACGCCCAACAGGGAGGGCGTGGCGGGGACGGCGCCGGCGTGGCTCTCGTTGTACAGGGAGACGTTGCCGCTGGCGAAGGGGATCTCGAGCGCGCGAGCGCCCTCGCCCAGCGCCTCGGCCGAGCGTTCCAGCTTCCACATCCCCTCCGGCTTCTCGGGGTTGGGGAAGTTCAGGCAGTCGGCGATGGCGTCGGGGCGGGCGCCGGCGCAGGCGAGGTTGCGCGCCAGCTCGTCGATCGCGGCCAGGGATCCGCGGTAGGGATCGATCGCCGTCAGGGCCGGGTTGAGGCCGGCGGCGATCGCCAGGCCCTGCCAGCTGTCCGGCAGGGGCTTGACGACGGTGGCGTCGGCGTGCCCGTCGCTGTTGAGCTCGCCGACCCACGGCTCGACGACCGTCGAGGCGCGCACCGTGTGATCGTACTGGCGCAAGAGCGGGGCGCGGCAGGCCACGTTGTCGTGGCCCAGCACCTCGACGAGCGCCTTGTCCCAGGCCTCGGGGGCCCGCGGCGCCGGGCCCGGGTCGGGCTCCTCCGGCGCTTGGCTGGGGCGGTCGACCTCGGGGCCCTCGTACACGAACTCGGGGCCGAGCTCGAAGATCGGTTCGCCGTGCCAGCGCGCGGTGATCTGCTCGTCCTCGGTGGCTTCGCCGAGCTCGACGCACTCGACGTCCCACATGTCGAGGATCTCGCGGACGGCGTCGAGGTTCTCGGGGCTGACCGAGATCATCATGCGTTCCTGGGACTCGGAGACCCAGATCTCCCAGGGACGCATGCCCTCGGCCTTGCAGTGGACCTCGGAGAGCTCGATGTCGGCGCCGACGCCGGCCTCCTCGCACATCTCGCCGACGGCGCACGAGAGCCCGCCGCCGCCCAGATCCTTCATGCCCTCCACGAGGTCAGCCTCGATGCACTCCAGGCAGGCGTGCAGCAGCGGCTCTTTGGTGATCGGGTCGCCCAGCTGGACGGCGGGGACCTGCTCCTCGCTGTCCTCGTCGAGCTCCTGGCTGGCGAACGTGACCCCGTGGATGCCGTCGCGGCCGGTCTTGCCGCCGGCCAGCAGCCAGACCGAGCCGGGGTCGCCGGAGGCGGACTCGATGATGTTGTCCCTCTCGCCGATGCCGACGCATCCGACGTTGACCAGGCAGTTGCTGGTGTAGTCCTCGTGGAAGTGGACCGAGCCGGCGAGGTTCGGGATGCCCACGCGGTTGCCGTAGTCGCTGATGCCGGAGACGACACCGTTCGTCAGGTAGACCGGGTGCTTGATGCCGCCGGGCACCTCGTCCTGGGGCGTGTCGGGCGGGCCGAAGTACAGCTGGTCGGCCAGGGCGACCGGCTGGCAGCCCATGCACGCGATGTCGCGCAGGATGCCGCCCACGCCGGTCGCGGCGCCGCCGTAGGGTTCGATCGCCGAGGGGTGGTTGTGGGACTCGATGCGCAGCGCGTACACGTGGTCGTCGTCGAACGCGAGCAGGCCGGCGTCCTGGCGGAGCAGGACGTCGTCGTCCTCGATCCCGAACACGTGCTCGCGCAGCACCGGGCGGCTCGTCTTGTAGCAGCAGTGCTCGCTCCAGCCCTGGGCCAGCGCCTCGATCTCGATGAGGCGCGGGTTGCGGCCCAGCTGCTCGAAGTGGTCCTTGATCGCGGCGAGCTCGGCGGGCGCGAACCCCCAGCCGATCTCGTCGCTGGCCTGCTGGACGTCCTCGATCGGCGCCTCCAGCAGGCGCACGGTTTGGACCTCACCCTCGTCGTAGGCGTCCGAGCGGACGGGTGCAAGCACCCCGTCCGGGACGGTCATCGCTCGGTCACCTCGATGTCGTAGGTGTTGACCACGGGGTTGGCCAGCAGTTGGGTGCACATCTCCTCGACCCGCTGGCGGGCCCCGTCGGCGTCGTCGGCGTCGACCTCGAGTTGGAACGTCTTGGCCGAACGGACCGCCTCGACCTCGTCGAACCCGAGCAAGTGCAGCGCCTTCTGCGTGTTGGCGCCCTCGGGGTCGGCGACGCCTTCCTTGAAGCCCACCTGGACCTCGGCGAGGAACATCTCGCGCCAGCCAACCCCGGGGCGCGTAAAAAGGCTTCGCGGCGTGCCCGCGTGGACGTGAGCGTCCACGCGCCGCGAACGCGCGAGCCCGACCCTAGTCCTCGTCCCGCCAGCGGGTGTAGGCTTCGACGGCGAAGGCGCCGACCGCGGTCAGGCTCAGCCCGGCCAGCGCCGGGTCGACGGGGAGGCCATCGGTTGACCCCTCGCCGGTCGGCGCCGGGGCCTCGTCGTCCCGCGCCGGGCCCCCGCCCTCCGCTGGAGCCGGTCGCTGGGTGGTGCCGGGCGCCCCGGCGGGGGACCGATCGCCCCGATCGGGGCGGGCAGCCTCCTCGCGGTCCTCGCCGCCCGGTGGGCCGGTCTCGTTGGATGCCTGCCAGGGACGGTCGACGGGCACGAGCAGGCCGGTCCCGTTGGCGGCGACGAGCAGCCGCCCTTCGCCCTGGACGGTCAGCGTCGTCACGTTGGTGTACCCACGCCAGGAGCTCGAGCGTTCGAGGATGCGACCTTCGCCCGAAAGCGGCTCGCCTCCGAGCGTGAGGTTGCCACCGAGGGCGCGGACGTGGATGGCGTCGGGCGAACGCACGCGCAGCTCTCGACCGTCGCCCTCCGCGGCGTCGTGCACCAGGCTCACCGCTTGCCCGCCGGTCGAGGTGACCACGAGGACCAGCAGGGCTCCCAGCAGCGCGTGAGGCCTCAGGGGACCACCCCGGCGACCGTGAGCTCGAGCCGAGCCTGGCCGGGCTCGTGAGCCTCCAGCTCGACGGGGAGACCGCGGGTCTGTCCCGGCCCGAGGCTGAAGCCCAGCGCTCGGCCCTCGGGGACCCACGTGGTCCCGTTCCCGGCCCGGGCGGAGACGTTGGCCTCGGTGGCGAGCTGGATCTGGACCCCCTCGAGGGCGAGGTTGCCGAGGTTCGTGACGTTCACCTCGACGGTGCGAGGCTCCCCGGCGTCCAGCTGGAGGGCCTCGGGGCCGTCGACGCCGAGGCGCACGATCTCGCCGACGTGAACGGGGACCTCGTGCACCCGCCCGTCGTCGAGGTGTAGTTGGACCGCGTACCGGCCGGGCGTCGAGCCGGCTGGGACCTGGAGCTTGGTCAGCCCCTCCTCGGGGCGTTGGATCGACCAATCGGGGTCCCCGGGCCCGGCGAGCTGGACCTGGGAGACGTTCACGGGACCGGTGTTCGGATCGTAGGCATCGTGGACGAGCGCGAGCTCGTGCGCCCCGGCGGGATGGACGAGCACGGGCGTCGTCGTCGCCACCCCGTCGAGCACCGGGTGGACGTCGACCTGGGCGGGTCGCTGGGGGACCGTGCGGGTGAGGGTGGCCGCCGAGGTCGGTGGGGCCTGGCTGGTGTTGAGCGAGGCCTCCACGGTGAGGGTGCTCTGCGCGGGCAGCTCGGGCAGGTCGGGCCGCCAAGCGCCGGCCTCGGCGAGGGTCTGGTTCGCGATCGAGGTCCCGTTGCGTGCGAGGCGGAGATCGAGGTGGGCCTCGTCGGGGACGTTGGTCGTCGCCACGTCGACCGGCCAGGGCTCGTGGGCGCGGGGCGGGCCGGCGTCGAGCTGCACCCGGTAGAGCTCGAAGGGGGCCGTCGCGAGGAGATCGCCGGAGGCAGCCTCGTACACCGACAGACGGTAGTCGCGGAGCTGGGCCTCGCTGGGCGGCTGGACGTGGACCGGCACCCGCGCCCACCCAGGCCCGATCGTGGCGGGCTCGTCCGCGGGCCAGGTGACCGTGCTCGTCGGCGCGGTGCCGTTGCTGGCGCCCGCGTGGGAACCGATCTCGACCGCGAAGCCCTCGGCCTCGGCCGACCCGTACCGGGCGCCCTTGTAGACGGTCCAGCTCACGTCGGGTAGGCCCTCGATCGGGCCCGGGTCCATCGGGGTGGAGCCGAAGTTGGGGTCCTCGATCGTGAGGTTGCCCTGCCAGCCGCGGTCCTCGCGGGTCGTGCGATCGGGGCCGGACAGGGTCGTGGTGGCGGTGCGGTCGGGGACGTGCACGGTGCGCTTGGTCTGGGCCTCGCCGGCGCGTGCCTGGACTTGGAGGGGGCCCGCGGGGAGGGGGGCGTGGGCGAAGGTGTGCTCGGCGACGCCGTCACCGTCGGCGGTCACGATCGTCTCGGCCAGCGGGATCGCCTCGTCGTTGGCTGGGCGTGTGACGGTGACGTTGACGTGGTCGGTGCCGTCGGCTTGGATCCGCGTCGTGATCGTCTCGCCAGGGGCCTTGTGCTTGCCATCCTCGTTCACCGGGTCCTCGGTCAACGAGAGGCTGGCGTTGGCCCGGTCGACGACGAGATCGATCGCCAGCGTGTCGCCATCGGGGGGTTCGGGGACGGTCACCTGCGTGGAACCGTTCCAGGCGTGCACGCGCGGACCGGTGGCCTCGGCCGTGATCGTATAGGTTCCGCTGCCTTGCAGGGCCAACAGCTCGCGCGTGGCTGTGGAACCGTCGGCGGTGAGCTGGAGGGGATCGGGCTGGAAGCCGCGGGTCCCGTCGACGAGGTGGGCTTCGAGAGCGAGGTCGACCTGGGCCTGGTCGAGGTTCCGCGGGGTCAAGGTGACGTTCAGCGGGAACCGGTAGCCCTCGGCTGTGCCCGCGGCGAGGCTGCCGGCGAGCTCGTCGGGTTGCACGGTCAACGCGTCGGTCCACGTGTCCGATCGACCCACGGCAGGATCGGCGTGGACCTCGATCGGCCACGTTCGAGGCTCGCGGGGCTGGCAATGCAGTTGGGTCCGGGCTCGCCCCGTCGCGGGATCGAGTTGCAGGCGCTTGTCGGCCAGCCGGCAGCCGGCCTCCTCGCCGGTGGCGAGCTCGAGTTCGACCTCGCCCGGGCCGGGCGCGGGCTCGTCGGCCATTTGGCGTTGCACGGTGAGCGTGGTGGTCTGCTCGGCCCCGGCCGGCATCGGAGCCAACGGCTCGCCGTCGAGGGACACCTCGAGAGGTGAGGCTTGCTGGGCGGGATCCAGCGCTTGGGAGAGGGCGGGCGCTGCCGTGAGCGTGAGGACGAGCACGAGGACGCGCATACCGGCGCGGGCTCGGCGCAGACCATGGGCGTTGTCCGGGCCCAATGTGCCCGGGTCATGCTGCCTGCGGATCGGCAGATCAGCTGCCGCTGGCGCGCTCGCGCAGCCGGCGTTCGCACTCTGTGGGGCCCCGCGATCGTCGCATCCTGGAGACCGTCGACCAGAGCTTTTCCGATGGGGAGCTCATCGCCAGGCGTGCCCTCGCGGCGAACCGCCTACCCGTCGACCGTGCTGGAGGACGTGCAGGCCCAAGCCCAGCAGGCCGAGAGCGTGCTCCAGGAGGCCCTGAACCGGCTCGAGCAGGAGACCGTCGAGGACGTCAACCGCGCCGACGGACTCCCTGGCCGAGGTCGAGGCTCTCGTCGAGGAGATGCTCGCCGAGGAGTGAACAACCTCGACTGCCCGACGCACGGAAGAGGTCGGCGTGCCCGCGTTCCCGATGGTGACGGGGTCCCGCGGCGTGCACGTGCTGGTGCCCGTCGAACCGGTGACCGAGCGCGAGCACGTCAAGGCCTTCGCGAACCAGCTCGCCGACGTGCTCGTCGGCCGCGACCAGGAGGCCTACACGAGCACGCTGGCCAAGGCCGGCCGCGGCCAGCGACTGTTCGTCGACACGCTGTGCAACGCGCGCTCGCAGACGACCATCTGCCCCTAAGCCCACGCGCCAACCCCGGGCGCTCCCGTCGCGACACCGATCACGCGCGAGGAGCTGGCCGACGAGGACATGCGCCCGGACGCGTTCACGATCGCAACCTTCGCCAAACGGCTCGCCGAGCCGGACCCGTGGGCCGGTTGGCGGGACGAGGCGATCCGGTTGACGGCCCAGCCCAGCTATGTCGCCCGGTCACGGGACGTGGTGGGCCCGGTGCTGGTGTTCGCGCTCGACCCGGAGACCGCCGGGGAGCTCGAGGGGCGGGCGGGAACCGAGGTCAAGACGTCCTACCGGGACGCCGATCACGACGACGAGGAGACGATCGAGGAGCTGGCGGTGCTGGAGGAGATCCTGGTGGATCCCCAGGTCGAGCAGGCGCCTTTCACGCAGCTCGCCTCGAGATCCGTGGGAGAGACCTGTTCTGCACTCGGTGGCTCCTGCACGCGGCAGGTCGTCGAGTCCTGGATCAGCAAGGCCTCGAACCGGGCCGGGCGGTCGCTCAACTCGCGGCCCCCAAGCTCGCTGAGCTCGGTGATGCCACGTTACGCACGCTTGGGGGAACGCGACGAGTTCGGGCAGTTTAGCCGACGGTGCCTGGATCCTGACCCTTCGGCAAGAAGGTGCCTTTAACCTCCGGCCGCCCCCGGATTTATCTGTCAGTCGGTGGACGGACGCTGATGCTGATGGTGGAAAGGGGATTCCGGCGGCTTTGGCGGCCGCCTCGCGTCGGCGCCTCATTCGGACTCTCGCTCCTCGTCGAGGCGAGCGATCAACGCGGCGCCCGTCTCGACCAGTGGAGTGGAATCGTCGACGGACAGCCCCGGGCCGCCGGCTCCGGGGTAGCGCTCCTCGCGGTAGGCTTGGGTAGCGATCTCGCAAACGCGACGCTGCTGGGAGAGGTGCGCGAGGTGCTCGGCGGCTTCGTCGAGGAGGTAGCCGAGGTCGTGGGTACGCTCGAGCGTCCAGCCGGTGCTCAACAGGTAGCCCTTCAGCGCCTTCTCGATGGCTTGCTGGAGTTGGGCCAGGACCACGCGGGCGGGGACATCGCTGGCCATGCTGAGCACGCGGGCCGCCTGGAGGTCCCCGTCGGCTCGCTGGAACCACTCGTCCACGTACTCGGGGTCAGGCGGCACTGAGCCGTCGCCCCCGGTCGAGGATCTCCTCGATGAACGGGTCCCCGATCTCGCGTCGCTCGTCGAGCTCGTCGGGGGTGAGCACGAGGACGTCGAAGGGGACCCGCTGGCGGTCGCCGGCCAGGAGGTTGCGGAATCGAAGCCAGCGCTCGGTCCCCTCCTCGTCGGTGTGCGCCACGATGAGGAGGTCTACGTCCGAGTCCTCGTCGGGGCTGCCCCAGGCGTGGGAGCCGTAGAGGATCACGGTCTCGACGTCGGGCTGGTCCGCCAACCTCTGGGCGGCCTCGTCGAGGAACCGTTGCACCGACGACCGGCTCATCGAATCCGTCGTAGGCGGTCCCGAGACTTAAGGGTGTCTTTCCGTCCGGTATCAGGTGTAGACCGCCATCGGGCGGCGGGGATCAGACGTTCTCACACGGCCGCACGTTCCCCTCTTCCCGACCTCGCCCGCCGTCGCTCCCAACCGAGACGACTGAGCCAGCGTGTCCGCCGTTCCCTGCGGGTCCGCCGTCGCCGCCGTCTTGACCATCCTCGCCGGCTGGGCCCGGGAGAGTGCCGGCCCCGCCGTCAGCTCTCTGCACGATCTGGGTGGACGCTTAGAGAGCCACCGGAGGGATTCGAACCCTCGACCCGCTCCTTACAAGGGAGCTGCTCTCCCGGACTGAGCTACGGTGGCGAGGCCCAGCTTCGCGAAGCAGCGACCCCTATTTGAGGCCGGTGGTCGGGGGTTCGCGGTCAGCGGTAACAGTGCCCCGGTGGGCCGCGGTCCATCGTCCCGGCCCAGAGGCCGACCGACGCGGGTTGTCGTGTCCTCACGGCTCGTCGGCCGGTCCCGAGTCGCCAGCGCCTGCCAAGGCCCGCCTGGGCGGTCCGTCAACGGTCGGGGACGCGACCGTCCAGCACGTAGTGGCCCAGCGCGGGGTTGTAGTTCCGCACCTGCACGATCCCGTCGAGCTGGAGGCCATGTTCGTCGGCGAGCTCGCGGGCCTGCTCCTCGTAGTGATCCATCTCCAGGATGCAGGCCAAATGGACCCGGCCGCCGGGCTCGAGCACGGTGGCGGCTTCCTCGAGGTGGTCACCGCCGGTGTGGGGGAGGTTCATCACGACGCGGTCGAACGTGGTGTCGAGGGCGGGCACCAACTGGGCGGCGTCGGCGGTCGCCAGCTGCACGCGGTCGGCGACCCTGTTCGTGTCCGCGTTGGCGCGTGCAAGGTCCACGGCGCGCGGGTTGGCGTCGATGCCGAGCACCTCGGCTCCCTGCTTGGCCAACAGCACCGCATAGGGTCCCACGCCGGTGTACATGTCGAGCACGCGCTCGCCCGCTTCGACCTGCTCGCTCACGCGGGCGCGCTCGTGAGCCAGCCGCGGCGAGAAGTAGGTCTGCTGGAGGTCGACCCGCAGCCGGCAGCCGTTCTCCTTCTGCAGCGTGACGAGATCCCCCCGGCCACCGATGACCTCGAGATCCCGCGTGCGCAGGTCGCCTTGGACGCCGCGGTCGACGGCCGCGGTCGCGGCCGGCGGCACGGCTTCCACGAGGGCTCGACCGATCTCGTCGAGGTAGGGCTCGACCTCCTCGGGGAGGCGGACGATGACGACGTCGCCCACGACGTCGTAGCCGCGGGGAAGCTGCTCGCGGACGTCGGCGGGGACGTCGGCGTGCTCGCGCCAGGAGGAACCCATCGCGTCGGCGTAGCCGAGATGGGCCCTTGAACGGTGGGGTCTAGGCCTCGTTCGCGGCGGGCTCGGCCGTGTCCAGCGTCGGGACCCGAGCCAAAAGCACGGTCGCGGTGACGAGCACGGCGGCCAGCACGCCCGTGACGACCAGGTTGCCGGACAGGTAGGCCGAGAGCGGGATCGAGACCCACAGCAACGCGATCGCGGCCCACTTGGCCCGCCGTGGGAGGGCTCGGTGCTCCTCCCAGGCCGCAAGCGGGGGCCCGAAGGTGTCGTGCTCGTGCAGCCACTCGTTGAGCCGCGGCGAGCTGCGGGCGAAGCAGGCCGAGGCCACCAGCAGGAACGGCGTCGTCGGTAACAGAGGCAACACGACGCCGAGGAACCCGATCCCGACGGCGAGCAACCCGACGCCTCGCAGCACGTAGCGGCGGGTGCGGTCGACGACGTGACAGGAGGCCTCGCTCACGGAGGGACGTGAGGCGGCCGCCAGGATAAGCTGACCGCTGGCGGGTCGACATGTCCACCCTGGCGGTGAAGGGCGAGCGCGGCGTTTACGTGCGGGGGGTGGATGCCTGGCCGATGAGTAGCTCGGACGAGGGTCGGCTGAGCCTCGTGGGGCTCGGCCTCGAAGCCGACGGCATCTCTCTCGCGGGCCGGCGCGCCGCCCGCGGTGCCGACCGCGTGTTCCTCGAAGCCTACACCGCCCAAGCCCCCCAACCGGTGGCCTCGCTGGAGGCGATGGTCGCGGCCGACGTCGAGCCCTTGGACCGGGCTGGCGTCGAGGACGGCGACGTGATCGTCGACGCCGCCCGCGGCGGGCACGCGGCCCTGCTGGTCGCCGGCGACCCGCTGTCGGCGACCACGCACACCGCCTTGCGGCTGCAGGCCCAGGAGGCGGGCATCGCGGTCGACGTCCACCATGCCGGCAGCGTGCTCACGGCCGCCGCCGGCGCCCTGGGCCTCAGCCACTACAAGTTCGGGCGGACGACGACCCTCGTCACCCCCCAGGACAGCTACTTCCCGCAAAGCCCCTACGAGGTCGTTCAGGAGAACAGAGAGCGCGGCCTGCACACGCTCGTGCTGCTCGACGTGCGCGAGGACGGCTCGTTCATGTCCGCCGCCGAGGGCGCCCGGCTGCTGGCGCGGCTCGAGGACGAGCAAGGCGAGGGCGCGTTGCCGGACGAGCGCGAGGTCGTCGCCATCGCCCGCGCCGGCCGCGGGGACGAGGCGGCCTGGCGGGGTTCGCTGGCCGCGATCCAGGAGCTCGACGCCGGCGAACCGATGCACTCGCTCGTTGTGCCCGGCGAGCTGAGCCCGGTGGAGGAGGAGGCGCTGGCGGCGTTCGCCACCGCACCGTAGTGGGACACGGTGGCACGACAAGGCTTGCGTGGCCCTCGCCGGACGGAGAGGGGGAAGCGGGCGTGCCCGTCCCCCGGATCGGCGGCTTGGGGCGCCGGATCCGGGCCGAGGCTAACAGGCCCGGGAGGCGAGGGGGAGGGCTCGGTGCCCTCCCCCGATCGCCTCACTGGTCGGCGACGATCCGGATCACGTCGCCGTGCTCGAGCTCGTGGTCGGCCGCGATCGTGCGGCCCTCGCGGGCGTCCTTGGCCTGGAGGAAGGTCTCGCCGATGTCGGAGTGGATCTGGTAGGCCAGCCCCTCGGCCGTCGTCCCGCGGGGGACGAGCAAGGCGTCGGGGAGGACGTTGCCCTCGCCGTCGGCGTACTTGGACTCGTCGTCCACGGGGAACACCACGATGCGGTCGAGCACCTCGTAGACGCCGGTTTCGAGCACCGTCTGCACGCCCGTGGATCCGAACCGGTCGAACACCTGCTCGCGCACGCGCTCGAGCCCACGGCGTTGCCCGTCGGACATCTCGCCGGTGATCTCGAAGCCCTCGTCGCCGGGCTGGTAATCGACGAGGCCCTGCTCGCTGGCGCGGCGCAGCGCCAGCTCGGCCTCGGCGCACGTCGGCACCACGGTCTCGTCGACCTCGGCCAGCGCGTCCAGCTCCGCCTCGGCGATGTCGGCCTTGTTGGCGGCGATCACGATCGGGCGCGCGATGCGGCGCAGCTCGCGCGCGATCTCGACCGGCGCGTCCTCGCCCCACTCGCTGGGCACGGCACCGTCCAGGCCGGTCTCGCGCAGCGCCTCGACGACCTGGGCCTTCGTCATGCCCATCCCGGAGACGCGGTCGTGCAGGATGTCCTCCACGTCGTCGCTGCCGGCTTCGACCCGGCGGGCCGCCGAGGACAGGTCGCGCTCGAGGATCGCGGCCAGCCAGTGCTCGATCTCGTCGGCGAGGAAGGCCACGTCCTCGCGGGGGTCGTGGGTGCCGGCGTCGACGGGTTCGCCCTCGGCGTTCGTCGCGCCGGCCGCGTCCACGACGTGGACCAAGGCCTGGGCGTGGCGGACGTCGTCGAGGAACTTGTTGCCCAAGCCCTTGCCCTCGTGGGCGCCCGGCACGAGCCCGGCCACGTCGGTCACCTCGACCGGCACCCAGCGGGTCCCGTCCCGGCAGGGTGCGTTGTTGGGGTCACAGCTGTCGAGCCCGAGCTGGACGTGCGGGCACTCGGTGCGGACGTAGGCCATGCCGCGGTTGGCCTCGATCGTGGTGAACGGGTAGTTGGCCGACTCGACCGGCGCCATCGTCACGGCGCCGAACAGGGTGGATTTGCCGACGTTGGGCTTGCCGACGAGGCCGAGCTCCATCGTGGCCGAGGCAAGCCAGGGGTCCGGCATAACGGTTCGCGTCGCACCGGCCGGCGGCTCGACGACGCGCGTTGGTGGCGGCCCGGGCGAGCGGTTCGGCCATCGTCGTAACGGTCACCACCAGGCTCTTGCGTCTGGACCTCGGAGAGGCCGTCGATGGGGCGGCATCGCTGGACAGCGCTCGTCGGGATCGGTGCGGTCTACGTCCTCCTGTCGAGCTGGCTCGGCCTCACCGTGACCCCGGCCCTCGAGGGCGAGCCCGTCGGCGAGATGATGACCTTCTTCGTCGACGTCTGGAGCGACAGCCTCCTCGCGGACGCCGTGTTCGTCGCCGGGACGCTGGCCGCAGGCCTGCTGGCCGTCCAGGTGTACCGCTCGTCCGGGTGGCCGGTCAGTGTCGGCGCCGCCGCGGTGGCCCACTGGGGGGTCTACGTGGCCAGCTACACGCTGCTGGGCGACGTCCAGCATCCAGACGCCACCACGCTCGGAGACGCCCTCACGTTCGTCGTACGATGGGGGTGGCCGGGCCTGGCCGCGGCGGGTCTTTTGCCGGCCGTGGCGCTGTGGTGGCTGGACGAGCGCCGGATCCGGCTGGTGTTCGCGGACGACCGCCCCAACTAGACTGCCGGCGATGCTTGGGTTAGGCTCTCGCCGGCCTCAGGCGGTGAAAGCGCGGAGCCGAGACGAAGGTTCGCCCGGATCGAAGATCCGGGCTCTCGCGAGGATCCGCCCTGACGGGCAGGGATCCTCGCGACATGCCCGGAGGGATCGTCGCAGCCGACCGGCGCCATCTCGTTGTCGTCCTCCGTCGACAATCCTCGAGGGTTGGTTTCCTCGGGCTCGGCGACCGTGCCACGCTCCTTCGCACGAGCCCTCCGGGCTCGCAGGTTCGGGAGACCGTCCCCGGTCTCCCGAGACCGGCGCGAGAGCCTAAGCAAAACAAGACCGGCAGTCTAGGACAGCCCGAGGCCCTCACTCGAGCATCTCGCCGATCGGGTAGACGTCGTCCTCGAAGTCGCGGACCTTCTGCTCCATCTCGAGGCTGGCGTCGTCGCGGAACCGCACGCCCTCGGGCGCCTTGATCGTGCCCTTGACCTCGGCGCTGGGCCGCAGGTCGACGCTTTGGGCCTCGATCGTGCCGTGCACGACGACGTTCTCGCCGACGTAGACGTCGTCCCAGGCTTCGATGTCGCCGTGGACCTCGACGCCGGGCTCCAGGCGCACGCCGCCTTGCACGCGCAGCGAGCCGTGCAGCTCCGTGGCGCGGCCCAGGCGGGCGTCGTCCTCGGCGCGGAAGTTGCCCAGCACGCGGCAGTCGGCGCCGACGCGCATGCCGCCGCGGATGTGGCTGTCTTGCAGGCCCAGGCGGGAGCCGTTGGGCACGAACATGAACGTCTCCGAGATCTCGAAGGTCTGCTCGGCCTCCTCGAGGTGGTCCAGCATCTGCTCGACCTCCTCGCTGCGGCCCTGCCGCATGAGCTGCATCAGGTAGATGACGACGTAGACGACGGTCGGGACGGGGTTGCGGATGTTGATCCAGCCGCGCGCCTCGAAGCCCTCCTCGAGCGTGACCTCGTCGCCGACGTCGAGGTCCTCCATCACCGACAGCCGGCCGGTGACGTGCACGCCCTCGCCGAGGTAGGCCGAGCCTTGGGCCTTCACCTCGCCGTCGACGGTGGTGAAGACGTCCATGCGGACGTCCTCGCCGGCGTGCAGGTCCCCGCGGATGTCGACGCCGTCACCGATGTACATCGACTGCGGGCTCGTGATCCCGTAGTCGATCTGGGTGTGGTCGCCGAGGACCGTGTCCCCGGTCGTCTCGATCATGTGCTCCAAGAAGTGACTCCCGTCCGGGAGGACGAACGTGCTGCGGTCGAAGACCAAATCGCATCCCATCCCGGGCCGGTCGCCCCGGCCCTTGTCCTTCACCTGGTTCGGCGGTATTAGGGCCTTCCGGATTCCGTTCGCCCGGCGGCGGGCCCGTGGACCCGGCGACCGTCGACCCAGATGGAAACGCTCATCAAGACCGAGCGGCTGCGTGCCGCTGCGCGGGCGCACGCCTGCTTTACTTTTCCAACAGCCTCCCAGCGGGTGGGCGCCCGCGTATTCCACCTCTTGACGCATCTCGGGTGCGCCAAGCGATGACAGGCGCATTCAACGAACCTTTTATCCTCGGAACGTCGTGACTTGCCCGATGGAGGACCCGGACGCTGCCCCGAACACCGGCCGCTGGGTGGCCGGGCTCGCGACGCTCGGGGCCCTACTGGCCGGCGCGATCCAGGGCGTCCTGGGCTACTACACCGTCACCGGGATCAGTTTCGACTGGCTGGAGTGGGACAAACATCCCACGATCGCATCCGACCTGGCTGCCCTCGATCTGGGTCTGTCGACGCTGCTCGTCACCTTGACGGTCGCCAGCGGCCTGGGCGCGCTGGCGTGGTTCTTGATCAAACGCGGCAAGATCCGCGGCGATCCCGAGGCTCGCGAGCCCGGGGACACGCGGTCGTGGAGCGAGTTCTCCTTCGTCCAGGTCGCCACCGGCGCCACCGTCGGCGCGCTGTTCGCAGCCGTGATCGCCTTCGTCGGCGCCGAGCTGTTGTCCGGCGGCGAGCTCGCCGGTCCCCAGTTCTGGTTGACCAAGCTCGTGGCCGGCGTCCTCGTGGTCGGCCTGACGACGGCGACCCTCGTGCGAGCCCTCGCCGAGAAGGCGGCCCGCGACGAGCTCGTCGTCGGCGACCCGCGGGGCAACGTGATCTCCCGCATCCAGCTGTGGTCCTCCGAGAACGCCGTCACCGTCGTCGTGATCGTCACGCTCGTGACCGCCGCCACCGGCTACGGCATCACGATGATCGACACCGATGTCGACGTGGCCGACGTCCTGCCGCGCGGCAACGGCAACACCACCGCCGCCAAGAACCTCAGCAGCGAGTTCCAGAGCACCTTCACCCAACAGGTCACCCTCCAGATCGACAAGAACCCCAGCCAGTGCCTGAAGGACAGCCAACGCGAGTTACCGAACCGGCCACCGGAGTCGGTGGACTGTGGCAACATCACCGACGAGGTCTACATCCGTGCGATGGACGAGATGTTCCGCCACATCCGGGACAACCCCGAGACCCCGGTCGAGTACAACATCGCGCCCTCGTCCTTCTACAAGCTTATCAACTGGACGATCGAAGGTGGCCAGGACGCGCCACGGACCGCCTTCGCGTTGCCCGCCACCGACGAGGAAGGAGCCCAACGCTACGAGTCGGTCAACGAGACCGTGTGGGCCTCGATCCCCGGATCGGTCACCGCCACGATCGACCCCAGCTTCGATCAGGCGGCCAGCCTGTTCCTGGTGCCCTCCGACTCGGAGGCGTCCTCGCAGGAGATCGGCCGATCGATGCTGGAGGCGCGGGACGACTACGTGGAGGCGGTCGAGAACGGTGAGACCAAGTACACGGTCTGGGACGAGGACAACCCCCCGCTGTTCACCGTCGACGTACCGGTCGCCAACGCCCACCAAGCCGAGTTGGCCGAGGAGGACTTCACGACGCTGTTCCCGCTGGTCTTCGGGTTCATCGTCGTCGCCCTGTACTTCTCGTTCCGGAACTTCACCGCGATCGGGATCGCCGGCGCCACGCTGGTCAGCTCGACCGCGATCACGTACGGCGCGATGGGCTACATCGGGATCCCGCTCAACACGTTGAACCTGACCGTGTTACCCCTGATCCTGGGGACCGGGATCGACTTCGCGATCCACCAGGTCACCGAGTTCGCCCACCGCAAACGCGAGGGCCTGTCCGACCAGGAGGCCCTGCGCAAGTCCGGCGGCTACGCCGGGTTCGCGATGTTCATCGCGGCCGTGACCTCGATCTCGGGCTTGCTCGTGATGACGGTCAGCCCCAGCCTGTTGATGGCCCAACTGGGCCTGCTGGCCGCGATCGCCATCGCCACCGTCTACCTGCTCACGATCACCTTCATGCCCGCGCTGCTCACCCTGGCGAAGAGCAGCGACGACATGGGCCAGAAGTTCGAGGCCTCGGGCATCGTCACCGCGCTCACGCGTGGCTTCTCCGAGAACCGGCTCCTCGTCGGAGCCATGCTCGTCCTGTTGACCGCCGGCGCCATCGTCGGCACCCAGCAGCTCACGATCGAGGAGTTCGGCGAACCGGCGCAGAACTTCCCCGAAGACGACCCCCTCCGCCAAGAGCACGAGGAGGGCATCCGCGGGTTCTACGACCTCGACGAGGAGGACGGCGAGGAGCTGAAGACCAACGTCATCGTCTTCCAGGGCGACAACAGCGACCTCCAGGCCCACCGGTACATCGAGGCCGCCCAAGACGAGATGAGCGAGAAGGACAACCTGCGCATGTCCACCTCGCGCAACCTACCGTTCCTGATGCGGACCTGGATGACGGTCAAGGACGGCGGGATCGGGGCTGCAGAGCAGATCGGGCGGGATAGCGCCAGCAACTGCCAGCTGCCGACCGGGAACGGGCTGCCATGCGAAAGCAACGAACGCGCCGACAACTACCCGCAGACGCGCGAGGAGATCGAGGCCAACCTCGACGCCATGTTCAACTCGCCGCTGGACACGTTCGCCTCCCTGTTCGTGGCCGAGCCCCAGTACAACATCTCGACGATGACGTTGGCCACGACGACGGGCGACTTCAACGACGCCGAGGCCGCCTGGGACGACGTGTGGACCTCGATGGACGCCGTCGAGGACCAGCGCCCCAACGATCTCGAGCCCGCCTTCGTCGGCAACACCGCGCTGAACTACCTGTTCATCACCGAAGAGCTGCCCTGGCTGTCCTACCTGGGCATCGTGAGCGGCCTCGTGTTGGCCTTCCTCACCGCCATCTTCACCAAGAACACGCGCGCGACCGCCGCCGTGATGACGACGATGGGGTTGACCGGGATCTGGTGGCTGGGCGTGTTACCCGCCTTCGACATCGGGCTGGCGATCACGCTGATGTTGCCGGCCGTGTTCATCACCTCGATCGGGGCCGACTACGCCATCCACATGGCGTGGAACCTGATCAAGAACCCCGACAGAGAGGAGGTGTACGGCGTCGTCGGGAAGGCGGTGCTGTTCTCCGCCATCACCGACATCGGCGCCTTCGCCATCTTCACGCAGACCCAGAACGTCGCGGCCAGCGAGGCGATGGTCGCCACCGTGCTGGCGATCGCCGTCATGTTCGTCGTCACGATCATGACGATGCCGCTGTTCTACCCGAACGAGCCGGCGGAGGCCGACGAGCCGGAGACCAAGGAGGCGCCGCCCTCACCGGCTCCGGGCCAAGGCAAGGTCGTCGAGGCGAACTGACGGCTACTCCCGTTTCTTCGTCCGGTCCGAGAGGTCCAAAAGCGTGTGCAGGAAGTCCCCGCCCTGCAGGCGACCGAGGAACCCGTGCGGGCAAGCACGCTCGTGGTAGGCGCTCACGTCGTCGTCCACGATGCCCGGCGCGTCCACGATCACCGGCACCGGATCGCCGCTGTGGCTTTTCCGAGCGCACGGGGTCGCGTGATCGCCGGTGAGGCCCAGCACGAGGTCCCGGAGATCCAGCAGCGGTTCCAGCGCCTGGTCGATGTCCTCGATGGCTTCCCGTTTGGCGGGGAAATCGCCGTTCTCGCCGCAGATGTCCGGCGCCTTGATGTGCAGGTAGACGAGGTCGTTGTCGGGCAGCCCGTCGAGCGCGCGGGTGACCTTGGCGTCCATGTCGGTGTCCAAGCCACCGGTGGCGCCCGCGACGTCGGCCAGCTCCATCCCGACGTAGTTCGCGATGCCGCGGTAGGCGTTGCCGCCCGCGACCGCCAGGCCCTCGATCCCGAAGCGCTCTTGCAGCGTGGGGCCGCGCTCGACGGGGCCCAAGCCGCGGGTCACGACGCCGTCGACCGGGAGCTCGCCACGCTCGGAGCGGTCCTCGTTCACCGGGTGATCGGCCAGCACGTCCTGGGCTCGGTCGACGACCTCCTGGACGCGCTTGGCCATGCGGCGGGCTTCGCCCTCGTCGGCCGTGGCCTCGGCCGGCGTGATCGGCTCGCCGACCTCGCCGGGATCGGTGTCGGCGACCTCGGGCGAGCCGTCGTCGAACACGAGCACGAACCGGTAAGCCATGCGCGGATGGTAGCGGGTCTGCACGTCGCCCGGCAGCGCCTGCTCGATGTCGTCGACGATGCGCTGGGCCTCCTCGTGGTCCTGGGGGGTCGGGAACCGGCCGGCTCGGCGGTCCTCGACCGTGCCGTCCTCGGCCAGCGTCACGAAGTTCGCCCGCGCCGCCACGCGGCCCTGGGCGGGCTCGATGCCGAGACCGAGAGCCTCGATGCAGCCCCGGGAGGGCGAGACGGTCGTCTCGGCGAGGGGGTCGTAGCCGAACAGGCCCAGGTGGCCGGTGTTCGAGCCCGGCACGATACCGGGGGCCAGCGGGTCGACGAGGCCGGTCGCGCCGCGCGTCGCCAGCTCGTCCAGGGTCGGCGTCTGGGCGGCCTGCAGCGGGGTCGAGCCGCCGTGGTCGGGGTGGGCTCGGTCGCCGACGCCGTCGAGGATCACCGCTAGGAGGGGAGGCTTGGCCATCACGTCCCCGCAGGACGCCCCAGGGTTTCAACCTCATGCCTCGCCGCTTCGCGGTCGGCTGGGACCCGGTCGGCCGCGATCGGTTACAATCCGCCGACGACGGACAGCCAGGCGGCGACGGCGAAGCTGCCCGAGGCGATGCCGAGGAAGTTGACCTCCTCCTTGGTGAGGATGCCGCGCACCTCGAACAACGCGCCGAGCAGGGAGTCCATCTGGCACCCGATGAAGCCGGCGGTGGTCGCGGCGGCCAGGCTGGTCACGGTGAGCGGGACCCCCCCGGGCGGGGCCGACCAGGTGAAGGACAGGGACAACAGCACGATCCCGATCGCGGCGACGAGCAGCGAGCCGGCGAGCGCGGCGATCTGGCCGGCCAGCGAGACGCCGCCGTCGGTGCCCGGTGGCACGGGTTTGCCGGTCGTGATGAGCACGGTCTTCTCCGACAAGCCACCGAACTCGCTGGCGAAGGTGTCGGCGGCGGCCGCGGCGACGCTGCCCACGAACAGCAGGCTCGAGGCGCCGGCCCCCAGCCAGGCGTCGATCGGGTCTTGAGCCAGCGCGATCAAGGTCGGCACGAGCCCGTTGGCGAGCACGTTGCGCGTCCGGCGGACGCCCTCGCGAGCTTCGCCGGTGCCGCGGGCCGCCTTCTCCTCGTACCGGGTCCGCGTCGCGATCCCCGCCAGGACGAGCAGGGACATCAACAAGAGCAGCCAGAAGATGTTCGTCGTGACGATGATCGTGGTGCCGAGCACGAACGCGGCGAAGGCGCCGCTGGCGTTGAGCAAGCGTTTGCGGTTGGCGGCGACGGCCAACACGCCCACGGCGAGGACCTGGATGGCCCCCAGCGGGCTATCCAGGGGGTTCACCACCATCGCGGGCGCCTCCCGCGGTCGAGTTCAGCCTTCGAGCTCGTCGGAGACGTCGTCGACGAGGTCCTCGTCGACCTCTTCCGCCTCGTCTTCGTTCTCGGCGGCCTCTTCGGTCTCCTCGCCCTCGTCGGTCTCCTCGGCTTCCTCGGGCTCTTCGGCCGGTTCGTCCTCGTCGACGTCCTCGGCCTCGTCGGCCTCTTCGGTTTCCTCGTCTTCCTCGTCCTCGGGCGGGGCGAAGACGTCGAGGGTCTCGGTGGCGTCCTCGGGCTCGCTGACGACCTCGCTCTTGCGGACCTCCACCCGCTTGAGCGGCAGGATCAGGCGCGCCTGCTCGTAGATCTCCTTGGCGACGTCACCCTCGAGCACGTTGAGCACGAGGTCGCTGAAGTCCGTGTTGGATGCCTCCTCGCAGACCTCGCGAGCCCGCTTGCGGATCTCCTTCCGTTGGGCTTCCTGGGTGCGGCGCTCGGAGACGATCATCGGCTTGAGGCGGACGGTGAAGCCGTCCGACGTGGTGACGTCGTGGACGACGTCGATCTTGGAGTGGCTTCGTCGGACCAGCCGTCGCACGTAGTCGGAGGTCAGGTCGTGCCCGTCGAAGGTGGTGACGGCGTCGGTGCCGCGCGTGCCACGGATCCGGAAGTAGCATTTGACGTGCTGCTTCGAGAAGTCCCCCGTGACGTCCTGGAGCGTGGCCTCAGCCACCCGGTCCTCGAGCTTCTCCTCCTCGTCGGCGAGGGTTTCCCCGATCTCGGCATCGTTGAAGATCGCGGGAGCTCGGATGGTGTACCACTGCTTCTCCTGCCATTTATCCGCCGACGTTCGGGCAGCCTGGCGGGCAGATCGCTTCTTCGCCATGGGGAACACTTCCTCGAAGTTGGTCGGCCTACAGACGACCGCCTATGTCAAAGCGACCGATGGCCGCAGGCCGGTGCACTCGAACCCGGCATATCAATGTTCGGGGCCTGGACGGGCGTGCGCGGTTGGCGACGGACTCGGCCGCGTGAAGGCTTTTCACCCCCGACGGAGGTCGCCGGGGTATGGAGGCTGCATCCTCGTCCACGCTGGCGGCGGCGTTGGCGTTGCTCATGGTGGCCGTCCCCCTCGCCAACGCGACGGCCGCGAACGCCGACCCCACGGGAACCGCGCTCGACGCCACGGAACCGACGTTCGTCTCCGAACCGTTGCCCCGCGGGGACGTGGAGCCCACCGGCGAGGTCACGTTCACCCCGCCGGCGCCGATCGCCGTCGACGGCTCACTCCACGACTGGCAGGGCCAAGCCACCCGGTTGGGCGGGACCACGGTGCTCGACGCCGGCGAGCTCGTCTACCAGGGGTTCGCCTTCGACGACCACGGCGCCGACGACGGCAAGGACGCCGAGCGCCTCGAGACGCTGGGCCCCGCCTACGAGGCCAACCGGCGCACCGAGCGTATCGAAGCCCTCGCCCAGGCCGCCGACGAGCAGTTCGGCGCCCCCGATCCGACCGACGGCGTGCTCGTCAGCCCCGCACACTACGGCAACGCCGATCTACCGGGGGACCGCCAAGGCCACGCCGACCTGCTCGAGACCCGCCTGACCGCCCGCGAGGAGACCGCCTACATCGCCGCCCGCACCGCCAGCATGACCGACCCCGGCGCGCTCGCGCTGCTCGTGCTCGCCGACACCGAGCCCGGCCCGACCGACGAGGCCCGCGCGGTCCCCTTCGACAGCGGGATCACCACCACGGAGGCCGACCGAGCCCTCCTCGTCACGGCCGAGGGCGTCTGGCAGGCCGACCTCGCCGAGGGCACGACCCAGCCGCTCGCCAGCGTCGACGTCGCCGTCGACGCGTCGGGGTACGCCAACGCGATCGAGGCCGCCCTCCCGCTCCAGGCGATCGCTGCCGACGCCGACGGTGAAAGCGAGCTCGCCCTCGCGGTCGGAGCCGGCCTCCACGCCGGCGACGGGACGCTGGTCGACGTCGCCACCGGCGAGGCCGAAGCCAACGTCGTGGACGTCGCCTTCCGCCACGAGGACCACGTCTCCAACTGGATGGACCGCGACCAGGCGCTCAGCCTGCTCGAAGGCGACATGGACACCTTCGCCCGCGTCCCCGTCCAGGACCTCCAGACCGGCAAGTCTCTGGCCTGGCAACCGACGCCCGGCTACCACGAACGCCTGTTCGAGAGCTCGACCAACATCTCGCAGGAGTCCGACCGTGAGGGGCTGGTCCAGCACTACGGCCTGTACCTGCCCAGCGACTGGGAGCCCGGAGAGGAGCACCCGTTGACGTTCTGGCTGCACTGGCGGGGCGGCACCGCGCACCAGGCGGCCGCGTGGACGCCGCGCGCGGTCGAGCAGCTCGGCGAGGAGCGCGAGCCCTCGAACGTCGTCGTCAGTCCCCGCGGGCGCGGCACGTCCACTTGGTACGCCGGCGCCGGCCACCTCGACGTGCTGCAGGTCTACGAGGACGTGCACGAGACGCTGGCGATCGACGAGGACCGACGCTACCTGTCCGGGTACTCGATGGGCGGCTACGGCTCCTACCTCTTCGGCCTGCTGTACCCCGACCAGTTCGCCGCCGCCTACCCGATCAGCGGCGCGATGACGATCGGCCTCTGGGCGGGCATCACGGAGTACGGGACCGACACGCAGGGCGCCAACGGCGGCGACGGCAACCTCGAGAACACCCACCGCCTCGTCGAGAACGCCCGCAACCTCCCCTACGTCATCCACCACGGGACCAACGACGAGCTCGTGCCCGTCACCGGCGTCCAGCGCATGGCGGCGACGTTCGCCGACCACGGCTACGAGTACCGCTTCTACCGCTTCCCCGGCTACGAGCACTTCACGCAAGCCATCGTCGACCAGTGGACCGAGGGCGCCGACTACCTCGACCGGCACGTCCGGGACCAGACCCCGCCCGAGGTGACGTACAAGCGCGTGCCCGCGCTCGAGACCGCGATCGAGACGCTCAACCAGCGCGAGGCCGACATCGACCTCGACACCGACGGCGCCTACTGGGTCGACGACGTCCAGCTGCGAGCGGTCGACACCACCGATCCGACCGTGCACGGCCAGGTCGACGCCCGCAGCCACGCGATCCCCAACCGCGCGGTGACCACGCCCGAAGCCGGCGCCGCCAGCCCCTCTCACGACACGCCCTACGTCATGGACGGACTAGCGCACACGCCGGCCCCCTGCGAGACCGACGTCGTCTGCCCGCTCGTCGATCCCGTCGCCAACCGGCTCACCGTCGACCTCGCCAACGTGGCCTCCGCCAGCGTGCACGCCGAGGACGCCCGGTTGGACACAACTGATACCCCGCTCGCGGTCGAGCTCGCGACCGACGGGTCGGCCACGCTCACGCTCGCCGGCGACTGGACCTGCACGGACGGGCAACACGACAGCCCCGCGAACGTCGCGCTCACCGTGGAGCCCGACGCTGTCACGATCGACGCCACGCAGGCCGGCAGCTACACGGTGCACGTCTGCGTCTAACCATCACGCTGCCGTGGCCATCGCGACGATCCAACAGCGCCCAAGGTTGACGGCGCTGGGCCCTGGGTCGCTGCCGAGGGGGGGGTTGAGTTGGTACCGCAGACGTTTGTCGTCCCCCTCGGCAGGCGGAGAGGGCCCTCGAGAGACAGGGCTGCCGGGTTACTCGTCTGCGGTCGGGTCGTCGAAACGGTCGGCATGCATGGCGAGCCCGGCCACGAGGCCGAGCGCGACCAGCGATGGCGGGAGGCTCCAGTGGATCGGCGCGCCGGCGATGTCGAGGCTGACGAGGCCGAGCGCGAGCGCGCCGAGCCAGCGGACGGGCGCGACGTTCAGGCCGATCTGGCCCAACCACGCCACGAGGGCGATCGCCACCCAGGCCAGCAGCCCGGCGGCGAGCGCCCCGCCGATGACCGCACAGCTGCTCATAGCAGGATCTCCACCAGGATGCCCACCGCGACGAGCGCACCCGGCAAGGGCACGCCGTGCGGGAGGGTGAGCGATCGCTTGCTGGCGATCTCGACGGCGACCACACCCAGCGCGAGCGCACCGAAGTAGCGGATGTGCTCGATCGTGGCGACCTGCGCGAACGCGACCCCCAGGCCGGCGGCGGCCACGTTCGCCAGGATCGACAGCACCGCGGTCGCGGTGAACACCCGACGGTCGTGGGCCTGGGCGAAACTAACCTCGTCGAGCGCGGTCACGAAGGCGCCGACGCCAGCCACGACCGTCAACGCGACCGTGACGACGACGCCCGGGGAAGCCAGCAGCCCTTCGGCGGCCAGCATCGAGACCTGCCCCGTGGCGGCGCCGAGGGTGGTCATCAGGAACAGTCGCGAGGACACCGCTTTCCGGGCCAGCGTTCCCATCCGGTCGACGGTGGGGAAGCTGGGGGCGGCATCTTGGCGATCGTCGCGACGTACCTGAGGCTGGCTGGTCTGTTCCGTTTGCATCGGGGTCACCTGGGGACCGCGGGCCGAACCCGCGAACCTACGAGGCGACCCCGTCCGATCGTCCAACGGACGGGGCTCCTCGCGTACCGAAGAAGGGCATCGTGTCAACCCCGTGGCTGCCTTTCACGGAGCGAAGGGCAGCACAGGCGGTCGACAGGGCTGACACAGCCGAACAGACGACGGAAGCGAACTTAACGTTTGCTGTTGCCTCCAAGGACGGCCAGGAGCGTCGATGCCTTCTTGACCGCACCAGCGACTACGGGCCCCAGTGCACGGAGGACACCGGCGGGTTCTCCCTCGAGACGTCTTTCACCCACAGTTGGCAGGAGGCCTGCGAGGGCGACACGATCGTGACCGGCTACACCTTCGAGGTCGGCAACGCGGCCGGCGCGCTCGGCGGCGGTGACATCTTCCCCGGTCTTCGAGCCGCAGGACTCCCCCTTCGACTTCGGTGACGGCACCCACACCTGAATCGACTCCGATCCCTTCGACAACGACACCGACCGCAACTCCGACGAGTCCAGCGCCCCGCCCACGGGCGAGTGACCGCGGGCCAACCCTAGAGGGCTTTTCCCTCTTCCTCTTCTTTTGGTTATAGCATTCGGCTTAGATAAACGAATAACTTATTTAGGTGAGAGTTGTCATTCTGATTCGGAGGTCGAACCATAAACGCGAAGTCGATACTTGCCACGGCTGGACTGAGCCTGATCATCCTCGGTTTCTTCGCAGGCTCTGCGACAGCAGCTGAATCAGGAACCTTTGAGGCGGGAGATGGCTCAGAACAATTGACGGTTGCGACATGCGCTGCTGGAGACGAGCTTTGCGGTTGTGTTTCCACCTCTTGGGCTTGTGGTGAGAACTCGTGCCTTGCCGCAATTTTCGGTCAGGGGTTCGCTTGTTAGGGGTCTGAGGGATACAATAACCTGACTTCTATCTGCGCGGAACCTTGCCTATCATCCTAAAACGTGCATTACCTTGTCAGGTCCCCCTTCCCACCGCTGGCATGTTCAGCGGGTGGACGGGGCCTGGTTGAACAGCCACGCGAACCCTTCCGCCCACGCCTGCCCCTCCTCAGCGGAGGTGTTCACCGGCCAGTGTCTGCGGAACGGGCCGATGCGGTCCTTGAGCAACCCGATCCAGGTTTCCACGGTGTTGCGGACACCGCCGCTGGTTACCTGCCAGTCCAGGCTCAGCGCGGTCAACGGCCAAGGATACCATACGCCGCGGTCCACATGGATACCGGCCGGTTGTCGCACCGGGCCGACACGCCCTTCACGAAGCCCATCGCCTCCACGCTGCTGCGGCCCGGACTGGCCTCGACATGGACGAGTTGCTCGATATCAGGGTCGATGGCAGCCGAGAGGAACAGCTCGGTGAGGTGATCGCCCGCGTCCTTGTCGCACTTCTCCGACCATTCGGACCGGGGTTGCTCGATGTGGAGGCTGGGTTCGTCGATGACGAGGCGTTCGTGGCGTTGGATGGATCGCTGGCGGAACAAGGGACTCGCGCGGCGGTACCAAGCGCTGATCGGGTTGTGCGTGACCGGTTCAGCAAGCAGCGACACGAGTTGGCTGGTTCTCCGGCAACTGCGGCTCGCGTGGTGCAGCAAAGGCCTAGCGCGCGGGTTTCGGGTTGCTTGCGGTCGCGGTCGAAAAGGTCTTCTTGGGTGAGGCGCTGGGTGAGCTTGCCGAGCAGTGCGTCGTTTCGGTGGAACTTAACGGGCCCTGCTCGGCGTTCTTCCTCGTTGTTGTGGTTCGTGTTCGGTTGGAGGCCGCGCTTAACTAGACAGCCCGGCCTCAACGGACGACCAAGGGTTGAAACGTCGATGTCCGAATCCCGCCACCACGAACCGTTGGGAGGTCACCCAGTCCAGAGCTTCGATCTGTGAGGCTCGGGGCTGGGCGAGCCCGATACGGTTGCGGAGGCATACCATGGGACGCCAACGTCTTGCCATCATCATCGCGTTCGTCACGATCGTGGGCGGGATCCCCGCCGTCGGAGCTGAACACCTGAGCGTCGGGTACGAGGACGCGCCCGGCGTCGCTCCCGACGAGGCTCCGGAGGACAAGTCGGTGGACGCCGACGCCTACGACCGGGGGACCAAGACCGAGTGCTTCGCGTCGAACGGCTCCTCGGCCGACGAGATCCAGGAGTCCCGCGACGCCGACCCCTTCTGCGGGGAGCTCCGCTACCAGGACGATAACGAGCTCGCCCAGGAGAGCCCGAAGGATCAGACGTTCCTCTCGGACGAGATCGGGACCTTCGACGTGCGCGCAACGCGAAGCTACATGCTCGCGCACGAGGCTCGCCTTATCCACCAGGACGAGCAAGTGGGCGCCTGCCAGCCCTTCTGCGAGGACAACCTGGCCGGGCAGCTCGCCTGGGAAGCCGTCCACACGGCCGGCTCCGAGGCTGGTCTCACGGACAACGCTGGTGATGCGGACGACAAGGAGCGCGAGGACCGCCTGCAGATCTACGGCGCCGACATCCACACGCCGACGGCCCGGTACGCGCTGCAGGAGGCCGGCACGCACGAGATGGACGGCTGGTTGATCCCGGGCACCACGCGCTCCTTCGTCGCCTTCCTCGAGGACGGTGAGGGCGACCCGATCGGCGAAGACCGGCTCTCGACGATGGTCGGGGATGCCGACCTTCCGCAGGGCGCGATCCCCAGCATCTGTGGCTGGACCCCGGGTCGTGACTTCGGCGGCACAGGCGACGCCGCCACCTGCGAGGTCGAGTTCGAGTTCGAGGGCAACCGGGAGCAACGCAGCGACTTCAAGGGCGGCTACAACGACAAGTGTGCCTCTGCAGGGTACGTGTGCGGGGCCAGTGCCGGCGGCGCCTGGTACGCCAACTTCGACCTTCTTGCGCCGTTCGCCACAACGGACTATGTCAAATGGCACTGGGTCGTTGCTCCGACGCTACCTGAGTGCGGGGTGCAGGAGCCTGGCTTCCAAACGGAGACCGACACCCAGCAGCCGTTCTTGGCCCACGATGTCGACGTGTACACGCCCGCGACGGCGCTGGCCAACTCCGAGGACGCCCGCAACTCCCCGGTCGTCGCCGACACGGCCCTGGAGGTCGGCACTACGCAGGCTGAGGAGGTGCTCGAAGACGGGATCGACGCGCTTCCGGACACGCCCGTGGACGACCCGCTCCCCGAGGACACCCCGGCCGACGAGGTCTCGACGTCGGCCTTCCTCAAGGGTGACCGCGTCGAGCCCAACGCAGCGCCCGATGCGAATCCACTCGAGGACACGAGCCAGAGCCTGCTCCCCGACGAGGACCTGACTCGATCGGTCGACGACCCCTGCGAACAGCTGCAGGGCTCCGAGACCGAGGACACGATCGACCCCTGGGTCGACCTCATCGACGGTGAAACGGTCGAAGAGGCGACGACTGGCGTCCAGGAGCTCGCCGAAACAGAGACCGGCGTGTCATCCCAAACACCCGGGCTCTACGGCGATGAAGCTCCGAGCCACGACGATGACAACCATCCCGGCCCGGAGATCTACCACACCTCGGGCAACGTCGGCATGTTCACCGACAAGGACGACGACGGGGCCTACGACACGCTCCCCGGCGACACCGTCACCTTCAGCGGCTCGAAGCTGGATTCGGCCCAGATCGAGGAGGTCGGCGCCTACCCGATGATCTGGGACGTTCGCGTCCAGGAGACACAGGACGGGTTCGAGCTCGACGAGGGCGCCTCCGGTTGCCAGGTCAACGGTATCCCGCTGACGAAGGGTGCCGCCCAGGCCGGCTACGGCGGGGAGACGGGCCTGTTCCAGGCCGTCTACCTGCAGGAGCCGACCGTCGTCTTGGACGACGCCTCTGGCGAGGCGACCCCTTACGTTGAGGGCAACAACATCTACCTCTTCCTCAGCAACAGCGCCCGCACGATGTACGACTCGGACACCGACACGGAGCTCGACGGCCAGATCGACTCGGTGCTCGCCGAGCTTTCCGCGTACGCGAAGGGCCAGGTCGGCACCGCGCCTGATGTCGTCAGACCCGGCGACGAATTCGGCCGCTCCTCGGACTACGGCCCGCAGTGCATCGAGGACACTGGCGGCTTCTCGCTGGAGCTGTCCTTCACGCACACCTGCCAGGTCGACTGCTCCGGGGACACGATCGTGACCGGCTACACCTTCGAGGCCGACCGCCCTGAGGGCACGATCGGCGGCGGTGACCTCTTGCCCGTCTTCGAGCCGCAGAACGAGGGCTACGACTTCGGTGAAGGCACCCACACCTGGATCGACGTCGATCCCTTCGACAACGACTCCGACCGCAACGCCGACGGGTCCAGCGCCCCGCCCACGGGCGAGTAGGTCCGAGCCACCCACCTAGGGGCCCCGAGGGCCCCCTTTCCCTCCTCCTATCTTTTTATCCTACGAGGTGTTGACAGCGACGGTGTTCGACAAGGTCCTCATCGCGAACCGCGGCGAGATCGCGGTTCGCGTCATCCACGCCTGCCGCGAGATCGGTGTCTCGACGGTCGCCGTGTACTCGGAAGCCGACGAGGACGCGCCCTTCACCCGCCTGGCGGACGAGGCGGTTCCGATCGGCGGAATGTCCCCGGCCGACTCTTACCTCGACCAACAGGCGATCATCGACGCCGCCGAGGACACGGGCGCCGAAGCCATCCACCCGGGCTACGGGTTCCTCTCCGAGAACCCGACCTTCTCCCGGGACGTCACCGACGCAGGCCTCACGTTCGTGGGCCCCTCCGCGGACGCCATGGAGGCCATCGGCGACAAGGTCCAAGCCCGCGAGACGGCTCAAGAGGTCGGCGTCCCGACCAGCCCTGGAAGCGAAGGCGGCGTCGCCGATCCCAAGGAGGCCGAGAAGATCGCCCGCGAGATCGGGTTCCCGGTCCTGTTCAAGGCCGCCGCCGGCGGCGGGGGGATGGGCATGCGCCGCGTGGACGACCCCGACGAGCTGCGCCCGGCCTTCGAGGAGGCCAGCCAGCAGGCCGAAAGCGCCTTCGGCGACGGCCGCCTGTTCGTCGAGAAGTTCCACGAGCGGCCGCGCCACATCGAGATCCAGCTCGTCGGCACCGAGGACGGAGCCATCCACTTCGGCGAGCGCGAGTGCTCGATCCAGCGCCGCTACCAGAAGCTCGTCGAGGAGGCCCCCAGCCCGGCCGTCGACGCCGAGCTGCGCGAGGAGATGGGCCAAGCCGCCTGCCGCCTGGCCGACCAGGTCGGCTACCAGAACGCCGGCACCGCCGAGTTCCTGCTCACCGAGGAGGGCTTCTACTTCAACGAGGTCAACGCCCGCCTGCAGGTCGAGCACACCGTGACCGAGATGGTCACCGGCATCGATCTCGTCAAAACCCAACTGCGCGTGGCCGCCGGCGACGATCCCGAAGTCAGCCAGGACGAGGTCGGCTTCCGCGGGCACTCGCTCGAGCTGCGCATCAACGCCGAGGACCCGCTGCGCGACTTCGCGCCCAACCCGGGCACGCTGTCCGCCTACGAGGAGCCCGAGGCCCCCTTCGTCCGCGTCGACAGCGGCATCGAGGCCGGCGGCGCCATCCGGCAAGAGTACGACTCGCTGATCGCCAAGCTCATCACCTGGGGCCGCGACCGCGAGGAGTCCCGCGCCCGTGCCCTCAACGCCCTGCGCGGGTTCGAGGTGGACGGCGTCCCGACCACGATCCCCTTCCACGTCGCCGTGCTCCAAGAGGAGAACTTCGTGAACGGGAACCTCACCACGAACTACCTCGACGAGGTGCCCGTCCTCGACGAGGTGCAAGGCAAGGCCGACGACGAACAACGACGGAGGGGTGCGCGCGTGGCCGCGATCGCCGCCGCCCTCGAGCAGACCGGCGGCCTGTACGCCGTCGCCCAACAACGACCGCTCGAAGGGGCCGAGCCGGCCACCTGGACCCAGGAGGGTCACCGATGAACGTGACGCTCGTGCTCGACGGCGAGACCTACGACGTCGACGTCGAAGCCACCGACGAGGGCACCTACAGCGTCCAGGTCGGCTCCGAACCCTTCGAGGTCACCCTCGCCGAGGAGGGCGAGGGCGTGGTCTGCTCCGTGGACGACGTCCGGCACGAGATCCTCCGCCGCGGCCGCTCGCTCGTCGTCGACGGCGAACCGGTCGACGTCGGCGTCCGCGAGCTCGCCCAAGCCAGCATGGGCGCCGGGGCCGGGGCTGGCGGCGAGGTCACACCCCCGATGCCGGGCGAGATCGTCGAGATCCTCGTCGACGAGGGCGACCAGGTGCAAGCCGGCGACAACCTGCTCGTCCTCGAAGCGATGAAGATGCAGAACGAGATCACGGCCCCCGGCGACGCGACCGTGGAGGAGATCCTCGTCGACGAGGGCCAGGCCGTCGAAGCCGAGGACGTCTTGATCGGGCTCGGCTGATCACGCCGACGCCGAGTCGGGACGCGCCAGGCGACTCGTCGATCTCGAGACCCGGCGTCCCTCCGCCCATCGGGGGAGTCAGGTGGGCTCGTGGTCATCCGAGCATCGGGCCGGGCGGTGGGTGTCGGCCAGCGATGCTCGGACTTCGTACGAACCTCGCGAGGCTCGGTTCGTACTCGTTCGGGACGGCGGAGCCGGAAGGCGAAACCTCGGAAGCCTCTGGCTCGGCGGTCGTTCAGTGGAGGCTGGCCGGGCCTGCCAGTTCGGAAGACGTGTTCCTCGTTCGGATCTGGACTCGGGGGAGTCAGGCGGGCTTGTGGTTATCCGAGCATCGGGCCGGGCGGTGGGTGTCGGCCAGCGATGCTCGGACTTCGTACGAACCTCGCGGGGCTCGGTTCGTACTCGT
>PXUB01000041.1:56826-62200 GCA_003009755.1 Thermoplasmatales archaeon SW_10_69_26
TCGGACTTCGTACGAACCTCGCGGGGCTCGGTTCGTACTCGTTCGGGACGGCGGAGCCGTCCCTCACTTCAACCGAGTCGTCTCGAGGTTGTACGGGGTCCGGGTCTTGAGGTCGAACTTCTGGCGAAGCGTGTTCGCCAGCTGCAGGCACTTCGACTCCTCGCCGTGGTTCATCAAGATCTGCTCGGGCCGCGGCTGCATGTTGCCGATGTAATCGATCAACTGGCCACGATCGGAGTGCCCGGAGAACCCGTCGACGGTCTCGATCTGCATCTCGAGCTTCTTCGTGCGTCGACGTCCGTCTTCCCTGACGGGGATCTCGCGACGGCCGCGTTGCAGCTTGGACCCCAGCGTGCCGGCGGCCTGGAACCCGACGAACACGAGCGAACTCTTGGCGTCCTCGGCCCAGCCCTTCAGATACTCGCGGACCGGTCCCCCGTTCATCATCCCGCTGGTCGCGAGCATGATGCAGGGGTCCTCCTCCTCGACGATCTCCTCGCGCATCTTGTGACTGGAGACCTGGTTGAACCGCTCGGACAAGAGCGGGTTCTCGTCCTCGTGGAGGATCTGGTTCTCGAGGTTGTTGTTCAGGAACTCGGGGTAGGCCGTGTGGATCGCCGTGGCCTCTTTGATCATCCCGTCGAGGTAGATCGGGACCTCGGGGATGTTGCCCCGCCGCATGTGCTCCTCGAGGACGAGCATGACCTCCTGGGAGCGACCGACGGCGAACACGGGCACGAGCAGCTTGCCGCCCCGCTCCACCGTCGTTCGGGCGAGGTTCGCCAGCTCGTTGCTGGCCTCTCCCCGCGGCGGCTGGTGGTCGTCGTGGCCGCCGTACGTGGACTCCATGACGACCGTCTCGACGCGCGGGAAGTTGTTCTCCGCGGCGTTGTACAGCCAGGAGTCCTCGTACTTGATGTCGCCGCTGAACAGGATGTTGTACATCCCCTCGCCGATGTGGAAGTGCGCCGAGGCCGACCCGAGGATGTGGCCGGCGTTCTGCAACGTGAGCTTGATGTCGGGCGCGATGTCCGTCGTGTCACCGTAGTCGAGCGTGATCGTGCGCAGCAGCTCCTCGCGCACGTGCTCGCTGTCGTAGGGGACCGGATTGCCCTCCATGTTCCCGACCTTGATCGCGTCGAGCTGCAGCAACGCCGACAGCTCGCGCGTGGGGCCGGTCGTATACACGGGGCCCTCGTACCCGTAGCGGTACAGGGACGGGACCAGGCCCGAGTGATCGAGGTGGGCGTGCGTCAGCACGACGGCGTCCAGCGAGGTCAGCGGCCAGACCTCCGGCAGGTGCAGGTAGGGGGACAGGTCGTCCTCGTCCCCGCCTGGGTTGACACCGCAGTCGATCAGGACCTTGGACTCGCTGGTCTGCAACAGGTGGCACGAACGGCCCACCTCGCGGTAGCCGCCGACCGCCGTGGTGCGGACCCACTTCTCCTTCTCCTCGCTGACGCCGCGGTTGATCCGTCGGCCGACCTTGCGCAGGAACTCCTTGCGCTCCTCGACGTTGTCGAGCAGGTAGCGCCGGACGTCGTCGATCGTCTCGGACCGCATCGGCGGGGTCCGGACGACCGTCGGCGTCCAGCCGATCTCCTTCTTGACCTCGTTCAACGTCGAGCCTTTGCGACCGATCACCAGTCCAGGCTTGCGGGCCTCGACGACGACCTCGCCGGTCGCCTCCTCGAAGTGGACGTCGGTGATCTCGGCGTCGTCTGGAACGATCTCTCGGATCGTCTCCTTGGCTTCCTCGGTCGGGGCTCGGCAGGACGGGTCCGCGCGCACGATGACGCGTTTCTGCAACCGCTTGGCGAGCCGGCGAACGAGCTGGTCGTCGTCCGCGAACGCCTCTGGGCTATCGGTGTAGATGACGAGCGTGGCCGCCTCGAACTGGATGTCCGTGATCGTCACCTGGCGAGGAACCTCGTCCTCGACCTCTTCGCGGACCTCTTTGATCGTGTCCTCGAGCCCCATGGTGTGGTCACTACGCCGTGCTCAGCTGTTCCCGGCGCTGATCGATCTCCTCCTCGGAGAACGCCTCGAAGCCGTCCTCCTCGGTGATCGTACAGAGCGCGATCCCGTCGCCGGAAGCGGAGTCGCGCGACATGGCCGCGCTGAGTGCGCGAATGGCAATGTCGACGCCCTCGTCGAGCGAGAGGTCCTCCTCCCAGAGGTCCTCGAGGACGCCGTACACGAAGGTGGAGCCGGATCCGGTGCTGATGAAGTCGTCCGGGATGCTGCCACCGGCGGCGTCGAGCGAGTACACGTGGTACCCATCCTCGTCGGCGCCGCCGACGAGCAGCTGCACCATGTACGGCGCGAACTTGCGCTGGTTCATGATGTTGGACAGCAGCGTCGCGGCCGCCTTGACCGACATCGATTCACCGCGTTTCGTACGGTAGAGCTCGGCTTCGGCACGCAGCAGGCGAGCGAGGGTCTGAGCGTCCCCCACCAGGCCGGCCACGGTCATGCCGAGGTGGTCATCGATCTCGAACAGCTTCTTCGTCGTCTTGTGCGAGATCATGTTCCCCATCGTGGCTCGCATCTCGGTCGCCAGCACAACCCCATCCTGGCAAGCGAGCCCAACTGTGGTGGTACCCTTGTTCACGTCCTTGTCCATGGTATCCCTTGTCAAAAACCGGCCAAAGCAGGGTCCGGCGCCGAGAACGGCAGCCTCACGGTCGCTGCACGCCCGGTTCTCGGTCCACCTCGCGATAGCACCTCACCTTATTTAAGTGTTCTTCTGTGGTTGCCGGTCGCTGCCGTCGGCGAACCACCGAAACCGTGAGTCGTCACGGCAAGGTCTTATGCGTGATGACTTGGATACATGACCCTACTGGTGGGGTGTTTCAAGATGACAAAGCTTCCGCGTGGCCTCGAAACGAAATCCGTGTTCGACTGGGACAACAACCAACTGGGCACCGTCCTCGGCTCCGAGCTCGACCCGAAGACGCGCGATCCGACGTCGTTGATCATCGACCTCTCGGCCGACGGCCGCGAACGCTTGGAGACCGAGGAAGACACGATCTCGCTGCCCTTCGACTACGTGTTCGGCATCCGGCGCGACGAGGTCCGTCTCAGCCGAGGGGTGACCGAGCTGCTCGACGCCCTCGAGCCTGCCACCGACGACGCCGACCTCGAGGAGGCCGACACTGAGTCGGTCGAGGTCAAGGCCTGAGCTCGCCGCTGCGGCCGACGCGAAGCGAAGACCCCTTATACTCCTGCCCTCCATACCGCAGGCGGGATGCACGAATGACGGAGATCTCCAACGTCATCCAGAATGTTCCCGTCTACACGCGGAATGGAACGTTCGTCGGCCAAGTCCAGAACGCGATCCTGGATCTCGGATCTCGCACCGTCGAAGCCCTCCTCCTGACGGAGACCAACGAGGACGTCGTCGAAGGCGGGACCGATGTCGCCGTCCCCTACCGGTGGGTTTCGGACTTCGACGACATCATGGTCCTCCGCTACTTCCCCAAGCAGGTGGCCGAGGACGAGGTCACCGCCGGCGGAGCCAACGGCGAGGGCGAGGACTTCATCGAGGTTACCGCCTGATCAACGCCCCGCGTCGGAGCCATCCGTGAACTCCGCGTCGCCTCCGGCGTTGCCTTCGTCGCTCTCCAGGGCCGACGGGCGGCCCGCTGATCGTTCGGGTCCATCCCGGTAGCCTGCTGGCGAAGAGCTCTCCTCGGCCGGACCCTCGACGAGCCCGTACACGACCCGTCCGAGGGTCACGACGACCGCGATCAGGAGCAGCGCCAGGGCTCCCACGAGGCCCCAGTGAAGCTCCTCGGTCCCTTGATCCTGCGAAGCGAGGAACCGCTCTCCGTCGAAGGTCACCACCGAGGTCCCCCCCGCCGTCGTCCGCTTGTCCCCCGTCTGCTGGAGCATCGATTCGACGTGCTCGACCTTCGTCGCGCTGTCCTCCAACAATCGAGGGTTCGCATCCACCGCCAGGGCCAACCCGCCGGTGACGACTGGGGCGGCCTGGCTCGTGCCGGCCAGGCCGGTGTAGCCGTCATCGATCCGGTCGCGATCGAGGTCCCTCGGCCACGCGCTCATGACGACGCCCGGAGCGAACACGTCCACGCCCTCCCCGCGGTTGCTCATCTCGAGCACCTCCCCGTTCGAGGTCAAGGCGCCGACCGCGACGACGCCGTCGACGTTGCCCGGCACGGCGGGACCACGCTGGCCCTGGTTGCCGGCGCTCATCACGACGAACACACCACGCTCGACCGCCTCGCGGACCGCCGCCTCGGTCTCGGACCCGGTCACCACCTTGCCGTCCTGCGTCGTCGGCGATCGCACCCCGAGCGACAAGTGCAAGATGTGAGGCTCGTCCCCGCTGCCGGGCTCGCCGTCGGGGTCCAAGGACCAGTCGATCGCCCGAGCCACGCGCTCGTCCTTGCCGCCACCGGTTTCGTTCATCGCCTTCGCGACGATCAGCTCGGACCCGGAGGCGATGCCCAGCGCGCCGGTCGGGAAGTAGGAGTTCAACGGGTTGGCCTGCAAGTGGCCGTTGCCAGCGATGATGCCCGCCACGTGCGTGCCGTGTCCGTTGTCGTCGTAGGGCTGGCTGCGGTTGTCGACGAAGTCCCGCCAACAGTGGTCGCAGGCCAGGGATGAATCGAGGTCCGGGTGGTCGGGCGCGATGCCCGTATCGATCACGGCCACGCGGATCCCCTCACCCGAGGGCCGCTCCTCCAAGGCGGACCGGTCGCCGTAGTTGGTCACGAACTGCGGCACGACACCCAGGCCGACGTCACCCCGCACCCCCCACAGGCTCTGCGGCACCTGTTCCTGTTGCGCGAGCGCGGGCAGGGCCGTCCCGAGGAGAGCAACCGTCAAAAGCGCCGTCACGAGGGGCCGGCCTGGGAACGACACAAGCCAAGACAGCTCGCGTGGCCGCCATAGGCTTTGCCCTGTCGGCCGATGCTCCCATCGCCCCCGACGAGCCGCGGCCCAGCCCCGCTCGTGAGGGCCGGCTCCCACTGAGGGAGCACGACCGCCGGCCGAACGCGTCACCAGCGGCCGGGGCCTGGTCGTCGGCGACCCCGGGTTTCTGTTTCCTGAGGGTTTTTATTTTTCCGAGGTCGCCGGGCGTGGAGGCCGTCGAGTCGGTGGGTTCGCTGTTGCGGGTCCGGTGGCGATAGCCCTGCGTGAAGACCCAGTAGCGTCCAAGGTCCGGACCGATGGGGCCTGGGCCGCCGGCGACCCCGGGTTTCTTTTTCCCGAGGGTTTTTCTTTTCCCGGGGTCGCCGGACGTCGAGTGTACTATCCAGGGACCTCGTTGACGAGCCTGTACACGCCCTCCTCTGTGATCAACCCTGCCAGGTACACTTCGCTTGGAGTCTGGTAGTCCAGCGCC
>PXUB01000042.1:0-575 GCA_003009755.1 Thermoplasmatales archaeon SW_10_69_26
GTCGACACACAAGGCGCGGGGGCCAAGAAGGGTGAAGAACGGGCCCTCGTTGGCAGGAATGGTAGATTCACGTGCCAAGAGGGCTCCGCCTTCGCAAACGCATAGAACGCGCCCGAGAAAACGTTACCGCCTGGAAACAAGCCCGCAAAGACGCCATCAAGGAGTACCGCAAACGCGGATCGTTCGCCCGCGTGGCCGAGCTGGGCAACACCAGCCGCCAATGGGTCAAAAAATGGTGGGACCGCTTCGTCGAGGCCGGCAAAAGCTACGACGCGCTCGAGGACCAAAGCAGCCGCCCGGACACGATCCACCGCAAACGGGACGAATACGAAGATGAGATCTTAGCCGCCAAGGAACGCTTCCCGCACTTCGGCGCGATCAAGCTCAAGCACGTCGCCGAGATCCCGCTCAGCCACACCACCATCCACAAGGTCCTCGTCGACCACGAGCTCGTCGACCAACGGGAGACCACCTGGCGCTCCGACGAGCGCTTCGAGCGCCCGTACGCGAACTACTTGTGGCAGATGGACATCACGCAAGTCCCCCTCCCCGACGGCGAGATCGGGTTCATCTGC
>PXUB01000042.1:729-119820 GCA_003009755.1 Thermoplasmatales archaeon SW_10_69_26
CGCTGGACTACCAGACTCCAAGCGAAGTGTACCTGGCAGGGTTGATCACAGAGGAGGGCGTGTACAGGCTCGTCAACGAGGTCCCTGGATAGTACAGTGCCAGCGGACGGCGTGCGGGGGTCACCCAGGGTCAGGTGGCGAGGCCGGCCCCAGCTCCGCGTAGAAGACCCGGTGGCTGAACGTGACCTGGTAGCTGTTCGAGCCGTCGGGTTCGGTCTCGAGATCCGGAGCCTCCGAGACCGGGCGACGCCCCGGGGCGTCCTCGAGGCTGACCTGGATCTCCCAGGTGCCCTGCCCCTCCTCGCTGGCTGCCTGGTCGACCTGCTGGCGAGCCATCGAGCGGTTGACGGCCTCCACGACGTCGAGCTGGGGGACCGGGCGGAGCTCGAGGGCGGTCTCGATCGTCTCGTTGCGCGAGGTGTTCGTGATCGGGGTCCCGTTCGGCGGCCGGACCTCCATGCGGAACTCGTCCGGTTCGCCGACGTCGTCGGTCCAGTTCAGGCGGACCGTGACCTCGGTGACGTTCGCGCGAGACAGCTCGAAGGTGTGGGTCCGGTTGCGGTCCTCCTCGAGCTCGCCCTCCTGGACCGTCGCGGGCCCCTCCTCGAGGGACCACTCGACACCGTAGGCCAACGCCGTCGCGTCGGCATCCCCGCCGGTGAAGGCCAACACCGCGACCAAACCGGCCAGCAGCGCGAGCGCGGCCGCGCCGAGCCAGACCCGACGGTCCATCGTCGTCGTCGATGGGTAGGGGGCCCTTCAACCTTGACCCAGGGGCGGTCACTCGGTCGCGAACCGGTGCTCGAAGCCGCGGCCCAGCTCGATCGTCTCGTCCTCGCGCACGAGATCGGCGCCGGCCCCCTCCTGGACGCGCCCCACGACGGCAGCCTCGAGGCCTCGCTCGGCCAACGCCGACAGGAGGCCCTCGGTCTCGGAAGCGGCGACCGTCGCCGCCAACTCGTAGTCTCCACCGGTCGAAAGCGCGTGCGCGAGCCCGCTTTCGATTCCGCTCGCCCAGGCGTGCAGCGGCACCTGGTCGGCCTCGAGCTGCACGCTCACGTCGGAGGCGTCGGCGATCGCCGTCGCCGCGTCAGCCAGGCCATCCGACAGATCCATCGCGCACCGAGCCCCCGCCTCGCGGAGCACCTGACCGGCCTCCAGCCGCAGCTCGGGCACCAGCGGGTCGGCCTCGTCGGCGTCCCCGCCCTCCCGGATCCGGTCCAGGGCAGCGCCGGCGCCGCCCAGCGGACCGGTCACGATGACGGCATCGCCGGGCCGGGCTTCGGTGCGGATCATCGCCTCGCCCGAAGGACAGGTGCCCAGCGCGGTGACCGTCACCGTCAGCTCCTCGCGCGGCTTTGTGTCCCCGCCGAGGACCTCGCCGCCGGCCGTCTCGACGCGGGTCGCGATCGCCTCCCCCAACGCCACCACGGTGGCGCGGTCGAGATCGGTGGGGATCCCGTAGGCGGCCAACACGCCGACGAGGTCGGCGCCGGCCGAGGCGAGGTCGGCCAAGGCCGCGCCCGCCGCCAGCCGCCCGGCGCCCTCGGCCCCCACGCCCTCGGGGAAGTGCGTGGCCTGTGCGAACCCGTCGACCGTGGCGATCAGGTCCTCCGCGCCGAAAGGCACCACCGCGCAGTCGGAGACGAACCCCGTCTCGTTGCGCTGCGAGCGCAGCCCCGCCGTGAGCTGGTTGATCAGCGTGCGCTCGGCGTCCTCGGGCACGGTCAGTCCTCGTCCTCGGTGGGCGGCCACGTCTGTGAGGTCAACGCCCCGGTCGGGCAGGCCTTCACGCACAGATCGCACTCGATGCAGGCCTCCGTGATGTCGACGTCGCCGCGCCACAGCTCGACCGCGTCCACGGGGCACACGCCGACGCAGCCCCCGCAGTCGGTGCAAAGCTCACGGTGGAACTCCGGGATCACGAGCAGGGGAATCCGGTTCCCGCGGTTAAGGGTGTAGGGGTCTGCTATGGGTGATGGGCGAACGACGGGGCGGTGACGTACTCGTAGAACAGCGGCGGCACGTGGTCTGCCGGCCCGAGACAGGCGCCGTCCCGGGCCTCGTTGTGATCGTCCTTCACGCAGATGTAGACCTCCGCGTCCTCGTGGACGTGGTCGTGATCCTGGTCGGCCAGGCGAAGGGACGTCGGCAACGGCTCACCTGGGTCCCGGTCGTCGGTGTCGAGGGTCCGGGTCTGCCAGGAGACCTCGGGCCCGAGACCCGCGCGGTCCTGTCCGTCGTAGGTGAGGTCGGCGTCGCGGACGTGGGCGCTCTCGACGAGGGTGTCTTGGTCGCGGTCGGGGCCGAAGGCTGCTCGTGTCGGGACCGGTTCCAGGTCGACCGGGCCAGCCGGCACGGCGTCGTCCCCGTCGTCGGGATCCACGTCCCGTTTGACTTGTCGGTGGGGCGGGTTGAAGTACGGCTCCCCGCCGCGGACGTGCAGGCAGACCTCGCTGGTCGCGATCTCCGCGTAGGCCGGATAGCCGTCGCCGTCCTCGTCCACCGGGCTGGCGATCCCGACCAGATTGAGCCCGCGACAGACGATCGAAGCCAGGGTTGGTGGACGATCCGGATCCTCGTCGCTCCCGTAAGGGGCCACGTCGTAGGGAAGCGACAACGAGGGGCCGTCGGTCACGTTCGCCACCGCCCGTCCGGGATCAATGCGGACGAGGTCGAAGCTGGCGTCGGCCTCTACAGGTAGCCCGTCCCCGTCGCTGTCGGTGCCTCGGCGGACCTCGGTTGGGAGGAGCAAGCCGACGGGGCCCTCCGGCTCGTACTCGGTGAGGCTCTCGCATCCCCCGGCGTTCTCGAGGGCTCGGACCAGGTTCCGGCCCGCCTCGTTCGAGCAGATCCGCTCCTCGATCGCGTCCGGTACGTCGTCACCGTCGCTGTCTTCGCTTGCAGCCGAGGAGGCCCCGCCCAAGCCGATCGGGGTGAAGACAGCGACCGCCAAGATCCCGACGACAAGAGGACGGGAAGAGGCCGACATGGCGATGGGCCGAACCGTCGCCGAACGTTTCATCGTTCCGACGGGGATCCGCGCAACGCTTTTCCCTCCGCTGGAGCTACCTCTGGGCGTGCACCTCGTCCGCGACCGTCACCGCCGTGGCCCAGACAACATGGCGATCGACGAGGCCCTGCTCGAGCGAGCCGAGCCGATCGTCCGCCTGTACGGCTGGGAGCCGGCCTGCGTCACGCTCGGCTACCCCCAGGACGAGGACACCGTGGACGAGCAAGCGCTGGCCGACCGCGGTCTGGACCTGGCCCGGCGCCCCACCGGCGGCGGCTCGATCCACCACGACGCGACCGAGGTCACGTACGCCGTCGTCCTCCCCACCGACTGGGACGGGCTACCCGGCGACCTCTTCGAGGACTACCGCTACATGAGCCGCGGCGTGCTCGAGGCTCTCCAGGCGTTGGGCGTCGATGCTAGCTACCGACGCTCGCAGGGCGGCCGGCGTGACTTCTGCTACCTGCGCGAGGCCGGCGTCTCGATCGTCGACGGCGAGGGCCGCAAGCTGTCCGGGGGCGCCCAACGACGGACGAAGGACGCCGTGCTCCAGCACGGGACCGTGATCGTCGAACGCGACGTCGAGCTCTTGGCCGACGTCTACGACGAGACCGCCGACGCCATCGAAGCCGGTGTCGGATCGCTGGCGAGCCTGGGTGTCGACGTCGACCGGGGGAGGCTCGTCGACGAGCTGCTGGCGGCGTTCGAGCGCACGCTCGCGCCTGCCGAGGTCACCGAGAGCGGGCCCACGGCGCTGGACGAGGGCCTCGCCCGCCCCTCGGCCTAACCGTCGCGAGACCGTCGCTCGCCCACGACGAGCGCGCCCGCCAGCACAGCGGTCCCGCCGCCGACGCCGACGGCCGGCACACCGTTGGCTCCGTCCTCGCCGCCTCGCCGGCCACGAAGCTGCCCTCGGTCTCCGAGCTGGGTGGTGTTCCCGGCCCCGACATGGGCAGCTGGGCCGTGTGCACCGTCGACCGTCAGCGTGCCCTCGCGCAGCCGAAGGCGTGGAAGCCGTCGGGGCTGCCGCGATCGCCCAGGCTTGCATGGTCACCGAGCGGGCCTGGCGGTGCAAGAGCCTGGCGGCAGGCCTGGGAGGTCAGCCGTCTGCGCTGGCGGCCGTCCCGTCCTCGAGGAAGGGGTACCCGCTCGGGCACACGTCCAGCAGCCGGCAATCCGAGCACTTGGGGTTGCGGGCCGAGCACGTCTGCCGGCCGTGCTCGATGAACAGGTGCGTGATGCGCTTCCAGTCCTCCTCGGGCAGCAGCTCCATCAGCTCCCGTTCGATCTTGTCCGGCGTCGATCCGTCGACGAGATCCAGCCGTTGGCTGATCCGCTGGACGTGGGTGTCCACGACGACACCCTCGACCTTGCCGAACCCGTGATGCAGGACGACGTTGGCGGTCTTGCGACCGACGCCTGGCAGGTCGGTGAGCGCGCTCATCGTCTGCGGGACCTCGCCGCCGTGCTCGTCGACGATGATCTGCGCCGAGCCGATCAAGCGCTCGGCCTTCTGCCGGTAGAACCCCGTCGAGTGCACCAGCTCCTCGACGTTCTCCTGGTCGGCCTCGGCCATGCTCTCGACCGTCGGGTAAGCCGCGAACAGGTCGGGCGTGACCTTGTTCACCATCTCGTCGGTGCACTGGGCGGAGAGGATCGTGGCCACGAGCAGCTGCCAGCGGTCCTCGTAGGTCAACGAGATGTCCCAGTCCGGGAACTCGTTCACAAGTTCCTCGCGGACGTGGCGGGCGCGCTCGGCTCGGTCCACCGAGCCAGGCAACCCCGTGAGCGGTTTAAGCGCTGTGGTCGGCCGAGCAGGCCCCCCGCGGCGGGAGCGCGCCCTCCCGCGCCGATACGGGCCCCAAGGCTATTTGCTGGTGGGTGGGCCTGCGGGGGCGATGTCCGAGCTGGACACGCTGTTCGAGCAGCCGGCCGAGCTCGTCGACGCCGTCGGCGGCGAGGAGCTCGTCGTCGAGGCCTTCCGCGAGATGGTGAAGGACGAGCTCAAGCGCCACATCCGGGAGACGCTGGACGAGAACCCGGAGCTGCGGGACGAGGTCAAGGACGCCGTCGGCCGCTACTTCGAGGCCAAGGTCGCCCAGACGCTGGCCATGGTCGCGCTCGCCAAGGCCGGCACGAAGGTGTCGTTGGCGTCCCTGCCGGATCAGCTGCAAGGCCAGGTCGGCGAGGATATCGCCCAGACGCTGGAGAAGGATCTCGCGCGCGTTCTCGAAGAGAGCCTGTAGGCTCCCGCTGGCCGGCAACCAAGCAGGGTTCGCGAGGGGGAGGCCTCCACCGGCCAGCCGGGCGCTCCCGTGAAGCGGCCGTCCTCTTCCTCGGGCTCCGTCGGGAACCTTCTCTTCCCCTTTCCTCGCCCCCCTGCCGGGGATCGCTGCCGCCAGGCCGAGAGCTCCGATCGCCCGGTCCCGGCTAGGGATCCTGAGGCAGGTCGATCTCGGTCGCCTCGTCGAAGTCCCCCTCGTCCAGCGCCGCCAGCTGGTCTCTCGTCTGCCGCCAGACCTTCTCCACGCGGGTGAGATCCTGGCGCTGGTAGCGCATCCGCGGGGGTTGGCCTTCGCCGCCCGCCAGCGGGAAAAGCCCCTCGTCGCAAAGCTCCTCGAAGAGCTCGTCCGGCAGGCGAGCCCCGCGCATGTACACGAAGAACCGGTGCACGTCGACGCCGCCGGCTTCGGCCTCGTGGATGCCCGACAGCTCGATGCGTGCCACGCGTTCGTCGAGCAGCTTGTCGATCCACTCGCTGGCCTTCGCCTTGGAGGAGCGGGCTTCGTCGGGCACGTCGATGCCGGTCTGCTCGGACAGGCGGTCGAGGTGCTCGAGCTGGGCCGGCGTCGGGTGGTCGCCCTCCAGCCAACCCTCGTCGAGCGTGCGCTGGTAGGGAGCCTCCAGCCAGTCGAACTCCTCCTCGAGGAACGCGTGGTAGCTGAGCTCGCCCTCGGCGATCGCGTCGAGGGCCTCCTCCATGCGGGCCGTGTACTCGTAGTCGATCACGCGCGAGTAGCTTTCGCGCAGGTAGTCGACCAGCCGACGGCCCTTGTCCGTGGGGCGAAGCGTGCCGCTTCGCTTGCGCACGTAGCCGGCGCCGTCGCCGCGGGACTTGATGCGTTCCAGCGTCTGCCCGTACGTCGACGGGCGACCGATGCCGCGCTCCTTGAGCTCGGACACCAGCCGCCCCTCCCGGTAGCGGGCCGGCGGGTAGGTCCGCCGCGGCTCGGGGTAGGCCCGCTCCAGCGCGAGCTCGTGACCGGTCTCGAGCTCCGGCACGTCGACCTCCTCGTACCGGTACCCGGGCTCCATCGTGCTCGCCAGCGGATCCTCGAGGTGGTCGTCGTACAGCGTCAGGAAGCCGGGATCGGTCAGCTCGTGCCCGCGAGCCTCAGCCGCGTGGCCGGCCGCGTCCAGATCGAGGATCGTCGTGCGGTACACGGCGGCCTGCATCTGGCTGGCGAGGAACCGCCAGTAGATCAGCCGGTACAGCTCGAACAGCTCCGGGTCGAGATCGTCCTCGAGGTTCTCCGGCCAGACGTCGGGATCCTCGGGCTCGGTGGGGCGGATCGCCTCGTGGGCGTCCTGAGCGCCGGCGCCCTGGTTCCACCGCCGCCCGCTGTACAGCTCCTCGCCGAAGGCTTCGCGCTGGTCGAGGGCCGACTTGGCGCGGTTGAGGGCCTCCGGGGAGACACGCGTGGAGTCGGTGCGCATGTAGGTGATGAGCGCGCGCTCGGTGCCGTCGATCTCGACGCCCTCGTAGAGCCGCTGGGCGAGCTCCATCGTCTCCTCGGGGGAGAGGTTCAGCGGCTGCCCGTCGGCGGCGTTCTGCAGGGTGTCGGTCGTGAACGGCGGCGGCGGCACGAGCTCGTCCTCGGGGTCGACCTCGCACCACTGGACCGTGAGGCTGCCGGCCTCCGCCAGCGCCTCGACCCGATCGGTGACCTCGTCCCACGCGTCCTCCTCGATCTCGCCGTCGAGGTCGGCCGTCAACGGTTGCGGTTCCTCGGCGTCCTCGGGCTCGTGGAGGACGCGAGCGTGCAGGGTCCAGTACTCGCGCGGCTCGAAGTCCTCGATCTCCTGCTCGCGGTCGACGACGAGCCCGACCGCCGGGCTCTGCACGCGGCCCACGCTGGGGGCCCGCGGGCCCTCGGGATCGTACTTCACCATGTCGGAGAGGATGAACCCGATCAGACGGTCGAGCACGCTCCGGGCGCGTTGGGCCTCGACCAGGTCCTCGTCCACACCGCGGGGCTCCTCGAGGGCGTCCTGGATCGCCGAGTACACGATCGCGTTGAACGTGATCCGGTGGATCTCGGCGTCCGACGGGACGGCGGTCTCGAGGATGTCGGCCGCGATCGCCTCCCCCTCGCGGTCGGGGTCCGGGGCGAGGTAGACCTCGTCGGCGCCCTGCAGCTCCTCGCGCAGACGCGCAACCTGGCTGTCGCCGCGCCGGCGGATCGGCTGCATCTCGTAGCTGAACCCGGCCTCCACGTCCACGCCCAACCGATCGTTGGGCAGATCGCGGATGTGGCCGCCGCAGGCGATGACCTCGTACTCCCCGCGGACCAGGCGGCGGATCGTGCGCGTCTTCGCGCCCGACTCCACGACGATGACCCGGCGCATCTACTCCCCCTGGATCTCTTCCTCGGTCAACCGACCGAGCATCATCTTGCAGAGGTTCTTGTACCCGATGCGCCGGTTGCGGTCGACCAGGTCCACCAGGTCCTCGAAGGCCTGCGGGTGCTTCATCTCGAAGGCCTCGACCTCGTGCAGGGCGCGCAACAGCTCCTCGTCCGACGCGGCAGGCATCGAACCCCCTCAGCGAGGAGGGGCGATAAAAGCACCGGCGTCCTGTCCCGTCACTCGTCCCCGTCGTCGGGTTCCTCGGACGCCTCCTCGAGCTGGGCCTGCAGCTCTTCGCGGATGCGCTTGGCGTCCTCGAGGCTGTCGGCCTCGATCACGAACGAGCCCTCGTAGCCGCACTCCCGGCACTTGTGTCGCTGCCCGAGCGGGGTGAGGTGGTCGGCGTGCACCTCGTGGGACCCGCATCGGGGGCACAACCGGAGGCGAGGCTCCATGGGATGGGAACGGAGGCCACCGCTTTCAGGTTGGCGGCACTCAGGTGTACATCGCGTCGTCTTCGTCGTCGAACGTGTCCTCGCCGGCCTGCTCGAGGACGTCGATCTTCAGGACGAGATGCGTGGGCACCAGCCGCTTGCCGTCGTCGGTCTCCAGCACCATCGCGTCGACGCTCCCCATCGAGGTGATGCCCTGGAAGGTGGCCTCGACCTCGAAGTTGTCCTCCCGCGTGCGGACGCTGGTGACCCGGTAGCGGGATCCTTGCGTGAGGTTGAAGTCGCTCATCGCGGGTCCCTAGGAGGGCCCAGCTTGGTTGGCGGCCGCCTCGGCCTTCGCCTCGGCTTCGGCCTCGACCTTCGTCTCCGGCGGGGACTTTCGATCGAAGGCGCCGTCGGTCTTCTGTCGCTCCTCCTCGGCCAGCTCCTGGAGGTGGTCCACCGTCTTGCGGTAGTTGTCCATCGCGACCTTGACGTGCGCCTCGACGAAGTTCCACGCTTTCGAGAGGTTCCCGTACCGGATCCGGTAGGCCTTCTTGGGCTGGCCCTCGCTGGAGTCCGGCCGCACGACCGACTCCTCGAGCAGGTCCAGCGCCTTCAGCTTGTTCAGGTGACGGTACACCGTCGGACGCGAGGTGTCCAGCACCGTGCAAAGCTCGTTGATCGTCCACGCTTTCTCCGGTCGCTTCAGGAAGCAGTTCACGACGAGCCTGTAGGGTACCGAGTTGCGCACCGACTCGGTGTCCGTCTTCGGATCGTAGCCCTTCGGAAGGTAGCCGACCTGGTAGAGCAAGGTCGTGGCCACGGTCTCGAAGTCGTTCACCGGTGTCAGCGGTGTGTTGCTGACGACTTGGATCTCGAACATCCCATCCCTCGCCGTTCGTATCCCCGCAGTCCGTAGTTAAGCGGTCCGGTTTCGTGATGGATACGTCGAGGCCGCCACCCGCCAACGGCACGCGCTCTACGTCACGACGCCGACCGTCGCCGACCCGCGTTTCCCGTGATCGACCGCTCTCGACGGCGGTGAAGCGCGCGACCGCGCTCCTGCTCGCGGTCGCTCTCGTGCTCCTGGCCGGCTGCCTCACCGGCCTGGACCCGGCCGACGAGCCGGCAACCGACGACGAGGCCACCGAGCCGGGTGGACGACCGAACCGGCGGTCCCCACGGCCCCCACCGAGGCCGCCACCGCGATCCTCGACGGCGAGCTGTCCGTGATCGGCGGCTTCGCAGACAGCGACGAGCGGACCGTGCTGCCCGGGATGTCCACCCCACGCCACGGGCTCGGCGTCGACGGCCCCCGGGGGCCGAGTGCTCGTCACGGCCCTGCTTAACCAGACAGCCGGGCCCGAACCTATACGAAAACTCAACAAGGGTGAGCCGCCTGCCGACCGCTGGTGACACGGTGCACGTCGTCGTGACCGGCGGGACCGGGCTCATCGGCGCGCGCCTCACCCAGCAGCTCCGCGACCGGGGCGACGAGGTCACGATCGTGTCCCGCACACCTGGCGGGCCCGACACCCTCGTCTGGGACCCGCTCACACCAGGCTCGCTCGAACTTCCCACCGACACCGACGCCGTGATCCACCTCGCCGGCGCCCCGATCCACGGCTGCCGGTGGACCGACGAGTACAAGCAGCAGATCCTCGAGAGCCGCGAGGAGGGCACCCGGACCGTCGTCGAAGCCATCCGCGACCACGGCGACGTCGACCACCTCGTCTCCGCCAGCGCGGTCGGCTACTACGGCGACCGCGGCGACGCCCCGATCACCGAGACCACCGACCCCGCCGACGACTTCCTCGCCACCGTCTGCCGCCGCTGGGAAGACCAAGCACGGCGCCTCGCCGACGACGACGCCCTCGCCCACGACCCCGCCATCGCCCGCACCGGCGTCGTCCTCAGCTCCGAAGACGGGGCCCTCACCGAGATGCTGAACCCCTTCGGCCCGATCAAGCCCTTCCACTGGGGCCTAGGCGGCCGCCTGGGCGACGGCCAACAGTGGTTCCCCTGGATCCACATCGACGACGAGGTCGCCGCCCTGATCGACCTGCTGGACGAGCGCCGATCCGGAGCCTACAACCTGACCGCCCCCGAACCCGTCCGCAACGAACGCTTGACGGACGCCCTCGGAGACGAGCTGGGCCGCCCGACCCCTTTCCCCATCCCCCGCTTCGCGATGCAGCTCCTCTACGGCGAGGCGGCTCAGCTCCTCTTCGCCTCCCAACGCGTCCTCCCCCGACGGTTGACGGACGACGGGTTCGGCTTCGAGCATCGGACGGTCGAGGAGGCGATCGCCGATCTCCTCCCCCGATGACCCACCCGCCAAGCCCACGATCCGATCCGCGGGCGAAGGCTACCTCCTCGAGCAGCGCCAGCTCCTCGACGAACCTCGCGAGAACGTCTTCGACTTCTTCGCCGACGCTCGCAATCTCGAAGCCATCACGCCCGACCGGCTGAGGTTCGAGGTCCGAGATGCCGAGGAACCGATCGCCGAGGGCAGCCGCATCCGCTACCGCCTGCGGCTGCGCGGCATCCCCCTCCGCTGGGTCTCCCGCATCGCCGCCTGGGACCCGCCCCGAGCCTTCGCCGACGTCCAGATGCAGGGCCCCTACCGCCGCTGGGAGCACGTCCACCTCTTCGTCGACCGCGGCGACCGAACGCTCGCCGTCGATCGCGTCCGCTACAACCTGCCCATCGGCCCCGCCGGCAGCCTCGCCCACCGCCTCTTCGTCGCCGACGACCTGCGATCGATCTTCGCGTACCGCGCCCGACGCCTCGCCGAACGCTTCGGGACGCTTCGCTGACGAGGCCCGTGTACAGGTTCGGCCTTCGTGGGCCACAGACGGGGCCCATACCGGTTGCAAGTTCGGTACCTTTGTACAGGTTCTCCCCCTCATTCACGAGGCCGAGCGTCCCACCATGGCCGAGAACCCGTCCGGCGGTCCCGCCCTCTACCCGATCTCCACGGTCGCCGACCGCACCGGTCTCTCGGTCCCGACCCTCCGTCAATGGGAGAACCGCTACGGGTTCCCTGACCCCCAGCGGACCGAGGGTGGCCATCGACGGTACACGGAGACCGACATCCAAGCCCTGCTCACCGTCTGCTCCTGGGTCGAGGATGGCGCCAGCCCCTCGGCCGCGATCGACCGGCTCAGCGAGGTCGCCGACGAGGGCGAGGCCGACCGCCGACGTCTGGCCGGCGAGCTCGCCGCCGCCCTGCTCGACCGCGACCGCGAACGCGCCGCCCGCGTGTACTCCCGCGGCCAAACCATGCACGCCCTCTCGCCCTTCCTCGAGGAGGTCGTCCGCCCCGCCCTCGACCGCGTCGGCGAGGCCTGGCGAAAGGACGCCGTCGACGTCGCCGACGAGCACTTCGCCACCGCGTTCATCGAGAGCCAGCTCCACTCCCTGCTGGCCTCCCACCCGAGCTCGTCCGATCCCGACGTCATCGTCACGACGCTTCCCGACGAACGCCACGAGCTGGGGGCCCTCAGCCTCGTGCTCGTCCTCCGCAGCCACGGGCTCGATGCCGCTTTCCTGGGGGCGGACACCCCACTGTCCGACCTCGCCGGGTTCGTGGACGACCAGGGCGTGGAGGCCGTGGCGATCTCCGCCCCTCGACGGGAGCCCGTGATGGCTCTCGAGGCGGGGGCCCTGGCTGGTATTGCGCCTGCCGTCTTCGTGGGCGGCGCCGCCGCCGAGGCCGACCCCGACCTGGTGGAGGATCGCGGCGCCATCCCGGTGGAGGCCGACCTCTCCGGGGTCGCCCGGCGCATCGCCCGCCGTCTGTTGTGACGGCTGTCGATCGGCCTCGCTTCGTGGGGCGAGTGCCCGTCGGGCAAACCTCTTGACGGAGGAGGCGCTACGATAACTGTACAGTACCTGTACGAGAGGTCGTCGACGATCAGTGCGAGCAACGAACGGGCTCGGCGGATCCACGAGCAGACCGGCCCCACCTTCTACCTCGCCACGCGGTTGTTGCCCGAACGGGCCCGTCAGGACACGCACGTCCTCTACGCCTTCTTCCGCAGCGCCGACGAGATCGTGGACGGGGACACCACGCCCTCGGCCGCCGATCAACGCGACCGCCTGGACCGCATGCGCCGCGTGGCCCGCGGTGACCGGACGGGCGAGGGCATCCCGGCCGCCTTCGCCGACGTCCGTCGCGACAACGGGATCCCGCCCGCAGACGTCGACCGCTTCATCGAAGCGATGCAGACCGACGTCGACCAAGAGCCCTTCGAGACGTTCGCCGAGCTGCGAACCTACATGGAGGGCTCGGCCGCCGCCGTCGGCCGCATGATGGCTCGCGTCCTCGGCGCCCCCGACGACGCCGAGGTGCTGCGACGAGCCTCCGCCCTCGGCGAGGCCTTCCAGCTGACGAACTTCGTCCGCGACGTCCGCGAGGACCACCGACAGCTCGACCGGGTGTACCTGCCCCTCGAGACGCTGCGGAAGTTCGACGTCGCTCGCGGGGACCTCGAGGCCGAGAAGGCCAGCCGCGCCCTCCGGGCAGCGGTGGGCTACGAGCTGGACCGCGCCCTCGGGTTCTACCGCGAGGGCGTCACCGGCATCCAGCACCTACCGGCCGACTGCCGGTTCCCCGTCACCCTCGCTGCGATCCTCTACGCCGACCACCACCGCTTGATGCGCGAGCAAGGCTTGGATGTCCTCGCCCAGCGCCCCACGCTCTCCCGCAGCCGCAAGCTGTGGCTGGCCGCCAAAGCTCGCGGCCTCCGCCCGCTCAGCGACGGCCCCGTGGACCTGTTCGAACGGGCCTCGGCCGTCGATCTGCCCGAGGACGACGAGCGCCTGCGCGTGACCGTCGTCGATCCCGCCCGTCATTGACCACCGACCAGGCCCTGGGTCTGGAACCCCTCGGCCGTCAGCAGGGCGGCCCCCACGCCGACGGCGATCGCGGCCGGCGCGAGGTTCCCGAACGCCAGGTTGATCGCCCCCCACAGGACGACGAAGCTCACCAGATCGTCCAGCAGGAACTCGCAACCGTCCACCCGCGCCCGCAACCGCTCACGGTCGATCGTGGCCTCGACGACCCCGACCGTGACCGCCGCCGACAGGACCCAGCCGGCCACGTTCGTCCAGGGGACCTCGTGGAAGAGGCCCGGGTCCGCGTACCGCCAGAACCCGAGGCTGACGGCCGCCGGATCGAGCACGAGATCCAACGTCACCACCAAGCCCACCGCGAGCCCGACGCGCGCCCATCGCCCGGGCAACTTGCCCGTCCGCAGGCTCGCCAGAAGGTAGGCGTCGAACACGAGGGGCAAGAACAGGATCGGCAACGCGATCGGCAAGCCGCCGACGGTCGGACCCAGCGACACCTCGTACGTGAAGGAGCCATAGGGCCACCCGGTGGCTAGGGCCAAGGCCTCGATCCCGTACGTGTAGGCGGTCAACGCGATCAGGCCCACGCCCAGCCGCCGCGTCGCCACGGGCGCCAGACCGACGATCAACGGGGACCGCATCACCGTCACCCCGACGAGGATGAGCCACGGGTTGAACGACAGCCAGTCGAGCGAAGGCGGGATCCAGCCCCGCCCGCTCGCCAACAGCAACATCGCGCCGACGAGCGGGAACACGACGGCGATCGTGAACCGGTTGTCCCGCACCACGGCATCCAGCCGGTCCGTGAGCGAGGCCGCGCTCACAGCCACACCCCGGGCTCCCCCGTCGCGAGCAGGCCCCCGATCGTCAACGCGGCGCCCGCCGCGGCGTTGATCCACGGGTAGGCCCAGTAGGCACGCCCGAGCGGGACGCCGGAGATCTCGATCGCGACCAGCACCACGGGGTAGATGGCGAACACCGCGGCCGCCGGCACCGACGCGAGGCTCACCAAGCCGGCGGCCACGGCCCACATCCCCAGGCAGTAGCCGACCGTCCCCCGGCGGCCGAGCACGGTCGCGGTCGTCCGCACACCGGCCCGGCGATCGGGCTCGATGTCCGGGATCGCCGAGAACGTGTGCATCGCCATCGTCCACGCCCACGCGCCCCCCATCAGCCAGGCGTCGGGTTGGTGCCCGCTCACCGTCACGTAGGCCGCCGCGCCGGGAAGGACGTACAACCCGTTGGACGCCGAGTCGAGGAACGGACGCGCCTTGAACCGCACCGGCGGCGCGCTGTAAGCCACGGACAGGGCCCCGAACCCCAGCATCCACGGCCAAGCCCCTCGCGGAAGGGCCGCCGTCAGCGCCAACCCGGCCGCCAGCGCCGCCACGATGGACGCCCAGACGCCTCGTCCACCCTGCCAGCGAGCCTCCTTGTCGTCCTTCTTCGGGTTGACCTGGTCGATGTCCGCGTCGAAGCGGTCGTTCACCCCGTAGAGGAAGACGTTGGCCGGCAGCAGGCAGAACGCGAACAGGGCCCACGGGCGCCAGGCGGCCAGCTGGCCGAGGGAACCGACACCCCAGGCCACCCCCACGAGCACCGGCCCGGCCAGGTACAGCCAGAACCGGGGCCGCGAGAGGCGGACCAGGTAGGCCCCGCTCATCGCTCGGCCATCGCCTCCGCGGTCAACAGCCCGCTGATCAGGCACATCGGGACGCCGATGCCGGGCGTCGTGTACTGCCCGACGAAGAACAAATCCTCCATCGCGCCGGAGACGCGGTCGGGCCGCAGCGTGGCCGTCTGATCCAACGTGTGGGCCAGGCCCAGCGCGGTCCCGTCGTAGGCGTTGTAGCGGGAGGCGAAATCGTCGACCGCGAACACGCGCTCGGTCACGATGCGATCGCGCACGTCCACGCCGGTGTGCTCGGCGAGATCGGCGAGCACCCGATCGCGGAACCGCTGGCGCAGCTTGGGCCCGTCGCGGAGACCGGCCGCCACCGGCACGAGCACGAACAGGTTGCTGGCGCCCGCCGGCGCGACCCCGTCGTCGGTCTGGGAGGGAGCGCACACGTAGTAGGCCGGGTCCTCGGGCCAGGCGGCCTCCTCGAACAGGGCATCGAAGTGACCGCGCCAGTCCGTCGGCAACACCAACGAGTGGTGAGCCAGCGGATCGATCGACCCCTCGACGCCCAGGTACAGCAGGAACGCGCTGGGCGCCCACGTCCGCCCCTCCCAGTAGTCGGCCCCGTGCTGGCGGTGATCCTCCGAGAGCAGATCCTGCTCGACGTGCGCGTAGTCAGCGTTCGTGACGACGCGATCGGGCTCGCGGTCGCCCTCGGCCGTCCGCACCCGCGGCCTGGCGCCGGATCGATCGATGCCCGTCACCGGCGTCCCGGTCGTGAGCGTGGCGCCTTGCTCGCGGGCCACCTCGGCGACCGCGTTCGCCACGGTCGCCATGCCGCCCTCGGGATACCAGACGCCCATGTTGTGGTCGACGTGGCCCATGAGGTTGTACAGGGCCGGCGTCCACTCGGGGTCCCCGCCGAGGAACACGAGCGTGTACTGCATGATCTTCTGCAGCTTCGGGTGCTCGAAGTGGTCGGCCACGTGGTCGGCCAGGGAGCCGAACATCGGCAAGCCCCAGGCCTGGCGAGCCACGTCGAGGCTCAGGAAGTCCCGCAGCCGCCGGCGATCCTCGTAGACGAACTCCCTCATGCCCGTCTCGTAGGATTCCCGAGCCGTCGCCAGGTAGGCGTCCAGCGCCTCGCCGGCGCCCTCCTCGTAGCTTTCGAAGGTGCGCCTGGTCTCGGCGAGGTCCGGGGTGATCTCGACGCGGTCGCCGTCCTTGAAGAAGATCCGGTAGTGGGGATCCAACTGCGTGAGCTCGAAACGCTCCTCGGGGCTGGTCCCCATGTGCTCGAAGAACGTCTCGAAGACGTCTGGCATGAGGTACCAGGAGGGCCCCATGTCGAAGCTGAACCCGTCCTGGACGAGCCGGCTGGCTCGACCGCCGACCTGGTCGTTCTTCTCGACCACCTCGACGTCGGCCCCGGCTCGGGCGGCGTAGGCCGCGGTCGCGAGACCGCCGAACCCTCCGCCGACCGGCCACGAGGTTCGCGCATCCGGTCCACCATCCACGAGGGTCCCAAAAACCCCTGCTCCGACTGTGGCCTCGCGTTGAAGGATAAGAAACCCGGGGGGGCCACCAAGTACGCGAAGGGACGCCAGGGCACAAGGGGGAGCAGCTGCCGTGACAACGCTGCCCGGCGGTGAGTCACAGGCCCTTCGTGGCCTTGGCGATCCTTCGTGTCCTTCGCGGCCCCTGCTTAACCAGACAGCCCGCCGTGGCCTTCCCGACAACCTCTTGACGGACGGACCACACTTGCCAATTGGATGGTGCTGGAGGCCCTCCCCGACGTGCTGCCCTACCTGCTTGAGTTCTTCGAGCAGTACGGGCTCGTCGCCATGTTCGTCCTCCTCGTTCTCGACGGGGCCATGCTCATCCCCGTCTTGCCGGGCGAGGCCGTGATGATCATGGCCGTCACCCAGCACGCCAGCAACATCCGCGAGCTCGCCTTCATCACCGTGTTGGCGACACTGGCTGGCATCGTCGGGAGCCTCATCCTCTACACGATGGCTCGGGTCGGCGGCCGCCCGCTGATCGAGAACCATCCCCGGCTGTTCATGATGGACCGACGGCGCCGAGAGAAGCTCGAGGAGGCCTTCGAGCGCCCGCTCGGGCAGAGCCTCGTGTGCCTGTTGCGCGTGATCCCGTTGACGCGCATCGTGGTGAACATCCCCGCCGGGCTGGCTCGCATGGGGGTGGGCCGGTTCGTCGTGCTGTCCTCGATCGGGATGGCGATCTTCCACAGCGGGTTCATGTGGCTGGCTTACGAGTCCCAACAGTCCGGCAGCGTCGTGGCCGAGCAAGCCACGGCCCTCCAAGAGACGTACGCCACGCCCGCCTGGCAGTACCTGCAAGCCAACGAGGTCGTCGCCATCGTCGGCGTGATCGCGTTCGGCGCCTGGTTGTCGTTCAAGTCCTCGCGCCGGATGATGAAGCATCCGCGCGGGGCGATCACCTCGATCCTCGGCTGGCTGACCGTTCGCGTGCTCGTGCTCGGCACCCTGACCCTCTGGGGCGCTCTCGTGTACGACCCCCAGCTGCTGTACGAGGTCGCGCTGGCCGGCGGCCTCGACGTCCCCGCCATCGCCCTCCAGGTCGGACTGCCGCCCGTTCGCCTGCTGGCCTACTTCGGCCTGATCACCTGGACGCTGGGCATGGTGTTGTGGGGCCTGGAATCGGTCGCCCGCAGCCGCCGCGACGAGGCCGAGCGACGGCATGCCGAGGCCGAGGAGGCCGACGAGCTGCCCGACCCCGAGATCGAACCCGTCGGCGAGTACTCGAGCCCGCCGGGGTAGGGGGACCAGGGGAAACGGCGCCTCGGTCTAACGACGCCTTTACGAGGCTCGGCAGGACTCGATCGCCGGGGCCCCGTGGCTCTGGGGAAATGGTGATCGATGAGTCGAATCGCCCTGATTGCGCTAGCGTTGGGTATCGGACTGATGGTCGCTCCGGGCGTCGCCCAATCCACGGGCCTTGGCAGCTCTGTCGCCGAGGACCTGGACCCTGTCGGCAACGCCGAGGCTCACTACGACAGTGAGTGCATCAAGGGGCCCTGCGTGTGCTACTTCGGTCCCGGCACACCCGGATACCACTGCCACGCCGGATAGCCGGCCCCGACGTCCACGCCTAGGCCCTCGCGGGCCTTCCCTCTCGCTTCTCTTTCCTCTGGTCCAGGACGTGGCCGAGGTGTACGACCGATGAGGTGCTCGGCCTCGACAGCGACCGTTACCGGGCCGCGTTCGTGTTCGACGAGCGATCGGAAGCTCAGGGCTTCGCTGATCAACATCTCCCCAGGTAACTCGCTCCCGCGACCCCCATGGCGGCCCGCGGGCTCGCGGTGAGAGCGCGACGACTGCATGGTCCTCGAACGGATACGGCTCGTCAGAGCCGCACGAATCACGAGGAGCAAGCCGTTCGCGGGGCTGCATTGGCACATCGGGGCGCTCGTCTCGTGGTACGACGGTTCCCGCGAGATGGTCGTTGCTCGGCGCCGACCGTCGAGCGAGTCCGGCCCCCTTTTTGGGCCGGACGACTTACGAGGAGCGGGCCGGCCGGGACGGGGACACTCGTTTCCGCCGTGGGACGGTGGTCTCGTGGTATGACGGCTCCCGTGAGAAGACCGGTGTCGATCGTCCGGTCTTCGAGCGAGTACGGCTCGTCAGAGCCGTACGAATTACGAGGAGCTAGCTGTTGGCGGGTTGTATTCGCACGGCGGGGCGGTGGTCTAGTGGTATGACGGCTCCCTTACGAGGAGCAAGCCGCAGGTTCAAATCCTGCCCGCCCCATTCGTAGCAGGGCAGGATTTGAACTCTGGTTCAATCGCGAAGGGCCGGAGGCTACGCGCGGTCCTTCGCGAGAGCCCGAACGCGCGTCGATAGGTGCAACGTTCGGGTGAAATCCTGCCCGCCCCACTCGCCGCTGACTAAGCCGGCCCGTCTCCGTCCGCCACCGGGTCGCCTGCACGGGGTCTTGTCACCTCGGTGACAACGGAACTACTTTCGTCGTTCGCCATGGCGTTGAGGCAAGCGGTCGCGTCCGTCCCCCCAACACGTCCAACCCCCGTTCCTGCAACACCCCCGGACCGACTCCTGTGCTGTTCCTACCCCCGGGCGCGACCGCTTGTCCCCACCTTTCCCGTGACCCAAGCTCCGACCAGCCGGCGGTGGGCCACCGCCGCTCGGAGGCGGCGGTCATGTGCCTGTCCGCCAAGCGGGAAGCTTAAGGGCGGAGGTCGGCTGTCCTCAACGCGCGGACCGCTTGCGTCCCGCAGACCAGCCCGGTGGTGTAGCGGCCAATCATTTCGGCCTTTGGAGCCGAATACGCAGGTTCGAATCCTGCCCGGGCTATGGGATCGAGGACCTGCTCCTCAGCCTCTCCCGTCGCCAGCGTCTCGCCAAGGCTGGCTGACGGTGTCGCGCTGCGTCGAAAGCCCGCAGGGGGATTTCTTCCTCGCGCTCCTTGTCAGACAGCCTTGGCGCGGGCCCCGCCGGGCCCGCCCGGATGGGAGACGCTGGCTCGGTCCGAGGCATCGTCGCCGGTCCTCGGTCCCTGCGGATACCGCTGGTCGTCAGCGGGCAGGATGAGAACCGCAGGTTCGATCGTGAGAGCCGGTGGAAGAGCGGGCGGTTCTCACGAGCGGCCGAACCGGCGTCCACTGCTCGGTTCGGCCAGAATCCTGCCCGGGCTATACCGGTCGAGTCCTCGTTCCTCAGGTTCTCCCGTCGCGAGCACCTCGCCAGCCGCCGCTGACGGTGTCGCTCTGCTTCGGAAGCCCGCAAGGGGATTCCTGCATCGAGCTCCTTGCCAGCGACGGCTGGCGCGAGCTGAAGGCTCGCCCAACGGGAGGTGCTTACTCGGTCCGAACACATCGTCACGAAGACTCGACCGGTGCTCCAATCGCGGATCGTAGAGGGCAGGATGAGAACCTTGGTTTGATCCCGAGGCGCGGTGTCGACCGCACGCGTCTCGGGAGCGGCCGAACCGGCGTTCACTGCTCGGTTCGGCCAGAATCCTGCCCGGGCTATCCCTCCTACCTCACCACACCTGGAACAGCAGGAAGTACACCGCGATCCCCATCACGATCGAGACGAGCCACATCGGGGCGACCTTGGTCGCCAACTGCCGGTGCTCGGTCCAGTGGCTGCGCATCGCGCGCAGGTACACGAAGGGGATGAGCACGATCGTGGCGACGGCCAACACCATGTGCGTGCCGAGGAAGGCGTAGTAGAAGGTGCTCGCCCAACCCGGTGCAGTGGGGTTCTGCGCGGCGAACGAGGTCGGGCCGTGGAGGAACATCCGGACGAGGTACAGCGCCAGGAACAGGCTGAACAGCGCTGTGGCTGCGATCATCAACTGCTTGTGCCGGTCCACGTTGCCTCGCCGGATCTCGTGGACGGCTCGCAGGATCAAGACCCCGACGACGGCCACGATGACCGTGTTCGCCGGCGGGATCGCGGCGATGAGGTCGACCACGGATCGACCAAGCGGCCATGGCACAAAACCCTTAGCCGGACGCCGCCTCGGGAGGTTCGTCCCCGTGCGTGTCAGCTGGGTCCTGCTCGTCGCGTTGACAGCGTGCCTCGTGCCGGCCGCTCCGGCCCTGGCCCAGACGACCGGTTCGGCCTCCGTGGACCTGTCGCTGCCGACGCTGGCGGCGCCCGTCTCCCCGGCCGAGCCGCAGAACTCCTCGGTCACCGTCCGCTACGAGTGGAACGATGGGATGGCCGAGGACAACGTGACCGTCGACCTCTCCCACGTCGACGGACCGCCTTGGCTGAACTCCTCGTTCTCGCCGAGCACCGTCGAGTTCGACCTCGGCAACCAGGCCTCCGGGGTCGAGACGCGCATCGTGAACGTGACCCTGGACGTGGCCTCCGACGCGACCGCCTACACCGAGGCCGAGGCCACCTACCGGGCCGAAGCCGAAGCCAGCGGCACGCTGCCGGCCGCCGAGATCGAGGAGAGCCTCGCGTTCGAGTCCGGGTTCGCCGGCCAGCTCGTCGCCGCCCTTCCTGAAGGCAACGTCACCGCCTGGGGCGGCCTCCGCCAGGAGGTCCCGATCGACCTCGAGAACACCGCCAACGGCCCGATCGAGGTCGACGTCCGCGTCGACCGCATCCCCGCCGACGCCCGCGGCACGCCGCCGGACGCGATCGTCCTCGGCCACGAACCCGGCAACGAGTCGACGACCGCCACGATGGAGATCCGGGTTCCCTGGAGCCTCAGCGTCGAGGGCCCGGTCGAGCTCGCGCTCGACGCCGCCCACGAGACCGAAGGCACCGAGCTGGACGACCGCCGGCTGGCCTTCACCCTCGACGGCCGAAGCGCCGTCCCCGTGCCCGGCCCTGGTCCCTGGATCACCCTGCTCGCCGCCGCGTTCGCGCTCGCCGTCCGGGCCCGCTCGAGATGAACCACTCGAAGAAAGGGAACCTCGCCCCTGGGTCACAACCGCGGCAGAACCCGACAACCCTTATACCACCGGAAGGGCTACGACCGGCGGGATGGGATCGCGCACGGGGCCGATCGGCCGAGTTCCCCGACTAGGGCCAGTGCGATCGATCACCCGTCGGTGGTGAGCGCGTGAGCATCGCGAACGAACTTGCAGACAAGCAACGAGACATCGCCGTCTCAGAGTTCTTCGAGCGGAACAAGCACATCCTCGGGTTCGACAACACGACCCGAGCCCTCATCACGAGCGTCAAGGAGGGCGTCGACAACGCTCTCGACGCCTGCGAGGAGGGCAACGTGCTGCCCGACATCCGCGTCGAGATCCACGAGGGCGACGACGACGAGTACACCCTCGTCATCGAGGACAACGGCCCCGGCGTCGTCAAGCGCCAGGTCCCCAAGGTGTTCGGCCGGCTGCTCTACGGATCGCAGTTCCACCGCATCCGGCAAAGCCGCGGCCAGCAGGGCATCGGCATCAGCGCCGTCGTCATGTACGGCCAGCTCACCTCCGGCCAACCCGCCACCATCTGCACACGCGTGGGACCCGACCACCCCGCCTACGAGCTCGATCTCCGCCTCGACACGAAGGAGAACGAGCCCGAGGTCGTCGACGAGGAGATCGTCGACTGGGACAAGGACTCCGGCACGCGGCTCGAGATCACGATGGAGGCCCGCTACGTCCGCGGCGCCCAGTCCGTGTACGAGTACCTGCGGACCACCAGCATCGTCAACCCGCACGCCGAGCTCACGCTCGTCGAGCCCGACGGGACGACGACGAAGTTCCCGCGCTCCAGCGAGCAGCTACCGCCCGAGACGGTCGAGATCAAGCCCCACCCGCTAGGCATCGAACTCGGCCAGCTGCAGGAAATGGCGAAGAACACCGAGGCCCGCAAGATCACCTCGTTCCTGCAGAACGACTTCTGCCGCGTCGGTCTGCAGACGGCCCGCAAGATCTGCGACAAGGCGGGCATCGGCGAGGACCGCAAACCCTCCTACCTGAAGACCGACGACTGCAAGGCTCTGATGTCGGCCTTCGAGGAGGTCCGCATCGTCTCGCCGCCGACCGACTGCCTGTCCCCGATCGGCGAGACCCTGATCCGCCGCGGCCTCCGCACGGAGTTCGAGGACGCCGACCTCGTCGCGACCGAGACCCGCTCGGCCGAGGTCTACGGCGGCCACCCGTTCCAGATCGAGGCCGCCATCGTCCACAACAGCGACAAGCTGCCGGACGACGAGCAGGTCGAGATCCTGCGCCACGCCAACCGCGTCCCGCTGCTGTACCAACGCGGCGGATGCGTGTCCACGAAGGCGATCGAGGACATCGACTGGCGCCGCTACGATCTCGACCAGCGCGGCGGTCAAGGCATCCCGCACGGCTCGTGCGCGATCCTCGTCCACGTCGCCTCGACCAACGTCCCCTTCACCAGCGAGTCCAAGGACGCCGTCGCCGACATCCCCGAGATCCGCAAGGAGATCGAGCTCGCCGTGCGCGAGTGCGCTCGCGAGATGCGCTCGCAGATCCGCAAGGGCAAGAAGATGAAGCGCCTCCGGCAGAAGGAGGACATCATCCGCAAGATCGTGCCCGCGATGGCGGAGAAGAGCGCCCAGATCCTCGACAAGGACGTCCCCGACTACGAGAAGGCGATCGCGCGCATCATGAACGCCGTCATGGTCACGCCCACGATCGAGTACGAGCAGGGCGTTGGCCACGACATCACGATCGAGGTCCGCAACTACACCTCCCACGGCAAACGGATGCAGGTCATGGCCGAGCTCCCCGCCGAGGGCGACGTCGAGGACCCCGAACCCGACGCCGGCTACCGCGGCAACATGATCGTCTGGGACGAGGACAAGATCGACACCGGCGAAGCCCGTGAGTTCTCCTACCGCGTCCGCGGACTGGCCGAGGCCGACATCCAGAACGTCGACATCTTCCTCGACGGCATCGACGCCACGCTGATCGCCGGCGCCGAGGCCTGGGAGGGATCCGAGATCGAGGAGACCGCCCCCGAGCCGCAGGAGATCGACGACGGTGACGAGGTCACCCAGGAGGTGCAGGTCTGATGTCGACGAACGGAGCCAGGTTGGAAGACGCCGACCGCGAGACCCTCGAGGCCCTGTACGAGCTCGCGCACAAGATCTACGACGATCTCGAGGACGGCGATGTCCCAGAGCTCAACCTCCCGGTACGGTCGAAGTCCAACATCGAGTTCGACGAGGAGCACGGCGTCTGGAAGTACGGGGACAGCCAGTCCACCCGGTCGGCGAAGAAGACCGACGGCGCCAAGATGCTGCTGCGGACGACGTACATGATCGACTTCATCCGCGAGATGCTGGAGACCGACAAGTCCAGCACCTTGCGAGAGATGTACTACATCAGCGAGGGCTGGGACCTCGCCAAGTTCTCCGACCAATCCGAGTCCGACAAGCTGGCCGAGGACCTCGAGGTCATCACCGAGTACCTCCGCGAGGACTTCCAGCTCCGCCCCGAGGAGGACGGCGCCCGCATCCTCGGCGACGTCACCGTCGAGGAGGAGACCCGCACCGGCGACACGCGCGTCATCAACTGCCAAGACGACGTCGGCGACGCCGGGTACTCGGTGCCCTACAGCGTCGAGGAGGACAAGCTGCGGTTCGTCGACATCGACGCCGACTTCATCCTCGCCATCGAGACCGGCGGTATGTTCGACCGGCTCGTCGAGAACGGGTTCGACGAATCCCACAACGCGCTGCTGCTCCACCTCAAGGGCCAGCCCGCCCGGTCGACCCGGCGCCTGCTCAAGCGCCTGAACGAGGAGTACGGCCTGCCGACGTTCGTGTTCACGGACGCTGATCCCTGGTCCTACCGCATCTACGCCAGCGTGGCCTACGGTGCGATCAAGACCGCCCACATCAGCGAGTACCTGGCCACGCCGGCCGCTCAGTACCTCGGCGTGACCCCCAGCGACATCGTGAACTACGACCTGCCCACCGACGACCTCTCCGAGCAGGACGAACGCGCGCTCAACAGCGAGCTGTCCGATCCCCGCTTCGACGACGACCAGTGGCGGGGCGAGATCGAGTTCCAGCTCGAGCTCGGGAAGAAGTCCGAGCAGCAGGCACTCGCGAAGTACGGTCTCGACTTCGTGACCGACACCTACCTGCCCGAGAAGCTCTCCGAGATGGGCGTGATCTAGGCTTCTCGCGCCGCCCCCAGGACCGAACGCCCGCCGCGGGCGGAACGAGTGGCCACGCTGACGGATGCTCCGGGGGCCCCCGCCTGCGACCCGAACCGATTTCACGGCCCGCGCCCATACCCACGTCGGTCCCCGTGCATCGCCGCCTCGTGCTGACGGTCGTCCTGCTTCTGGCGGGCGTGGCCGCGCCCGTCGCGGCCGAGCAGGGCGCTCGCAGCTGCCAGGTCGACGTCGGCGCCCCCTTCCTCCTCCTCGACAGCGGCGAGCGCGCCTCCCAGCGGGTTACCGTCGGCGGGTGCCAACTGGTGCACGACCTGGACGAGGCTTCGGTCCTCACGGAGGCCGAGCCCGGCGACTGGCCCGTCACCCCGTTGTCGCAGGATTGCCGGATCCAAGTGGACGACGACGGCGACGGTAGCGGGCTCACGACGGTCGAGCGCGGCGACGAGGTCCGGCAAGGCGCGGACCTTTGGGCCAAGTGCGAAGCCGGCGACCGTCTCGACAACCGGATCGAGCTCGCACCGACCTAGTTGTTGTCACGGGCCGCTGTGAGGTTCGATTCACCTTACCGGGCCAGCCTGGACTCCAGGGAGCACCGTGGGAGGAACCGCGCGAACCGTGATCGGAGGACTGTTGCTGGTGGGCCTCGTCGGCTTGGTCGCTCCAGCGGCGGCGGACCAGGGAACGTTCGGATGCACCGTGCTCGCCGGCACCGAAGGGGGAGCCCCCGCAGGCGGCCCGATCGGTGTGTCGTCGACCGGCACCGGGCCCGGCATGGGCGAGTGCGAGATGCACACCCTCGAGAAGCGCTCCAGGACCACGCAGATCGACGTCCCCGACGGGTGCCAGATCCACGCCGACACCGACGTGGATCTGTTCGTCGAGGAACGGGTCGGCGAGGACGAGGTCTACACCTCCGGCACGTCGATGATCGCCTTCTGCGAGGCCGGCATCGTCATGGCCGACAACCGCGTCTCGTTGGTCGACATCTGACGGACAACCGCCGAGCAACAACGCTTTTCAACCTACAGGCGCCCACGATATACATGCGACTCCGGTGGATCACTGCGGTTTTGCTCATCACGGCCGGGCTCACCGGCTGCATCGGCAACCTGGTCGACGGTGACGCGGCCGAAACCGCGTCGACGGACACCGAGATCGACGCGATCGCGCCCAGCGAGGAACCGCTGTTCGCGAACCCGCAGACGGCTCCGCACCCCGCCTTCGACTACCCCACGTTCACCACGCTGTCCGACGACGAGGACATGCCCGAGCTGTGGGAACCGATCGACCCTGCCAGCTTCGACACCAGCGACCTCGAGCTCAACCACACCGGCGAGGACCCCGGCGACGCCGAGTACGGCAGCGGGATCGCCATCTTCGGCTCCATGGTCATCGTGCCCGGTCGATCCACCGGCTCCAGCTGGGTGTTCGACATCTCCGACCCAGAGAACCCCGAGCTCGTCAGCGAGTTCGGCGCCCCCGGCCGCGACGTCGACACCCTCGCCTTCCCCGACGGGCGCCTGTACGCCGTCTTCGCCACCGACAGCGGCGTCGTGCCCGTCTGGAACCTCACCAACCCCGAGGACCCGGCCAAGGCCGCCGAGCTCGAACCCGACCGCGGCTCCCACAACGTCGGCGTCGTCCCCGGCACCCCGTTGGTCTACAACAGCGCCGGCGCCGGCGGCGGCGACACCGGCCGCGTCGGTGAAGGGACCGAGGGCACCGCCATCTACGACTTCTCCGATCCGGAGAACCCCGAGCTCGCGCAGGACTTCGAGAACGGGTACAGCTGCCACGACATCTCGTTCAGCATCCGCGAAAGCATGGACGAGTACCGCGCCTACTGCGCCGGCTACGACGTGACGCAGATCTGGGACATCGCCGATCCCGCCGACCCCGAGGTCATCGTCGACATCCCGGTCCACCACGGCATGCCCGACGTACCCGCCACGTCCGCGACGCCCGCGCGCTTCAGCCACCTGGCTCTGGCCAGCAACGACGGCGACACGCTGATCGTCGGCGACGAGACCGGCGGCGGCGCCGCGCCCGCGTGCGATGCTCACACCAGCATGGGGCCCCAGACCGCTTCCGGCCCGGTCGGCAACCTGTACTTCTACGACATCAGCGACGAGACCGACCCGCAGTTCCAGTCGATGCTCAGCCCGGACAGCCCCGCGCTGATGACCGACGAGATCCAGGACGACCCGAACCGCGCCACCGGGTCCTGCACCGCCCACTTCGGTCGCATCATCCCCGCCGAGGACCGCAACGTCCTCGCCATCGGGTTCTACGCCCGCGGCGTCAATCTGGTCGACTTCACCGACACCTCCAACCCGGAGATCGTCGACCAGTTCAACGAGAACACCAACACCTGGGACGTCTGGTTCTACAACGGCTACCTCGTGACCGGCGACACCCAGCGCGGCATGGACATCTTCACCCTCGACGGCGGGTAACCCGTCGAGCTGAGCCGGCGGGGCCGAGGCCCTGCCGGACGGTCCCAAGCCAGCGGTCCCCACAGCCTTCGACCCGAACGAGGGTCCTGGCGATCGTAGGCCCTGGCCTGTTCGATTGGGCTCGGCCCCGCTTTCCGGTGACAGAGAGAACGAAGGAGAGGGCGCCCGGCTGGGGCCTTTCCAGAACCCCTCAGGAAGGTTTCCGTCACACCCACCCAATGATCGTGCCAGGCTGGTCAGTGGACGGAGTCGTGATCGACGGCGACGCGCTCGTCCTCGTCAGGACTCTCCAGCAGGACCGGCTGCCCCTCCTCGTCGCGGTCCACGACCTCGTACCCGCTGTTCACCATGCGGGACGCGGTCAGACGACCGACGCTGCGGTCAGCCATGCGACGCCTCCGGTTGCCCGATAACATCTCCCTGTTCATCAGACGATCGGTCGAGGGACTCGTTCACTTCGCCTAGCGTGTCCAGCGGCGAGTGGAGCCGATGAGGGGGTGTCGCCTCACCCCAGACATCGTTCGCCGTGCGGCTTGACCCCTGCGCAGCCCCGAAGGGAAAAGGTTTTTATAGAACTGCAAGGGCGGCAAAGACTTATATAGAAGCGGTGTTTTGGTTAGCGTAGACTATGAGAGGAAAAGAGGGTCAACCGTTCATCGTGCTCGCCGAGGGCACGGATCGGAGCCAGGGCCAGAACGCCCAAAGCAACAACATCCAGGCTGCCCGAGCGATCAGCGACGCCGTTCGCTCCACGCTCGGTCCCCGCGGCATGGACAAGATGCTCGTCGACTCGATGGGCGACGTCGTCATCACGAACGATGGCGTCACCATCCTCAACGAGATCGACATCCAGCACCCCGCCGCGAAGATGATGGTCGAGGTCGCCAAGAGCCTCGAGCAAGAGGTCGGCGACGGCACGACCAGCAGCGTCGTGCTCGCCGGTGAGCTCCTCAACAAGTCCGAGGACCTGCTCAACGACGTCCACGCTACTCTGATCACCCGCGGTTTCAACCTGGCCGCCGAGCGCGCCCAGGAGATCCTCGACAACCTCACCACCGACGTCGACGTCGATGACGACGAGCTTCTCGCGAAGGTCGCCCGCACGTCGATGGCCAGCAAGCTCTCCGGTGGCCACCTCGACACCTTGGCGCCCGTCACCGTGGAAGCCATCCGCGCCGTCTCCCGTCAGCGCGACGGCAACGTCGTCGTCGAGAAGGACGACATCGGCTTCTCCAAGAAGACCGGCGGCAGCGTCGAGGACACCGAGGTCATCGACGGCCTCCTCCTCGACAAGGACCGCGTCCACTCCGGCATGCCCGAAACCGTCGAGGACGCCAACATCCTGCTGCTCAACAAGGCGATCGAGTTCGAGAAGACCGAGGTCGACTCCGAGATCCAGATCTCCGACCCCGACCAGCTCCAGGCGTTCCTCGACCAAGAGCAGGACGTCCTCGAAGAGATGGTCGACCAGATCGAGGCCTCCGGTGCCAACGTCGTCTTCTGCCAGAAGGGCATCGACGACGTTGCCCAGCACCTCCTGGCCCGCCGCGGCATCTTCGCCGTCCGCCGCGCCAAGAAGTCCGACATGCAGCGCCTCGAGAAGGCAACCGGCGCCCGCATCGTCAACAGCCTCGACGACCTCACCGAGGACGACCTCGGCACGGCCGGCCGCGTCGAAGAGCGCACCATCGGCGACGACACCTCCACGTTCGTCACCGGTGCCCCCGACGCCGAGGCCGTCAGCGTGCTGATCCGCGGCGGCACCGAGCACGTCGTCGACGAGGTCGAGCGCACGCTCGAAGACTCCATCGGTAGCGTGGCGGCCGCCCTCGAAGAGGGCAAGGTCGTCCCCGGCGCCGGTGCGACCGAGACCGAGGTCGCGCTGCGCCTCCGCGAGTACGCCAACACCGTTGGCGGTCGCGAGCAGCTCGCCATCGAGACGTTCGCCGACGCCATCGAGATCGTGCCCCGCACGCTCGCCGAGAACGCTGGCATGGACGCCATCCAGGTGCTCGTCGACCTCCGCAGCGAGCACGAGAACGGCAACAAGTCCACCGGCGTGCTCGTCGACGAGGGCGAGATCCGCGACGCCACCGCCGAGGGCGCCGTCGAGCCCCTCCGCGTCAAGACGCAGACGATCAAGTCGGCCGCCGAGGCCGCCACGATGGTCCTGCGCATCGACGACGTCATCGCCTCCAAGGGCGCCTTCGACGAGGACGCCGGCGGTCCGCCCGCTGGCGGCCCCGGCGGTCCCGGCGGCGGCCCGCCCGGCGGCGGCATGCCCGGCGGCATGCCCGGCGGGATGGGCGGACTTCCTGGGATGTGAATCGGGTCAAGAGACGTCCGCCCAGAGACCGGATCTTGGATCCGGTCGAATCTGGAGACCCGGTGCCGTTGATCGGGTCTCCAGCCGGGCGGACTCCCCGGCATGTGAACACCGGGTCAAGCCCAACCGGAGTCCGCCCAGAGGACGAGCCCGCCAGGGCTCGTCCGAATCTGGAGGTCGACATCACCGCGCGACCTCCAGCCGCGGACTTCCTGACGTCACCGTAGGGCCGGCCCTCGGGCCGACCCCTTCCCTCTTCCTCCCTTTCTCTTCTCACGACCAGTCGCGGTGCTGTTCCGCCCGATGGCCTCTTTCGACGACCGCCGACGCCTTGCTCGGACTACCCGTCGAGGAGCCCCAGCACGCGGTCGTCCAGCGCCGAGGTCGGCACGTCGACGTCGGCGGGATCGACCCACTGCCAGGCTTCGCCGGTGACGACCTCCTCGCGCGGTTCGGCGGCCAGCGCCCGGACCTGCCACCGCTTGTGCGAGAACGTGTGCTCGACCCGCCCGATCGGCTCGGTCTCGTCCACCTCCACCGCGAAGGGCAGATCCGGGGCGAGCGTGGCCGGCGGTGTGTCGCCGTGCTCGATCACCGGGGGGCCCCACAACCCGCCGAGCAGGCCATCGGGGTCGCGGCGGTGCACCAGGACCTGCCCGTTCCGCGCGAGGATCAGCGCCGTGACGGCGTGCGTGGACAGGTCCGGTGTCGATCGGTCGATGCCCAGCTCGTCGACCCGGGCCCCCTGGTAGGCCGTGCACACGGGGCTCAGCGGGCAAACCTCGCAGGCGGGGTCGACGGGCGTGCAGACGAGCGAGCCCAGCTCCATCAGCGCCTCGTTCAGGCGACCGGCTCGGCCCCGCTCGAACACCGGTCCCAGCCGCGTGCGGACCTCGCGTTTCAGCTTGTCGCTGGTAACCTCGCCCTCGATGCCCTCGACTCGGGCGCCCACGCGCGCCATGTTGCCGTCGACGGCGGGGGCCGGTTTGTCGAAGGCCATCGAGGCGATCGCGGCGGCCGTGTAGGGGCCCACGCCGGGCAGCTGTTCCAGCTGGGATAGCCGGCGAGGCACCTCGCCGCCGTGCTCGTCCCTGATCTTGCGCGCCGTGCGCAACAGCCAGCGCGCCCGGTTGTAGTAGCCCAGGCCCTGCCAGGCGTCCAGCACCTCCTCCTCGCTGGCCTCGGCCAGGTCCTCGACGCCAGGCCAGCGCTCCAGCCAGCGCTCGTAGTAGGGAAGCGCGGTGCTCATCCGCGTCTGCTGCAGCATGATCTCGCGGACGAGCAACGCGTAGGGATCCTCGTCCTCGCTGCCCCGCCACGGCAGCTCGCGGCGATGCTCGGCGAACCAACCCAGCAGCCGCTCGTGCAGGCGGTCCAGCGCCTCGGGGTCCGAGGGTAGGCCCACGCGTCCCGGCAACCTCGCGGCCCACCTAAGCCTTCCGTCGACGCCGGCAGGGGGGTCAGCGGGTCACGAGCTCGATGCCTACCCGAGCGAGGGTCGGGCCCGGGTGCACGCCGGCCCCGTCCAGCACGTCCAAGGCGTCGCGGCTGAGGTAGCACTCCTCGGCCTCGGCCGCCTGGGCTGTCTCGGCCAGCGTCGTTTCGAGCGGGGGCTCGAGGACGTGGGTCTGGATGCGCTCGGCGGGGTCGCCGGCGGGCTCGAAGACGCCGGCCACCTCCTCCGCGTTGCGAGCCGCGATCTCGACGGCGTGCTCGCGGGCTCGCTGGGCCAGGACCTCGGCGACCGCGGTCAACGCCTCTCCGAGGTCGTCCGCGAGGGCGGAGCCCAGCAGGCGCGGCTCGGTCGGGACGAGGATCGCCAGGGGATCGAAGTGATCGCGCAGCGCCTCCTCGAGCACGCCGGGACAGCCGCGGGTCCCAAGATAGCAGACGGACCGCATCGTCGCGACCAACCGGCCGCGATGCATCAAGGTGCCGGGTGCCCGGCTGGGGCGCCCTCTCGCAGGCAGGGACATTCATATATGGAAGGGGGCTTGCCGCCGTCGATGGCCCTTCGCGTCCGGGACGTGATGACGTCCGATCCGAGCACGGTCACGCCCGACACGCTGTTGACCGCCGTGGCCGACGAGATCATCGAGGAACGCTACAGCGGCGTCCCCGTCGTCGACGAGGACGACGAGCTCGTCGGCATCGTCGAGGTCGGCGACCTGTTGCCCCACCCCGAACAGGTGCCGTTCAGCCAGGTCGACGTGCTCGAGTTCCAGGGCGAATGGGTCGACGAGGAGCACCTCGAGAACTACTACGAGCTGCTGCAGGAGCTCCGCGTCGAGGCGGTCATGCGGACCGATCCGGTGACCGCCGAGCGAGGAGCCCCGCTAGGCAAGGTGATCCGCCGGCTGCTGGAGGAGGACGCCCGACGGATCGTCGTCCTCGACGAGGGTGAGGTCATCGGTGTCGTGACCCGGACCGATCTCCTCAAGTCCTTCGTCGGGTGGCCCTGATGGCTGCAAGCGAGTTCGTCCAACCGCTGATCCACCTGTTCTTCCTGCTGCTGGCCGCGAAGATGACCGGCTGGTTGTTCCAGAAGGCCAAGCAGCCCGGCGTGATCGGGGAGGTCGTCGCCGGCGTCATCGTCGGACCAGCCCTGCTCGGGCTCGTCCCGGACACGCACTTGATGAAGTTCGTCGCCGAGCTGGGAGCGATCTTCTTGCTGTTCCTCGTCGGCATCGAGACCCGGCTCGAGGACATCCTCGGCGTCGGCAAGGAGGCCTTCGCCGTCGGCGCCCTCGGCGTCATCGTCCCCTTCGGTGCCGGGTGGGCGATCAGCCTCTACGTCGGCTACAGCCAGGTCACCTCGCTGTTCGTCGGGACCGCGCTCGTGGCCACGAGCGTCGGCATCACCGCCCGCGTGCTGCAGGAGCTGCAGGTCCTCTCCAAGCCCTACTCCCGCATCATCCTGGGCGCAGCCGTCATCGACGACGTGCTGGGCCTGATCGTGCTCGCGATCGTGTCCGGCGTCGCCTCGACGGGCTCGTTCGTCGTGGGCGAGGTCGCCAAGCTCGTCGTCCTCTCGATCGTGTTCGTCGGCGGCGCCGCGGCGTTCGTGCCGGTCATGGGCAAGCTGGACATGGACTGGCTGCCCTTCGACAAGCCGATGGAGTTCGCGATCGTGTTCGGCGTCGGCATGGCCGCCTTGTCGGCCGTGATCGGGCTGGCCCCGATCGTGGGCGCCTTCTTCGCCGGGATGCTGGTGGCCGAGTTCGAGGCCCAGGACGATAGCTACGACATCGAGAGCCCGATCCAGGGCACCGGCGCCCTGTTGACCCCGATCTTCTTCGCCGTGATCGGGCTCCGGTTGGACTTGGCCGTGCTCTTCGAGACCGAGGTGCTCGTCCTCGGCGGGATCTTGACCGTCGTGGCCACGATCGGCAAGCTCCTCGGCGGGCTCGGCGCGCTCTCCCAGGGGACCCGCGAGGCGTCGATCGTCGGCATGGGCATGGTGCCTCGCGGCGAGGTCGGCCTGATCGTCGCCGCGATCGGCCTGTCGGCCGGCGCGGTCCAGGGAACCCAGTACGCGGTCGTGTTGTTCGTCGTCATCGCCACCACGATCCTGGCCCCGATCGCGATGCGCCCGATGATCCGCTGGGCCGAGGAAGCCGACGACGTCGACGAACCGCCCTCCGGTGCGACGCCGGACCTGCCCGACGTCAACTCGTGAGGGACGAAGGCAGCCGTAGCAGCTCTCGCACGAGGTTCGTCTTGGAGAACTCGCCGCCGGTGAACCAGCGCATGAACCCCTCCCAGCCGAACATCTCTCGCCGGATCGACGTCAACGAACCGCCGGCTGCCCGCAGCTCGTGAGCCTCGCGTGCACGCTCCGCGTACCAGTCCAGGGCGTCCGTCAACGCCGCTTCGGGGTCACTGGCGATCGAGCCGTGCCCCGGTAACAGCCGTCCGGCCTCGCGTTCGCGGAGCCGACGCAGGGACGCCAGCTCGGTCTCCAGATCCTCGTCGAAGCGGAGGTTGTCCCGGGTCCCGAGGTAGGCATCGCCGGTGAAAAGCCAGCCGCGCTCGCGGTGGTGGAGGGCCAGGTGGTGGCGGCTGTGACCCGGTGTCGGCACGGTCTCGAAGGTGCCGGCGGGCGTGGTGACCTCGCTCTCGAGGGGGCAGGCGTCGACCGGCTTAGCCTCCCCCCAGCTCTGGCGGCGGTACCCCGGCAACGAGGGCGGATCCGCGAGCACCTCAAGGGTGGGCTCGGGGGCGAACACCCGCGCGCCCTGGTCGGCCAAGGCGGCCGCCAGGCCGACGTGGTCCTCGTGGGCGTGCGTCAGCAGGACGTCGGTGATCTCCGTCTCGAGCACGTTCAGAACGTCGTCGACCCGGTTGGGAGGGCCGGCGTCGACCAGCACCGTGCCCACGCGGTAGAAGTGCGAGGTGACGGGCGCGAAGCCGACGACGCGACGTCCGGCGGTGATCCGGTCGACGTCGCCGCGCTCCTCGCGGCGCAGGATGGAACTCACGGATCCCCAGCCGTCGGCCAGCTGAAAGCTTTGCCCCGGTGAGGCGTGCGAGCCAAGGTTTTTGCCTCCCGTCGCCGCTCGCGGCGACGATGCCGGCCTCCGAGCTCGATCTCAAGCAGCTCAAGCTGGGTCCGATGGACAACTTCCAGTACGTGTTCGGTCACCGCGACAGCAGTGAGCGCGCCATCGTCGACCCCGGGTTCGAGCCGGCGAAGATGCTCGAAGCCGCGAGGGAGGGCGGCCGCGAGGTCTCCCACATCCTGCTCACCCACGGCCACCGCGACCACGTCGCGTCCCTGGCCGAGGTCCGCAAGGAGACCGACGCCCAGCTCGTCGCGTATCCCTCGTCGACGATGGGTCCCGACATCGACGCCGAGGACGGGGCCACGTTCGAGGTTGCCGGTGTCGAGGTCACCTCCCACCACACCCCCGGGCACGCGCCCGACCACGTCGTCTTCGTCGTGGACGACCAGGCCCTGATCAGCGGTGACGCGCTGTTCGTCGGCGACTGCGGACGCGTGGATCTTCCAGGCTCGGACATCGAGGCGATGTGGGAGACGCTGATGGAAACGGTCCCCTCCCTGGACCCCCACCTCGAGGTCTACCCCGGCCACGACTACGGGCCCGAACCCCACCGCTCGCTGGCGACCGAGCTCGAGGAGAACTTCACGCTCGAGAAGCGGGGGCTCGACGAGTTCCGCGAGTTCATGGGTGTGGAGTGAGGTCAGGCCCATCCGAGCCAGAGCTTGGCGAGCAGGCCGATGCCGAGCGCCCAGGTGAAGTTCGCGAGCGTGCCGAGGACGTAGTACGATTCGTGCTTTTCGTCCACGTCCTTCCGGATGAGGTTCTTCGCCGCGAACACGAGAGCCAGCGCGGTGAAGGCATCCACGACCACGAAGCTCAGGACGAGGACGTCCTCGAGCTTGCCGATGACGAAGCCCGGGCCCTCGGCACCGTCGGGTGTGTCTTGTCCGGCCTCTTTGAGGAGGAAATTCACCCACTTCCCGCTCAGTGTCAAGACGACGAGGTACGTGAGTGGCTAGACGAGCAACGGATCGTGCACGTATCCAGCGGGGGATCAACCATCCTCGGATCCTCCGAGCTCTCGAGCGAGGGCGTCCTCGATCAGTCGGCGGGTGCCGGTCACGTATCGGGCCCGTACCGCCTTCAGGCTCTCCGAGATCGTCGGCTGCGTTACGTCGAAACGGTCGGCGACCTCCTCTTGGGAGCCGAGCTCCTGGTAGGCCTGGTAGACCTCGAGCCGGTGAGGCGTCCACTCGAGGAGATGGAAGTAGAGCAAGTTGACGAGCCGTTCGACCGATCCGTCGATCCGCCTTCCGTTGTGGAGGACCCGGACGAGCGCACCCTCGCGATCCATCGTCTCGAGGGCCTCGGAAGCGTCGTGGATGGGTGGTCCGTCGAACCGCTGGAGGCTCCTCTCGTCCTCGGGTGGTACGATGTCTAGGGTGCCTCGCACGAGGGCGAACCTGGCGGGATGGGGATGGATCCCCGTCCAGAGCCTCCAGAGGATGGAACCGACGGGCGCGGACGGCGACAGGATACCTCCGAACTCGTCGATCCCTCGCAGGGTGGCGAACCTCGCAACCTGGTCGTCTCCATGCTGCTCGTTCGCCTCTCTGAGGGTCGATCGAACGTTCTCGCCGACCTGGTCCCGGCCGGGTTTCGACCGGGACCTCTTCAAGTCCGCGAGGAGTACGAGCGCGTCCACGTGGGTGGAACTAGGTCATCCGCCCTATATCCTGGCATATAGGGTTGATAGCCTAGCCCCGCCGGGACCCCGACGCCGCACCGTCGAGGGAAGATAGGGATGAAAGCCTATATTACTTGGTATAGCATGGGTAGCCTATCCTCCTCCCCTTGCTGGCGCCTCGCCACCCTCGGCCCGGCTAGCCGGCGAGGTGGAACCCGTGGCCGTGGGCGTGGTCGAGCGCCGGCGAGTCCCCGTCGGCGAGGCCGACGGCGTCCACGATGTCGCCGGGCCCGACGGCCGTCGGGTCGGCCGGGTCCACGGCGACGACGAGGCCGGTCATGCCGAGCGCGTAGTGGAATTCGCAGTAGTACGGGTACACGCCGGGCTCGTCGAACGTGTGCCGGTAGGTGTCGCCCACGCCGGTGAGGAGGCCGTCGAACGAGTCGGGATCCCCGGCGTTGTTCTGGCAGGCCTCCGAGGTGGCGCCGGTGCAAAGCGCCTGGCTGGACGTGACCGTGTGTGGGATCGCCCCGCCGGTCCAGGCCAGGCTGGTGCCGGTGGGGACGACGATCGCCTGCGGCAGGAAGGACTGGCCGACGGCGGCGACCGGGGCTGCCGTGTCGTCGCCCACGGGGCTGGGGGACAGCGCGCCGGCGAGTTGGCCGGCGACGGGCGAGGCGGCCACGCGCAGGATCTGGCCGGCGTCGGCCACGTACATGGCGCCGTCGGGCCCGAACTGGACGTCGGTCGGCAGCGCCAGGCCCTCGAGGAAGGCGTGGATGTCGGTGACCTCGCCCTGGTCGTCGAGGGCGACCTCGGTCACCTTGTGCGCCGTGTTGTGGCGGCTGGGGTGCTCGAGGCTCTCGACGATCGTGTTCTGGGCCTGGAAGAAGGCGCACTCGCCGACGAACACGCTGCTCGTGCGTTCCTCGGGGAACGTGAAGTCGGGGTGGCCCGGCTCGGCCTGCTTGGGGAAGTCGAGCCCCGTGGCGCAGACGTGGTAGCCAAGCAGGGCCTCGGCCGGCGGGCGGTCGGCGCACGGGAAGTCCGGGTTCGGGGACCCGATCCACTGTTCCTTGCCGAGGTCGGTGATCTGGCCGGGCTCGCCCTGGCTAATGCAGAACGGGTAGCCGTGGTGGGCATCCTCGCGGATGCGTTCGAGCGTGTCCTGGCTGTTCGGGTTGTCGGCGCCGTTCGTCCCCGTGTAGGCGGTGCCCGCGAACGGGAGCTGTTGGGGAGCCCACGTGATGCCGAAGATGTTGCGGAAGCCGTGGGCGAAGACGTCGACCTTGTCCGCGAAGTCCTGGTTGCGGGGGTGGTCGACGACGTCCTCGTCGGCGATCAGGTCGCCGTCGGTCTCCTGCCAGTGGAGCACGGCCGGGCCCTCGTCCGCCAGCCGGGCGGTGTCGACGCTCAGGAAGGCGCCGGTGTAGGGGAAGACGTCCGTGTGACCGGTGCCGGTCCCGTTGCCGCTGTCGTTGGGGTTGCCCACGGGCAGGTACAGGCGGTCGTCCGGGCCGAAGCGGATGTGGTTGATGTGGTGCTGCCCGTTGGGGACGCCGTCGACGATCACCTGGCGGTCGCCGGTGGTCGGATCCACCTCGTACACGACGCCGAGGGGCCGCTGGGCGACGGCATCGTCGTAGCTGTCGGCGACGTACATCGAGCCCTCGTCGTCGAAGGCCAGCCCCAGCGGCTGGTTGAACCCGTCCGCGACCACAGTCCGGTCGACGGCGGCGGGCCCCAGCGGGGTCCAGGCCAGGTCGACGTGGACGATCTGGCCGTTCAGGTTGGCGTAGTAGAGGTCCTTCGTCGGGGGATCGGTGTCGGGGAGCTGGTCGAGCGCGTCGGGGCCCGCGTGGAACGTGATCACGGTCGGGGCCTGCGCGTCCGCCAGCACTTGCGTCACGAAGCCCTCGGCCGCGCGCGGCACCTCAGCCGAGTCGTGGGACGCCGGATGCGCGGGCGCCTCGTCCACCGGCGTCGAGCCGTGGTCGCCAGCCGCCACGGCTGCCGGACCGGCCAGCAGGCCGACGACGGCCACGAAGAGCGCGGCTCGCCGGAGCGTTCGAGCGTCTCGCCAACCGGTCGCATCGCGGGTTCCTATTCCAACGCCTCCCTCGAACTTCCATCACGCCCGAGAGCTAAAAACCTTCGTCAAACGGTCGGTTGAAACGACGCTCAGAACGGGCCCTTCTGCTCGGGTTCGCCGTCGTCGGCGCGCACGAACTCGTAGCGGAGCGGCACCTCGTGCCGGCTGCCGGTCGCGTACGGGCAATCGGGGCACTCAGTCCCGACCACGGTGCGGCCGCCCTCGAGCGTCATGTTCTCCACCTGGTCCAGGCGGCTGCCGCACACCGGGCACGCCTCGCGGGCCGGCTCGCCGGTCGTTCCCGTGCGGACGCGGACCTCGGCCAACCCGTGCTCGACCGCGAGCCGTCGGATACGCCGATCGCTGGCCCGTGCCTCAGGCTCCGCCTCGTGCAGGACCCGGCGGACGTTGGCGCCCAGCTCGGCTTGGCTGTCGACGATCGGCTGACGACGGAGAGCCTCCTCGATCGCCGCGAGCAACTGCTCGTCGCCAGCGACGGTGTAGCCCACGCCGACCTCGATGGCGTTCGCGGGTTTAAGCCTCCCGAGATGCGTCGCCGCTCGCCGGCACACGCCTCATAAGGACCTCCTCCCTATGGTCCCGCGTGCCGTCGTTCGTCGTCCACGGCCTGATCCCGCTGCTGCTGATCCTGGCGCTGCGGCTGGCGCCGCCCAAGGTGGCGTTGGCGACGCTGCCGTTCACCTGGCTGCCCGATCTGGACTTCTGGCTGGGGATCCATCGAGCGACGACGAGCAACGTGTTCATCCTGCTGCCGACGCTGTACCTGTGGTGGCGCTGGCGGGAAGCCGAGCCCCAGCGGGCCCAGTACGCCGGCATCGCGACCCTCTACCTCGCCAGCCACCTCATCATGGACATGTTCGCCGGCGGCATCGTGCCCTTCTGGCCCTTGTGGGACTACACCGTCTTCTGGCACTTCCTCATCCGCATCAACACCCAGACCGGCGAGCGCGACGTCACCAACGACCCCGGCACGCACGAGGGTGCTCCGCAGGTCGTCGAGTGGTTCACCTGGTTGTCGCCGGTCGAGGCCGCGATGCTGGCGGTGACCGCCGTCGCCGTCGTCGGCACGCTCGGTTGGCGATGGTACCGGCAGGGCGGCCAGCTGCCCGGCTTCCTGGCGTCCGAGGACGAGGGGTAGCGCCTCTCGCGTGTCACTTCGACTTCGTGACAGGGCGGGTGTGAAAGTCACCTGCCCCGACAGGCCTCGTGAGATGTTGCCATGTCACGAGTTGTTGCTATCGTTCTCGCTGCCTGCACGATCACCCTGGCCGTCCCAGTCACGGGTGCCAGTACCGAATGCTCCACACCCCTAACCGACGACTGCCCCTCGGAGACCGCGGACGTCGACGCGCCTGCCGAGACCGAGGCCGAACAGGCCGCTGTCGGACCCAAGGTCGTCGTCACCGAGGAGCGATGGGAGAACCAGGACCGGCGTCTCGAGCGTCAGGTCGTCGTCGCCGACGGCGGCCGCCTCGTGATCGAGGACTCGGTGATCGACATCCACTTCGACCAGACGTGCTCCGTCCGGATCAACGGCGAAGGCTGCATCGGCCACATCTCCGTCCAAGAGGACGGTGAACTCGTCGTCCGCAACTCGACGTTCACCTCCACGAACGAACCGCTCTTCGAGCGGGGCACCATCGTCGCCGAGGGCGGCAAGATCTCGATCACGGACTCGAAGTTGACCCAGTTCCGCGGGGTCAAGGCCCAGTACGAGGGCGAGCTGGTCTTCCGGTCGAACACCGTCACCGGGATGCTCGGAGGGGTCAGCATCATCCGCGGCGCCTCCAGCTCGATCGTCGACAACCACTTCTCCAACCAATCGTTCGCCGTAGGGGTCCAGGACTCCTCGCCCGAGATCCGGAACAACACGTTCGAGGACATCTCCGCGATCGCGCTTCGCATCCAGCAATCCATCGTCGGGGACAAGGCCTTCACGACCGATCCGCTCGTCGTCGACAACGTCTTCGTGGACGTCGGGCAAGGCATCTTCACGGATTCCGGTGCGGGCTTCTCGATCGCTCACAACCGGTTCGAGGACGCCCGCTTCCACGCGATCCACATCCGCGTCCCCACGTTCGACGGCCACCGCACGATGCTCGACCAGAGCCCACCGGTGGTCACCGACAACGTCTTCGAGGACAACCACCGAGAGGTCCGAATCTTCACAAAAGAACGAGATAGGACCGCCGTCACCTCCACGTTCGAGATGACCGGGAACCTCATCCAGGGCACGATCTGCAACCACATCCAGGCCGAGGACCACCCGAACGCGACGCTCGTGGTCGAGGCCAACGACAACTGGTGGGACGGCGGAGATGGCCCCCGCGACCCGCTGCCCAACGACGACGATTGCGAGGCGCTGGACGGGTCGGCGACCTTCGAGATCGACTCGATCCTGAGAGCACCCCCGCTCGACGCCGGGCCCCGGATCGAGTGACGCCACGGTCTGGCCGGGCTCGAGAGGATCGAATGCTGGCGGCTTGAGGTTTGGTGGCGCCGACCGTCAGTTGGCGGCTGGCGCAGCCTCGGCCAGCCCGTCCTCGAAGACCCAGTAGAAGTGCTCGAGGAAGTCGTGCAGCGGGCGGCCCTCCTCCCATCGCAGCACGTAGGTGTCCGAGGCCGTCGTTGGCAGCTCGGGCACGCGGTCGGCCAGCATCTCCATCTTGCGAGTCAGATCACCCGTCGGGACCGTGAACAGCCGCCAGGGATCCTTCTCGTTGTGGCCCTTCAACCGGAACGCGTACAGGGCTAGGGTACCGGCCTTGCGCGCGCTCTCGGTCAACGCTTCGGCCTGCTCCTGCAGCTTGCCGCTGGATTCGGAGAAGTGCACCGTATCGCGGTTGGCGGCCTTGACCTCCACCATGAACGCGAACCCGTTGCGCATCACGATCAGATCGCCATCGCCCAGTGACCCGGCCGCGCGGACGACCTGGAACGGCTCGCGCTTCGGTTGACGGTAAGCGAGCACGATGTCGTTCGAACCGGTGCGCGTCATCTTGTCGACGGTCGACTCGTCGCCCGTCAGGACGCCCTTCAACTCGCGCTCGTAAGCGTGACCCATCCCGACTCTACCAGCAGGAGAGGGAGGTATGGTTGTATCGGTTCGCGTCGACGCATCGATACCCAGCCTCTGTGCCCCCTCCGTGTCTCCGGGGCTCTGTGACCTTCCCCCCTCTCCCCCCCACCCCGCCAAGCTGGAATCGACAACGACTTAAGCGGGGCGCCCGCTCGAAGGCGTGGATGCACTCCCCGGCTCTCCGGGGTACCCGCTAGGAGGGATGACATGGCCATCGGTCAAAAGCTCAAGCAGAACGCACCAGGAGAGATCTTCTCCTGGATCAGCCAGGTTTTCGGGAAGGAACAGGCCAAGATCGGGATCTATGGCCCGCCCAACGCAGGCAAGACGACGCTCGCCAACCGCATCGTGCGGGACTGGGCGGGGGACGTCATGGGGGCGGCCAGCGAGGTCCCGCACGAGACGCGGCGTGCCCGCCGCAAGGCGAACATCCAGATGAGCCAGGACGGCAAGGGCCTGACCCTGGACATCGTGGACACGCCCGGCATCGCGACGAAGATCGATTTCAACGATTTCGTCGAAGAGCACGAGATGGAGGAGAACGACGCCAAGGACCGGGCCAAGGAGGCCACCGAGGGCGTCGTCGAAGCGATCCGATGGCTGGACGACGTCGACGGCATCATCCTAGTGATGGACGCCACGACGGACCCGTTCAACCAGGTCAACGTCACGATCCTCGGCAACCTCGAGGCTCGCCGCCTCCCGGTCGTGATCGCGGCCAACAAGATCGACCTCCCCGAGTCCTCCCCAGCCACGCTCAAGAACGCCTTCCCGCAACACCCGGTGGTCCCGATCAGCGCGATCTCCGGCTACAACATCGACCAACTGTACGAGACGATGGTCGAGAACTTCTCCTAGGTGGTTCGATGTCCGAGAACGGCGTCAAGATCAACCTGGTCTCGAAGAGCATGCTCGATGAGATGTCCCTCCAGGAGAAGATCCAGTTCATCCTGACCGAGGTCAAGCAGGACGTCATCCTCGTCCTCGAGGAGGGCCTGGAGCCCGACGAGGAGGCCAAGCTCATCGAATCCACGATGTTCGAGATCGACCCCGAGTCCTTCGTCGGTATCGAGATGGAGAGCCAGCGCGAGATGGAGGCCGACTCGATCATCGGCAAGCTGTTCCAGCGCACCCCCTACGGCTCCCGCGCCTCGATGACCGTCGTCGGACCCGCCGACAAGCTCCGCACCGTGTACAAGGATGGCAACTCCATCGAGGCCATGGTGCTCGAGAAGCAGACGGCGGAGGCCAACGGGGCCGCCGCCTGAGGGGAAAGGATGCCGCACCAGTGCCTGAACTGCGGGGATGCATTCGAGGAAGGCTCCACCGACCTCCTCGAGGGGTGTCCCTCCTGCGAGGGGACCCGGTTCTTCTACACCGAGGAACCGCTCGAAGAGGACGAGCGCGAGGAGCTTCAGGAGGACACCGACGACGACGTCGAGTCGATGCTCCAGGACATCGTCGACGAGGAGGATCAGCCCGATCTCGCCGAGGATATCTGGAGTCGCGAAGCCTGGGAGCAGTGGATCCGAGACAAGGCCAGCTCCAAGGCCGACGCCGACGACACCGACGTCTCCTTCGAGGAGATCGCCGACGCCGTCAAGCAACGCGACGAGGGCCCCAGCACGGCCCCCGAAGCCGGTCCGCCCGGCGGCGAACCGGACACGCACGGCTTCGAGACGGCCGACCCCGAGGCGTCCTCAAAGGAAGCCGACCCGGTGCAGGTCGAGCTCGGCGACGTGCAGGAGACGACGCCGCCGACCGGCGAGGCCGAGGACCCGCCCGAGCAGGAAGCCGCGCGGGAGGCCCTGCAGCCGGCGCCCCAGCCCGGCGACGACGGGCGCCCCTCCACGCTGAACATCAACGACCCGGGCGAGTACGAGATCGACGTCCGGCGCCTGCTCGAGGACAGCCCGGTCATCGTGGAACGCGACGGCTCCTACGTGATCCACCTGCCGAGCGTGTTCGACCGCGAGCAGTAGCCGACGGCTACCACCGCGTCACGAGGATCGTATCCTCGTCGCCGACCGGCGTCAGGTCGCCCTCCAGCCGCTGTGCATCCACGCCGTCGACGAACACCCGCAGCTCGTCGTCCTCGAGATCACCGAACTCGTCGAGGGCCTCGCCGAGCGTGCGGGCCTCCACGTCGGTCGGATCAACCCCGAGCTCGCTGCCGAAAACGATCCGAACCATCATCCCCTCTAGGCTGGCCAGGGGCCATAAACGTCCGTCCGGACGCTCGCGCTGGGATCGAGGCCTCTTGCTCGAGGGCCGACCCTCGACGGAGCCGGGGGAACCGCTGGACCCTGGACGTAGCGGCTCCGAGGCCGTCGACGAGCGCCCTCGCGCGTCAGTAGGCTTGCTTGTCGGTCGCGATCTGTTGAACCCAGGCGTCCGTGCCGCCTTGCAGGTTGAAGGCGTTGAGCCCCACCGAACGCAAGAGCTCGGTCGCCTTCGCCGACCGGCCACCGGACTTGCAGTACACGACGACGTCCTTCTCGGCCGGCAGCTGGGACACCTCGTCCGGCAGATCGTCGAGCGGGATGTGCTCGCTGCCGTCGATCTTGACGATGTCGCGCTCCCAGTCCTCGCGAACGTCGAGCACGTGCAGCCCCTCCTCGCCGAGGCGGTCGGCCAGCTGTTGGACGGTGAGCTCGGCGCTCTCGTCCTCCTCTTGGGTGATCCCGCAGAACGCCTGGTAGTCGACGAGCTCGGTGACCTCGGGATCGTCGCCGCACACCGGGCACTCGGGGTCGGCGTTGATGTCGACCTCGTCGAAGGATCCCTCCATCGCGTTGTAGAGCACCAACCGGCCGGTCAGGGGCTCGCCCTCGTCGAGCAACAGCTTGACGGCTTCTGTGGCTTGCAGCACGCCCAACGTGCCCGGCAGGACACCCAGGACGCCGCCTTCGGCGCAGTTGGGGACCAGGCCCGGCGGAGGCGGCTCGGGGTACAGGCATCGATAACAGGGTCCTTCGTCGGCCCAGAAGACGCTGGCCTGCCCCTCGAAGCGGAAGATCGACGCGTGCACGTTGGGTTTGTCGAGGAGCACGCAGGCGTCGTTGGTCAGGTAGCGCGTGGGGAAGTTGTCGGTCCCGTCGAGTACGACGTCGTAGTCTTCGAGGATCGCCAGCGCGTTGTCGTTGGTCAACCGCGTGTCGTAGGTCTCGATCTCGATGTGCGGGTTCAGCCCCTCGAGCCGTTCCTTGGCGACCTCGACCTTCTTGCGGCCCTCGTCCTCGTAGTCGTAGAGGATCTGTCGGTGGAGGTTGCTGGCGTTGACGACGTCTGGATCGACGATCCCGATCCGACCGACCCCGGCCGCAGCCAAGTACAAGAGCGTGGGCGCACCCAGGCCGCCGGCACCGACCACGATCGCCGAGGAGCTTTTGAGCTCCTGCTGACCCTCCCGCCCGACCTGGGGCAGGATGAGGTGGCGCCCGTAGAAGCGCAGCTCCTCTTGGGACAGGTTCGGCAGGTGGTTAGGGTTGGTCGGGTCGCCGCCGGCGACGGCGGGGAGGACGAGCACCTCGTCGTCCTCGTCGAGCCCCGTGTCGGGACCCTCGAGCTCCCGCACGTTCGTCCCGTTCTTGAAGAAGTTGACGAACCGGTTGAGGTCCCCGTCGTCGTCCACGAGGTGCTTCTCGAGGCCGGGGTAGGCTTCGGCGTTGTCGTCCGTCTCCGAACGGAGGGGGGCAGGGATCTTGACCGTGACCATCGCGTAGCGATGGCGAGGTCGTGTTATTCAAAGTTGGGCTGAAGGCAAGACCCTCAGGCCTCCAGGTCCACGCGCACGGGGACCTCGTCGAACCCCTCGCCGTTCCACACGCCTCCGAGGAACCGCAACGGAGCCAGCGAAGCCAACAGGTACGTCTTACCGGCCCAGCTTCCCCGTCCGACGTCGGTCTCCGAGAAGGCGGCATAGCCCCGCGGGTGGGAGTGGTAGAAGCCGACGATCTCGACCGCCGACCCGTCGGTCCGCTCCACAGCCTCGTACAACAGCTCGGGATCGATCTCGTACTCGGTGCGCGGGTTCTCGTGCACGTTCTCGGACCGCAGGGCCTCGGTCGCCTGCTCCTCGTTGGGCCCGATCAAGATCCCGCAGCACTCGTGGGGGGCCGCCTCGAGCCCGTGCTCGAACACCTCGTGGGCCACGCGCGGGGCCAGCTCGAGGACCTTGGTCACGACGAGCCCTCCTGGTCGATCGTCTCGCGGACCCGGTCGGCGTACAGCGTCGAGCGGTAGCGGTCGAACCCGTCGGGCAGGATCGTCGCCACCCTCGCATCTGGGGTCTCTTGGGCGATGGATCGGATGCCGGCCAGGGCTGCGCCGGCCGAGGGGCCCAGCGCCAGTCCCAGCTCGGTGAGGAACTCGGCGCCGGCCTGCCAGGCGTCCTCGGTGTCGACGACGCGCACCTCGTCGATCACCGACCGATCGAGGATGGCGGGCGTCTTGTTCGTCTCCAGGTGCTTCCAGCCCTCCATGCCGTGCAGGGGGCCGGCCGGTTGCAGACCGACGATCTCGATCTCGGGCACGGCCTTGCGCAGGTGGCGGGCCGTGCCGGTGATCGTGCCGCCGGTCCCGATCCCGGCCACGAAGTGCGTCAGCTGATCGGCCTGGTCGACGATCTCGGGCCCGGTCGTCTGCTCGTGGGCCCGCGGGTTGGCCGGGTTCGCGTACTGGTCGACGTAGACGACCTCCTCGCCCCGGCGCTGGGCGTGGTCGGTGCAGCGCTCGATCGCGCCGTCCTGGCCCTCGCCGGGCGGCGTCAAGGTGACCTCGGCCCCGTAGAGGGCGAACAGCCGTTTGCGCTCGTCGCTGGCGTTCTCCGGCATGAACAGGTGCACGTCGAACCCGAGCGCGCGCCCGAGCACGGCGTACGCGATGCCGGTGTTGCCGCTGGTGGCGTCCACGAGCGTGCCACCGGCCGACAGCTCGTCCCAGGCGTCCCGCACCATGGCCAGCGCCGGCCGATCCTTGACCGAGCCGCCCGGGTTGCGCGCCTCGAGCTTGCCGAACGCCCGAGCCCTGGAACCCAACAGCTGGGAGAGGTCGACGAGGGGCGTGTCGCCGATCAGCCGGACCAGCGAGGCATCGTCGGGGAAGCCTGGGGCCACACGCCCAGGGACCGGCAGGCCGCACGTCAGGGTTTCGGTCGCGGTAACCCGGTGAGGCCGGACGCTGAAACACGTTCACCGCAACGTTCAACCGGACGCCGGACCGATGGCCCCTCGTGGAGCGAGGCTGGGTTTCGGCCGTGCTCGCCGCGGCCCTGTTGGCCCTCACGCCGCCCGCGGGAGCCCAGACCCAGCCGGAGGCGGACCTGGACGCCGTGCGGATCGGCGCGCCTGTCTCCCCGGTCGAGGGCGTCGAGGTCGCCGTGAACGCGAGCGTCTCGTGCGAGGGCTGGGGGGAGGCCGGCGAGCGGACCCTCGCGGTCTTCGCCACGGACTCCCCGGGGCCCGAGCAACGCCTCCGCGTCGAGCCGCGCGTCATCGAGCTGGAAGCCGGGCCCGACGAGTGCCGATCCGGCCAGCAACTGAACGCGTCGACGACGCTGACCGTGAGGCCCACGCGCGAGGCACACGCCGGCGTCGGAGTCGCCACGGACATCCAGATGCGATTGGAGGAGCGCACCGACGGCGAGGTCGTGCGCGAACACGGCCCCTGGTCGACGCCGGTCGCCTACGTGACCGGGCTGTGGGCGGAGGTCGAGGTCCAGCCGATCGACGATCGCATCCATCTCGGCTGGGACGAGCAACGCCACACGGAGCTCCGCCTGGCGGTCGAAGCCAACGGGGCCGTGGAGCGCGGCATCGAGGCTACCTCCCCGGAGGGCCTGGCCGTCAGGGTGGTCACGCCCGATCGAGGGATCGAGCCCGGGACCTCGCGGAAAGCCACGCTCAGCCTCGACGACGCGCGATCGGCGCCCGCGGGCGAGCGCACCTCGAACGTCTCCGTCCGGGTCGACGTCCGCGCCGACGGGATGAGCCATGGGTCTGCCCCGACCGCGACGGCGACGACCTCGTTCACCGTCGCCCAAGAGGGCTGGGAGGAGACCGGGCAGGCGGCCGGTTGGGGGCTCGTCGTGGTCGCCGGCCTCGGCTTCGCCGGGCTCGTCTACCGCCAGCGTCGCCGAGCGAAAGGGTCTCCGGCGGTTCCACCAGGCCCGAGCGAGCAGGACACGCGTGTGGCCGGCCAGGCCCCCCAGCAACGCCGGACTCTCGTCACCTGGCTGACGGTGCTCGGGCTCGTGGCGATCGTCTGGGGCACCGCCGAGGGGGCATGGCTCGTCGCCGCCGGCGTGCTCGCCTGGCTCGTCGCTGCATGGCTGGCCGGCGACGGTCGCCTTCCCGCCCTGATAAGGGACGGCTTGTCCGCCGTCGATCCCGACCGGGCCGGTGCCGCCGCGATCGCCCTCGCGCTGGCTGCCCTCGGGCTCCTCGTCGTCCACGAGGCGTTCGTGGCGCTGGTCGCGTTCCTGCTCGTCGCCGGCGCGTGGTCGTCGAGCCGCAGGGACCTGCCGGACTGGGTAAGCCAAGCGGTGCTCGCGGTCGGCGGCTTCGCCGTGCTCGTCCCCCTCCTAGCGCAGGAGCTCACGCTCGGCGTGCTGGGCGCCCTCGCCCGCGTGCCGGTCAACGGGCCGGCAGCCGTCGGTCTCGGCCTCGGCGGCCCGTTCCTCGTGGCGTTCGCGGTCCTGGCGGCGCGCTGCCGGGGCTGGCGACGAGCCGCGGCTCTGTCGGGGTTCGCGTTCGTGCTCGTCCAGGTGCCCGCGCCCGGGTTGCTCCTGGATCAGCGCCTCGATCTCGGGGCCGCCATCGTGGCAGGCGAGGTGGTCGTCTTGACCGGGCTGCTCGCCGCCGCCCTGCCGGGCCTTCACGCGTTGCTCGCCGAGCGGGACTAGGCCGTCGCCTTGGCTGCGAACCCGTTTTGACCGCTGCGCAGGATCTCGACGTACTCCTCGATGTGCGGGCCGCGGTTCTTGAACCGCTGGATGACCTCGTCCCAGTCGGGGTCGTAGCCGATGTACCATCCGCCGCGCTCGTCCTCGTCGGCGTGGGCGTCGACCTCGAGACCCAGGTCCTCGAGCTTCGGGATGACCTGGTCGTACCACTCGTACCGCATCTCGTCGTTCGTCATCGAGCGCAGGCCGAAGTCGATGATGTCCTGCACGTGCGTGGACTGGCGGTTCTCGGGCCCGAACCACTCGACGCCGTGGGGCCACATGCGGTCGACGGCGTCCTGCAGCATCTGCTTGGTCTTCTCGTTCCCGTTGGCCAGGCGCTTCATCCAGACGTCGCCGTGGCGTTGGTGGAACCGCTCCTCGACGTCGACCTTCTTCAGCGCTCGCCGCCAGGGACCATAGGAGCAGTGCTCGCTGATGTCGCCCAGCTGCACGGCGCCGGCCCGGTCGAAGAGGGCGTTGGCGACGGCCAGCTCGGCCCAGTTGTGGAGCCGGTAGTCGAAGAAGTGCATGTTCTTGTACTCGTGGGGCTCCCGCTCGTACACGAGCTCGTGCTTGTCCTCGCCCAGATCCTCGAGCAGCCGGTACATGATGTTGGCGTGCCCGGCCTCGTCCTGGACGATGGCCGAGGCCGAGATCCGCGTGTCCAGCGTGGGCGCCGTGTTGGCGACCGGCTGGTAGCACAGGACGGACATGAGCTCGGTGTCGGCCTGGACCAGCATGAGCCGTTTCAGCGACTCGAGGTAGCCGGGGCTCATCTCCTCGACGGACTCGATCGTCTCCCCGTTGGCGACGGCGGTCTTGACCTCCTCGTCGCTGCGCTGGGGCTTGGGCGGCTCCTCGGCCATCATGAGACTATTGCACGTCCCAGAGAAAAGGGTTGTCGTCAACGGCCGCCGGTGTCGGGGAGCCGAGAGGCGCGTGCTTCCTCGATGAGGTCCTCGATGCTGGGCTTGGCCGCCTGCTCGTCCCCCGATCGGGTCGCCTCGGGGGGACCCTCGCGGTCGGCGGGCCGTCTGTCCGCCGCGACGGGCTCGGCGGTCAGCTCGAGCCTGCGCGCGAGCAGACCTGTGCCCAGCCCGGGCCCGCGTTGCACCTCGAACCCGAGCACGCGCTGGTGGCAGATCGTCCAACAGAACCGCTGCAAGGGCAACCGCACCAGCTCGCCGCTGTCCTCGTAGGTCGGCCCCTCGCGGTCGAGGGGGTCGGCGTCGCTGGCGGTCCCGCCGAGGTCGATCTCGCAGGTCCCCATCGTCAACCAGTCCAGCGACCGCACCTGGCCAGAGAAGAACAGACCCCCCCATGTGGCAGCGATCTCGACGGGGGCACTCACGCCGGCCAGGCCCTCACGCGGGCGCACGAGCCGGTGTCCACCGCGCGGTGGGCCGTGAGACTTCGCGTTGGGGACCGTTGGTCCTGTTCGCCTCCGACCCGAGGCCACGAGGCGACGGTGAGGCTTATGAACACCGGTCGGCTTGGCCTGCCCGATGCCCGAGCGACACGAGGTCCGTTTCGAGAACGAGGACCTCACGATCGAGGTCGCCGAGGACGAGTACGTCCTGTCGAAGGCCGAGGAGGCCGGCCTCGACCTCCCCTACTCGTGCCGGATGGGCACCTGCTCGGTGTGCGCCGCCCGCGTCGAGGGCGATGTCGACCAGAGCGAGGGCATGATCCTCACCGAGGGCGAGAAGGAGGACGGCTACGTGCTGCTGTGCATCGCCGAGCCGCGCAGCGAGCTGTCGGTCGACACCGACGACGTGCCCTGAGGGCCACTCAGCCGACGACGCCAGTCGCGGCGACCAGGTAGACGACGTCGAACACGGCGCCGATCGTCCATCCCCAGCGCTGGCGCGACCTGATGCCGACCGCGCCCACGATCATCATCGCGCCCGCTGTCAGAGAGAACCCACGCCCGAGGGCAGCCCCGGCCTCGGTGGGCGCGAACATCGCGACCAGCCCGACCAGCCCCTGAAGGAAGGCGAAAAGGTTCGTGACGAGCAACCGCGGCTCGTCGCTCTCCTCCGCCGTGGTCCCGTGCGTCTTCGTCGCCATCGCTGGCGGATGCGCAACCGGGCCCTTCAAGCCCCGTCTTCCTCGCTGGGTCCGACCGCTCACACCGTGACGCCGGCGGTCCGCAGGACGTCGCGGGCCTCCTCGCTCATGCGGTCGGTCGTCCAGGGCGGATCCCAGACGGTGTTGATCGTGACGCTGCCGACGCCGTCGACGGCCGCCACCGCTTCGCGCACGTCGTGTTTGAGGAAGTCCATCGCCGGGCACCCCATCGCGGTGAACGTCATGTCGATCTCGACCTGGGCCGGCTCGGCCTCGGAGACCTCGATCGCGTAAATCAGGCCCATGTCGACGATCGACACCGGCAGCTCGGGGTCGTCCACCTGCTTGAGGGCGTCCCGCACGGTCGACTCGTCGACCACACGTATGCAGACGCGGACCCCATAGAAGGGGCTTTCGCCGGTTCCCCTACGCGGCCGAGCCTCAGCCCTCGTCCCCGTCGTCGAGCTTCGACAGGAAGTACCGGTGAACCCGGGGATCTGGGCTGAGCTCCGGGTGGAAGCTCAACGCGAGCACGCTGCCCTGCTCGACGCCGACGATCGATCCATCGTCCAGGCGGGCCCACGGCTCGGCTCGGCCCCACGTGTCGGCGAAGGCGGGAGCGCGGATGAACACCGCCGGGAACGGCTCCCCACCCAGTGCAGGGCAGGCGAGCTCGGTCTCGAAGCTCTCGCGCTGCCGCCCGAACGCGTTGCGTTCGATCGAGGCATCCAGTGCGCCCAACAGCTCGGTGTCGGTGGTCTCGACCTCCTCGTCGCCCTCGCTGGCGAGCAGGATGGCGCCCGCGCAGGTCGCCATCGTCGGCGCTCCCTCCGCGATGCGCCGAGCCAACGGCTCCCGCAGGTCCCCGGCGTCGAGCAGCTTCTCGATCGTCGTCGATTCGCCGCCGGGCAACACGAACCCGTCCACGTCCGCCAGCTGCTCGCGGCGACGGACCTGCACGACCTCACCATCGCTCACGAGACGATCGAGCACGCGCTCGTGCTCCTCGAAGGCACCTTGCACGGCCAGGACGCCGATCCGGACCACGCCCCTGCACCCCGAGAGGCCGGGAAAAGCCTTGCGCGGGCTCCCCCTAGGCCGGTCTTACCCCACGCCGGTGACAGACACGGTTTGACAAGCCACCAAGCGGACTTACCCCTTGGCGCCATGCGTAGGCTCTTCATCCTGTTCCTCGCCCTCGGGTTGATCGCCGGCGTGCCCACAGCGGCCGCCGACGGACTGACCTCCGATTGCGAGACCTTCCGCGCCGCCTCGATCCCCATCCTGCATCCGGCGTTGAACGCCGGCACCGTGCAGTTGTGCGACGAGGACGACGATGGCGCCTTCGACACCGTCGCCTTCGAGACCCGGTACGTCCAGACCGAGGGCGTCGTCTCCGTGACCGACGAGGACAAGCAACGCCGCGACGGGCAAGACCGCGACACGAGGGCGCGGACGCTGATCGAGCCCAGCGTGCCCGGCGAGGCCGTCCTCTATCAGGACGTCCAAGCCAGCGACGACGGCAACGACGCCCAGTTCGACCGGACCGAGGCCGAGGGCGGCGTCAACACGCACCTGGGCGGACCCGGCTATTTCCTGTCCGCCAGCGACGACAACGGCAACGGTGTCCCGCAAAGCTACACCGTCCTCGTCTGCCCGGCGATCGCTTGCGTGGGACCCTCCGACGTCCCCCAGATCCCCGGCCGCATCGACCTGCCCGACACGATCGTCGACCTGCCGGTCGTCGGGTACGTCCCCTGATCGCCCGGGACACGTTCAAGGGGCCGTCCGGCGTTCGGGCCGCCATGACCGTGACGCCGTCGCAGATGCTGCCGCTCGGCACACGCGCCCCCGACTTCTCGCTGCCCGACGAGAACCCGCTCACCGACGAGGGCACCGTGACGTTGAAGCACCACAGCGACCGGCCCGCGGTCCTCGTGGCCTTCCTCTGCAACCACTGTCCCTACGTCAAGCACATCGTCGACACCTTCGCCGAGAAGGCTAAAGAATACCAAGACCGAGGCGTGGGCGTGGTCGCCATCTCCAGCAACGATCCCGAGGAGTACCCCGACGACGCTCCCGACCAGATGGCCGACCTCGCCGAAGGGAAGGGCTTCACCTTCCCCTACTGCTTCGACGAGACCCAGGAGGTCGCCCAAGCCTACCGGGCCGCCTGCACCCCCGACTTCTTCCTCTTCGACGGGGATCTCGAGCTGTTCTACCGCGGCCAGTTCGACGGCAGCCGACCCGGCAACGACGAGCCCGTCACCGGCGAGGATCTGACCGAGGCCGTCGATCGTGTCCTCGCCGGCGAGGACCGACCCGAGGACCAGACCCCCAGCCAGGGCTGCAACATCAAGTGGAGATCCGGGAACGAGCCCGAGTACTTCGCCTAACGGCTCGTTCCGGACCCCTCACCGGGCTTCAAAGGCCAACGGCTCGTCACCCAAACCAGATGCTGAGGGCCAGGGACGTCTCGAAGGCCTACCGGGGGGTCGAGGTCGTCGACGACGTCGACATCCACCTCGAACCGGGCCGCATCGTCGGGCTCGTGGGCGCCAACGGGGTCCAAGACGACCACGATCAAGATGCTGGCCGGGCTCGTCGAGCCGACCAGCGGCTCCGTCGAGCTCGAAGGCCAAGCCACCGTGACGCCCTGGGCACGAGGGCGCATCGGGCTGCTCACGGAGGCCTCGGCCCTCTACGAAGAGCACACCCCACGCGGGTACCTGGCCTTCTTCGCCGATCTCTACGACGTTCCCGACGACGTGGCCCGCCAACGCAGCGACCGCGTCCTCGATCGCCTGAGCCTGTCCGCGGAGGCCCGCAGCCAGCGCATCGGCACGATGAGCAAGGGCATGCGGCGCAAGGTCGCCCTCGCCCGCACCCTGCTCCACGACCCGCCGGTCCTGTTGCTCGACGAGCCGACCAGCGGCCTGGACCCCGTCACCGCGCGCGAGCTCGAGGACTTCGTCCGGGAGCTGCGCGACGACGACAAAGCCGTGCTGCTCAGCGCCCACGATCTGGCCCAGGTCGAAGCCCTGTGCGACGAGGTGCTCGTCATGCACGAGGGCCGGGTCCAGCTGCGCGGCTCCGTGCCCGAGCTGCGCGAGGCGGCCGGCGCCAAGCGCTACACGATCCGCGCCACGAGCCCGTTCGGTGGCAGCTCGGCCCGCGGGGGCGCCCACGAGGCCACCGTCGAGGCCTGGCCCAAGGTCGAGGACGCCATCGACGAGGTGCGCGCCGACGGAGGCGAGGTGCTCGAGGTCGAGTCCGCGCTGCCCGGGCTCGACCAGGTGCTGCGGAACCTCGCGGAGGCCTGAAGCGTTGGCGGACGCGCTGGACGTCGCCCGGCAGGAGATCGCCCGCTACCAGCGCCTCACCGACCGACGCCTCCTCGTCGCGATCGTCGTCCTCGGCGCGCTTGTCGGCGGCATCTGGCCCGTCGCCCAGGATCGCGGGGTCCACCCCGACCAGGGGTTGTACGCGGTCTAAACCGAGGAGGGCTCGCCCGTGGCCGCCGTCGTCGACAGCGATCCCTCCCTGGTGCACGCCGGCGAGGATCGAGCCCCGGACGTCATCGTCTCCGGGAACCGCATCGTCTGGAGCCCGGACAGCGACCGATCGGAGGCCGCCGCCGACCGGCTCGAGACCGCCGCCCAGGTCTATAGGGACGAGGCCATGCTCGACGAGGAGGATCAGGCCGCGGCCTTCCCCCCCCGGCGCCGTCGGGGTCGCCCCCGAGATGAAGGTCGCCTACACCGGCAACGGCACCTTCGACGAGACCCTGCAGGCCAGCGGCCACCTCGCACCGGTCGAGATGGACACCGACGAGGCCTTCCAGGCGTTCCGCGATGGCCGGGTCTCCGGCGTCGTCCACGAGCACGATCCCGGGCCCGATCCCCCACGCGTCGTCTCGGCCACGGTACCGGAAGGCGAGATCGTCTCCTCGTTGCTCGTCACCGAGCTGAAAACCTCGCTCGAGGACTACGAGCGCCAGCTGCGCGAGGACAACGCCGACCGCCTGGAGCACCCGATCATCACGTACGCCGAGTCCGAGGCCCAGCCCAACGTCGCGTTCACGTTCGCCTACAGCGTCCTGATCCCGCTCCTCGTCGCGACGCCCGTCTTCGGCGGGAGCGATCACCGCCGACTCGCTCAGCGACGAGATCAACGAGAACACGCTCCCGCTGCTGCAGGCCAGCCCGCTCACCAGCACCGAGATCGTGCTCGGCAAGCTCGCCGCGCCCGTGCTGCTCGTGCCCGCGCAGGTGGCCGCCTGGGTCCTGCTGTTGCCGGTCAACGGGCTGCCGGTCGCCCGGCTGGACGTCGTCCTCCTGACGGCGACCGTGCTGGGCGCCCTGCTGTCCGGGTGCGGCACGCTCGTGGCCGCCTTCACCCAGCGCGAGGGCCCCACGCAGGCCGTCTACACGGTGCTCGTGCTCGGCTTGGGGTTGGCCAGCCTGCTGGCGCCCCAGGACCCGGCCAACCTGATCGCGCGCGCCAGCGTCGGCACGCTCTCGGCGGCCAGCTGGGTCACGGTTGGGGCCTACGCGGCCCTGGCGGCTGTCGTCCTCGCTGGCGCTGTGCTCGTGGTGCGGTCCCGGCTCCGGGCCGACCAGCTTCGACCCGGAGCCGGATGAGGACGGGCCTCGGTCACCAGCGCTGCCGTCGCAGAGCGGTCAACGCGGCCGCCAGGGCCGAGAGGACCGCCAGGATGCCGAAGCCCGGGACCGGCATCGGCCCGTCGTCGGCGTCGGTGCTCGCGGCGTCGAGCTCCTCGCCGTCGGCGCTGTTCTCGCCGGTGATCGGGCTCGGGTCCGTCGTGTTCTCGCGCGGGCTCCGGTCGACCGACATCTGCCAGTCGAGCGCGTTGCGGACGATCTGGTTGCCCGTGTACGTCGTAGCGTAGTCGGCGAGCCCGTAGGGATGGTAGTACGCCTCGCTGGGGTTGGGCAAAAGCGCCCCCACGAAGCTGATCTCGCCCTCGCCCTTCGTGACCTGGCCGAGGTTGACCTGATCCTCGTCGAGCTGGCCGACGGTCTCGCCGTCGGCGTCCTCGAGGTCCGAGCGGTCGACGAACCACGCCGGGGCGTTCTCGCCCTCCTCGAAGCCCAGCGGCATCGGCTCGAACGTCTGCCGGGCGAGGCCGCGCACGCCGTCGGCGAGCTCGTGGTCGCGGTCCACGAAGTTCGTGTGACCGGCGTAGACGCTCGCCTCGTCGATCGCGCTCTCGGCGACGACGCCCAAGGGCGCCAGCAGGCGGAGCGCGCTGTCGGTCAACAGCAGGTTGCCGCCGTCCTCGACGAAAGTCTCGAGCGCGGCGACGGCGTCCTCGTTGCCGAGGATGCGTTCGGCCGCGCTGCCCGGGACGACGAGGTTGTCGACCCGGTCGAGGGAGCCGAAAGCCTCGGGGGCCAGCGGTTGAGCCGGGTTCGCCTCGCCGTCGTCGACGAGGTAGGGTTGCCGATCCTCGAAGTAGGCGTTGGGGGTGGCGTTGTAGCCGTCGTTCTCCCAGTCCCAGTTGTCGTCGGCGTCGTTGATCGACGCCCACCCGGTCAGCTCGTCGTTGTCCTCGCTCGTCGCGAGGTCCTCGGTCGGGACGTAGGCCGTCTCGGTGCCGTTGGTCTCGATCTCGACATGGAACGTCTCGGCGGCGACGTCCATGAACGAGCCGACGATCGTGCGCGTCGTCTCGATGTGGTAGGCGTTCATCCGCTGCGAGACGCCGGGGTAGTAGTTGTCGAACGTGATATGGTTGTAGGCGAACTCGAAGTCGACGCCGGGCGCGTCGAGGCCGTCGTTCTGGGCGAAGAAGTCGCTGGAGAACCCGGAGTCGACGTACCCGATCGTGTCCCACACGGTGCCCCAGTCGTTGAACTCGCCGCCCCAGGCGCCGGCCTCGGGCGCGGCGTTCCACTCGGCGAAGCTCGGGTTGGCGTTCAGCCGCTGCTTGATGAGTTCGGCGAGCGCGGTCGTGACCTTGACCTCGGCCGGCTCCATCTGCGCGGCGGGCAGCATCGTCAACACGAAGTTGCCCTCACGCAGGCAGACCTCGCCCTCGCCGGCGACGTTGGGCGGGTTCACGCACTGCACCTCGCGGCTGGAGTCGATCAACGCGTTGGCCGGGTAGAGCATGCCGTGCAGGTCGCTGGCGAGGTGGATGTCCGTGAAGTTCGTCGTCAGCCACGTCCAGAACGCCCGCGTCTCCGGCTCCTTGAGCGCGGCGTGCGAGAGCTCGGTCGTGTTGCCGCGGCTCCAGCCGGTCGTCGGGGCCTGGCGGTTGAGGTCGGTCCCGTTGCCGTTGCCGCGAACGTAGTTCTGCGTCTCGACGCCGGCGACGGAGAGGTACTCGGCGTCGTTTTGCCGGTACTCCGCCTGCTCGTGAGTCCAACCGTCGGGGTTGGGGAATAGGAAGATCAACCGCGTGTAGTCCAGCATGGCGAGCCGGTCCTCGGTCGCCACGCCGGTGTCCGTCTCGTCGTTGGTGGCCTTGGCGAAGTCCTCGATGACGCGGAGACCCCCCTCGCGGCCACCCTTCTCGTTGCCGTGGATCGAGAGCATGAACAGGACGTTCAGCTTCTCGTCCTCGGGCACGGTCGACGCCTCGTTCGTGACCGTGACGGCGAACGTCGGGAACGTGTCGTGACCGCCGGCTGCGTTGTCCCAGCCGTAGGATGGCCCGATCTCGTGGTAGGTCACGAGGTCGGGGTTCTCCTCCTCGAGGGTCTCGAGCCCGTCGAGCGCGTCCTCCAGGGACGCGAAGTCGTTCGTCTCCATCGCCTCCGGGAACAGCCGTCCCGTGACCGTGCGGGCCTCCTCCCCGAACAGGCCGGGGGTCGGGAGGGCCGAGGCCATCGGCGTCGTGATCATCACCGCCGCCAGCAGGATCGCTCCAACCCGTCGCATGCTCGCTCGCTACTCACCCTCCGGCTACTTAGGCGTTGTTGGTGAACGGACGGGCGCTTCACCCAGCCGTCCCCTCAGGCCGCAAACGTCGTAGGCCAGGTCCGACTAGGCCGACCGATGCCCTTCGACACGAAGCAGGCCGCACGCGAGCGCGTCTGGTCCACGCTCGAGGACGAGGGCCTGGCCCGGTTCCCCTTCCCGCCCCAGGGACGGATCCCGAACTTCGCCGGAGCCCAGGATGCCGCCGCCCGGCTCGTCGACCAGCCGCTTTTGCGCGAGGCCGACCGCGTCAAGGTCAACCCCGACGCGCCCCAACGCTTCGTGCGCCAGGCCCTGCTCGAGGCCGGCACCAGGGTGTTCGTCCCGACCCCGCGCCTGCGGGGTGGGTTCAAGCGCTTGGACCCCGACGCGATCGCGGCCGAGGACCTGGCGGACGCAGCCAAGCTCTCGCAGATGGACGCCCACGCCGAACCGGTCGACCTCGACGAGCTGCCCGCCATGGACGCGATCGTCGCCGGCAGCGTCGCCGTCACCCGCGAGGGCCGCCGCGCGGGCAAGGGCGAGGGCTACACCGACCTCGAGTACGCGATCTTGCGCGAGCTCGGCCACCCGGACACGCCCGTCGCCACCACCGTCCACCCGGTCCAGATCGTCGACGGCCTACCGCGCGACGACACCGACGTCCCGCTGTCGCTCGTCGTCAGCCCCGAGGAGGCGATCCGTGTCGACGAGACGCCGCCCGCGCCGGAGGGCATCGATTGGACGAAGCTCGACGAGGACCGCATCGAGGAGATGCCCGTGCTCGCTGAGATGCGCCAGCGGTCGTGACGGGCGCAAAGCTAAGTCTGGCGAGCGGCGGTCCAGTGAGAAGGGACAAAGGGAAGGCCCAGGTCGATCCGAGGATCGACGTGGGCTAGGCGTCCTCGCGGACGCAGCCGGGGAAGGCGAGACCGGTCAGTAGGGGCTGTCGAGGCGCTCGACGTCGGTGGCGCGGAGGCCTCGGTCGCCCTCTTCGATCTCGAACTCGAACTCGTCCCCTTCTTGGGGCTCACCGCCTTCGATGTCGTCCATGTGGAAGAATCGTGTGGGGTAGGACGATCGCTACAGGCTAGGTGCCTCCGCCACCGCCGGTCTCGATCCGGTCCAGCTGTTTGGCCCGCAACCCGCGGGGGCCCTCCTCGATCTCGAACGCGAACTCCTCGCCCTGCTGGGGCTCGGGGCCGTCGATGTCCTCCAGGTGGGAGAAGGGATCATCGTCGGCGTCGGTCGTCTCGAGGAAGCCGTATCCTTTCCGGTCGTGGAAGAACGTGGCCTTCCCGCTCGGCATGGTGGGGCTCCGTTGGAGCAACGATCGCCCGCCGTCAGGCGACCTCAGAAGCCTCCGCCGCTGTCGAGGCGGCTGATGTCGGTGGCGCGGAGGCCTCGGTCGCCCTCTTCGATCTCGAACTCGAACTCGTCCCCTTCTTGGGGCTCACCGCCTTCGATGTCGTCCATGTGGAAGAATTCCGGTCGTGGAAGAACGTGACTTTCCCGCTCGGCATTGTCGAACCTCGCTGTGTTTGTCTCGGTATCGGAGATCGGTGAGGCTTAGAAGCCTCCGCCGCCACCGCTGTCGGTGCGGGTGAGGTCGGTGGCGCGGAGACCGCGCTCTCCCTCTTCGATCTCGAACTCGAACTCTTCGCCCTCTTGGGGCTCAGGGCCGTCGATGTCGTCCATGTGGAAGAAGACGTCGTCGTCGGCCTCGGGGGTTTCGATGAAACCGTACCCCTTCCTATCGTGGAAGAAGGCTACCTTACCGCTAGCCATCAAACCCATTCAAGAACGCCTATTTGATAAGCTTTTCCCTCCTGGTCGGGGGGCCTCGGCGGTTTCAGGCCCGTTCGAGCGCCGAATCGACGTCCTCACGCCGAACCTCCAGCGTCGCTTCGACGCGACCGTCCCGGACGAGGACGGGGACCTCCTGCAACCATCGATCCCGCAGGCGCTCGTCCTCGGTCACGTCGACCTCCCACAAGGCGAAGCCGAGCTCGGCCTGGGCATCGCGCAGGATCGCCCGAGCCTCGTCGCAGTGCGCGCACTCGTCGCGCACGACGAGCAGCAACGTCTCCCGACCGGGATCCTCCTCCACTCGCAGACTGAACGCCAGAGCCGTCAACAGACCCCCAGCGAGGATCAGGCCGGCGCCCAGCCGCCGCGATCCCCGGGCCAGGCGCTCGAGGCCCAGCCCGAGGACGGCGGTGGCGATCGCCAGCAGGACGCCCGTCGCCTCCGTGAACCGGCGAGCGGGCAGCTCGAACATCGGCCTCACCGCACGCGGTAGTAGTTGCGGTTCAGCTTGAAGACACGGTCGCCCTCGTCCATCATGCGCTCACGCCACGTCTTGATGCCGACGTACGTGAGCACCGCCAAGGTCAGCGGTAACAGCACCGTCATCCAGCTCAAAAGATCCCACTGCAAGAACTGGAAGAAGGGACCGATCAGGTCCTGGCCGAACTTGGTGGCCGTGACGGGCCAGCGGTTGTAGATCACGTTGTTGATCGAGTAGACGCTGGCCATCGTCAGGACGCCGAGCGCGAACACGCCCACGGAGGTCGTGAACGGCTGCTCCTGTGGGCGTTGGGCCTTCCCCCGATCCAGGAACGGGATCAGGAACAGCGGGATCAGCAACGGTGTGTGGAGCCCGATCAGACCCATCAGCTTGGCGTTCATCGGCCCGATGATCGGGAGCTGCACGATGGCGGTGCTGGGGCCCATGTCCCAGGGGGTCCACCACTGGCGGTCCCAGACGTGCCACCACTCGCCGACCCAGGCGCCCTCGGGGCCGTTCAACAGCTGGAAGTCGTTGCCCAGCTTGAGGAGCCCGTAGGACCACAGGAGGTACCAGTCCGGCAGGATGACCTCGGGTTGGCCGGCCGGATTGGCCGGTCCCTCGAGGAAGTAGGGCATGAACGCGGCCAGGTACAGCAGGGCCGCGGTGAAGAAGCAGACGATGACGATGTTGCGCACCATCTCGTGGGGCCAGAAGGGGAAGCCCTCGACCGGGCGCAGGGATTTCTCATCCCGGCGCTGGTTGTCCATGCGTTCGGCCTCCTCCACGTACTCCTGGGTGAGGGCCTTCAGGCTCACTGCGGACCCCTCCCCGTCGTCGGATGCCGTGTGAACGGTGTGGGCGTGGTCATCGTCGTCTCCTCAGTGCGGCTCCGCGATGCCTTGCCACCAGACGATGGCGACGTGAGCGATCGAGGCGCCGAACGTCAAAAGCGGTAGCAGGATGACGTGCAAGACGTACATCCGCGTCACGGTCTCCTGTCCGAGCTCGACGCCCCCGAACAGCAGCCCGGCCAGCCACTTGCCGAGGATCGGTGTCGACAACGACATCTCCAACCCGATCCGGCCGGCCCAGAACGACAGCTGGCTCCAGGGCAGGATGTAGCCGGTGTAACCGAGCCCGAGCGTGAGCAGGAACAGGACGACGCCGAGCAGCCAGTTCAGCTCGCGCGGTTTCTTGTACGCCTGCGTGAAGTAGACGCGGGCCATGTGCAGCACGACCGCGGACACCATGACCATCGCGCTCCAGAAGTGGACGGCGCGGATCATGAAGCCCAGCGGCATCTCGGTCATGATCAAGGCGACCGACTGCCAGGCTTGCGTCGCCTCGCCGACGCCCTCCATCATGACCGAGGACGTCGACGGGATGTAGTAGAACGTGAGCAGGATGCCGGAGATCGTGGCGAAGATGAACGCCAGGAACACGATCGAGCCCAGCGCGTACAGCGGGTACCAGTACCAGATGACGCGCAGGTTGTACTTCTCCGTGTGCGTGCGCGGGAGCTCGAAGTTCAGCTGATGGTAGAAGTGCTGGATGCTGTCCGCGTAGTTGCGGATGCGGTAGCGCTCGTCGAGCCAGGCGAAGGCCGCCAGCAGGAGCTTGGCGATTGGGCCGGGCTCGGTGAAGTCGTCGTCACGGCGAGCTTCGACGCCGTCCGGACTCAAGGCTAGTGCCCACCTCCGCCCTCGCCGCCTCCGCCCCCGCCGCCGCCACCGGGACCGGCGTCGGGGTACTCGAAGATCGTGCGGTTGTACGTCTCGATCTGGAACGGATCGTAGCGGGACAGGTGGCAGGTGCAGAAGATCGTGTCGCCGTAACCGGACGAGATCGCCAGCTCGGCGGTGTGGAAGTCCGGCACGCAGCAGAAGTGCGTGCAGAACGAGCAGCAGGCCATGAAGATGTCATCCGGGTCGTCCGGATGCTCGGGGAACCAGCCCTCGCGGATCTCGTCCGCGATCGGCGTGGGGACCGTCGACATGAACCCCAGCTCCTCCTTCGGGGCTCGAACGATGATGCCGCTGATCTTGCTCTCGGGCTCGACGCCCTCCGAGCGCCATCGGAACGCGGCGCCCGATCCGGGGTAGCCCTCCCACTGCTCGTCGGGCGTGTCCTTCGGGAAGTCGCTGTAGTGGACCTCCTCGTCGATGTGCTCGGTGAACCAGGCGTCGAAGCCCTTGGCGACCTTCTCCTCGCTGACGTCGTAGCGGAGGACGTTGTCGGACTCGAAGCCCTGGAACGTCCCGGGCGCGCGCTCGTGAGAGCAATACTTGTACCACTTGAGCTGGTCCTCGGCGGCGTCGGGCCGGCCGCGGAGGATCCCGTCGTCGGTGATCTCCAGCGGGATCAACGGCAGGCCGTAGGGCGCCGGCGAGCCGGGGAGGACGCGCATGCCAGGGTACGAGATGTTGACGATCTCGACGCCGACGTCGGACACGGGTTGCAGCATGCCGAACCCGGCGGCGGTCACGGCACCGCCTGCCCCGACACCGGCACAGGCTTTCACGAAGCTCCTCCGATCGAATCCGTCTCCTGGCATGGTTCTCACAGCAGGTCTTCCCACTTCTCCTTCCGCTGCTTCACGACGATGATGTCGTCGAGGTAGAAGCGGCGGTAGAGGGCGAGGATGACGCCCAGCACGAGGAACGCGCTAGCGAGCCAGAACGTGAGGATCTGTTGAGCGTTGGGCGAGTTCCAGCCGAGCACGACGCCGGCCGAGAACAGGCCCACGAACGCGAGCTCCACGATCGTCAGCAACACGATGGCGACAGCCACGCCAAGCGGGGCCTCGGCCGGTTCGTGTCGGACGACGTCGCCGGGCTCTCTCGCCACTCGAACACCTCACAAGATCAGGTAGATGCCGAGCCCGATCAGAGCCACCGCGATCAGGACTTGCGCCACGCGGCCGGGCGAGGGCAGGATGGGCTCCACCATCTCGCGCTCGTCGCCTTCCGCGGCGCCTGCGGCCACCGTGATCGTCTCGGGGCCACCGGCGCGATGATCGGTCACGTTCTTGGACTCGCCGTAGCGGAGGAAGAAGAACGTGGCGAACAGGACGATGAAGATGATGACGAAGGAGATGACACCGACCCAGTAGGCGAGGTAGTCGACACCGAAGTCCTCGATGCCGCCCTCCTCGCCGCCACCGGTCGCGCCGACGGCGAGCGTGCCCTCCATGCCTTGGGACTGGTGACCGGGAACCGAGCAGATGTAGCCGACCTCGCCCTCGTAATCCTCGCCGAACGTGACGGTGAGGTTGTACTCCTCACCGGGGTCGAGCAGCGGCGTCTTGACCGCCTCGCCGTTGCCGTCTTCGCGCTGCCGGACGTCCTCCTCGGCGTGTTCGAAGTCTTGGCTGAGGAACGCGAAGTCGTGGGCGACCCCCCCGACGTTGACGACGTGGAAGGTCACCTCGGTGTTGGGGCCGACCGTCATCTCTTCGGGATGGGTCGCGAACGGATCGTCCTGGCCCGGACCCAAGCGAACCTCGATCGTGGCTTCCGTGGGGCCGGTGAGCTCGTCCTCGGCGGCGTCGCCCTCCTGAGCGGCGACGAGGCCGGAGGCCAACGCGAAACCCGCGATCACGGCGACCAGGAGGGCGCATCGGGCTCGGGTTCCCATGATGACGTCTCGCCGAAGCGAGTCGACCTATTAGACTTTTGCTTAGCCGACCCCCGGCTGTCTGGTTAAGCAGGGGCCGCGAAGGACACGAAGGATCGCCATGGCCACGAAGGGCCTGTGACTCGCCGCCGGGCGGCGTTGTCACGGCAGCTGCTCTCCTTTGTGCCCTAGCGTCCCTTCGCGTGCTTGGTGGTCCCCCCGTTTGTTATCCTTACAGCGCGAGCCGACCCCACCCTCGGGAGGGTCTCCCTGTGCCGGATCGCCAACCCGTTCCGGCGACGCCGCGGGGGCTGTGGCTCCCCGTGACCCCGAAAACCTAAAGACCTCATCTGCGGGTCGTGCATGTGGAGGCGAGCCAGTGAACCGAACCTCGACCGCGATCCTCGTCGCCGTCGCGATGCTTTCGATGTCTGTTCCCGGGCAGGTGTCCGCGCACGAGAGCACGGCGGCGGACCTCAACGAGCTTGCTTACGACAACGTCTGGCAGATCCTCGGTCCCGGAGGAGAGACCGACGATCCGACCGTCAACGAAGGCCTCAGCACGCTGGGGCTCGACGCCGAGGAGCGCGGCGGCGAGGCTCCCGACGACAACGAAGCCAGCTGCACGCACCACGACGACGGGATCATCGACGGTCAGGCTCCCGGCGACAACGTCTGCACCGACGACGACGGCGACAGCGAACCGGACGACGACGTCCAGAACCTGAAGTTCTTCCAGTGCCAGGGAGCGAAGAGCTTCGCCAACCCCACCGAGCAAGCCGATCTCGAGTTCGAGGCTCCCTTCCCGGTGAACCACAACGACCTCGAGAACGGCATCTTCGAGGCGACCGGCAGCTTCTTCGTCCCCGTCGGGTTCAGTGGCGAGAACGCGAGCGATGTCTCTGAGGTCCACTTCGGCTTCGCGCACACGTTCGCCTGGCCCGCCTCCTCCTCGCTGTGCCAGCCCCCGTTCCCGCTGTCCGGCGCCTACTACGAGTTCTACCGCGGCGACACGACGCCCGAGGACGGGTTCGAGATCCCGGTCAACACGCTGCTCGTCCCCGACGCCCCCTACGGCGCCGTGCTCCGCGCCCTCGACGAGACCGGCAACACGCTCGGCGTGGCCTTCGTCTACGCGAACGTCAACAACTACCTCAACGACGCCAACTTCCGGCCGAACACGCCGAGCACATGCGATAGCGATAACCCCGGCAACGCCGGCACCGACCTGTGCCCCTACCACGACACGACGCCGCCGCGCGCGACCGTCTACAAGTCCTTCGAGATGCCCGACGACGTCTTCCCGCGCGGTGAGAACGCGGACGACGAATGCACCGAAGGTGTCGCCCTCGAGTACGGCGAGCCGGTGGAGACGTTCGAGGTGACCCGACCCAACGGGAACTCGGTCAGCTTCGACACCTACGACCCCGCCAACCGCGACGTCGACTCGACGCCCCTGGTGACCACGGCGAGAGACGACTGGGGTCCCGGCTTGTGCATCCTGAGCCCGCCCGGCGAGTTCACCGTGAAGGCGTGGGACCAGTCCGGCAACATCGGGGCGCAAACGATCATCACGACGTAGTCCCGAGGCCACCACCATGGCCGCGCTCCGCGCGGCCTCCCCTCCCGTCTCTTCTCTGCTGTCTTCCACCGCCCAGCGGAGCTATGCCACCCTGCACGTTCTGTGCCCCAGGTCCGTTGTCCCCCATCACTCAAGTAGGACGAGACGCCTCGGTAGACCGAGGCAAGGAGGCAGTCGATGAGTCGCAAAGCTATCGCTATCCTCGTCGCCGTCGCGATGGTGACCGTGTTCGTCCCCGTGTCGGCCGCGACGCACTTCAGTGCAGGATACGAAGATACCGTCGCGACCGGGGCCGTGGAAACCCCCGAGAGCCCCTCGGTGGCCGGGGACGAGACGGGAACCGACGACACGCCCTACGGCGTAGGGACCAAGGAGTCGGGGTGCTACGACGCTGACGCCACGATCAGCGCGGACGAGGCCACGGACGCGGCCACGACGGACGGGTTCTGCGGCGAGCTCGTGTACCAAGAGGACACGAACTACAAGCTCGTGAGCCCGCCCGACCAGGAGATCGTCGACGACGGGTTCATCGACGACTTCGACGTCCAACGCACCTACTTCGTCGGCTCCGGGATCGGCTTGTGCGAGCCGATGTGCGACGACGGCGACGACGCCGTCTCCGCCCAGAACCTGACCTGGAACGCCACCCACACCGCCGGCTCCGAAGCAGGCGTCACCGACGGCCCCGGGGACGCGCACGGGGAAGAGGACGGCCGGTCCAACAGCTACGTCGTCGAGGCGCAGACGGCCCACGCGCCCGGCGTCGTCCAACGCAACACGGACCTGTGGGAGATGAACGGCTGGGTCATTCCCTCCCTGGGCTACGGCGGCAGCTTCGTCGGGTTCCTCGAAGACAACGAAGGCAACGTCATCGACGACGACCGCCTCCAGAGGGAGATCGAAACGCGGGTCCTCGACGGGCGGTTGAGCCCCGAGACCGAGGCCAGCATCTGCGGGTACACGCCCGACCGCCAGTTCCAGTCCACCGGCGAGCAGGGCTTTTGCGAGGCCCCGCTGCTCTACGTCCCGCCCGACGAGGGTCCCGATCCCTCCGATCCCGGCTTCGACGACTACGACGACTCGTGCGAGTCGCCCACCTACGTCTGCGGTGAATCCACCGAGGGCGGGTACTGGGAGTCCGAGGCCGTCGGCCTCGCCGGCGCCTACGGCGGCCGCTACCAGGGCGAACACATGCGCTGGCACTGGGTCATCGCGCCGAACCAGCCCGATTGCCCCAACATGGAGCCAGGCTTCGACTTCGGCTCCGATCGGGCCGAGATGCCCTACCTGGCGCACGACCTGGACGTCTACACTCCGCCCCAGCGCCTGTCCGCGTTCGGCGACCAACCGTCCACCGACAACCTCTACAGCATCGACGACGGCGAGGACGGGTACGCGAACAGCTTCATCCAGGAGTCGCCCGACGTGCCCGCCGTCCCGATCGAGGAGACCGAGGAGCAGGCCGAATCGACCGCCGAACCGGTCCGCAAGGGTGACGTGCTCGAGCCCAACCACGCCTCGCCGGCCCCCAGCGGCATCGACGACAACAGCCGCGTGGCGATCAGCGAGGATCGCACCCTCGGCCTAGGCTGCAGCGAGCTCGGCCAGACCGAGACGGACGCCACCAAGGACCCGTGGGTCAACTACCTCGACACGAGCGTGAGCGTCGACCGCACCCTGACGGTGCGCGAGCCCGTCGTGGAGGAGCGGGCACCCCCGACGAAGGGCGGCGTCTCGACCGCACAGTACGGTCTCTACGGATCGCAGGACGACGAGCACGACGGCGACAACGACCCGACGACGGACCTGTACTCGACCTCGGGCAACGTCGGCATGTTCACCGACAAGAACGACGACGGCGAGTACGACGTGGTCGTCGGTCCCAGCAACGCCGCCAGCGGCTTCGGCGCCGGCGTCTACTCCGGCGGCAACATCGAGGCGACGGGCGCCTACCCCATGCTGTGGGACATGCACGTCAACCAGACCGACTCCGGTCTCGAGGTCGACGAGACCTCCGGCTGCAGCGGCCCGTCCAGCCAGGAGTTCGCGAAGACGATGAAGCAGGCCGGCTACGGTCCGAACACCGGCCTCGCGCAGGCGATCTACCTCCGCGAACCGACCGTCTTCGAGGACAGCCAGCTCGACGACGCCGACACGGCGGTATACGACGGCAACAACATCTACGTTCTGCTGAACGACGCGGCGCGGACCGCCTGGGACGGCGAGATCGACGACGGCGGCGACGACACCACGCTCGGCGAGGAGGTCGACGCCCTCGTCGAGAACCTGCGGACGTTCGTCGTGACCGAGCACGAGGCCCCCACAGCCTCGCTCGAGGTCGAGGAGCCGGGCTCAGACCTCGGCCTGGACTCGGACTTCTTCAGCCAGTGCGGGACCGACACCGGTGGCTACTCGCTGAACCCCTCGTTCCTGCACAGTTGCCGCATCGACTGCTCGGGAGACACGATCGCGACCATGTACACGTTCGAGGTCGACCGCGACGACCCCGGCACGATCGGCGGCGGTCCGATCCCCGGCTTCCAGATCGACGGCTCGGCCTACGACTTCGGGACCGGCCAGCACACCTGGTACGACGTGGACCCGTTCGACGGTGACGCCGACCGCAACGAGCAGCGGATGACGCCGCCCTCGACGGCGCAGTGATCACGCGCGTCACCACCTGCTGGGGGGCAACCCCCAGCCCCTTCTCGGGGCCAGCCACCACCGCCGACAGAGCTCGGTGTTCCCCCAGATGCGTGCAACAGGAAAGCTTTTGAAGGCCCAGTGGAACTTCTTGACACGGCTCTGCCAGGCAGGAGGCGTTCCATGAAGGCGAGAACACTTGCGGTTTGTCTAGCGGTAGCGATGCTCACGGTCACCGCGCCATCCGCCATGGCGCTTCACTTGAGCGCCGGCGGGGAGGACACGGTGCTGACGGGGATTCAGGAGGGGCCGGACTCCCAGAGCGTGGCGGGAGAGGAGAAGGAGACCAACGACACCCCCTACTGACGCAGAAGGGCTTCTGCAGCGACCTGGTGTACAACGAGGACACCGAGTTCGTGAGGTCCAGCCCTAAAGATCAAGATCTCCGGCCCGCGGACACCGAGGGCAAGATCACGATCGACAAGTTCGACGTTCAACGTGCCTACTACACGGGCAACCTGTTCGGCGCCAGCTTCCTGCTGGGCTTCTCCGGCGAGCTCGTGGGCGTCGATGGACTCGCGTGCGTGCCCATATGCGACGACGGCGACAGCACGGGCGCCCAGAACACGACGTGGAACACGGTCCACGAGGTCGGGGCTGAAGCCGGCCTCACGGACGGCCCCGGGGACGCGAGCCAGAACGAGGACGAGGCCGACAACGACGGCCGAGCCCAGGACACCGGGGTCGCGCTCCACGTGCGCAACGCGCCCGGCGTCATCCAGGACAACACGAACGCCTGGCAGATGAACGGCTGGGCCATCCCGTTCCCGACCGAGCGCTTCGTCGGTCAACTGGTCGACGACGAGGGCAACACCATCACCGACGACCAGCTCGAGGATCGCGTCACCACGCTCGTCGACGAGGGGATCCTCACCAAGGGGACCACCCCCCAGATCTGCGGGTACACGCCCGACATCAACTTCAGGTCCACCGGCGAGCAGTCCTTCTGCGACAGCCCGATGCTCTACATCGGCGACAAGGAGGACAACTCCGACGGGCTCCGCTTCGACGACTACGGTGAACAATGCGGCTCGCCCGCCTACGTGTGCGGTCCCTCCAACGGTGCCTACTGGGAGTCCGCCGCGGTCGGCCTCGCCGCCTACGGCGGCCAGGACCAGGACGACCACATCAGGTGGCACTGGGTCGTTGCGCCCAACCAGCAAGAGTGCGGCTTCACGCAGCCCGGCTTCGACTTCGAGTCCGATGGCGCGAAGAAGCCCTACCTCGCCCACGACCTCGACGTTTACACGCCGGTGCAGGACCTGAACAACGCTCCGCACACGTCGATCGACGGCACACAAGCGTACGCGAGCGCCCTGTCCACCGAAGGGACCGACGTCCTATTCGATGCCCTCGACCAGGTGCCGGACCTCCCCGGTGGCGTCGACGACGCCGTCAACGACACCGCGGACGCGGTGGACGAGGCGACCGCCTCCGTCACGACGGACAGCGTGCTCGAGCCCAACCACGTCGGCGCCGAGGACACCACGATCGACGACGACAGCCAGCAGCGCGTCGACGAGGAACGGTCCGTCACCGAAGACCCCTGCCAGCAGCTCGACGCCGACGAGAGCCCCGTCACGGTCGATCCGTGGGTCAACCTGCTCGACGCGGGCGTCGAGGACACCCGCGATCAGAACGTCGTCCTGGCCCCCACAGACGATCCGCTCGCCGGGACGAGCACCGTCGCCGACGGGATCGGCCTCTACGAGACCGACGACGACTCGGTCGACGACGACAACGACCGGACCACCGACCGCTACGTGACCGACGGCTTCACCGGCGTCTTCACCGACAAGAACGACGACGGCGAGTACGACCGCATCCTCGGCTTCGGCGACGCCACGGACGGCTTCGGGTCGCCGGTCTACAAGCCGGACGACGTCCAGAGCGTCGGCGCCTACCCGATGCTGTGGGATATGGAGATCAACGTCGAGAACGGCCAGCCCGTCGTCGACGAGAACGCCGGCTGCTCGCTCAGCGACTTCCCGTTCTCGAAGGCGATGAAGGATGCTGGCTACGGGCCGAGCACGGGTCTGGCCCAAGCGATCTACCTCGAAGAGCCGACCGTGTTCCAGGAGGCCTCCAGCCCCTCGAACGCGGCGCCCTACGACGGCGGCCAGATCTTCGTCCTGCTCAGCCAGTCGCCACGTACCCAATGGGACGGCGACATCAGCCAGACGGACAGCGACCTCCCCCTCGACGGCGAGGTCGATCGCCTGGTCCGTGAGCTGATCGACTACCTCGAGGCCGAGCACGGCATCACCGTGACGGCCGACGACGTGGAGGAGCCGGGCGCCGAGCTGGGTCTGGACAGCGACTACGAGAGCCAGTGCGGTGAGTCCACCGGCGGCTTCACCTCCGCCGTGTCGTTCACGCACACCTGCGAGTCCGGCTGTGCGGGCGACACGATCGCGACCGCGTACAGCTTCGAGGTCGCCGACGATCCGCTCGGCGGTGGGGAGATCCCGTCCTTGACGATCGAGGGCTCCGCCCACGAGTTCGGTCTCGGCCAGCAAACCTGGCACGACATCGACGCCTTCGACGGCGACCCGGACCGCAACGAGCAGAGGGAGAGCCCGCCGCCGACCGGCGACTGATCGGCTGATCCAGCGCACGGGGGCCAAGCCCCCGTTTCCCTCTTCCTCTTCTCCGTCTTCCTCCTCGTCGCAGATCGTTGTGCCCCTGCGCCGACCCGCGATCGGGGCGGTCCCCCCAGGGATCGTCTCCCCCGGGCCGAACTGGCAAAGGTTTAATGAGCTGCTGGGGGTCCCTTCCCACGATGCGACGGTTCTCCCGAGCCAGCGCGGTCCTGTTGACCGCCGTCCTCGTCATCTCTCCGATCGCCTCTGCACAGCCGATGCTGCCGAGGGTGCTCGACGAGCACGTCGGCGAGGTCGACGAGGATCTCAAGGAAGCCAACTCGACGTACGGGAACCGATCCGAGTTCCAGCGCGCGACCGCCTCGCTGTCCCGGGCCAGCCTGTCGTTGCTCAACGACGCCTGGATCGTCTCCCAGGACGAGCTCGTGAAGGCCAACGGTGGCCTGGAGACCGGGCTCGCTCGCGCGCAAGCGAGCGGGTCGGGATCCGACCAGCAGATCGTCGACCACGGCCGCCAGCTCGCCAGCGAGGCTCGCAGCGAGCTGCAGCGGATCCGCGGCAGCCTGGACAGCATGGAGCGCACCGGCCTCGAGCCGGTCGCCTTCTCCGGCGGCCTGACCGCCGCCTACACGGCCAACCGGGCGATGGATCTGCTCCGCGAGCACGACCGCGGGCTCCAGCAGTGGGAGAAAGGCAACCAGAACGAACAGGTGAAGATCGCCATCGTCTCCGGCGGCGCTGGCGCCAAGCTCGCCACCTCGATCGCCTCCGACGTCCTCGAACGGACCACCGAGGCCCGCGCCAACGCGTCCACGAGCGACCTGCTCACCGGGGACGAGCTGGACGAGCTCGTGAAAGACCGCGTGGGCTGGTCGGAGGCCAACGCCGCGCCCGCCGCCCAACCCAGCCGGGAGCGCGTCACCTCGCTGGCCGACGAAGACGAGCGGCTGATGGCCCTGTCGGCGTACACGATCTACTTCCAGGACGTCGCGTTCAACGGTGCCAACATGCAGCAACAGCGCGGCAAGGACATCGACGCCTTCCAGGAGGCCCACGACCTCGTCGAGCGGGACAAGCCGGCCGTCGAGGCGTGGGTCCAACAGCTGGACGTCCCCGGCGACGTCGCGCTCGGAGCGGTCGCCAGCGCCGACTTCACGCTCACGCTCAACCAGAACGCGACCGGACAGGCTCGCAACCAGTCCGGCGCCTACGCGCTCGGCATGGCCCACCTCGGCATCGAGCAGGCCGGCCTGCTCGTCGAGGCGTACTCGGACCTCGAGCACGAACCCGGCACCGAGCTGGTCTCCCCCGACGCCAGCTCGCAAGACGAGGGTCTGCTGTCGGTCCCGGCTCCCGGAGCCCTCGTCGCCGCGGTCGCCGCCGCGTTCGCCGCGATCCGATCGCGGAGGGCCCAACGGTGAAGCGCGCCCTCGTCCTCCCGCTGGTCCTCGTGGTCGTGACCGGCATGATCCCGGTCGGGACAGCCCAGGAGGACGAGGGCGAGGACGAGCCTCGCTGCATCGAACCGCCCGACGTCGAGCCCACCTACGAGTGGGCCTACAACCTCTCGAACGACCGCACCCGGTACGTCGAGGTCGTCGATGCCGACACCCCCGCGACCACCTCGCGTGGCCACCACAACATCACCAAGCTCGGCTTCGAGGAACAGACCGCCGACGGGGAGCGCAAGGCCTGGGGAAGCCAGGTCCGCTTCGCGGCCGATTCCCCCTACCCGTGGGCGTTGTCCACGCAGGACCGCTGGGAACGAACCGACGAGGGCGAGCTGCGGCGGATGGACGCCTACGATCCGCCGTTCCGCAACGTCCACTACACGCAGGAAACCTGTCCCGGCCAGTTCTGGGAGTTCGAGACGCACCACACCATCCGGTACGGCAAGTACGGGCAAGCCTCCAGCGATCAAGCCAACGAAACCTGGCAGGTCCGTGCCCTGCAGTGGTCGAACGTCTCCGTCCCCGCTGGGACCTTCGAGGCGCTCGAGATCGCCTCGGTGCGGACCGCCGACCAGTACCGCATCACGACGCACTGGAGCCCGGAGGTCCAGGGACCGGTAAAGGTCGTGCAGGGGCCGGGCGGAGCGCCCGAGAGCACGCGCGAGCTGAGCTGGTACATCCTCGACCAGCGCCCGAGCCCGGTCTGGTGCTACAGCGTCGAGAACGCCACGTGCGGTCCCGACGCCGTCCACCCCACGGCCGGCGACACGCTGTACCTGAACGGGTCCGCCAGCTACGACGTCGAGGGCAACGTCACCGACTACACCTGGCGGGTCAGCGGCGAGGTCCACCGCGGCCCCGTCGCCTCGTTGAACCTCACCGAGGAGCGGACCCTCGACGTCCGCCTGTTCGTGACCGACGAGGCCAACCGCACCTCCACGCTCGGCCAGACGATCTACGTCGCACCCGAGGAGGGCACCGGGGTCGGCGTCAGCGGACCGACGAAAGCTCTCGAAGGACAGGTCGTCACGCTCGAGGCTCACACGAGCTTCGACCCCGTCGAGATCCGATGGCGGGACAACTCCACCGTCGTCGGCGACGGGGACACCTACCAGTTCTACATGGAGGAGACGACGAACCTCAGCGTCGACGCCTTCCACGAGTCCGGCCGCGTCTCCACGACCAACCACACCGTCCACCTCGTCGACGACGGCGAGGGGTCCGAGGGCAGCGACGAGCAGACCCAGCGTTACCCGCCCGGCGGCTCCGAGCGGCTCGCCATCCTCGAACCCTTGGAGGGCCAGGTCGTGCCCTCGAGCTTCGAGGTCGTGGTCCGGGCGGAGACCGAGGCCACGCTCACCGCCGACGACCGCCCCGTCTGGCAGGGCACCGCCGACCCGTCCGAGCGCGTCCCCGTGAGGCTCGACCAAGGCGATCGAACGCTCGTCCTGGCGAGCTCATCCGAGCAACAGACGGTGAACGTGACCGTCTCGGCCGACGCGACCGGCAGCGGCGACGAGGCCGCGACGACGGACAACGCCTCGACCGGCGACGGCCTGGCACCGACACCGGCGCCCTCCGCACTGCTCGTAGCCGGCCTGGTGGCCAGCTTGGCCCTGGCTCGCCGACGCGAGCGGTGACCGGTCCCCGAGGACGAGGGCCGATCTGTGAGGCCCCTCGCGCCGAGGGATCAGCGACGGGCGCCCCCGCCGAGACCGCCTGGACCGACGTCGGCCCCTTCGAGGGCGATCTGGACCGCGACGGCGAGGACGGCAACCGGCCCCAACACCACGCGAGACGTGCCGGCCCGCCGGTGATCGGCGCCCGCTTGCCCCCACCTGAATACAGACGCACCACAAGCTTGAAGGGCACTTCGGCGGACTGCCGAGCGGGGACCACACTTGGGCAAGAAGAAGACCGCGATCGTTCTCACACTGGCATGCGTCGTCGTGGCGTTCGCTATCCCCTACATGATGGGGGGTTTCGACGCCGCGAGCGACGCCGACGGAGAGGCTACGAGCACGGACGACGCCGACGGAGCCGACGCCTTCGAAGGGCCCTCGGCTACGGCCAACGGCGACGATGCCAACGGTGCCGGGTCCCCCACCGACCAGGCGATCGTCGACGATCTGCTCACCGCGGCCAACCCCGGCTCCTCCGAGGGAGACACGATCCGGTCCCGTCTTGCCCCCCTGACGGCCACCGCCAACGACTCGGCGGCTGAACCCTACCCCACCCCCGAAGCGACGACGCTGTACCAGGCGACCCTGGCCCACCCCGCGCACAGCGACCAGGACCTGCGCTACGTCGAGACCCTCCAACCGCTCCCCGAGGACCTCGACCGCGCGCTGGCCCAGATCGTGATCGCCCACGGCGTCTCCACCCAGATGCTGAACAGCGACCCCGCGCCCGGCGCCAGCCTGCGCGCATCCGTCACGATGGCCACGGCCCTCGACACGGCGATGCCCACGCTCGAGCGCTACGTCAACCACCCCGTCTGGGACACGACGAGCTCCGCCGACGAGGACGCCTCCACGGCCGAGCTGCAGGCGCCCCCGCTGCCCGAGGCGCTGCTCGACCTCTACGCCTCGCTGGGGTACGACCAGGCGACGGTCGACGAGCTCGAAGCCCCCGCCGAGGCCGCCGCTGGTGAGCTCCCCCCCGAAGAAAGCCGGGCGCTGGCTCGCCTGGTGACCGCTCAAGCCAACGTGCAGCGCGCTACCGCAAGCTCCCTGCTGTTCGTCGCCGCCCCGGCCTCCCACGGACCGTCCGAGGACGCCGTCGACGCGATCGACGACGGCATCTCCGGCACCCCGCTCGAGCAGCTGACGGTGGCCACCCAGCAGCTGCGAGCCGCCGCCCAGTCCGCCCACGACACGATCGAGACCTCGCCCGCCGACGAACAGGTCCGCGAGGAACCGTGGAGCGACCCGCTGGGCCTGATCGTGGTCGGGACCCGCGGCGAGGACACCTACGACGACCAGCACGGCACCGGTCAGGCGATCCTCGACGGGGCGGCCGACGCGGCCGCCGGGCAGGCCGACGGTCTGCGCGCGCTCGTAGGTAACGCGACCGCGAACACGAGCGACGTCTCCACCATCGCCCAGCTCGACGAGACCAGGGACGGGACCACCCGCAGCGAGGCCGGCGTGGACGCGGCCAACCGGTCCACGGAACCGAAGCCCGGCTGGCACATGCTCGTGCTCGACCCCGGCGGGAACGACACCTACCGGAACAACGCCGGCGGCATCGAGGCCGGCAGCGTGATCGTCCGCGCCGACGTCGACGCTCGCGGCGCCAGCGAGGGCGTCGAGAGCCTGATCGTCCGCGGCGACCGCGTGTGCTCGCCCGGCGTCGGGTTCTGCGAACCGGACCAGCCTCCGCGCGTCGGCGCGCAGCTCCAGAGCATCGCCGCCGGAGCCACGGCCAGCCAGGGACCGGTCCCGCTCGGGCTCCCCCTGACCGCCACCGTCGTCGACACCGACGGCGACGACAGCTACGAGGACACCGGCGACGCGATCCAGGGCTCCGCCGACGGTCTCGGGGTCGGTCTCCTCTACGACCGCGCCGGCGACGACGAGTACGAGGGCACGCACGTCGCCCAGGGCGCCAGCGAGAACTACGGCATCGGGATCCTCGTCGACGGCGAAGGCAACGACACCTACGAGGCTCGCGAACGAGCCCAAGGGTGGGTCGAGCTGCCCGACCCCAGCGCAGAAGCCACGGTTCCCCTCCTGTTCTTCGAAGGTGAGGACCCCCGACCTGAGATCGCGCTCGCCCGCATCGCCGAGGGCTCCCTCATCGACACCGGCGGCAACGACGGCTACCGCCTGGCCAACGACGTCGGCGGCCAAGGCATCGTCGAGACCCCCGAAGGGATCCCCCGCCAACTCGTCAACAGCTTCGGCTACCCGGCCGAGCAGGTCACCGCCCAGCTCGTCGACGTCGGCGGCGACCAGACCCTCCCGATCCCCGAGCTCACGATCCGCGGGCGGACGACCGAGATGACACCCTCGCGGGTCAACGTCAGCGAGGAGACACCGGCTCACTTCTGGCTCACCCGCCGCGTCCCCGAGCCGCCCTCGGACGACCCCGGCGGCCTCGCAACCGACACGTCCCGGTTCAAGACCGCGGTCCAGCTCGACCCCGAGGCGGTCCCGGATCCGGTCAGCGAGGACGCCGTGCGCGCCGGCAAGGTCCAGTTCACCTGTCGCGAGGGGGGCTCCTTCGCGAACGACGCGAACGAGGACGCGACCGCGGAGCGCCTCGCCTGCGGGGTCGGCGCAGGCCTCGGCAACACGCCGCCGCTGTTGCTCTTCGGCGAACCGACGAACGTGACCGATCCGCCTGCGCTCACGGTCACGTTCGGCGGTGACACGCACTACAACGGATCCATCGCCTCGATGGGTCACGAGTCCTCCCCCAGCCAGTTCTTCGCTGGTAGGATCGCGGCCAGGTTCACCCCGGAGATCCTCACCGACCTCGCAGGGAACGACACCTACGAGGGGGAGAACAACACGATCGCCTCCCTGGCCAACTACGGTGTCGGGATGGTCATCGACCGCCAGGGAGCGGACGAGATGATCGCCCAGAACCGATCGGTCGCCTACTCGGAGGCCGCCCTCGACCTCCGGTCCGGCCCCGTGGCGGCCGTGCTCGACCTCGACGGTGACCTCACCGTGCGCTCGGGCGAACGGTCGCAGGGCTTCGCCAGCCTGATCGACAGCCGGGAGGTCGTCGCCGACGAGAACTTCCCCCAGCGGACTCCCCGCGGTCAGATCGTCCCCCCGATGGCGCTGCTCGACGCTGGCGCCTCCGCCGACGAGCTCGACCCCGACACGGCCACGCCGGGTCTCCCCAGCGAGGACGAGGCCCGCAACGCCGTCGAGACCGCCGGCCTCGATCTGACGGCCGGGAACGAGAGCCAGGGGTTCAGCGAAGGCCTCGGTGTCGGCGTCGTCGTCGGCTCCCCCGCCAGGGACAGCTACGAGGTCGACGGCTGGGGCCAGGGCGTCCACGACGGTCAACAGCTGCTCACCCGCTTTTGCGAATTCGACCCTGCAAGCAATGCAGGCGAGGGCCAAGCCGACACCGTCCGGAATCGGCTCCGCGACGTCAACCCGTGGGCCGGAGGCATCGGCCTCCTCATCGACCCGGCCGGCGACGACGACCACCTCGTCGACAGCGGCGTCGGTCTCGGCGACGCCACCGCCGACGAGGCCGCCTGCTCCAACCCCAACTCGCTCGGGCCCCACCACGTCAACGTGCTCGGGCTCGGCACCGTGCTGGACGTCCGCGGTGACGACGCCTACGAGGTCACCGACGAACCGCCCCGTCCGGCCAGCTTCCCGCCGCGGAGCTGCAGCGGAGGGAGCCTCTCCGAGTGCGAACCCAACGACGACAGGGCCTGGATGTCCATCTCCGAGGAGAAAGCCGCTGGCGGCAGCACGACCGGTGTCGTCAACGGACCGAGCACGATCGGGTTCGGCGTGGACAACGTCCGCAACGCCCACCACCTCGGCATGGCCGCCTGCCGCAACCTCGACGCCTACGAGGCCGGCTTCCTCGACCGGGAGAAGATCGAAGGTGCCCGAGAGAGGGTCGAAGACGCCGGCTTCGGCGGCCCGAACACCAGCGCCGCCGCCTCGGCTGCGGTCCTCGAATGCGACGAGGCGCTGGCCGACCTGTGGGAAGCCTACCTCGGCGAGGTCGTCGAGGACACGCTCTCCGTCGACCGTCGCCCCAACCTCGAGGTCGCCCTGCCGCGCGCCGGCGGCGACGTCGACGTGGCCTCCGGTCAGACCGTCGACGCCTCCGACGAGCTCGGCGACGACCGCCTGCCGCTGCCGGACGAGATCACCACGCCCGAGGATCCCGAACCGCTGTTCCTCGGCGAGGCCGCCCGACCGCAGTGTCAGGACCGCCAGGACGACCGCGAGGTCAGCCCTCGCGGGGACCCCGATCTCGGCTGCCTGTCGGTCACCCGCGACATCGACATGGGCCAGTGGTTGACCAACGACCCCGCCTCCGACCGGCTGGACCCCGGGGACACGCTGGGCTGCAACTGCTCGGTCCGCCTCTTCATCGAGGCCGACCAGGGCGGCGACAGCATCAACCTGCGCACGCTCGACGACCGCGGCCTGTACCCCGACCGCGGCCGAGCCACGACGCAGACAACCGACACGCAGACCTGGTACGACGCCTTCAACCGCTTCCGCGTCCCGCTCACCGTCGACGAACCGATCCAGGACGGCCGCCTGCGCGGCGACTTCGTGCAGCCGGAGGCAGCCGCCGACTTCCCGCTGAACCTCTCCCAGCTGCCCACGGGCCTCGCGCGCGCTCAGGTCACGGCGGTCGTCGAGGACACCGCCGCCGAGGAGACCGGCGGCGCCATCCCCTCGGCCGTCGAGCGCTGGCGACCCACCTTCATCCACGAGCGCTCCTTCCAGCAGGCCTACGTCAGCCAGACCGACGACGAGACGACGGTCTTCCTGGCCGCACCGGGCCCGGTCAGCGACACGACAGAGGCCACGCTCGCCATCGCCCAAGCCGACGCGGACCTGCGCGAGGAGCTCACCGACCAGGGCTGGACGGCGGCCAACGCGACCTCGTTCAGCCACGAACTCCCCTCGAAGACTGTGATCGACGGGCCCAGTCGATCGCCCGTCATCCCGCAAGCGGGAGCTCCCGCCTGCGCGGCGTTGATCGACGACCGGTTCGACGGCGACGCCGGCGTCTGCTGGACCGGCTCCGAGGTCGTCGTCGGTCTCCCGCTCGGCGAGGTCGACCCCGCCGACGTCGACGAGCTCGGCGCCGACGGCGAAGGCCTCCCCGTCGAGGACCTGACGCTGTCGGACAGCGAAGCCGAGCCTCGCATCCGCTTCTCCAGCGAGGACACCTACGGCGTCGACACGAGCGCCGAGAACGTCACCGAGCAGCCGGACGTCTCCGCGCTGCCGGACGTCCGCGGCGTCCCCGGCAGCGAGGTCGGACCGGCCGGCCGGGACGTGGCCGAGACCATCCTGGGCGATCGCAGCGACGAGAACTGGGCCCTGCTCACCGTCGAAGCCGACGAGGACGAGGCGATCGGGTTCTCGGCGATCGACCCCGACGACCGCGGCGATCTCGACGAGGTCAACCTAACCACCCAGCATATCCGCACGGAGGACTACAGAGGCGAGGGGACCGTCGAGAGGCTGGATGACCCCAAGCCCACCCACGAACACGCGCCGGTGCACCGTTCGCTGGGCGTGGGCGATGCCGACCACGCCCACCTGGAGATCTGGCAACCGCCCTCCAACGACGCCGAGGTTCTCGAGGACGAGAGCCTCGTCTTCGATGACACCGAGCGCCACGTGATGCCGTGCGCCAACCTCAACTACGTGAAGACCGACGACGTCCAGCGCCTGCTCCAGGAACAAGCGAGGAACGACTCCGATCTCCGCCACCGCACGTGTGCCACCTTCGCCGCCGACGGCGAGCTCAACTACCTGCTCCCGCTCGGCGGTCTCTCCGGCACCCAGATCGTGCGGCTGGAAGCCCACGGCATCCAGGCCGACGGCGAAACCACGACCAAGCAGATCACCGGGTACATCGATCCGGTCGGCCCCCAAGGCCAGGTCTTCGTCGACCCGGCAGCCAACAAGACGGCCGAGACGTCCGTGCGGCTGCAGCTGTCGACGCAGACCGCCGAGACCCCGATGCTCACCCAGGCCCCCAGCGATCCCGGCTCCGACAGCGACCTCGACGCGATCGCGCTCGAAGCCCGCGGTCCCAACACCACCTGGCAAGAGGTCGACGACACCTGGGACCAGATCCCGACCCCGCTGCGCCCCAGCGTGGACGCTGACGTCAACCTGACCAGCTTCACCGACCCCGAAGCCGACGCCTCCACCGTCGAGCTGCGGGGCGTGCTCGAGGACGAGTCCAACAACACGCTGCGGACCAACGTCCGCGAGTTCGTGGTCGACCGCGCGGAACCGAACATCACCGAGTCCCGGATCGTCTCCGGAGCCGGCCAGGACCGACTCATCCTCTCCGTCGACGAGGCGATCGCCGACGTCGACTGCCGGACCGAGGACTGCCCGCTCGAGCCCCAGGAACCGATCCCGGGCGCCGAGCCGGAGCCGTTCCTCGACCGGACGCGGATCGACATCGGGGCCCGCACGATCTCCATCCCGATCTTGAACCTGGAACGCGGCCCCACCTACCAGGTCGGCCTCGAGGTCACCGACACGCTCGGCAACACCCTCGCGACCAACCTGACCCTGGACACGTACACACCGATCACCGTCGATGCGAGCCCGATGGAGAACACTCTCGTGAACAAGACCGTCACGCTCAGCTGGACGACCGAGACCCGCGACAGCCAGACGATCTCGACCTTCTCGAGCGCCTACCTCCTCCTGCCGGACGGCCCCTGCGCCCTGATGCAGTCCAACCCCGGCGTCGTTCCGGCCAACGAGGAGCAGACGAACGAGGAGGGGCCGCTCAGCGTGCGCGGCGAAGCCGGGGAGTCCGCGTGCGTGATCCCCGACGAGGGCGTCGACGCCACGCTGCTCATCTACGCGCTCGCCCCGAACATCGACGGGCTCGCGCTCGACCGCGTCCCCGTCCACGTCGACACCGCCGGTCCCTCGGTCACCGTCGACGGGCCCGAGGGATGGGTCAACGACACCGCGAGAGTCCAGGCCTCGTCCAACGACTCCCTGGCCACCCAGCTCGAGATCTTCGTCGACGGCGAACCGCAAGGGATCGAGGGCTCCGAGGGCGAGATCACGATCAGCGAGGAAGGCGAACACGCCGTGCTCGCCCGCGCCACCGACGAAGCCGGGAACGCCGCCGTGAACCGGACGACCGTTCGCATCGACAAGACCGACCCCAGCGTCGACGCCCGCGTGCTCGGCGTCCGCGGCGGGCTCGCGCTCGTCAACGCCACCGCGGCCGACGAGACCTCGAGCGTCCGCGACGTGCAACTGTTCACGCGCTCCACCAGCGGCCCGGCCGTGCCGGGCGTCGGCGACGAGAGCGTGCTGCTGTCCGTCCCCGTCGAACCCTCCGAGGACGAGCTCGTGCTCCGCACCCGCGACCAAGCGCAGAACACCCGCGACCTGCGGCTGTCGATCGCCGACGTGCCGCGCGTCGAGGATGGACCGCTCGTCACCGGCGTGGACCTCACGACGCCGGCTCCCGACACGCTGCGGGCCTCGTTCGACACCTCGAACGAGACCACGCCCGTGGTCATCGTCGACGCCGGCGACCGCCACGTCGAGCGAGCCCTCGAGCCCGGCACCGAGCACGCGCTCACCATCGAGCGACTGCCGCCCGGGTCACAGGCCCAGTTGACGATCACCACGCCGCGCGACAGCTCCCTCGTGCCCGTCCTCAACGCGACGGCCCCGATGCCCGAGGACAGCCAGCCGCCCACCGCGCTCGGCAACGTGCAGGCCGAGCCCGTCGAAGGCGCGGTCCGGTTGACCTGGGAGGAGGCCGACGACGACATCGGCGTCCGCGAGGTCGTCATCCAGCGCGATGGCACCGAGGTCGCCCGCCCATCGGCGAACACCTATACGGACGAGCCGGGTGTCTTCGACGAGCACACCTACAAGCTGGCGGCGGTCGACCACGCCGGCAACCGTGGTCCGTGGAGCGAGATCGACGCTCGACCGATCGCCACGTTCCAGATCACCGAGCTCACGACCGATCCCGAGGTCCTCTCCCCCGACGACACCGTGACGGTCGAGGCGACCGTCCAGACGCCGGCCGGCCTCACGCCGGACGTCGTCACGGTGAGCCTCGGCGGTGAGCAGCTGCCGATGCAGCCGGCCGACGAGGGTCCCTACTCGGCCACGTACGAGGTCACCACCCGGCTGCCGACGCTGGACGTGGCGGCCGAGGAGACCGACATGGTGGTCAACGCGACCGCCGGCGACCGAACCGAGACCGAAACGTTCCCGGCCCCGGTCGTGGCTACCGTCGGCCCGACCGGCGGCGCCGACCCCGACGAGGTCCCCGCGGCGGGGATCGGTTGGGCGATCGCGACGATCGCCCTCGTTGCTGTCACCCGACGGAGGTGGTCCCACTGAAACGCGCGTTCACCATCTTGCTCGCCCTGATGACGATCGTCCCGTCGATCGTGCCCGCTGCCGCCCAGCAGCCGGACCCGGGACCGGAGGATCCGGCCCCCGAACAGCCGCCGGAGGAACCCCCCGAACAGCCGCCCGAGGAGCCCCCCGAAGAGCCGCCCGAGGAGCCCCCGGAAGAACCGCCCGAGGAGCCACCCGAGGAACCACCCGAGCAACCTGACCCGCCCGAGTCGCCCGCGGACGAGTCCCCGCGCGCGACGTACTTCTCGGAGGACTTCGACGACCTGTCCGGGTTCGCCCAGCTGCAGCTCGAGGGTGACCGCAACAGCGAATCCCTGTGGCACGTCGAGCCGTTCGGCGAGAACGGCTCCAAGGCCGCCGTCCTGAGCGACAGCCAGGGCCTACCCCGCGGCCTCCACCAGGGGATCGCCAGCCCGGCGGTCGACCTCACGCCGATCCCGAGCCTCGTCCAGGACCAGACCGCGAACAGCGCCGCCGAGGCCGGCGTCGAGCGCGGCAGCCGCGCCAGCCAGGAGGCCGTGCGTAGCGCGGTCGCGTCCGAGGACACGCTGGACTACTTCGACGACCTGAGCCGCAACCCCGTGTTCGAGATCGGCGACCTGACGCTGCCGCAAGGCCAGGCGTCGCTCACCCTCATCCACAGCTTCAACTTCGACCGGACCCAGAACGAGCAGGGCGAGGCCGTCAGCGGCTTCGCCGTGGAGGCCCGAACGCCCGGCGGGGAGTGGACCCCGGTCCAGGCGTCCGCGCTCGTCGAACCGGCCGAGGAGGCCGACGCCCCCGGTCCCCGCAAGCAGGCCGAAGGCGTCAACGTCCCCGGCAACGTCAACCCGTGCAGCATCGAACAGTCCACCCAGGACATCCTGGATTCGCTGCCCTTCCGGGATGTCGACGAGGAGGCCATCCCCGGCTACCAGGAGTGCGACCAGGATGGCCTCTCCACCGAGGCCGAGACCGAGGCCAACCAGTACCTGATCACGATCGGGGACACCACGTTCCAGGTCTCCACCGGTCCGGCCAACAACGGCACCGTCCAGGACGAGGGCGCGCCGCTGTTGCCCAACGCCTACATCCAGCCGCTCGACCAGCGCGGCTACACCGGCACCAGCGACAGCGACGACGACGGCCAAGCTGACGTCGTCGGCCACCAGTTCGATCTCTCCCCGTGGGCCGGCAAGCACGTCGAGCTTCGGTTCCGCGCCGGGACCAGCGCCGTCACCGAGGTCCCCGGCGGGTTCTGGGCCATCGATCACGCCGAGATCAAGGCCCCCGCCCGCTCGGCCGACCTCCGCGTCAACCTGACCGCGCCCAGCCTCGACCACGAGGCCCCGCCCGAGCGCGCCCTGGACGACCGCGGCCTCGAGGAGCAGTTCCCGGTCCGCGCCGAGATCCAGAACGTCGGGTTCACCGCTCAAGACGGTCCCTTCGAGGTCGAGTTCACGATCCGGCAGGACGGCGAACCCGTCGACCAGACCGTCGTCGAGGCCGACCCCGGCCAGCTCGGCTTCCTCAACACGACCACCGTCCAGTACAACCTGACCGCGCTCGGTAGCACGCCCTACCAGATCTCCGCCGAGATCGTCAGCCAGCACCCCGACCAGCGGCCGACGAACGACGCGGACGCCGACCTGCTGCCGGTGGGCGTCGACGAGAGCGCATCGATCGACATCCGACCGGCCACCACGGTGACCGAACCCGGCGAGCTGTTGTCGACCACCGTCGTCGTGGAGCCGGATAGCAACGTCCCGATCAACGGGACCCTCAGCCTCACAGCTTTCCCCTACGACCCCGAAACCCAGTTGCCGATCGGCGACGGGAAGATCGAGCTGGGCGAACAGCAGATCCAGCTCCCCCGCGCCGCCGACAAGCACCCGGCCGGCGTCGAGGACGCCCTCGAGAGCGCCGAGTTCACCCGCACGCTCCCCAAGGGTGCCTACCTGCTCGTCGCCCAGATCGGTGACTCGACCTCGCAGACCCCCATCGGTGTCGGCACCCCGCCGCCTCCGGTGCTCAGCGAGGACTTCGACCGGGTCGATCCGGGCCCCGAGAGCTTCTCGCTGACGACCGACAGCGGCGAGTGGACGGCCCGACCGGCCGGCGACGTCCGCCCGGTGCCGAGCGTGATCGATCCCGGCAGCATCGTCAACGGTAGCGCCTGGGTCCCGCTCTCGCACGAGTCCACGACCCTCCGCCCCGAAGGTGGCGAGAACGTGACCTCGGGATCGGTGAACCAGCCCAGCCTCCCCGCATGCCCCACCCCGCTCATCCTCAGCGTCGTCGTCGACGAGGCCGGCGTGGAGTGCGAAGTCGGAGAGGGCGGGGATCGCGTCGGAACACCGCTCGTGCTGCGAAGCCCCGAGGGCACCCAACGCATCCACGCGATGGCGACCGAGGTCCCCCTCCACGACGCATCCGAAGCCAAGCTCGAGTACCTCTCCAGCCTCGTCCCGCCCAAGGGTGGGTCCGGGGTCAGCGAGGCGCGCGTGTACGTCGCCACCGACCAGGACACGCAAGATCTCGAGAGCCAGCTCACCAACCCCGAGCGGTGCGCCCCGGTGAGCCAGGCGGTCGACGAGACCGCGCCCAACCAGACCGACCTCCTCGCGCAGGGTCCCTGCGAGACCGTGAACCCCGAGCCCCGGGAGCGCTTCCTCGTCCAATCCGTGTTCGACCTCGAGGAGATCATCCGATGCGAGCTCCCGAAGGCGCTCGAGACGGGTGGCGAAGCCGTCACGGACGTCACCTGCCCCGGCCAGAGCGGCGGATCCCAGGCAGCCTGTCCGAGCACCGGCGGTGCCGGGGCCGAGGGCGAGGTCTGCACCGTCTCGGAACCGACCCAGCTGGCCGCGCTCGCCCCGATGCTCAGCGGAACCCTCGTCGCCCGACACGACGAGGCCCACACGTGGCAACGGAACGCCGTCGATCTCGACGCCTGGGCCGGCCAGAACGTGACCGTCGGGTTCGTCTACATCGGCGAATCCCAGGAGGCCAGACAGTCCTACAACGTCCGTCCCTACGGCGACGTCGAACCGTTCGCAGGCGCAGGCGTCGACTTCCGATCCAGCGTGGCCGGCACAGCCACCGACCCGCTGTCCGGCACGATCGGGTACGAGCCGACCGGACAGTCCCAGGGCGCGTTCCTCTCCAGCCGCGTCAGCGTGGAGAGCGACGAGGGCGTCAAGCTCGAACCCACCGACACCGACCGCATCCGCAACCGCGTCGTGAACACCGCCCAGACCGTGCGGCCCGGCACCGCCGACACCGGGTGGAACACGATCGGTTACGACCACGCGACCGGGCTCGGTGACGCCGAGACCCCGCTGCGCTCCGCGGCCCAGGTCCTCACCGGCAACGGTGATCCCGTGGCCGAGGGAGCCCAGGCCGGCGACGGCATCGAGCTCGGCACCCGCGAGGAGACCGACAGTGGCGTGGAGCTTTTCCCCCGCCGCCTCCACGAGGACGCGAAGAAGGCCGGCCAACGCGCCCCCAGCTCGCTGCGAGCCCACGCCGACGACCCGGCCGTGACCGTGCTCGGGTCGCCGACGATCGACCTCACGGGATCGGAGAACCCCCACCTGCGGTTCCGGCAGAAGTTCGATCTGCAGACGGAGGAAGGCGCCCAGCTCGTCAACGAGGAGTTCAACCTGTCGAAGCTCGCCTCCACCCTCGACCTGCCGAGCAACGTGACCAACGAGAAGGAGTGCGCGGTCGGTCAACGTGATGCCGAAGCGGGACCCGGCGGTGCCAACGTCACCCTCGAAGGGTTCCATTGCCTGTTGGAGGAACGGAGATCCCAGGACGACGACTACAACGTCCAGAACGAGATCCTCAACCCCGCCGTCGCCGAACCGAGCGTCTCTGCGGGCCTGTACGTCCGAGCCAGCCCCGTCGGCGAGGACGAGACCCAGCTCGTGGAGCCGGTCGACGGCTACCGCTACCCGATCGAGGACTCCGCCGGCTTCCAGCCGACCCTCGACTACACGGTGAACTCGCCCGACAGCTACCCCGGCTACCAGACCGGCTTCTCCACGAACTCCGCCGGGGACGAGGCGGTCTGGAACCAGCCCGTGTACAAGGAGGCCCGCCAGCCGTCGTTCGCCGGCACCCCCGCTTGGGCCGGTGACAGCGACGTCGACGGCGACGACGAGGCCGACTGGGTCACCTCCGAGCTGGATCTCTCGGCGTTCGGCGGCGAGCGCGTGAAGCTGGAGTTCGTGCTCGTCGGCCGTCAAAACCACACCACGCCCGGCGATCCCACCGAGGACGCCGGGACGCTGCTCACCGAGGAGCCGTGGTCCCTCGACGACATCGAGGTCGTCGAGTCCGACGTCGAGGGCGAGGTCGAGATCCAGTCCCTCGACTGGCCCACCACGGATCTGCCCGTCGTCACCCCCGGCACCGACCTGCCGGTCCGCACCACCGTCACCACGCCGACCGGGCTCGACCAGACCATCCACGCCAAGGCGGTGCTCGTCGACGCGAACGGCTGTGTCCGCGGCAGCGACACCGTGCAGGCCCAGTTCGAGAACGACGCCGGACGGACCGAACCGATGCCGCCCGGCGCCACCCTGACGATGCCGGACATGGTGATCGACGGGTCCAACGTCGACGGCGCCACCCCCTGGGACGTGCTCGTCGGCGTCGACGTGGGCCAAGAGCCCTCCGTGCTCGCGCCCTCGTCGGTCGAGACCCGCCCCATCCAGGGCGACGTCAGCCGACAGATCTCCACCGGGGCCCTCGACGTCTCCGAGGGTGCCACCATCGACATGGCCGCCCAGGACGCCAACTGCGAGCCGTCCGCGGACATCCTGACCGTCACCCCGCAGAACACCCGCCCCAGCGTCACGAAGGACGTCACCGACGACCGCGAGCTCACCTTCGAGGTCCTCTCCGACGACGCCGAGGAACCCGACCCCGGCTGCGATGCCGCTCGCATCGTCGGCGACACCCGCCGATCCTTCGGCGAAACCGGCAGCTGTGCCCCGATCCTGCTCGCGGTCTCCGAAGGCCAAGGCTCGGACGCCGGCGGGGAGAGCCTGCTGCTGTACTCCGACCAGGCCCCCGCTGACAGCTCCGAGAACCGGACCGCCCGCGTGGAGGCTCCCTCGCAGCGCGTCCCGGTCGGCAGCCCGATCGAGGTCAGCGTGGACGTACCCCGCGACCTCGACCAAGCGGCCATGCACGTGATCGACCCCAGCGCTCCCAGCCCGGACCCCCAGCGCGTCTGGGGTGGGCTCGGCACGACGCTGGACGCGACCGAGGACACCAGGATCCCGCTCACGCTCGAGGACGCCGGCCCCAAGCTGCTCGTCCTCACCGGTGACAGCGAGGACCATCCCTCCACGATCGGCGGCACGCTCGTCGTCGGCACGAACGCGGACAGCGCCGGCGACCCGACCGTGATCGACAACAAGGCCGAGATCACGACGATCGCCGGCGAGCAAGAACAGCTCGCGGTGACCGACGTGTCGGTCACCCCCAGCTCGGCGCTCTCCACGACCTCGCGAACCATCGAAGCCGAGGTCCAGAACACCGGGACCACCACGCTCGAGAACGTCACCGTCGAGTTCAGCACCGAGGGCACCCTCGTCGCGGAGAAGAGCCGCAGCTCGCTGCGCGCCGGCGAATCCGCCACCTTCACCGTGCCGGACTTCAGCCCCGGCGGCGAGCCGAGCATCGTCATCCGCGTCGACGCCACCAGCAACGAAGGCCTCACGGCCACCGGTGCAGCCTCGGCCCGCTCGCTCGTCGAGATCGGATCGCTGACCCCGCTCGAGAACGCCAACTCCGACGGCTGGAACGTGCAAGGCGACCAAGCCCAGTTCCAGAACCCCGAGACCAGCGAGGCGCCCGCGGACACGACCGGCACCGTGGACCTCGTGCGGCAGGCAACCCGCGCCGAGGAGGGTGCCCGCCTGGAGGGTCTCGCGGGCGTCGCCGTCCAGCTCGACCACAAGCTCGACATGGAGGAGCGCTTCGACGGCGGCCAGGTCGTCCTCTCGAACGACACCGGGACGCGCCCGCTGTCCGTCGGCGACGCCACCAAGGAGATGGGACCGTTCAGCCCGATCGGTGGCGAGGCCCTGACCGGGTTCCGCGACCGGCCCGACGAGACGGTGAAGCTCGACACCGCCGACGCGAGCACCGAGCAGCTCGTCGAGCAAACCGCCGTCGACCGGTTCGGCTTCCCGCTGCTGACCGACGACCCCGAGGACGAACCCGAGCCGGATGCCATCGTCGACTGCGCGAGCCGGACCTTCATCGACGACCAGATCAGCGTCGATCGCTCCCAGCCGTACTGCGAGCACGCCCAGGCCACCATCCCGACGCCGAGCACGGCGATGTCCCGCGGCGTGTTCCACCTCCAACCCTCCGAGTTCCTCTCCGGTGAGGACTCGTGGACCGCCGAGCACGACAACGGCGACGAGTACAACATCACCGTGAACGAGGCCACCAGCTACGTCTTCCTCGAGGGCGGCCGCGATCTCGTGGCCTCCGCCCAGGATCAAGGCAAGCTCTCGATCGCGTTCGAGGAAGCCCGCCAGCTGGACCCGTTCTTCGAGGCCCGCGAGCGCCCGATGTCCGTCGAGGTCTGCGCCCGCTTCATGTCCGTCGAGGACGACGGCAACGTCACGGTCCGTCAGGAGCCCGACGTCGTTCGCCGATGCACGGGCCTCACCCACGACGAATCCGGGGACCAGCTCCTCGAGAAGCCGTGGAGCAAGACGATCGTCTCGATCGGGAACATCCCCGAGACCGGGCCGGGCCAAGACAGGTACAACATCGTGCGGCTCGAACTGTCCCTGCAACAGGACCGGCGGTCCGACGATGGCACCGGCCTGATCGGCGACGGCGAGGACACCCGTGACTCGCAGGGCCTCGACCAGCCCATCCGCGGCTGGTTCGTCGGCCCCGTCACGGCCTCGGCCGGCGACACCGAGAAGACGTGGACCCCCGACGCCCGCGCGCTCACCCAGACCGACCCCAACACCGGCGCCAGTGCCGGTCAGCTCGACGCCGCGATCGACCCCGGCGACAACCCGGGGAGCGATCGCAGGGAGAAGCAGATCGACCAGTTCAGCGCCGTCGGCCTGACCGACGTTGATATCGTCAAGCGAAGCGACGGCGAGGTCCAGACCCTCACCGGCAAGAGCACGGTCAGCGGCATCGACGATCGCAGGGCGAAGGACGATCCCACGTTCAAGCTCCCCTTGACCGCGTGCGCCTGGTCCCGTGCCGGCTCCTGTAGCTGGACCCAGATCGTCGACACCTACCTCGGATCGAACTGGGGATCCACCCAGGACGACAAGATCCAGGCGCTCGCGACGGCTCCCTTCGCGATGAATCTCACCTGTTCGCAGCCCGCCGACCTGCCCTTCGAGGTCGACAACACCAACTCCGACGCGAAGGGCGACGACGACCCGCCGACGGCGAGCGGCTGCGACCGCACGACCGACCTCCCCGGCATGGGGGTCCAGGTGCTCGACAGCTCCACGATCGACCGAGGCTCCGGCAACGCGTGCGGCGACGCCGAGGTCGGGTCCCCCGTCCTGTGGCGGACCCGGTGCCTGCGCGGTGAACGGTGGGATGCCTCGTCCACCACGACCGACGAGAACGGGGACAGCATCCGCTTCACGAACCGACCGCTCGAGGCCAGCGTCCCCGGCCGTCTATCGGACCTGACGGCCCAGCCCAACGACACGACCTCGATCGAGGTTACCTTCGACGGGCAAAACGGCGACCTCCGGGTCTACGCCTGCCAGCGGACCGACCCCCTCGACTGCACCGTCGACGACCACTTCGACGCGCTGACCCTCGTCGACGGGGACGAGAGCCCGTACGTGCACGAGGATCTACCGGAGGACTCCCGCTGGTGTTACCAGGTGGTCGTCCCCAACTCGCCGGCCGCCAACCAGCGGTTCCGGACCGCCTGTTCGAGCACGCTGCGCTCGCCGGCCTCGGTGACCAGCTTCGAGGCACGCCCCAACGGGACGACCTCGATCACCGTCGAGTGGGACCGCAACGATCTCGACCAGCACGCCGACGCCGACCGGTTCAACGTGACGCGCTGCACCCTGCAAGACCACCAGGACGACAGCTCGGCGTGCGGGTCCTACGCAGACCCCGTCGAGGAGGTCGACGACGGGGAACGCTTCGTCGACGAGGATCTCGACCCCGGCGTCTACTGCTACCGCATCTGGGCGGTCCACGACCGCGGCGGGGAGGACGACCTCGCCAGCGACCCGGTCGTCGACTGCGGCGCCACCGACGAAGGCGGCGATGCCGTCACCGGCCTGTTCGTCCAACGCGAGTCCGACCCCTACGAGCGCGTGCTGGACTTCGAGACCGTGGACCGCGAGATCGAGGGCCGAGCCCCGAACCTCACCGTCCGATGGAACAACTACACCGCGGACGGCGGCGGGCAGACGAACTACACGGTCGACCGCTGCGACCCGCAAGGCGACGTCGACTGCTGGAGCGGCGAGGGCTTCGAGACGACCAACAACCAGACCGTCACGCTGCAGTCCCGCTACGTCGACGACGAGGACCTCGACACCGCGGACCGGCGCTGCTACCGCGTCATCGCCACCACCGGCGAGGAGCCCCGCTCGGCGCCTTCCAACATCGACTGCGGGACGACCGTCGAGACGCCGAGCGCACCGCGCGCCCTCGACGTCCGACGCGGAGCCGACAGCTCCGGCGACCTGCGGTACACGTTCGACGCGCCCGCCCGCGATGGCGGCGCCATCGTCGAGAACTACACGATCGAGCGCTGCTCGTTGTCCACCGTCGACGACTCCTGCGAGGACGGCGAGTACACCACGGTCGACAACCGCTCGACCGCACCCGCGGGGGACATCAGCGAGACGTTCGAGACCGGTAGCGGTCCGCACTGCTACCGCGTCAGCGCCGTCAACGTCGCCGGTGCCGGCGAGCCCGCCGTCGACTGCGGGACCGCCCGCGGTGGCGAGATCGGCGGCCAGACCCCGCTCCGGTCGAAGGGCCACAGCCTGGACTACCGGATCGTCATGCCCGTCGACCTGCGCTTCGCGGCCGACCAGGCCCAGGTCTGGGCCGAGCCCGATTTCGAGGAGCTGACCAAGGAGGATGGGAACAAGGACCTCTCGGTCAGCGTCCGCGCCCAGGCGCGGATCCAGGGCCAGGACACCTGGGAGGACGTCCCGCAATGCGTCACGAAGGAACGCACGGATTCGAACTGCAACACCGGCTGGCAGCCCGTCTCGGGGATCGCCACCGGCAACAACCTCGACCTCAGCCGGTTCGTCGGGCAGCAGGTCGAGCTCGCGTTCCGCGTCCAGATGGCCCACCCGGCCGTCCAGGTCGATCCGCCCAGCGGCGACCCCGAACCGGCGCTCGCCCTCAACGACGTGACCGTCGAGGCCGGGTACCTGCAGCTCGTCGACCTCGACATGCTGCTGAAGGCCTTCACCGACCCCAGCATCCAGGGCGAGGGGTGGAACGTGCGCGGCGTGCAGCTGTTCGGGCTCCCGATCAAGGCCAACGTCGGGCTGACCGACATCGACAGCAAGACCCTGGTCGAGGACGAGCTCCACGTTCACACCGACACGAGCGCCGAGCGCGACGTGTTCATGTCCGCTGCGGCGAACGTCACCGTTTACAACCAGGGTGTCGAGCCCGAGACCGTGCCGCTGGAGGCCAGCCTCCAGGCGCGTACCAGCTCCAGCGACCCCTGGCAGTTCAGCACGAGCCAGGGCTGGACCGAGACCGACGATCCAGGCATCGGCGCCGATGGCAAGTGCAACGTCGACATCCGACCCGACGAGGTCGACCTCGAGCCCGGCCGATCCAAGCAGATCGCCACGCGCATCGTCTTCACCCCCGAAGACGGGAGCGGGTGGCTGGACCCCAAGAACACGCCCGAGGACGAGCTGCTGGCGCAGTGCTTCCCCGCCTCGCTGGGCACCTCGGACTCCAGCTACGACTTCCGGTTGCAGATCAACGCCTCCGAGGTCCCCGAGGGTGACTACGTCTCCTCCGACGACCGGATCGAGCAGACCGTCCGGCCCAACCCCTTCCGGGACAATCTCGGCGACTACCGGTCCCACAGCCCGGGCCTCGGGATCGAGGACTTCTCCGTGGAGCCCACCCGCCCGGCGCCCGGTCAACCGGTGCGCGTCACGGCGAACGTGAGCCTCACGGACCAGACGAGCCGCGGCGCCGACATCGAGCTCCGGCTCGTCGACCCCGCTACCGGGGAGATCCAGCGATCGCTGAGCGGCACCGACGCCGACACGCCGATCACCACCTTCGCGCCCTACCGGACGACCTCGCTCAACTGGACCCTGACCGACGTCCCCGAGGGCGAGTCGATGGTGAACCTCACCGCCGAGATCACCCGCACGAACCTCGAGAACGAAGAGGAGGTCCCCACCGATTCGGCCGCCGGCTGGATGGCCCGAGGGTCGGTCGAGGACGACGTCCGCGGATACGCATCCGACGACGTCGGGGCGCTGAGGACCGGCGGCGACGCCCGCTACCAAGGCGGGAACACCACCTACGTGACCACCCAAGGTCAAAACGAAGGCGACGATGGCTCCGTCGGGATCCTCGAGCGCTGTCGTTCGGTGGTGGATCCCGAGTCGGGCGAAACCTGCCTCAACCAGGGATCCGACGGCGAGCTCGCGGCCGTCATCGGCACGCCGTGGATGAAGCTGGAGGACTCGCCGCCGCCGCTGATCGGGGTCCGAGCCCGATGGAACTTCGACAGCGAGGACCAGAACGAGGACGATCCCGGTCACCCGGTCGCCTCCGGGTGGGCCGTCCAGGTCTGCCACGTCGAGGAGGTCCGCTCCGGCCAGTGCCCGATCAACACCAGAGACGACGGTGACTCCGGCACCGAAGACGGCTGGGCCTGGCGGACCGTCGACGTCTTGCGGACCTCCGACGGCACGCTGACCGAAGCCGTCAACCCCGACAGCGTCCTGCCGAGAGGGGAGTGCGACGACCGACAGAATTCGGAGACCACCTGCTCCGCCGTGAGCGAGGACTGGGCCAACATGAAGACCGGCGACGACGTGATGACGAACACGTCGGCCGGGTTCGCCCGCGACCGAAGCGAAGAGGGTGCCTTCCGCACCGTCATCGCCTCCGGCACCGAGTGCCCGGACCTCGGCGAACAGCACTGCCCGCTGTCGTGGAACCAGACCGACGGCGGCGACCGCGACGACCACTACCGCGTCCGCCTGGTCGCCTTCTCGTCCGACAACAGCCGCAACGACGAGCTGACGGTCTCCGACATCACGATCGCCCCCGTCGGCCTGACCGGCAGCCAGCGGCAGGACACCTCCGGGTTCCCGATCCCCGAAAAAGCCCCGAAGGCCGTCCCGATGAACCTCGACTCGCTGGGAGAGATCGGGACCAAGGTCGACGCCAGCGTGGACGAACCCGAGGGCTGGGACGCCAGCATCGACGGCCTGCCCGCCACGAGCACCGTCGAGGAGGGCACCGAGCCCCGCCTGCTGGTCGAGGCACCGATCTCGCCCAGCGGCATCTCCCAGAGCGCGACGCTCAACCCCCGCTTCGGCGTCCAAGCCGAACCGCTCCGCAGCATCGAGGAGGTCGTCCCGATCGGCGTCCAGGCTGGGCAGCACCCAGACCTGGTCGTCGAGGACGTCGAACGAACCGACGACGTCAAGAAGGGTGACGAGACCCTCGTCCAAGTGCGTGTGCAGAACGTCGGGTTCGAGACGAGCGAGGAGGTCGAGGTGACCGGCGTCGCCCGCTACGACGACGGCCAGGTCAACCTCCTCGAACCGCCCAAGGACCAGGACAAGGTGACCCTGCCTGCGCTCCCGCCCGGCGTCGAGGAGACCGTCGTCCTCAAGTGGACGCCCTCCCAAAGCGGCAACGCCACCGTGCGCGTCGGGGCCGACCTCACGCGCGCGGAACCGCTGTCCGGCCCCGTCGTCTCCGAGTGGGGCGGCGGCGAGCTCGCCGAGCTCAAGGAGTGCAGCGACCCCGACTGCAACAACGTCGGCACCACCCGCGCCGACGTCATCCCGCCGCGGGAAGCCGACATGGGCGTCGACGTGGCCGTGGTCGCCGATCCGCCGCTCGTCGTCGGCGAACCCGTCGACGTGCGGGTCACCGTCACGAACGACGGACCGGCCACCGTGCCCGCCTACGAGGTGCGACTGCTGGCGGGCGTCGTGAGCCTGCTCGAGGACGACCCGCTGCGCGTGACCGACCCGCTCGCCCCCGGCGAGACGTGGACGCGCACCGTGCGGATGATCCCCGGCTTCGGCGGCAACCTCGACCTCGTCGGCCAGGTCAGCGCCGACGAATCGCTCGTCCGCGAGCTCCGGGGTCTGCAACCCGGCGGCGGTACGTTCGACGACGACAACGTCGACGACCGTCGCATCCCGGTCGTGGCTCGCGGCCTGTCGGTCGACGTGCCTCGCGCCATCGACGGTCAACCGATCGCCGACAACGGCACGCTCGAGGTCCCCGTCACGTTGACGAACCTCGGCAGCGAGGAGCTGAACGTGAGCGCGGCCGCCAGCACCGACAGCGGCATCGGCACGCTGGTGGACGAGGACGGGGACCCGCTCGGGTCCGTGGACCTCGCCCCCGGCGAGGCCCAGAACGGGACGCTGCTGCTGCTCTACGAGCAGCTGCCCGACGCTGGCCGGCAACCGGTCACGATCGACGCCGTGAGCAAGGCCGGCGTGGAGCGCGCCTCGGTCGACGTCGACGTGCCCGCCCGCACCGACGTCGGGGTTCGACCCGTCGTCGAGCGAGCCAGCGCCGGCAAGGTCCAGCTCCCGATCACGGTGGACGCCACCGGGAACTCCCCGATGGAGGCCCAGATCGCGATCGACGCGCCCGGGCTCACGCCCGCGTCGCAGACGGTCGAGCTGGCCCCCGGCAACGCCACCCAGGTCACCGTCCCGACATGGCTGGACGCCTCTAGTGCCTCCACCGTGGAGGGCGAGGTCGTCGTGCGATCCGATACCCTGACACAGAAGGCTCCCTTGCGCATCACACAGGACGGCGACGTCATGCCCACGATCGAGGACGCCCGCCCGACCGGCGGATCGAGCCCGCACACCTGGGTCGAGGTCTCCAACCTCGGCTCCACGGCCGGCAGCTTCGAGCTGGCGCTCGTGCAGGACGGTGAGACGCTCACGACCGAGACCGTGCGCGTCGACGGTCGCTCGACCGAGAACGTGACCCTGGAGGCTCTGCCGGACCCCGGTCCGGCCCAGGTCCAGCTGACCGCGCCCGCGACCGACGCCCAGCTGAACTGGACGATGGACGTGCCGGACCTGCAACCGGACATCCGGGTCCTGCACGCCCGCCTGGACCCCGTGTCGCCCGACGAGGGCGAGACCGTGGACGTGCAGGCGACGATCGCCAACGAGGGCGGCAGCGCCGTGGACCTGCGTCCGGGCCTGTTCGTCGACGGCGTGCTCCACACCGTGTCCGCGCAGACCCAAACGGTCGACCCGGGCAGCGTGACGAGCGTCTCGTTCGAGTGGACCGCCGACGGCGGCGAGCACACTCTGTCCGTGAGCGCGGACCCGCAGGACCGGATCGACGACGTCCGCGCCAGCGACGACGCCCTCGCACGCGAGGTCGAGATCCAAAGCGGGTCGGCCGCCGGTCCGCTCACCGTGGACCTGCTCCCGCTGCACCCGCTCGCGGCGTTGGCTCTGATCGCCGCGGCGGCCTGGCTTCGGAGGGATCACAGCGGATGAGGGCTGCCCCCCTGATCCTGCTCGCGCTCCTCGTGCCCGTCGGGTTCCTGATCGTCACGGGCGAGGAAGCCCAGGCCCAATCCGGCGGCCCCGACTGGTACGACGAGGACTGGCCCTTCCGGCTCGTCGTCCAGGCCGACCGGACGGCCCAGGTGACCGATCTCGGTGAAGCCCGGTCCGATCTCGTCGGCTACGAGATCGCCTTCGACGACGCCCTCGACCGGGCGCAGTGGCCAAGCTCGCTCGTGACCGCCTCCGACCCCTCCTCCATCGTGGTCGTCCCCTACGGATCGCTGGCGGCCGGCACCCAGCCGGGGGACCCGCTCCCGCGCACCGTCTCCGACCCGGTCTCGACGACCGGCAGTTGCGAGGTCGGCGAGATCTCGCGCTGCCTGATCACCTGGGAACGCGTCCCGGGTGCGAAGGCCTATGGCATCTACTGGGCGCCCGATACCGCCAACGTCGACGTGCCAGACACCGGCGAGGGACCCCAGCTCGTCGGCACCACGATGGGCCAAGAGCACTGGGCGTTCTTGCGTCCCTTCGACCAGCCGGACCTCCACGTCTCCCCCGTCCCCGACGACGCCCGGATCACCGCCTTCACCGCGACCGGTCAGCAGACGATCTACGCCGACGGCAGCGGCTCCAACTGTGAGACGCGCAACGACGTGCTCACGTGCTCGGTGCCCTCCGTGAAGGTCCGCGTGCTCACCAGCGAGCCGACGACCACGGTCGTCACCGAGAACAACGGACCGGCGACGTACCCGCTCGTCGGTCCCCAGGGCCAGGTCGGCAACGAGCTGCACGGCGTCATCCCCGGCGGGACCTGGGACGAACCGCCCGAGCTCGTGCTCTGGGCGCACAACGGCTCCTGCAGTGGCGGATGCGAGGTCGAGGTCAGCCCCGCGTCCACCCGGCAGAGCCCGGTCACCGTGACCTCCTCGGCGGCCGTCACCGTCGAGCTCTCGACCCGGACCGACCCCCAAGCCGTCGTCGCGGACGCGCCCGGCGACGAACAGATCCACGCCGCCTTCCGCGGGCCCGGGTTCATGCCTGTCGACGCCCGCGACGCCGAGCGGACGAACACGTGGCTGCCCGTCGACAGGTTCTTCTCCGCCCAGACCCCCCAACCGACCCGCGTCGATCTCAACGACATCAGCAAGTCGAAGGTCCTGCAAGAGGACCGCCGCGTCGATCCGCCGATCTCGCAGGTGTCGCTGGACCCCGAGACCGACACGCTCGAGGTCGTCTCCGAGGACCCCGTCTACACCTACGCCGGCCGGATCACCGACCTGACGGAGGCCACGCACCAACCGATCCCCGCCCGGGATCGTCTCCCGGTGCCGGCCAACGCCCGCCTGCTGGCGCTCACGCCCCAACTCGGCGGCGCGACGCAGACGGCGAACCTCGAGTCCGTCTCCGGTCAGGACCCCACCACGCAACTGCTCCGCCTGTCCGCGGGGGCCTCCCGCGGGATCGTGGACCCCGGCAACGAGCCGTCCGTCGTCGGCGTCGACACGAACGCCCCGATGGGGTTCGTCGTTACGAACGAGGGAGCCGGCGACAGCAACCTGTTCGGTCAAGCTCTCGGCGTCCGGCAACCGGTGCAGGCCACCGTCGACAGCGCCGACTACCTCGCCGACGCCATCGACATCGCCGTCACCCCGCAGAGCACGTTCGCCGGCTCCGGCGCCGTCGTTGACTTCAACGTCACCGTGCGGAACCTCGCCCAGGGCTCCGGTGGCTCGGTCCCCTCGCTGTCGGTCGACCTCAGCCTCGATCCGATCGGGACCGCCGAAGGCAACGTGTCCACCACGCTGGAGACCTCGACCGTGCAGCTGCCCGGCGAAGCCGATGCCACCCGCACCGTCGGGGTCTCGGCCCGCGTCGCCGAGGGCCTCAGCGACGTCGTGCTGCCCCTCCGCGTCAACGCGACCGTGGAGGGCGCCGACGGGCTGACCGCCAGCGACAAGTCGCGTATCAGCGTCGTCACCATCCGGGACTTCCAGTTCACCTACACCGACGGATCCAGCGAGCAAACCCAGACCGCGCAACCCGGCAGCACGAACACCTTCGACCTGCAGGTGCGCAACACCGGCACCGTCCCCTCCTCGATCACGCTCGAGAAGGACGCCTTCGGCGGCGAGGGCTTCGACACGTGCCTGCGGGTCTCCGGCGGCAGCTGTTCGTCGTCGATCACGCTCGAGGACATCCAACCGGGGAACACGCGCACGGCCGAGCTCCGCGTGGATTCGCCCGACAAGGAGTCCGAGGACCGCCTGGAGGTCACCGTCCGCGGCGAGCTCGCAGACAACGCCGGCCCCGTGCGCACGGTGGACGCCACCGTGTTCCTCAACGTCCCCGTCGTCGCGACGATCGACACCGATCCCTCGCGCCTGCAGTTGACGCCCGGGGCGAGGGAGACCGTCGACGTGACCGTCATCAACCAGGGCGTGCAATCCGACGCGCGCCTGTCCTTGCCCAGCTCCGGCGGCGCGATCAACGCCACCCTCGTCGATCCCGAGACCGGCGAACCCAACGCCACCCTGTCCCAGCTTCTGGGCCCCCGCAACACGCAAGCCGCCGTGTGGGAGACCCAGCTCGAGATCGAGGTCGCCGAGGACGCACCGCCCGGCCTGCGCACCGAGACGCTGCTCGACCTCCGCCTGCAACCCGGCGGCGGACTGCCCTCGTTCGGGACGAGCAGCAAGGTCAGCGTCCAGGTCATCCGCCAGCTCAGCAACGAGCCGTTGAACGCGCCCACGATCCCGCCCGGCACCGCGACCCGGGTCGAGGTCCCCCTGCAGATCGGCCTGTTCGGGGACACCAGCGTCGACGTGCGCCTCGACAGCGCCCCGCCGCTGTGGAACGTGACCCCGCCCACGGAGCTGAGCTTCGACGAGGACGGCCGCAGCCTGCTGGCGTTCAACGCGACCCCGCCCGCCGGTGCCGAGCCCGGGAACGCGACCGTGTCCTTCCGCGTGCTCGACCCCCTCGGCCCCGGCGGCGTGCTCCCCGTCGACCTCGGCGTCGCCCGCGGCGGACAAGCCGAGATCTCGACGCGCGAGCGCCTGGGCGTCGCCATGGGCAGCCCGACCGTGCTCCCGCTGACGATCCGCAACGTCGGGAACGAGCCCTTGTCGGGGGACATCGTCCTCGAGAACGCGCCCGGCAACGTCACGCTCACCACGCCGCCCTTGCCGACCCTGGCGCCCGCGAACGGCACGACGACGCTGCCGGCGACGATCACCGCTCGCGAGAGCGTCGAGGGCCCGGTCTCGGTCGGCGTGCTCGACGGTAGCCGCCGAGCCGGGAACACGACCGTGGACCTCGTCGCCGATCGCGCCGAGATCTCCCTCAGCCCGAACCTCATCGTCCCCCAAGAGGATCCCAGCCCCGGCGAGAGCTACCCCGTGACCGTTACCGTCAACAACGACGGCCGCGTACCCGTTCGCAACCTCACGGTGGCCCTGCTGGAGAACGACGCTCGCCTCGCCGACCGCGCGATCGAACGCCTGCCCGCGAACGGTTCCGCGACGGTCACGATCGAATGGCTCCCCGACGAGGAGGTCAGCCGCTCGGACCTCAGCGTCCACGCCGACCCCGACGGCCAACTGATGCAAGACCGCGAGGACGACAGCCTCGGCTTCGACGATGCCAACGAGACGCCGGGTCCGGGCCTCGTGTTGCTGTTGCTCTCGCTGGCGGTCCCCTCCGGGCTCAAAGGCACCTGGCAGCTGTTCAGCCGACGCGAGCGCTGGCTCGCCATCGGCGGCGTCCTCCTGTTGCTCGTGCTGATCCCGGCCCTGTTCATCCCGGCGATCACCGTCGACCAGTCGCCGGCCGACGCCAGCACACCCGAGGAGTTCAACGACACCGACGCCGACGGCGTCTCCGACGCCGCCGAGGTCACCCGCTACGGGACCGACATCCAGAACAACGACACCGACGAGGACGAGGTCCCCGACGGCTGGGAGGCCCAGTACGCCCGCTTCAACCAGACGTTCAGGGATTTCCGCCCCGACCCCGGTCGCCCCGACGCCGGCGAGGACATCGACGAGGATGGCCTCACGAACCGTCGGGAGTTCGAGGCCGGGACCCACCCCCACGAGTCCGACACCGACGAGGACGGGTTCCCCGACGGGTGGGAGGTCCGCTCCGGGCTCGATCCGACCACGGCCACGCCCGGCGACGAGGACTGCTCCGGCAACGGGCTCACGAACCAGGAGGAGTTCGAGCTCGGCACGTTGGCGTGCCTGACCGACAGCGACCGCGACGGCATCCCCGACACCGCCGAACGAGCCGGCGAGTGGACCTTCCAGGACGAGGACTACGAGTTCGACCCGACCGACCCCGCCACGCGGTCCACCGGCGGCTCCGGGTCCCCCGACGGGTGGCTGCTCGTCCACGACCTCGACCCGCACGTCAGCGAACACTCGACCGCCGACCCCGACGGGGACGAGCTCTCCACCACGCGCGAGTGGAAGCACACCGAAGCTCGCGGCTTCGCCGATCCCGGCAACTGGTCTGAGGGGCTGGACCCGACGACGGCCGACACGGACGGCGACGGCCTCCCCGACGGCTGGGAGCTCCGCAACGGGCTCGATCCGCTGGACGCCGAGGACGGCAGCCTCGACTCCGACGAGGACGGCCTCACCAACGGGGCGGAGTTCCAAGCCGGCACCGATCCCGAGGCCGCCGACAGCGACGGCGACGGGCTCTCGGATGGCGAGGAGGTCGACGGCTACGAGATCACGGTCGACGACGAGACGACCCAAGTCCGTTCCAACCCGCTGATCGGGGACACCGACGGCGACGGCCTCACCGACTTCCAGGAGCGCGAGGGCCGCGTCGAGGATCGCAGTTTCCCCGCGACGAACCCGCTGAGCAGCGACACGGACGGCGACGGGCTCTCCGACGGCGGCGAGGTGTTCGCCCTCTCCGGGCCCGACACGCTCGATCCGACCGTCTCCGACAGCGACAACGACGGCCTGCTCGACGGCGAAGAGTGGGACCTGTGGATGGGGAAGGCCGAGCAAGCGCGCTCGGACGCGGGCTACGCCGCCCGCATCGACGCGCAGACGCGGCGCTCCGTCGACGACATCCCCGCGATCCTCGAACCGACCGGCGACCTCGACGACGACGGGATGCCGAACGTCCTCGACCCGAACGCCGACACGCCCGAAGACCTGTCCTCCCTGCCCGAAGCCGAGCAGGAAACGCTCGTCGACGGCGAGGAGGCCTTCCCGCCCTCGCGGTCCGGACGCACCCTGCCCACCAGCGACCCCTCGCTGCGGGACACCGACGGCGACAGCCTGCCCGACAGCTGGGAGCGCGAGTACACCGAGTTCTCCTCCGACGTCGGCGGATGGCTGCTCGACCCGCGCCGAGCCGACAGCGACGGCGACGGCACCCCCGACAACGAGGAGGACCTCGAGACCGCCTGCTACAGCGACCGAGAGATCGAGGGCGACGGCGTCCCCTGGTTCAACTTCGCCTACACGAACGAGCTCGAGCTCGAGCGCGGCACCGACCCCCTCGCCTGCGACAGCGACGAGGACGGGCTCCCCGACGGATGGGAGATCGAGGGCGCTCGCCGCATGCAGTCCTCCGGGCTGCAGGTCCAGCTGAACCCCAACAGCGAGGACAGCGACAGCGACGGCACGCTCGACGGTGACGAGACGAGCCCGACCGGTGTCCCCAACACCGACGCGATCCTCTGGGCCGAGGACCCCGCCTGCACCGACGGCGCCCCGAAGACCGGCAAGGGCGTGTGCCTGTACCGCTGGGGCGGGGGCGACCCGGGCGTCCCCGACCGCTCGATCCCCACCGACCGCACCGACACGTCGTTCGTCCAGATCGCCGACGACCGATGCGACCCCGGTGAGCGCTGCCACCTCGTCCGCGCCCAGCTCGCGTTCGCTCACGAGGTCGCCCTGCAGACGGACCCCAGCCTCGTCGACACCGACGCGAACGGCTACGTCGACGCCTGGGAGGTCCTGCACGGGCTCGACCCCACCGATCCCACGTCCCCGCAGGGGGACAGCGTCGACACCGACCCCGGCCCCTCCCAGGGAGACGGCCTCACGATGCGAGAGGAGTACGAGGCCGGCACCGACCCCTTCAACCGCGACACCGACCAGAACGGGCAGGGGCTCCCCGACGGCGTCGACGTCGATCCCCTGGACCCGACCGACGACTCCGGGGACTGCGACTGGGACGGCATCGACGACCCCGAGGAGGCACGCCTGCCCGGCGCCGAGCCCGGCACCCCCGACACCGACGGCGACGGCCTGGTCGACGAGAGCTACTCCCCCGAGGGCTGCCGGATCGACGGCGAGATCCTCCGCGAGCCCACGCCCGGCGTGGATCTCATCGCCATCCCCACCCCGAACGAGGACCCCGACGACGACACCGACGATTTCCTCGGCGAAGCCGACATCGGGACCGACGCGGCCGCGTGGGAGACCAACAACGACGACCTCCCCGACGGATGGAAGGCCCTCTACGACCTCGATCCGGGGACCTCACACACCACCAGCGACACCGACGGCGACGGGATGAAAGACACCACCGAGTACGAGCTCGGCCGCCCCGCCTGGTGGCACGAGGGACCGATCGAGATCGACGGCGAGATCGAGGACGGTCACGGCGCCTGGTGGTTCGGCTCCGATCCGCGCTCGTCCAGCACGCGCGACCTCGACGGGGACGGGCTCGACGACGGCCTGTTCGACCCCGAACCGCTGAGCCCCGACAACGACTGCCAGCTGCCCGACGCCTGGTCGCTGCCCCCCGCCTGGAACGAGGCCCACTGCCTCTCCGAGAAGCCCGCCGAGGAGGACCTCGAGGAGGTCCTCACCGGGCTGCGCCAGCTCGCCTACGAGCACGTGTTCACCGCCGACGATCCCGACGCTCGACGCTCCGCCGACGAGGCGGCCGACGCCGTCGAACTCCACACCGAGGATCTGCAGATCACGCCGGAGGTCCTCTCCACGCACGAGCCGTTCAACGTCACCGTGCCGCTGTGCGCCGAGTCCGGCGATCGCTGCACGCAAACCGACGACCGTCCCCCGCTCGTGGGCATCTACGCCGTGACCAAGAAGGGCGCCGACCCCAACCCGAAGGAGGACCCCCTGCTGTGCGTGATCGACCCAGCGACGGACGGCGAGCCCTGGGTCGCCGACACCGAAAGCGACGGAACCGCCCACGTCGAAACCGACGCCTGCCCGTTCGAGCCCGGGCAACGCACCCTCACCGACGACACGGACCCGCTCGTCCTCGCCCCCCACGCCCACGGCACGCTGCGACCCGGCGGCTCGTGGACGATCGAGGACGCCGATCTCGTCCCCGGCAGCCAGCTGCGCCTGGCCGCCTGGCCCCTGCCGACGAAGGTCGGGTCGACGCCGCTCGTCGCCGACCAGACCGAGGAACCCGAGACCCCGGCCGTCGTCTCCCAGACCCCGGCCGCCGAGGGCGTGCTCTCCGTTCGCGACGACCCCGTGCTCGAGGCCGGCGAGGACAAGGAGGTGACCGTGCTTTTGCGGGACCGGGCCGGCTTCGTGATCCCCGACCGCCCGGTCGAGGCGTCCTGGAACGACGCCGAACCCGAGCGCCAGCTCGTGGACAGCCGCGGACGGCTGAACCTGACCCTCGACGGCATCGCCACCGACGAGCCGACGACCCGTCCGCTCAACGCGTCGTTCAGCGGATCCGGCGTCGTCGAAGGCACCGAGCGGACGTTCCCGCTCCCCGTCCGCGTCGGCTCCACGATGCGGCTCTCCGTCTCCCAGGGCACCGCGCCCGGCCAGCTCCCCGCCGAGGTGTCCCTCACCGACACCACCGGCACCAGCCTGTCCCAGCGACCGGTGACCGCCACGGCCCAGCTGCCCGGCGAGGGGACCGCGAGCGCGAACGCCACGACCGGGCCCAACGGCAACGCGACGGTCTCGATCCCGTTGCCCGCCGGCACCGACCCCGGCCAGGCGAAGGTCTCCGCGTCCTTCGCCGGCGACGACGAGGCCGCACCGAGCACCGCCGAGGGCCTGGCCGACATCCGCGTCGACCCGCAACTCGAGCTGCAGGCCCCCGACGAGGCGCGCCTCACCGAGGGCGTCCGTCTCACCGTCAACCTCACGCACCCCAACGGCGACCCGGTCGCGCCCGCGCCCGGTGAAGCCTTCCAGATGGTGTTCCGCCTCGGCTCGCTCGAGGAGACCCGCAAGATCGTGTCCGCGCCCACCAAGGGCCAGATCACGCACGTCTTCCCCAGCGGGCCCGATCTGCCGCTGGGCACCAGCTCGCTCGAGGTCGAGCTCCGCGATGGCCGCTTCAACCCGGCCTCCAGCGTCAGCGACGAGGTGACCGTCCGCAGCACGGTCGACACCGAGCTGTCCACCGACGTGCTCGGCGTGGGCGTCGACAACAACGTGACCGTCGAGGTTCGCGATGCACTGGGCCGACCGATCGACGACGCGTCCGTGACCGTCGACGTGCGCGAGGCCACCGCCACCGCTACCACCGGCACCCGCGGCGAGGCCCCACTTGCCCTGTCGCTGCCGCTGTCGAGCCAGCGCGGACCCGCGAGGGCGACCGTCGACGTCGACGGCACCAACCGCACCGTGCCCTCCTCCGAGGACGTGGACGTCACCGTCACGCTCGGCACCGAGTTCCGCACGTCCCCGACCGTCACCGGCTCGCTCGACGGGTTCGATCTGCAGGGCCGGCTGGTCACCGCCACCGGCGAGGGCGTCTCCGAGGCCCTGGTGCGCGTCACCGGCCTCGGTTCCCTGGACATCGTCACCGGGCCCGACGGCGGCTTCTCCGCCCAGCTGACGCCACCGCCTGGCACCCAGCCCGGCAACCAGACGCTCACCCTCGCCTACGAGGGCGAGGACACGCTGGCCCCCGCCCGCGCCGAGGTCACCGCCGACCTGTTCCAGACGGTCAACCTCACGCTCGAGGAACCGCCCCTCGTCCCGACCGGCGGGCAAGCCCGCATCACGGGCGAGCTCGTGTCCCGCGGCGAGCCCGTCGAGGATGCGAGACTCGAGCTCACCATCGGCAACGCGACCACGACCGCGACGACGGCCTCCGATGGCTCCTTCACGATCGAGGGCCCGATGCCCGAGGGCGAGTCCGGGGCCGTGGACGCCACCGTCGGCTTGCCCCGTCAACAGGGCCTGGCGGAGACGACGCGCGCCCTCCAGATCCAGGCGGTGGAACCGGTCGACCTCACCACGTCGAAGCGCTCGACCGACGACGGCGTGACCGTCACGATCCAGGCCGCCACCAGCAGCGGCGACCCCGTGGCTGGCGAGACCATCGTGGCCTCCCTGCCCGGCGGCCAGACCCAGCTCACGACGAACGACGACGGTGTCGCCCGCTACCACCTGTCGTCCGACACCGCCGACGAGGGCACGCAGATCGAGTTCGTCTACCAGGGCTCGGACACGCAGGCCCCCGCCTCGACCACGGTCAGCGTCCAGTCCGCCAGCGCACCGATCTCGGGCACCCCGATCGGGATCGCCGCGATCGTGCTCGTGATCGCCGTCGAAGGCGTGATCCTCTGGCGCGTCTACCGTCGACGCAAGGTCGTCGACACCGTCGTGGACGCGGTGCAGGACCTCGAGAACCGGCTGCGCGCCGGCGACGAACTGCGCGCCGCCGTCATCCAGACCTTCCGCCGCATCCAGAACGGGCTCGAAGCGCTCGGCCAGGAGGAAGCCGAGTGGGAGACCCACCGCGAGTACCTGGCCCGCAGCTTCGACGCGATCGACGCCGACGTGGACGAGTTGGGACCGTTCATGGACCTGCTCGACCGCGCCCAGTACGGCGCCGAACCGCTGGGCCCCCAGGACCGGGTCCGCGCCCTCCAGCTCTCGCAAGGTCTGTTGGACGAGCTCGTGACCGCACCGACCCGCGGAGGGGATCAGACGTGAACCGGCGACGTTGGGCCGTGATCGCGTGGGCGCTGCTCGTCCTCGGCTACACGGTCGCCGCCGGCTTCACCGTCCCTCCCCGCGAGGGCACGGCCGACCCCGACGGGACCGGGCACCACTCGGCCGCCCAGCTCGAACGGTTGATCGCCACCTCCGCCGACGGCAGCGATCGGCTGTCGCTCACCCCGAGCACGAGCATCCACGGCCCCACCGAGCTCACCGTGATGGTCGCCCCCGAACGCTCGCCGTACCCGACCGAGGGCGACGTGATGAACGACGTCCTGGCGGACGGCGGCACGGTCGTGCTCTTCGCCGCGACGCCCGCCTGGAACGGGTTCCTCGCCGAGCACAACATCCAGCTCGACAACTCCACCCTCATCCCGACCGCGAACCCGTCCACGAGCAACCTGCTCACGCTCGATCTCCCCGCCAGCCTCGGCTCGGGGGAGCTGCTCATGCCGAACGCGACCGCGGTCAGCTCCGAGGATCCCAACGTGACGACCTACCAGCCCGACGAGGAGACGGTGCTCGACGAGAACGGCAACGGACGCATCGAGGTCCCGCCCGACCAAGCCGGGGCCTTCCCCGTGGCCGCCTCCACGAGCGTCGGCGACGGCCGCCTGGTCGTCATCGCCAGCTCCGAAGCCGTGCTCGGCGCCGGGCTCGAACGCAACCTCGACGCCACCGGCGACATGCTGTCCACGCTCTCCGGCGACCAACCCGCCGCGTTCGACGCTGCCACCCACCCGCGAGGCTGGAAGGATCTGGCCCGTGCGCCCGCCGGCGCCACGCTCGGCGTCGCGCAGGCCTCCCCGGCCGGGTTCGGCGTCGTCGCCCTGCTCGGCATCGGGCTCGTCTTCGCGCTCCCCAAGCGACCCACCGAGGAGGAGGTCACCGGCGCCCTCGACGAGTTCACCGACACCACCCGGGAGGTGATGCTCGATCGAGGCGATTGACCGCACCTTGGTCGCGGCCGGCCTCCTGGCCGCGGTCACCTTCGTCACCGGGTCCCCGATCCCCGCACTGACCGGCGCCGGCCTGCTGACGCTGGCCGGCCTGTTCCAGCTCGTCCCTCCGGTCGGATCCGTCGAGGCCGAACGGGAGGTCGACAGCGTCCGCACCGTCGAGGGCGGTGACGTCGTCTCGCGCGCCCGCCTCGACGGCACGCTGCGCGTCCCGGGCGTGATCACGCTCGACGACGAACCCCCGGCCATCGCCGAGATCCAGTCCCCCGGCCGGCGAACCCACCTCGGCGTCGGCGCCTTCGCGCTCGAGGGCGACACCGAGATGACACTGCCCGTGCGCGGCGTCGCGGACATCGGTCCGCTGACGGCGTTCGCCCTGGATCCGCTGGGCCTGGTGAGCCACCGGTTCGAGGCCCTGTCCCCCGACAGCGTGCACGTCTGGCCCCGTGGCGAGGACGCCGACGAGCAACCGCTGCGCGCCCGGTACGAGCGGATGCTCAGCGGCCGCCACAACGTGCCGAACCCCGGTGAGAGCCTGGAGTTCTACGGCATCCGCGAGTACCAGCCCTCCGACCCGATGCGCAAGGTCAACTGGAACCAGACCGCGGCCAAGGGCGAGATGCTCGTCAACGAGAACGAGCAGCAGACCTACGGCGAGGTCGCGGTGTTCGTCGATGCCCGCCGCATCACCGGCATCGGCACCCACCGCGAGAACCCTCTGCACGAGGTGTGCCGGTTCGCGACCACCCTGGGAAACATCGCGTACGCGACCCAGGACGTGATGCGTGCCTACGCGTTCGGCCCGGCCGACTTCGACCGGTTCCGGCCCGACCCCGGCAGCCCCTGGAAGGACCAGTACAACGACTGGCTGACCGAGCTGGAACCCGCCGGCGACCTCACCGTCGAACCCGTGCTCGACGAGGTGTTGCCCTACCTGACCGAGCGATCGATCGTCGTCTTCATCACCCCCCTGTTCGGTGACGACGTCATCGGCGACGCCGCCCACCGGGCGATGGCGTTGGAGAACGACGTGCTTGTCATCGCGACCGGGCTCCCCGACAGCCTGCCCGACGCCATCCAGGACAGCCTCGACGAGGATCGCGAGGACCGGCTGGCGAACCTGCGCGACCGCGGGGTCCCCGTCATCGACGCCGCGGCCGGACGCACGCTCGAGCAAGCCATCGACGAGCAGGAGGCGATGATGTGAACCGGATCGCGCTCACGCTGGCCGCCCTCGGCACGCCCGGCCTTCTCGTCCTCCCCTTCGCCACGACCTCGGAACTGGTCCCGTTCGTCGCCGTCGTCGGTCTCGTCGCCCTCGGCGGCGTGACGGCGATCGCGGGCGCAGCCACCGGCCGCGTCCGCGTCCACGGCGCCGGGATCGCGCTCGCCATCACGGGCGCCGGCCTGACCGGCGTCGGCCTCCCGACCGCGTTCGTGGGCCTGGGGGTCGCATCCGCAACGCTTTTCATCGCGTCCCTCAACCTGCACCTGGTGCTACCCGAGCACGGGGGCGGCGTCACGCTCGTGTTCGCCGCGCTCGTCAGCTCGGCCCTCGTCGCCGCGCTCGGCCTCCTGGCCGGGCGAGGGGCACGGTTCCTGGGTGGCGGCGGTGTCGACGCCGCCGGGGGTGTCGCGGCCTGGCTCGTGCTCGTGGCCGCGGTCACCTGGGGACTGGTCCGATGGGCGCAGGAGGCCCAGCCTGGATGACATCCGCTCGCCATCGACGCTCGGTCCTGTTCGCGCTGCTCGCCGTGGCTGCCCTCGTCGGCGTCGCCGCGGCTGCCCAGGGCCAGGATCGCATACGTGGGGACGTGCTCGTCAACGAATCTAGCCTCATCGGTTTCACCGACGCCGAGGACACCGCGATCGAGGAGGTCGACGAGCGACCCTCGGACTCCCGCCTCGAGGCCTCGGACGTCGGCCTGCGCGGACCCGACACGGTCTCCCGTCCCTCCGGGGACGAGGGACAGCGTGCCTACATGCTCGGCCTGAGCGCCAGCGCCGCCCTCGGCATCGACCAACCCGTGCTCGACCGGTACGCCAACGGCGAGCTGGACGACGCGTTCCTCGAGCTGTCCTACCAGAACGGCTGCAGCAGCCCCAACGGCGAGCTCGTCGTCCAAGCGATCGAAACCCGCTCCTGGTCCCCCTTCGACGTCGGATGGGACGACACCACGCTGGGCAACGGCTCGATCGCGATCGATGGCCCCGAGCTCGCTCGCGCCCCGATCTCGACCAGCAGCGCCCAGGACAACCCGGACATCGGCTGCAACCAGGCCACGTTGGCGCTCGAGACCGACCGAGTGGAACGCGTCCTGAACGCCGAGCTCGGCGGGATCGCGCTCACCTGGCAGGGCGAGCAACCGCTCAACGTCTCCACGCTGAACAGCGAGGACCCGCCCGTGCTCGACGTGAACTTCACCACGCAGGGCCCCTCGGTCGACGAGATCGCCGTCGCCGACGGGTACCCGGCCGTGGTCGACACGGGCGAGCGGTTCTCGATCGCCGTCAACGCCACCGATGCCCAGGACCTGCCCGACGACGCCGTCGCGATCGACGTCGCCCCCCAGAACGAGACCGTCAACAACGCCAGCACGCTCGAGGCGACCCGCTCGGGCGATCTCTTCGTCGCCTCGCAGACCTTCACCGCCGACGCCGAAGGCCGCTACACGCTGCAGGGCCAAGCCACCGACACGGACGGGTGGATCGACCGCGAGCCACCCGACGCCTCGGCCCCCCACGTCGTCGCCGACGGCACCGCTCCCGAGATCCCGGTGGCCACCCTCGGCCCGCAAGCCACGGGCACGCTCGTGGACGCCGACGAGGGGACCTCGTTGGATTTGGCCGCCAACGTCAGCGACCTCACGTGCGCCGCCGGCGTCTCCCCCTGCGGCGAGTGGCGTCTCGCGTGGCACGACCAGACCCTCGCCAACGGGACGCTCACCTCCGACCACCGCATCCAAGCCCAGGTTCCGCTCCCCCGGCCCGGCAACACCACGGCCACGCTCGTGGTCGAGGACGCCATCGGCCACACCAACCGGTCCACGACCTGGACGCTGAACGTCACGGACACCGTCCCACCGACCGCGAGCCCGCTCGAGGGCACCGATCTCTCACCCGGCCAAGGCATCACGGTCGAGAACGGGACCCCGATCCAGCTGCGAGCCCAGATCGAGGACGACCTGCCCGTCGAGGGCCGGCTCGTGCTCGAGGGATCGCAGACGATCGACCGCGATCTGCCCGCCCCGGACGAGGACGGCCTCATCGAGGCCGAGATCACCGGCGTCCCCCAGGGCAGCTACCGCGCCCGGCTCGTGCTCGACGACGGCACCCACACGCGCCGCGTCGGGTTCGGCGACCTCACCGTCGCCGCCCAGGGCGCGCCCAGCGTCTCGATCGACCTGCCCAGCACCCGGATCGGGCCCAAACAGGCGCTGGACGCCACCGTCCGCGACCGCGACCTCGACGAGGCCAAGACCACCGTCGTCGCCGAGGTCAACGGCCTCGAGGTCCAACCCGACGTCGACCGCGAACCCGTCGAGAACGGTCTCGATCTCACGATCCACCTCGGCGACGTCGGGCACGAGGACATCGTGAACGTGACCGTGCGCGCCCAGGACCGACAGGGCCTGGAAGCCGACGCCCGCGCCCGTGTCACCGTTGACGCCGAACCCCCCACCCTCGTCGAACCGGAGACGGACACGTGGGCCGCGCCCGGCGACACGGTGCGCCTGTCCGCCAGGGACCCGGGAGGCGGGGACGTCTCGATGACGCTCGATGCCCCCCAGACCCGGTCGGCTGGACCCAGCCCGCGATCGGTGACCATCGACAAGCTCGTCCCCGAGCCGGGGCGCCTCGTCAACGTCTCCGTCACGTTGAGCGACGACATCGGCAACGAGCAGACCACGTCCGTCCACGTCGGGCTCGACGACGCACCGCCCGAGGCCTCGCCGGTGTTCACCCGCGAGGGCCTCATCATCGACACCCAGGACAACGCCAGCGGCGTCCTGCGCGTCGACGCCCTCGTCGGCGTCGACGGTGAACCGCTGAACGAGACCCAGGTGTTCCAGGAGAGCCCCACCCGGTTCTTCGTCGCCACCGGCGACCTCACACGCGGCGACGAGGTCGCCCTCGCCGCCCAGGTCCGCGACCGGGTGGGCCACGAGACCGCCCTCGGCACCGCCCAGGACCCGCTCGAGCTCACCGTGCCCGACCGCGCGCCCCGCATCGAGATCGAACGCGCCTCGGCCACGATCGCCGACGTCGGACGCGTGAACTGGACCGCCGAGGATCCCGACGAGGATCCCCTGGACGTGACGGTCGAGGTCACCCGCCCCGACGGCACGAGAGAGACCGTCTCCGGCCAAGCCATCGGATCGCACGCGATCGAGCCCGGGGAACCGGGCCGCTACGGCGTCACCGTCGAGGCCAGCTCGGCCGGCAACGCCACCCAGGCGAGCACGTTCTTCTACCTCGGCCCCGAGGGCCGCCTGGTGCAGGCCACCTCCGTGCCCGACGACGTGGAGCCCGGTCGCTCGCTCGTCGTCGAGCTGTCCTTCGCCAGCGAACCCCAGCAGGTGTTCGTGACCGCCACCGACGAGGACGAGGCCGTCACGAGCGCCACCGTGGACCTGCAAGGCTCGCAGGCCACGGCCACCTTCGAGGGGCTGCCCGAGGGCACCTACGACCTCGAGGCGACGGTCGTCCACGAGGAGGGCGCCAGCGAGACGGTTCACATCGCCAGCGTGCAGTCCCAGCAACCGCTGGGCGACCGCTTGGGCGAGTTCGCCATCCCCCTGTTGATCCTGCTCGCCATCGGGCTCGTCGTCGCGATCGCGGTCCTCGTCTACCGCCAACGCCGAGACGAGGAGGACGAGGACGCCGAACTCGAGCCCGAGGCGATCGACGGCGCCGCCTGAGGCAGGCGAGGGTTCGGGACCCTTCGCTCGCGATCGCCTTCATCCTGCTGGTGGGTTGTGCCCTGCGGGCCCCTCGAGCCTCGGCCCCGCTGGATCCCCTCTCGGGCTGGCCCCGAGGGCGGCCCGTCTTCCCGCCGGTCCCCTCGTTGCTACTGTTTCCCTGCTCGTTTGCCCGTCCGTGACCGTCACTCGTCGGGGTACATCGTCTCGATCTCGTCGGCGAAGTGCTCCTCCACGACGCGGCGCTTGATCTTCATCGTCGGCGTCATCTCGTCGTGATCCTCGTCGAGGACGCGAGGCAGCAGGGCGATCTCCTTGAGGCTCTCGTAGCGGGCCAGATCCTCGTTGACGCGGTCGACCTCCGCCCAGATCCGGTCCCGGACGGCTTCGTTTTCCACGAGGTCCCCGTGGCTGTCGACGGCGAGGCCCTCCTCGTCGGCCCAGGTCGTCAGCTGCTCGAAGTCGGGCGCGATGAGCGCGGACACGAACTTGCGGTCCTCGCCGACGACGAGGACCTGCTCGATGAAGGGTCGCTCCTTCAGCTTGCCCTCGATCTTGTTCGGCACGATGTACTTGCCGTAGGCGGTCTTGAAGATCTTCTTCAGCCGGTCGGTGATGTAGAGGAACCCGTCGTCGTCGAGGCGGCCGACGTCGCCGGTGCGCAGCCAGCCGTCCTCGGTGAACAGCTCCTCGGTCTGCTCGTCGAGCCCGTCGTAGCCCTGCGTGACGTTGGGGCCTCGAACCTGGATCTCGCCTTCGTCCTCGGCGCCGTCCCAGGTCTCCTGCGCGATGCGGACCTCGACCTCGTCCAGCGTCTGACCGACGCTGCCGATCCGGTAGGCGCCCGGCCGGTTGCAGCTGATGACCGGGCTCGTCTCGGTGAGGCCATAGCCCTGCATGATCCACAGACCGGCGCTGGCGAAGAACTCCATGATGGCGGGGTTCAGCGCCGCACCGCCGGACACGAAGTACTTCAGCCGGCCGCCGGTGACGTCCTGCAGCTTGTCCAGCACGAGCGTGTCGGCGAGGTTCTTCTTCACGGCCAGCCAGCCCTCGACGGGCTCGTCGTGGATCTCGTGCCGGGCGACCTCGCGGCCGACGCCGACCGCCCACGCGAACAACCGCTCGGCGACGGGGCCCTTGTCCTCCATCTTGTCGCGGATGCTCTGGTGCATCTTCTCGTACAGGCGCGGCACCGACAGCATCACGGTCGGCTGCACCTCCTGCATGTTGTCCTGCAGCTCGTCCTGGCCCTCGGCGAAGCACACGGTGGATCCGGTCGAGTAGGGCACGAACTCGTCGCCGGTGCGCGCGAAGCTGTGCGCCAGCGGCAGGAACGCCAGGTGGATCTCCTCCTCGATCGGGAGAGCCTCGACGGTGGCTTCCACGTTCGAGGCGAAGTTCCGGTGGGTGAGCATGACGCCTTTCGGGTCGCCTGTCGTGCCGCTCGTGTAGACCAGCGAGGCCAGATCCTCGGGCCCGCGCGCGTCCATGCGCTCGGGGAGGGTCTCGGGCAGCTGGTCGTTGTACGTGTTGCCCTGGGTGTACAGCTCGTCCATCCCCAGGATGTTGGACTTCTCCTCGTAGCCCTCGGGGACCGGGCCCATGACGACGATCGTCTCGAGATCGTCGAGGCGACCCTGTTGGCTGAGCACGCCCTCGAGCTTGTCCTCGTCCTCGACGAACACGACCTTGGCGCCGGCGTCCTCGAGGATGTAGCCCGCCTGGTCGGCCGGCAGGGTCTCGTACACGGGCGCGGTGACGGCGCCGGCGTGCATCGAGGCGTAGTCGGCGATCACCCACTCGGGGCTGTTGGCCGACCAGATGCCCACGCGGTCGCCCGGTTCGAGATCGAGGAACAACAGGCCGCCGGCCAGGTCCTCCACGAACCCCTGCAGGTCCTCGTACGTGATCTCCTGCCAGCGTCCCTCGCGCTTGTAGCGCATCGCGACCTCGTCGGCGTGCTCTTCCGCCGAGGCCTGGAACAGATCGACGAGCGTTCGCTGTAGCAAAACGGGCCACCCTCCAGGGTGACGCATCCTGGCACGCCCTCATAAAGCTATGTGCGCGGCCGCAGCCCGGCGGCGTCGACCCGGGTCCTCGCCAATCGTGGCAAGCAAGTACCCCCAGCTCGTTCGACCGAGCGTGGACGCCAGCGTCGTCGTGGTCGGCAACGAGCTGTTGTCCGGGCACACCGAGGACGCCAACGGCCCCTTCCTCGCCGAGCAGATGCGCGAGCTCGGCCACCGCGTGCGGCGGATCACCGTCGTCCCCGACGACGAGCACGAGATCGTGTCCGCCCTGCAGGATGCCAAGGCCCGGGCCGGTCTCGTGTTCGTGTGCGGCGGCCTGGGCCCCACGGCCGACGACGTGACGATCGACGCCGTCGCTGCGTTCCTCGAGCGCCCGCTGCACGAACCCGAGCCCGCCCGCGAGCAGATCCACCGCATCTACCGCAAAGGGCACAAGCGCGACCTCATCGACAGCCCCGACGTCGACGACGACGCCTGGCGCATGGCCCGGGTCCCCGAAGGCGCCACGGTCGTCCGCAACGACGAGGGCGCCGCCCCCGGCAGCGTGCACACGGTCGCCGACACCCGGCTGTACGTGCTCCCGGGGCCGCCCGCCGAGCTGCAGTCCGTCGTCCACCACCTCCGCCGCCGGGACCTGATCCCGGTCGAGGACGCGATGACGGAGATCGAGGTCGAGCTCGACACCTTCGAGGCCCCCGTCTCCAGCGAGCTGGACACGCTCGACCGCGAGAACCCGGACGTCGAGATCGGCTCCTACCCCCAGCACGGGGAACGCCGGGTGGTCGTGCGGTTGCGCGGCGAGCCCGAGGCCGTCGAGGACGCCCACGAGGCCCTGAACGAGGCGCTGGGCGACATCGTGATCGACGGAGCCTAGGATGCACGTCAAGGACGAGGTCCGCCTGATCGGGTTCGACGAGGGCCCGTTCACCTTCGAGGATACCACCTGCCCGCTGGCCGGCGTCATGACGCGCGGCGGCGGCTACCTGGAAGCCGTGCTCGTGGACGAGATCACCGTCGACGGCACCGACGTCGACGACACCGTGATCGAGCTGCTCGCCGACAGCTCCCTGCTCGAGACCGCCCAAGCGATCGCCTTCCAGGGCGGCACGCTGGCCGGGTTCAACGTCCTCGACCTCGCCCGCCTGCACCAGACCCTCGGCCTGCCCGTCCTCGCCCTGACCGAGGACGAACCCGACCCGCCGGCGGTCCGGCAGGCCCTGAGGGACACCGTCCGGGACCCCGACCGGCGCATCGAGCTGCTCGAAGCCCAGCCCGTGCACCCGGTCTCGCTGGACGAGGGCACCATCCACATGCGCCACGTCGGCGGCGACCACGACCAGCTGGCCGAGCTCGTCCGCGCCCACACCGTGCGCGGCCTGCGCCCGGAACCGGTCCGCATCGCCGGCCTCGTGGCTCGCGCCCTCGCCCGCGGCTCCTCCACCGGGACCCAACCCCCCACCGAACCGGACTAGCCCGCGCTGGAAGGAAGAAACGGCGGGGGGCCACCAAGTACGCGAGGGGACGCCAGGGCACAAAGAAGAGCAGCTGCCGTGACAACGCCGCCCGGCGGCGAGTACACAGGCCCTTCGTGGCCATGGCGATCCTTCGTGTCCTTCGCGGCCCCTGCTTAACGAGACAGCGGCGGGCTAGCCTGCCCTCACCTTTTTGCCGGCGACCCCGATGGCGGCTGCGGTGGCCGAACGACTCGTCCGCTCCCGAGGCTCGACCTCGCCCGATCACGGTGCCAAGCCCGCCAAGCGGCCCGTGGACGAGTACGTCCGCCGGGGAGCCGTCGTGCTCGACAAGCCCGAGGGCCCCTCCAGCCACCAGGTCGCCGCCTGGGTCCGCGACATCTTCGACGTGGACAAGGCCGGCCACGCCGGGACCCTGGACCCCAACGTGACCGGATTGCTCCCGATCGGGCTCGCCGACGCCACGAAAGGCCTGGAACCGCTGAAGGCCCAGGACAAGGCCTACGTCGGCGTCATCGAGCTTCACGACGACGTCCCCCGCAACCGCATCGAAGAGGCCTTGTCCACCTTCACCGGCGACGTCTACCAGCGGCCGCCCAAACGCAGTGCCGTGAAACGCCAACTCCGGGTGCGCCGGATCGACGACTTCGATGCGATCGAGATCGACGATCGCCGCATCCTGGCCCGCGTCGACTGCGAGGGCGGCACCTACATCCGCAAGCTCGCCCACGACGTCGGCACCTACCTCGGCGTCGGCGCCCACCTCGACGAGCTGCGCCGCACGCGCGTCGGCCACATCACCGAGGACCGGGCCGTCACGCTCCACGACGTCAAGGACGCCTGGGAGGAGTTCAAGCAGACCGGCCGCGACGACTGGTTGCGCGAGGCCGTGATCCCCTTCGAACGCCTGCTCGACCACCTGCCGCGGATCACCGTGCGCGACACCGCCGTCGACGCCGTCTGCCACGGCGCCCCGCTGGCGATCCCGGGCGTGCTCGACATCGAGCGCACCATCTCGGCTGGCGACCAGGTCGTCCTCATGACCTTGAAGGGCGAAGCGGTCGCGCTCGCCGAAGCCGAGAAGACCGCCGTCGAGACGATCATGCAGGAGACCGGCGTCGTCGCCCGGCCCCACCGCCAACTGATGGACGAGGGCACCTACCCCCAGCACTGGGGCGAGGACGAAGCCGAGGACGCCTGACTCAGACCTGCTCGTCGTAGGCCAGCTGGCGCTGCAGCGTGCGTGCCTGCTCCAGCAGGCGACCGATCTCATCCATGACCTCGTCGGTGATCTTGCGGTACAGGTCGACGTCGCCGACGCGATCCTCGACCCCGTGGTACACCATCGGTTCCCCGGCGTTGATCACCAGCGGGTCGTCGAGGTTCGGGACGCGGGCGTGCTTGGGCAGGATGCTGTAGCTCGTCAACGCCACGGGGACGACCGGCTGCCCGCTGCGCACGGCCACGCGCGCAACGCCGGTCCGACCCCGGCGCAGGGAGCCGTCGATCGTGCGCGAGCCCTCCGGGAAGATGCCGGACAGCCTGCCCTCGCGCGCCAGCTCGACCGACTTGTCCACCGCGGCCTGGTTGCCGCCCGAGATGCGGTCGACCTTGATCTGGCCGGCCTTCTCGAAGAAGGTCTCCGTGATGGGGTTGCGGAACAGCCCGGCCTTCGCCATCCAGTGCACGGGGCGATCGAGAACCGAGCCCAGGAACACCGGGTCGAACCAGGAGGCGTGGTTGGACGCGATCACGCCTCCGCCCTCGTCGGGCACGTTCGCCAGCCCTCGCGCCTCGACGTCGAAGCTCTCTTGGACGGGCCGGCTTGCCAGGCGCTTGAGCACCTCGTACACCGGCACCTCCTCCCACTCCTGGGGGTTGGCACCCCTGAGACCGAGATCGAACGGGAGGAGCCCCATCGCGTGGCGATACGAGGCGGTTGCCAATACGTTTGCGGCCCATGGCAACCCACCCCAGCCACGGGCGCCCTCACTCCTCGCCGGGCACCGGCGGCTGATCGAGCTCTTTCTGCGGCGGCGTGGGCCGCTGCTCCATGTAGATGCCGAGCATCGTCAAGAACAACGCCAGGATGACGGGACCCAGAAGGAAGCCCATGAACCCGAACGCGATCAAGCCGCCGATCACGCCCAGCAGCGCGATCGTCGGGTGCATGCCCGAGCGTTCGCTCATGATCTTGGGCTTGACCACGTTGTCGATCGTGGACACCAGCAGGGCGCTCCAGATGAGCAACCCGACCCCGCGACCCGTGGCACCGCTCGCGATGAGGAACACGCTCACCGGCAGCCACACCAACGGCGGCCCGATGACGGGGAGAAGCGACAGGATCGCCGTCAGGAACCCGAACAGGACCGGCGCTGGCACCTGGAAGATCCAGAACCCCAGCCCGGCGGCCAAGCCCTGCACGACGGCCGTGGCCACCTGCCCGAACACGACGGCGTCGGTGTAGTTGCGCACCTCGTCGAGGATGCGTTCCTCGGTGTCCGGCTGCAGAGGCATCAGCTCCTCCACGAAGTCCACCAGCCGGTCACCGTCCCGCAGCGCGTAGTACCCGATGAACAGGACCACGGAGACGCCCAGCCCGAACTCGGCGAGGAACTGGGCCGCGTTCGGCAGCGCGTTCAGCACCGCCTGGCGGGCCTGGGGGACGGCCTGCTCGATCGCGGCATCGGCCGGCGTTTGGCCCTCCCGGGTCTCCGGCCAGCCCAGGTACTCGCGCGTCCAGTTCGTCACGCCCTCCAGGCTCTCGCGGACGTCGGCGACGGTGACCTGCTGGGCCAGGTCCTGCGTCTGCAACACGAGCTCGTACCCGAGGTAACCGGCGGGGACGAGCACCAGGATGGACAACACGATCAGGGACAAGGCGGCCGAGATCGCTCGCCGGGGGGCCAACCAGTCGTAGATGCGGGCGAAGATCGGGTACCCGAGGTACCCGACGAGCAGCCCGCCGAAGATCAGGGACCACAGCGGGGCCACCATGAGGAACGAGAGGACGGCCAGCGCGGCCAGCAGGAGGTACATGGCCGGGTGGATGTCCTCGCTGGTGCCCATCGCCGGCCAAGGCTCGGTTTGCCTAAAGAAAGAACCGCTTCCCCGCTTGGGGCCTCCCAGCCTCGGGTCGCCCGTGGGAGAGACGTGCAGCCTTTAAGCAGGTCCAGATGTACGCGGGGGGTGATGGCGTCCTCCAGGCCCGGCGTTGGCCGGTTGATCGTGGTCGAAGGCGTCGACGGGGCTGGCAAGACGACGGTGGCCCGACGCCTCGTCGACCGGCTGAAGCAGCGCGGCCACGACGTGCACGCCACGCGGGAACCGACCGACTCCTTCCGCGGCGACGCGATCCGACGAGCCCTGGACGACCCCGACCACGATCCGGTCAGCGAGGCGCTGTTGTTCGCGGCCGACCACGCCGCCCACGTCGCCGGGCTCCGCCAGCGCCTGGCCGAGAACCAGCTCGTCGTCAGCGACCGCTACTCGACCAGCTGGCGCGTCTACCAATCGATCACGCTCGCGGACGCCTGGCCCGACCAAGCCGACGTCGACCCGGCGACGTGGCTCGAGGACCTCGTGGCGCCCTTCGAGCTGGCGCCCGACCGCGTGCTCGTGCTCGACCTCCCCGTCGAACAGGCGCTGGCTCGCCTCGACGACCGCGCCCGCGAGACCGAGAAGTTCGAACGCGGCCGCTTCCTCGAGACCGTGCGCGAGCGCTACCAGGCCCTCACCGAGCAAGAGGGCTACACCGCCGTGGACGCCACCGGATCGATCGAGGCCACCGTCGACACCTGCCTGCAGGCGATCGACCCCGTGCTGGAGGGAGAGCCGTGAACCTGCCCGGCAGCGCCAAGACCCACCTCTACGTCGGCCTGATCGTGGCCTTCGTGGGCATCGTCGTCGGCGGCTACGCCTACACCGGCGATCGCATCTACGACATCGTGTACCTGCCCGTGGCCCTGTTCGGGCTCGCGCTCGTCCTCGCCGGCAGCGCGCTGGCCGGCTACGGCCAAGCCAACCGACCGCGGCTGGGCGGCCGCGGCCAGGACGAGGAACCCTCCATCTTCGGCAAGCTGGCGCTGTGGATCACGGATCGAGCACGCGGCGACGACGCCGAGCCCGAGGCCGAAGCCGACGACGTCGACGAACCGGCCGCCTCGTCGTGACTACAGCGAGGACTCGACCCGCTCGAGATCCACCCGCTCCCACGGCTGGCGGCGGTCCTCGTTGAACCCGTGCAGCCGGACCCGGTCGGCGTCCTCGCGGATCCGCGCCACGCGGTAGGGATCGTCGACGCCGACCACGTAGAAATCGTGGATCTCGGCCGTCTTGGCCTCCTCCCGCAGCGGCCGAAGCACGCGGCCCCGGCGCTGCACGTGCTGGCGTTCGCTGGTGCTCGAGGCCGCCAGCACCGCCGCGTCCGCGTCGGGTACGTCCAACCCCTCGTCCAGGGCCCGCACCGTGACCAGGACCCCGGCCTCCATCCCGCGGTAGGTGGACAGCGTGCGGTCGCGCTCCTCGTCCCCCATGCCGGAGTGGTAGACCAGCGTGCGCAAGCCCTCGTCGCTCGAGCAGCGCGCCAGATCCTCGGCGAAGTCGATCTCCTCGGCGAACACGATCGTCTTCTTGTCCGACAGGCGATCGGTCAACCGCTCGAAGACGTCGATCTTGCCGCGCGCGTTCTTCACGATCCGCGAACGGGCGAACAACAGCTCCTGAAGCTCCTCGGCCAGCTCCCCGGCGCCCTCGCCCCGTAGCAGGGCCAACAGCTTGCCCAGCTCCTCCATGCCCGGTGGGTCCTCGAAGGCGTCGTCGATCTCGGCGATCACCAGGTTCAGCTGGCCGTTCAGGTCGTCGTAGGCCTGCTGCTCGCGCTCGGTCAGGTACGTCGAGTGCAGATGGTACTCGTAGTCGGCCAGGTGTCCCTCGTCGACGGCCTCCCGCAGCTCGTAGCGGTAGGCCACGCCCTCGAAGTACTCCTGCAAGCGTCGGGTGCCCTGGGGATCGTAGGGCCGGTGGGGCGTGGCCGACAGACCCAGCCGATGGTCGAAGGCGTCGACCAGGGCCTGGCTGTACGCCGGCGCGCCCGCCCGATGGCACTCGTCGACGACCAACAGCCGCCGGTCGTGCTCGCTGGCCATCGCTGCCAGCACGTCGGGGTTCCGGCGGGCTGTCTGGATCGGTGTGAGCGCGACCGGGGCCGCCTCGACGCGGCGTAGGCTCGCCGATCCGCTGACCGCTGCGATCTCGTCCTCTACGAGCCCCGCGTGGTCGACGAGGTCGGCCGTCCACTGGTGCAACAGGGCCCGCGTGGGGACGACGACCAGCGCGCGCTGGTTGCCGGCGCGGGCCCACTCGATCGCGC
>PXUB01000043.1 GCA_003009755.1 Thermoplasmatales archaeon SW_10_69_26
TCTGCCAAGGGACGGTCTGGGCCGCGCAGAACACCACCGACGGCTGGCGCTCGGACGTCGTGTTGGAGACCGACCACCGGATCCCGTCGTTCGGCGTGGACGAGGCCGGCGAGGTGTCGATCGTCACGCACGATGGGACCGTGCAGCGGATCGTCGAGGGGTGATAGTCCAGACTGGACTAATACTGGCCCCCTCAGGGGATCTTTCTCTCCTCGCCCCCGTGTCTGAGCTAATCTTGCCCCAGCTCACCCAGCTTTTGTTGGATCCCTTTAGGTCCATCTCCGCCGGGGACAGCGTCTTCACCCACTCCCAGATGTTCCCGGCAGTAGAAATCAGCGAGGGCTCGACCGCACTCCTTCTGTACTTTCAGTTCATCCTTCCCTTTTTGATGATGTTGACGGTGGCCGTAGAGCTGGGTTAGATAACGATACTCGACAACATAATCACTGCCGTCCTCCCGAGCTAGCCCGGCCGCTGACAGGAATTCTAACGCACTCCTCACCCAGGAAACACGCACTGCGTCCCCTTCGAGATACCAGTCATTTAGTCTGTCAGCCAGATCCTCTGGTGTTACGTCAACCTCCATGGTCTTCTGGGGGTTTTGGAGGCGCCAAGTTTCGCGCTGTTCTTCGGTCAAAAGATCGTAGAAGATCCGCGTCCAAAGATGAACGGCCATATAGAGAGGGGGCGGCTCATCATTACAAAGAACCTCCTTGGCCTTCGTTTCAACGAAGTGCTTTGGATAGACCTCAATGGCTTCACGATCATTGACCAGGATTTTTTCTAAGCTCTTCTCCCTTGGTAGAGTTTCATCTTGGAAGGAGGCATCCTGTCCTGGGACGATCCGGAAAACATAACGTGATTTGACTGAGGAGCTATCGTACGAGGCGTCCACTACATTTAGGGCTCCATCTAGGTCCACCCCGTTCTCCTCTACATATGAGACAATACGGTCCGTGATTTGGTAAGCTGCTCCTGGGTCGAAGAGGAGCAGAAGCATGTCTTGACTCTCGGGGGTACCGAACTGGGTTTCAGACTGACGGAGAGACAGGGTTTGGTCATATTTAACCAGCTGCTCTATCTCCGTCTCTAGGCCCTTCTTGCTCTGTGGAAAGGTCCGTTTAATCTCCCCTATAATTCCATAACTGCCAAAGTTAATCGTGAAGTCAGGCGTTAGTCCAGTGTCTGGGTCCTCCGGGTAACGATCAAAATAGGCATCGTCTCCAAAGCTATAATTTATGAAGGATTGCCAGCAAGAGACTATATCGACCGTTTGATCATATTCACGAAAGGCCTTCCGGAGTTCGTCAACGCATGAATGGAAGGCCTCCGCTTCCTCCGGCATGGTAATCAGGCCGTGGAAAGGAAATCTTCCATTTCGTAATCTGAATGGTCTGGTTCTTCAACCGAGCCTTCTTGGAATTCCTTGAAGATCCCCTCCAGAAGTCTTGAGAAGGAGTAGAGGGACCCCTTGAAATTGGGGAGGATTGAAAGGCGGTCGCGGTCTGTCACAAAGACTTCGAATGATGACCCATCATTTAGATCCAGAAACGAAGCATGGAGATAGGGGTTCTCGTGGAAGACGGCAAGGGATCCGCGTGAAAGGGAAGAGAGGGCCTCTATGAGGCGCTGGTTGTCCCCCTCTTCTTCGAGCGCTGGTTGCTCAAATACAACCTCTATGGGCCGCGCTTCTTCTGAGGATGCACTCCTTGCGCGGTTGCGAAGAAGGTCCGCCTTCTCCTGTGAGGCTGCCGCCAGTCGAGGGAGGAAAAGAGACTGTAGTAATGAGGCGTTCCCTCCGTAGAAATACGACGTGCCGTCCCGGGAAAGGAAGGCATGAAGGCTGTCCGGTCCCTCCAGGGTAAATTCGACCTTATCAACATACATCCGTTGCGCTTGAGCTGTGTTAAAGAGGTCTCTGAAGGGTCTCTTCTTGAAGGTAATCTCGCCTTCTTCGTCATGGGAATAGAGTACTGCTTTCTGGACCGTTAATTGCCCGTCTGCTTGATTCTCCAGTTCAGCGAGTAGCTCTCGGAGTTCCTCAGATGTAGAGTATGCTGGGGTCGCGTGGGGTCGATACTGGTCAAGGAAACGAATCAGACCCTTTTCGAAGAAATCGCGGTCCTCGCTGGTAAATGCGGTCCAGATGTTGTCTTCTTGGTTTTTGAAGAATCCAAAATGTCCCTGGACGTACCGCTCTCCCCGGCGGAGATCCTCTCGCTTGATTGTGCGGATGAGTTCCACAGTATAAAGCCCTTCATGACTTTTGGTTGAGAGTTCGAAGCCTTTCGGTGTCCAAGACTCTACCAGGTCGTCAAAAGGCCGGTCACAAGTGAAGGTTCGAAACCAAGACTTGTAATTTTTTTCTCTTTTGGCTAGCGCGGTAAACGCTCTCCATATATTCGCTTGATTGAGATCCTCAAGCTCCGGATTCAAATGCTGGAGGACCTCAAGCTCCCGCATCTACGGGCCCTTTACTCGGTTATTCGGTATCATTCTATGGGTGGACCGTGTGAACGTAGGTCGGCCACCTTTCGTTCAGGCGTGCTCGAGCCGTGGGACGGCGTTGGCCTGTGCCCGTCGGTTCTCGACCTCGTCGGCGAGCATCTCGGCGAAATCGGCGATGTCGACATCGTCCAGGGTGCGTTCCTCGTGGTCGCGCAGGCTGACCGTGCCGGCCTCGGCCTCGTCGTCGCCCACGATCATCATGTAGGGCACGTTGTCGTCGTGGCCGCGGCGGATCTTGTTGCCGATCGTCTCCGAGCGGTCGGCCACCTCGACCCGGAACTCGCCCAGCTCGTCGGCGACCTCGTGGGCGTAGTCGACGTGGTCGTCGCTGATCGGCAGCACGCGGGCCTGCTCGGGGGCCAGCCAGGGCGGGAAGTTGCCGCCGAAGTGCTCGATGACGACGGCCATGAACCGCTCGAAGCTGCCCAGGAAGGCGCGGTGGATCATGATCGGGCGGTGGAACTCGTCGTCCTCGCCGCGATAGGTGAGATCCAGTCGCTCGGGCAGGTTGTAGTCGAGCTGGATCGTGGGGCCATCCCACTCGCGGCCGAGGGCGTCGACCATCTTCATGTCGATCTTGGGGCCGTAGAAGGCCGCGTCCTCGGGCTCGAGCTCCCAGTCGAGGTCGCTGTCCTCGAGCACCTGCCGCAGCGTGGCCTCGCTGTCCTCCCAGATCTCGTCGCTGCCGATGGACTTGTCCGGGTTCTTCGTGGCCAGCGCGACGCGCGCCTCCATGTCGAACACGTCGAGGATGTGGATCGCGGTCTCCAGCAGCTGGGTGACCTCGTCCTCGATCTGGTCGGGCCGGCAGAAGACGTGCCCGTCGTCCTGCGTGAAGCCCCACACGCGCAACAGGCCGGACAGCTCGCCGTGCTGTTCCTTGCGGTAGACGGTCCCGTGCTCGCAGTAGCGGATCGGCAGGTCGCGGTAGCTGCGGGTCTCGCGGTCGTAGATGAGGGAGTGCGCCGGGCAGTTCATCGGCTTGAGCGCGAACTCGCGCTCGCCCTGCTCCCAGTGGAACATGTCGTCGATGTAGTTCTCGTAGTGCCCGGTCTTCTGCCACAGCTCGGTCCGGTAGAGGTGGGGGCTGCGGACGTACTCGTGGCCGATCTCGGCGTTGATCTCCTCGGCGAAGCTCTCCAGCTCCCGGTAGATCGCGGTGCCCTCGGGCCCGAACAGCGGAAGGCCGGGGCCGACGAGCTCCTCGGTCTGGAAGATCCCCATCTCTTGGCCGATCTTGCGGTGGTCGCGCTCCTTGGCCTTGCGGCGCTTCTCGAGGAAGTCCTCCAGCTCGTCCTCGGTCGGGAACGCCGTCCCGTACACGCGGGTCAGGGTTTCCCGGTCCTCGTCACCGCGCCAGTAGGCGCTGGAGACCTGCAGGAGCTTGAAGGCGCCGATCTCGCCGGTCGAGGCGACGTGGGGTCCCTTGCACAGATCCTCGAACTCGGCCTGCTGGTAGAAGCTGACCTCCTCCTCGCCGGCCGCCTCGTTCTCGAGGATCTCCCGCTTGAACGGGTTGTCCTCGTAGTACTCCTCGGCCTCCGTGCGCTTCATGGAGAAGCGCTCGACCGGATGGTCGGCGTCGACGATGTCCGCCATCTCCTCCTCGATCCGGTCCAGGTCCTCGCGGTCGAGGTCGGCCTCGGCGATGTCGTAGTAGAAGCCCTCGTCGGTCCAGGGCCCGATCGTCAGCTTGGCCTCGGGGAAGTGCCGGAGAAGAGCTTGCGCGAAAGCGTGCGCGCACGTGTGGCGTAGCGCATCGAGGTACTCGTCGTCGCTTTCGGTGACGATCCGCAGCCGGCTCTCGTCCTGGACAGGCTCCTCCTTGGCGACGAGTTCACCGTCGAGCTCGCCGGCCACCGTGTCCCGGCCCAGGCCCTCGCCGATCTCGTAGGCGACGTCCTCGACCGTGGAACCCTCGGGGACCTCGAGCGTCGAATCGTCGGGTAGGCGGATCGTGATTGCCAAGGCGATCACCGCACCCCGCGTCGGGGCAGCCTCCCAGCACGCGGTCCGGGAAATAAACCATCGGGTCGGGGCCGGAGTCCGCTGGCGGGGCAGCCGGCAGCTCCTTGCCCGAACAGCCCGCTCGGCCGGCGATGAATCGCGTCCTGCTGGATGCCGAGTCCGACCCCTCCTGCGAGGTCCGCGATGGATGGATCCAGCCTCAGCGTGTCCCGGGTCGACGACGGGGGGCTGACCCCCTTCGAAGCCGGCGAGGTCCCCCGGCGCTGGGCCTGCTCGTGGGGGCTCGCGGGGCCGGGGATCCCCCGGCGGGCAGCTAAAAGCTGGCCGCGCGCTGCCTGTCCGAGGACCCCTGCCAGGTGCACGCCCACGGCGAGGCCCACGGAGGCTCGTTCCCAGTGGCTAGGCCCGCGGCTGGGACCGTCTTCCGGTGAAAGGGTCTTAAGCACCCAGGGTTTTGCCGTGGTCAAGAGCCACGATGTCCGACTACCAAGTGTTCCTCAACGGCGAGTTCGTCCCCGAGGACGAGGCCAAGATCAGCGTCTTCGACCACGGCTTCCTGTACGGGGACGGATGCTTCGAGGGGATCCGCGCCTACGAGGGGAACGTGTTCAAGCTCGACGAGCACTTGGATCGGTTCTACACCTCGGCCAAGGCGCTCGACCTCACGCCGCCCTACGAGCAGGCTGAGATGAAGGACCTCGTCCTCGAGGCCTGCCGGGTCAACGAGCTCGAGGACGCCTACATCCGGCCGATCTACTCCCGCGGCGTCGGCGACCTCGGCCTCGACCCCCGCAAGTGCGACGAGGTCACGACGGTCATCATCGCCCGCGAGTTCCCCCGTCTGTACGGCCCCGAGCTCTACGAGGAGGGCCTCTCGATCGCGACCGTCTCCACGCGTCGCAACCCGCCCGAGTGCCTGTCGCCGAACATCAAGTCGATGAACTACCTCAACAACATCCTCGGCAAGATCGAGGCCAACCAGCTCGGCGTCGACGAGGGCCTCATGCTCGACACAAAGGGCTTCGTGAGCGAGGCCACCGCGGACAACTTCTTCATCGTGGACGACGGCGAGGTCGTCACGCCGCCCTACCACAACAGCCTGCGTGGCATCACCCGCCAGTCCGCCATGGACGTCGCCGAGCGCGAGGGCCTGCCGGTCACCGAGAAGCCGATCACGCAGTTCGACGTCTACGCCGCCGACGAGGCCTTCATGACGGGCACGGCGGCCGAGATCGCGCCGATCGTCGAGGTCGACGGCCGCGAGATCGGCGACGGCAACCCCGGCGAGATCACCAAGCAGCTCATGGACGCCTTCGAGAAGGTCACCCGGACCGAGGGCACCCCGATCTACCCGAAGGAAACCGTCGAGGCCTAGCCGGTTCGCCGCCTTCGGGTAGCCAGCCCCCTCAGCCCAGGTCGCCTCAGCCACCGGCTCGCGGCGACCGAGCAGCATGGTCCCACGGCTGGGAGGTCCAGAGATGAGGAGAAGAGAGGCGAGGCCCGCGAGGGCCTCAATGGAGATCTCTCGGCCTACTGGCAGTGGCCGACGGTGACGCGGACCGAGGTCTCGCCGGCCTCGACCGTCTCGTCGACGAAGCACGGCGGCGGGATCGGCGAGCCCGTCGTCGCGAGCGTCACGTCGCAGTCGTCGGCGCCGGGAACCTCGCCGAAGCTGCAGGCAACCGGACCCACCTCACAGTTGGGCGGGTACTGCAGGTCGCAGACCGGACCGGTCTCCGCCTCGCAGTCGTCCGCGGCGGGCGTGTGCCCGAAGTTGCAGTCGACCGGGCCGACGCTACACTGCGGAGGGTCCTGCAGGTCGCAGACCTCCTTCGCCTCGTCGCTGACGTCGACCGTCGCGTCCGTCGTCGGTTCGTCGACGGCGGCGGAGGCCGGGGTCACCATCAGTCCAAGCGCAACAACGACTCCCAGGATCATAGCAGCCTTCTTCATCTTCGATCACTGGAGCCCGTCAGGGCCCGGCCGGTGAATCCAGGCCGCCGGGGAAAGGTTTCCGCCTTGCCGCCACCGCCGGCCCGGTAACCCAAACGGCGAGGTTCTAAACGTGTCTCAGTTGGGGGGGGGGCTCAGAAGAACCAGAGGATGCCCTCGGTGCCGAAGGCCAACGCTGCCACGCGGATCATCGTGCCGCCGACGCTGGCCATGTAGGTGACGGGATCCGGCAGATCGATGAGCTTGCCGATCGCGATCCCGGAGAACGAGCCGGTCGTCGGGATCGGGATCGTGATGAACAGGGCCAGGCCGGGTCCGCTGGCCACACGCAACCAGGGGAACCGCTTCCAGAGGCTGTGGGCGCGTTCGCGGGTCTTCTCCACGCGACGTTCGACCCAGCCGAACCGGACCAGGTGGTCGATGTTCCAGACCCAGAACATCGTCAACCAGAGGTCGAAGTAAGTGACGAGGGCGATCACCCACAGCGGGTCGAGGCCGAGCAGCGAGACGCCGGCCAGCGGGCCCGCGTCGATCCCGCCCGGCACGAGGTAGATCGCGATGAAGGTGAACACGTTGCGCCGCAGCTCGGGTTCCAGCGCCAGCAACAGCACCGCCACGCCCGCGAGCACGCCGGCGACGGGGAGCCCGATCTTGGACAGCGCCCGCCACCCGGTCGGCGGTTCGATCGGTTCCAAGCGGCCAAGCCGGCCGCGTTCGTCACCGTCGGTGGCGGACACGTGCGCTCACGTCCGGCAACGGCCCGATCCCTAAGGGCTTTCAGGCTGACGGTGGGCGTGGAGCCCAACAGGCCCCCCTGCGGTTTGGAGTGGGCCTGGGCGGGGGCGCGTCCGTCCCCACGTCCTTCCTCCCCCCCCCAACACACCTGCGCCCCCGCCCACCTCCCTTCGTTCGACTCTTGTACGGAACCGTACACGTCCGCTGGGGCAAACTTGAAGACGAACCGTGAGAAAGTAACGGTGCTGTCCGGCCCCGGTTGGCCGGCTTCCCACCACGTAGGCGGCCCGGGAGCCCTCTCGCCTCCCAAGCCTCCCAACAGCCTCCCAAGCCTCCTGACATGGCCCCTGGGCCGCCTCGACCCTTCCTTCTCACATCGACTCCCTCAGGGCTCCCATCGCGAGAACCTCGCCAGCGCGCGCTGGCGGTGTCGCGCTGCGTCGGAAGCCCGCAGGGGGATTCCTTCCTCGCGCTCCTTGCCAGCAGTGAAGATGGGCGGCGTCGATCTTGCGTGCCCGGCCTCGTCCAGTCGTTCGGGCGGGCCTCCTTCCTCGTCTGCTGGTCCCCGACGCCTCAGACTTGGTGCGGTGGACCCGCAACCTGGCTCGGTCCGCCCCCTCGGTCGTCGATGTTCGGCGGCCTCGCGACAGCCTCTCGATCGGGTATCCCTGCGGGCGCGATCGGTGCGCAGCCTGGCTCGGGGTTCGACCGTCCTGCATCAGCGGGCGGGGCCGGAAGGTATTTGTAGGGCGTATCGGCCGCTGTCTCGTAGACGATGATTGCTGCGGGGAGACCCGCGGTAGCCTCCTCTGCATCCCCGACACCCGCAGCCCAGTCTCTCGCTCGACAGCGTGGACTGGACTGTGGCCAGCCGATCCGGCGGTCAGGGTCCGTCCTCGCCGTCGTCGACGCGGGTCTGGGGCTCCTCGTTGGCGAGGAAGCGCGTGGTGGCCTCGACGAGCGGGTGCTGGCCCTGATCGAGAATCTCGACGTCGCTGAGCGAGGACAGGCCGGCGGCGCGGGCGTTGCGCTCGAGGCCGAGCTCGATGTCGCGGTCGAGCTGGAGCACGTAGGCGTCGAGGTTGCGTTTGTCCATGCGCAGGGCTGCGATCACGCGGTGGTGGCCGTCGACGAGGATCGGCTGGGGTTCCTTGTCGATCACGAGGATCGGCTCGGCCAGGCCTCGCAGCAGCTCCAGCCGGCGGCCCTCGAGCTCGTCGCCGTAGATCCGCTTCTGCGTCGGCAACAGTCCCCGCACGGAGACGGGGCGCTCGACGACGTCGATGTCGACGTCGTAGAGGTTCTGGAGCGTGGTCCGCAGCTTCTCCATCTTGGAGGGCGTGACGCGCTCGATCTGACCGCGGATGACGTCCGTCGTCGAGATGACGCCGACCATCAGGCCTTGGTCGTCGACGACCGGTAGCTCCTTGACGCCCATGCGGAAGAGGATCCGGGCGGCGTCGTCGAGGGACATCTCGGGGTGGGCGACGACCGTTCCCTTGGCGATCACGGAGCGCAGCGGCTTTTGCCGGTCCTCGAGGTGCCGCAACAGCTCCTTGGGGGTCACGAACCCGACGAGCCGACGGCCTTGGGCCACGGGGAGCCCGACGTGGCCCTCCCTCGTGATCCGCTCGATGGCCTCGTCGACCGTCAGATCCGGGGACAGCGACACGACGTGCTCGGTCATGTAGTCCCGGACGCGCTCCTTCTCGGAGGCCACACGAAGCCCAGCGGGCGTGCCCGGCAAGTGGCTTTCGCCTGCCGATGCCCGAGCGAAGAGGGGACGTTCCCCGGAGGACCACCCTTGGCGTAAACTATATACACGATAGAGTACAAGTTCTGGGCAGCGGTGTAAAGGATGTTTACAGAGTGGTTCGGCGGCGCGCCTCACGCCCGGGTCTTCGACTTCCTGGCAGAGGAGCCCCAGGTCGATTGCACGATCACCGACATCAGCCGCGGCGCCGACGTGGCCCGCCCGACCGTGTACAAGGTCATCGACGACTTCCAGGAGCAGGATCTCGTCGTCGAGACCCGTCAGGTCGGCAACTCCCGGCTGTTCCAGCTCGATCTGGAGAACCGCACCGTGCACGACCTGCTCTGGGTGCTCGAGCCCGAGATCGAGGAGCCAGCCTTCACCGACGTCGACCTGGCCGGCCCAGAGGCCGAGGAGGCCCCGCGCGCATCCGGCCGAACGAAGAGGAAGCGGTAGCGAGGACGAGGTGAGCCCATGGACGACATGATCCAAGGCACCGAGCACGAGTACACGTTGTACTCGGACAAGCTCAACCCGCGCGGGGTCGACCCCCACCGCCTAGCCTTGGATGTCCTCTGGCGCTCGAACCTGGGCGCCGAGGGCGAGTTCCTCCGCAACGGCTCGCGGGCCTACTTCGACGTGGGCCACCTCGAGATCGCGACCTCCGAGGCGCTGTCCCCCCAAGAGCTGGTGGCCTACGAGAAGGCCGGCGACCGCATGGTCGACACCGTCCGGCTCAAGCTCGAGGAGGCCCACGGGGTCAAGATCGACGCCTACAAGAACAACACCGACCCCGACGGCGTCTCCTACGGCAGCCACGAGAACTACTGCGTCCCCCGCGACGTCGACTTCCCCGACGAGTACCTGCACAAGCTGGCGCCCCACCTCGTCTCGCGTATGATCTACACCGGCGCCGGCGACTTCATCGACCACCAGTACGTGCTCTCGCCCTGCGCCTACCTGACCAGCCAGCTCGTGTCCGGCGGCAACCTCTCGAACACGGGCGTGCTCCACACGCGCGACGAGCCGCACGCCGATCCCGAGCGCTTCCGACGGCTGCACGTCATCATCGGCGACGCCCTCATGGCCGAGCCGGCGATCCTGCTGCGCCACTTCACGACGCAGGGCATCCTGCAGGCGATCCACGCGGGCCTGATCGAGGACCCGCCCGAGCTCGCCAGTCCCCTGGAGGACATGTGGCACAACGTCGAGCATTACGAGCCCGACCAATGGAGCTTCGCCACCAAGGGCGGCGACGAGATCACACCGATGCAGATCCAGCGGTACTACCTCGAGAAGGTCGAACAGCTCGTCGAGACGCCCGAGGAGCAGGACGCCTTCGACCGCTGGGAGGCCGTGCTCGACGAGTTCGAGGGCGACGTCGACACCGACGAGCTCGGCAAGAGCGTCGAATGGGTGGCCCGCCTCAACGAGATCGAGCGGCAAAAGGACCGCAAGGGCCACGAGGAGTTCGTCGAGATGGCGGCTGCCAAGCAGTACTCCGAGCTCCACACCAACCGCGGCCTCTACTGGCGCCGCGAGCGCGAGGGGCTCACCGAGCGCGTCGTCACCGACAGCCAGGTCAAGAAGGCGATGGAGAAACCCCCGCACACCCGTGCGACGGCCAGAACCGAACTGCTTACCACTTACGAAGTGACGACAGCCGACTGGAGCGAGGTCCGCGTGCTGACCGAAGACGGCGGAACAGAGCGTCTCCGCCTGATGGACCCGTACGATCCCGAATTGGAGGTGTGAACATGAGCAAGAAACTGAAGAAGAAGGACAAGCAAGACGACGAAGACTCGGTCGACCTGGACGTCGGAGACTCCTTCGACGTCTCCGAGGCCAAGGACGAGGACTTCGACCTCGACCTCGACAGCGCCCGGTTCCAGGGCAAGAAGGGTCAGGCCGGGACTCGCACGCGCTCGGGCAGCTAGCTCGCTGATGCGAGCAGCTTCCCGCCCAGCGAGCCGGGAGGGCCCCCGCACAGTTGCGTCGCTCTCACAGGGGCGGTCTTCCCGGGTTGCAGGGTGGGAAAAGCGATCGATGCCCGGGAAGATCTCCAAGCCGACAACCCGCCCCTCGTGAGCACCGGCCGACCGAGGGCTGGCCCGCTCTTCCTCGAACATTCTCGGCCCAGCAGGCCGGATCGGTCACGATGCCGCAGGAGGCCTGCTGGAATCACCTCCGAGAACAAAGCTGGGGAAGCCAACGCTGCCCCGCCCTCCAATCTCAATATCAAAAGGTTCCGAGACATCACCCGGCGAGTCGTAATCTACGGCCTAAATCGAACACCGTGGTCCGAGCAGAGGGATGCTTTGGCTGAAGATGTCGCCGAGGACGCGGGCCCCTCGCCTCCGCGCTTCGATGGGGGCGTGCTCGGTCCTCGGACCCTCCAGTCACCGTCGCCGGGTAGAGCCTCCACAATGAAAAGAAAGAAAGGACAGGCCCAGGGCCTGTCTGAAGGTGGAAGCATCATGTGACGGCCGGGACGAGGTGGCGGTACGTCGAGTAACTTCCCGTCAGCCGATCACCAGATCCATCGAAGCAGGGACCCTCGAAGACGTAGACAGGGAAGACGTCATCTTGTCCGGTGTCCAGAGGAGGGAAATAATACTCGATGTTGGCCTTCTTAACGTGGGCGTCCGCGCAGGCTCCAGGGCGGTAGATCTTCCCCTGTCCCTCGTGAGCGCGGTCCTCGGCCGCCTCGACCGAGATCGTCTCCCTCTCGCCGACCTGTGCGAGGTCGGGCCAGATCTTGAGGACGTGCGAGACCTCGCCACCGTCGGCGAACTCGACACCCAGCTTGGCTCCCGGACCGATCCCCTCGTAGCTGTCGACGGTCCGTGAGAAGCGAACCTGGATGGCCGTCCGGTAGATCTCCTCGTCCACGGTCGAGTTGGGCTCGCCGGAGGTCTCCGCGACGCGTGCCTCGGTCCACGTCACCGCCGAATCCTCGAGGCTGACGTCAGACGCCGGGGGCATGAGATCGCTGTCCTCCAGGGTCTCCTGCGCCATCCGGACCGCCTGGTTCTCAGGCGGAAGATCGGGATCCTGGCCGTTGGCGATCTTCTCCATTGCTCGGTCGTCATAGCCGTCGTGGGAGAAGGAGATCTTGTCCGCGCTTGCCTGGGAGATCACACGGGCTTGGGACGCCTCATCCGCCACGATGAACGCGTCCATCGTCACATCGTACTCGACGTTGGTGTCTGCGAGGCCGAGGGACGTGGCAAGCGACACCGCCGCCGCTGCATCGTTGTTCGATGACTCGTAGGTATACACAGCAAGGGAACGCTGGGCGGATGCCCCCGATGTTTCCCACGTCCCCGCGGGCTCTTCCACCGACCGAGACGCTGGGAAGCCCGTGTCGACGTCGGATTCCTCTACAGGCACCGTCGACGAGCTCGCGAGCGCAATGCCTCCGACACCCAGAATCGCCAAAACAACCGCCGTAACGATTCTCTTCTTCAGTTGTATCGCCTCCTTCTACCTGCAGTCGTGGTAGATCACGGACGGATTACCGTCATGCAGGGTGTCGGAGTCGGGGCCCCCTCCCACCGTGCATGTAGTCGTTCTTGTATCTTTCGTCCTCTGCGATGATCGTCTGTGTCGTTCCTGACGGCTGTGAGTAAACGCCCCCTCCATGGCTTTCCGTCCAGGCGTCCCAACTTTGTCTCCCCCCTCCGCCGAAGGACGTTCCGGTAGTCCGGGGTCGCCGCGTTCGTCTCCCAGACCGGTGAGCTGACGTGGCGTGAGAACCATCAGGAAAGAAGTGATCGACGCACAGCAGGGACCTCGATCCCGGGTAGAGGGGGGACAGCTGGGGCCGGCGATCTCCAGCGTGTCGGGGTTCCTTTTCTTGCTTGGAGTCTATGTTTACGCTTCTTCGATGGGCCTTGGCCCCATCGTGGAGCAGCATCTCCTTCCTGCGCTGATCCCATCGGCGATCGGCATCGTGAGCCTTTTCGTGTTGCGTTCCTCCCGCAGCCTTGGAGGGGATCTGGGAGTCTCCACTCTCGTCGTGGTTCTACTCCTTATCGTAGACTCGCTGCACAGTTCCCCGTTCTCGCCTGCCCTCCTGGCCTACGCCCTGGCCGCCACGGGGGCTCTCCCGGTTCTAGGGGTCGCCGTCCGACGCTTCGCGCGCCCATCGCGAGCTCGCCGACGCCTAAGTCTAGCCTCCGTCTTCGTCTTCTCTTGCCTCTTCTGGGGGCTGTTGGCCGTGGGTCTCCGAGTAGGTCTTGCCACTGCTGTCGGTCTCTGTCTTTTCCTCATTGGCGGTATTCTTGGCATATACTCGAGGAAATTCAAGACGGCCGGCGAGGGAGAGCGTCTCCTTGCAGGCCTCATCGCGTCGGTTTCCGGTCTGTCCCTTATCTGGGTCCTGGCTTTTCGGTGGTGTTTCGCATGGCCCCTACGTCTCTCGGTCTTGCCGCCGGTGTTCGCCGGCCTCCTGGCGGTAGGGTTGCAGCGACGAAGCGGCCCTGGCGGTGGCGAACGGGCGGCGGATGGCTTCTTCGTCTTCGTCAAGACCTCCTTTCTCTTTCTGCTGCTCCTCTTCGTCTATCCGCTGTTGGCCCCGCTCTCGCTCCTCTGTCTGTAGGCCGTTCTCTGGCCTCGCCTCGAAGCTAGCGTGACGTGACGACCTGTCCCAAGAACCAACATCCGGATGTTGTGCGCTACCTGCTTGCCCACGATCTCGTTTCCTCAAGCGGTCGGATCCCGACAATGCAGCCGATCCCCGAACGTGGCCTTGGTCGGGGCACGTTCGGGATGGCGAAGTCGCCTGCTTCACGTGGAGGTAGGCTTCCGGGTCGGCGAAGGTTGCTCCCGGGAATTGGATGACCAGCTCGGCGATGGGAGGTGTGCTTGGTGCGAGGCCGTCCGCGGTGCTCCGCGGACCGGCCCGCCGGCCCGACTCGCCCCAGCTTGACCGCTGGCGTGCAACCCGCCGATCGGGCCGACGTCCCCTTCTTTTTTAAGATAGCTCACTTACCCCCCTCGAGTGCGAGTGGCGCTCCTCTCGGACGTGCACTCGAACGTGCACGCCCTACGGGCGGTCCTCGACGACATCGACCGCGTGGCCCCGGACGAGATCGCGTTCTTGGGCGACGCCGTCGGTTACAATGCCCACCCTGGGGAGTGCCTCGAACTGCTCCGCGAACGATGCGGTGCGATGGTCCTCGGCAACCACGACGAAGCCGTCGTCGAGGGCGGCGAGGAGCTGTTCACCGCCGCCGCGCGCGCCGGGGTCGAGCACAGCCGCGACCGGCTGGACGCCGAAGCGATGGCGTTCCTCCGCGAGGTCCCCCGCCAGACCGAGATCGACGGCATCCACCTCGTCCACGGCAGTCCCCGGGGACCCACGACGGAGTACGTGTTCCCCGACACGCACCCCGAGTCGCTGCAGCAGATCGTGGATCACCCCAGCGTCGGGGATGCTGCTCTCGTCGCGATGGGGCACACCCACGTGCCGTTCGTCCGCGACATCGACGGCCTGACCGTGCTCAACGTCGGCAGCGTCGGCCAGCCCCGCGACGGCGATCCGCGGCCCTGCTGGGCCCTCGTGGACACCGACGGGCCCGAGGTCGAGATCCGCCGCGTCGAGTACGACATCGAGGCTGCCGTCGCCGACGTGCGCAAGGCCGACCTCCCCGCTCGGACCGCGACACGCCTCTACGAGGGGCGGTGAGAGGCTCTGCGAGCCCGCGTCCTCTGCGGTGATCCTCTGTTGCAAGCCTCAGCCACGTCGAGCCTCACGCGACCGGGACGATCTCCCCGTCCAGCTCGTCGACCTCGTCCTCGACCTTGCTGACCTGGGCGCTCGACAGCGCCACGCGCGCGGTCACGGTCGAGGTCTCCTCGACGCCCTCGAGTTCGCCCATGTGATCGAGCTTGTCGATGAGGGCGTAGGCGTCCCCGCTGTAGGGCAGATCGATGTCGACGACCTGGCGGTCGGGGATGGCCCCGCGGATGGCCGTCAACAGCTCGTCGACCCCGTCGCCGGTGCGCGCCGACACGGTGCGGAACCGATCGCCCAGGCCGTGTGCTTGAGCCACGGTGGCCCAATCGCGGTCGGGGGCCTGGTCGGTCTTGTTGATCACGAGGAAGATGTTCTCGGCCAGGTCCAGCCGGCCGCGGTCCGCCAGGAACCCGCGCAGGATGTCGAGGCTGGACGACAGCTTGCGTTCGACGTCCTCCATCGGGTCGGACCCGTCGACGACGAGCAGGACCAGATCGGAGAAGGCGACCTCCTCCAACGTCGCGTGGAAGGCCTCGACGAGCCAGGGTGGCAAATCCTCGATGAACCCGACCGTGTCCGTCATCAGGATCCGGCTGTTCGAGGCTCCGTCGGCGACGACGCGTCGCGTGCGGGTCTCCAGCGTCGAGAACAGGCGGTTCTCGGTCGTGACGTGAGCCTCCGTCAGGGCATTGAGCAGCGTGGACTTGCCCGCGTTCGTGTACCCGGCCAGCGAGATCTGCCAGAAACCGCCGTGCCGGCGATGCTTGCGGCGGACCTGGCGGTCCTGCTTGAGGCTGTCGAGCTCGCTCTCGATCTGCTTCATCCGCCCCTCGAGGTGGCGGACCTGGGTCTCGTAGGCGGTGGCACCCCCGGCCTGGTACCCGGCACGCTCGCCGTGCTTGAGCTGGCGCAGCTCTTCTCGGACGAGCGGCAGCTCGTACTCGAGGCGAGCGAGCTCGACCTGCAGCTTGGCCTCCTCGTTGTCGGCCCGGTCCGCGAAGATCTCCAAAATCAGGCGGACCCGATCGAGCACGGTCACGTCGAGCTCGTTCTCCAAGCGAAGGACCTGGTCGGGATCGAGGTCGCCGGCGACCACCGCGACGTCCGCCTCGACCGCCCCCTCCGCGATGTCCCGCGAGAGCTGCTCGATCCGGCCGCGTCCCAGGAACGTCTGGGGGTCGGGATGGGCGCGGTTCTGGACTTGCACCGAGGTCACGATGTAGCCCAGGGAGGAGATCAGGGCGCGCATCTCGGAGAGGTCCTCCGAGAGGGCCAGGATGACCGCCTTGCGTCGCATCGGAGTCGTGTTGGAATGGGTCCGTTCAAGGTATAAAGTCCCTCCTGGGGGGCCTATCTCGGATCATCGTCTCGCTGTGCTGACTTCGGTTCCTCGGGACAGTCTCTGGACCTTTCTGCAAATAGAATCCGGAACGTGAGCAAGGTCTCGGTCTCCCTCTTGCGCGATTCCTTCGCGTGCAACAACTCTACTTGGCGAACATATCGACCTTCTTTAAGTGAGACATAAACCACCCCTATCTGCCGGGCGGTGGTTCCACTCGAAATGGTGGGGCCACCGACTCTTGGAACTTTCCGAACCAGGGTGCGGGAAAACCTTTAGTCAACCGCGGCAGTTGGCGGCCCACGCGCCGAGCCCGCTGAGTTTGCCCGTCGCTGATCGCGAGGGGGAGGGCCGTTTGGGGAGCCTAAGCGCGGAAAGGAGGAGTGGACACTCTGTCAAATGACCAGCTGTTCGACCCGTTCCTGGACACCGAGCCGATCTTCAAGGACCGAGAGGTTCTGCGACCGTCCTACACACCGGAGGAGCTGCCGCATCGAGACGAGCAGATCGATCAACTCGCCTCGGTGCTGGTGGCGGCCGTCCGGGGCGAGACTCCGAGCAACGTCTTCATCTACGGCAAGACCGGCACCGGCAAGACGGCATCGACGAAGTACGTGGGGGAGGAGCTCGTCGATGCCGGTCAGGACCGCGACGTGCCGATCAACTTCATCTACGTCAACTGCGAAGTCGTGGACACGCAGTACCGGGCGCTCACCCACATCACGAACCATCTCGTGAACGACTGGGACGAGCGGGTCCCCTTCACCGGATGGCCGACCGACGAGGTGTACGCCAAGCTCCGCGAGCGCCTGGAGGCTTCCGAGGGGGTCACGATCATCGTCCTCGACGAGGTCGACAACCTCGTCTTCAAGGACGGCGACGGTCTCCTGTACAACCTCTGCCGCGTGAACGAGGACATGGAGGAAGCCAAGGTCAGCCTCATCGGCATCTCCAACGACCTCCGGTTCACCGACTTCCTGGACCCCCGCGTGCGGTCCTCCTTGGGGGAAGAGGAGATCGTCTTCCCGCCCTACAACGCCGACCAGCTGCGCGACATCCTGCAACAGCGCGCCGACATCGGCTTCCACGATGCCAAGCTCGACGACGACGTCATCCCGCTGTGCGCCGCCTTCGCCGCCCAAGAGCACGGGGACGCCCGCCGCGCGCTCGACCTGCTGCGCGTGGCCGGCGAGCTCACCGAACGCGAGGACTCCGAGCGCACGACCCAGGACCACGTCCGCAAGGCCCAGAACAAGATCGAGCTCGACCGCATCACGGAGGTCGTCCGCACCCTTCCGATGCAGAGCAAGGTCCTGTTGCTGGCGATCCTCCTCGGCGAGGAGAACAACTCCAGCGAGACCGACCGCCAGGCGCTCATCACCGGCGAGGTCTACGACATCTACGAGGAGCTGTGCCAGGCGGCCGACATCGACGTCCTCACCCAGCGCCGCATCACCGACCTGATCAGCGAGCTGGACATGCTGGGCCTGATCAACGCCCAGGTCAAATCCAAGGGACGCTACGGACGCACCAAGGAGATCCAGATGAGCGTCCCGCTCGACGGCACCAAGTCCGTGCTCCGCGAGGACCCCACCATCGACGAGATCGCGGACTACAACCCGAACCGCCAGGCCCGCCTGATCTGAACCGTGGGCACCGAGGCCCGCCCGCCGGGGCCACCCCCCGGTGGGTCACGGCCGCGGGTTTCTTAAGCCGTCACGACAACCGTCCCGCGTGGGCGGTCTCCGCGACTACGTCTACATCGCGCTCGCCGTCGTCGCCGTCTTCGGCGTGCTGTTCGCCGTCACCGGCAGCTGGCCCCCGGTCCTGACGGTGCAGTCGAACTCGATGATGCACGTCAACGAGACCGAATACCGCGCCGGCCAGGGGCACGCCCGGGCCGAGGACGTCGGCTTCGGTCGCACCGGGACGATCGACCCCGGAGACCTCGTGCTCGTCGAAAGCGTCGACGACCCCGAGGACATCGAGACCTTCGCCGGCAGCGACGACACCCGCTATGGCGACGACGGCGACGCGCTCGTCTTCCAGCGCACCGGCTCCGGCACCGACCTCACCATCGTGCACCGAGCGATGACCTACGTCGAGGCCGAAGGCGAGGGCGACAACCGGACCTACACCGTCGAATGGACCGAGGAATGGCTGCTCCCGCCCGAGGAGCTGGCCACGTGCAGCCGCGAGCCGTCCTTCAGGTGCACGTTCGACGAACGCGGTGTGTTCATCCCCGAGATCGGCGTGTTCGAGTGCCCGCAAAGCGGCCCGCCGTCGCGGGGCGGCCTCGGCGAGTCACGGTGCGAGAACCCCACGCCCAAGCCGTTCCTGGGCTCGGGGTTCCTGACGAAAGGTGACAACGAGGCCACGAACCCCGGCGCCGATCAGGCGCCCACCCGTCGGGGCGAGACGGCCCTGAACCCCCAACCGGTCGTCATGGAGCAGATCCGAGGCGTGGCGCGCGGCGAGCTGCCGGCGCTCGGTGTCTGGAAGGTCGCCTTCTCCGGCACCCAGATCCACAACGCCGAGGTCCAGAACCACGACTACTTCCTGCGCATCGGCAACATGGTCGCCCCCGCCGACGTCTGGGCCCTGGCCTTCGGCGAGCTCGTTGCGATCAGCGCCTCACCGATCGCGACCACGATCGGCCGCCAGCTGTGGGAGGGTCGAGACGAGGAGCGGGTCCCGGAGCTGTCCGTGCTCCGCCGCGCCGCCGAGGGCAAGGAAACGTAGACCGCCGTCGGGGGATCTTGGGCAGCTTGGAACGTTCCCACGCCAGCGGCTTACCAATGCGTTATCGCGTCTGGAAGTTCCGTGGGCCCGGGGCTTCTTGATGTCGCGTCATCGGCTTGTGGAACGTCATCGCGTTCGGGGGGCTTCGCGGATACCGCGGCCCCCTTTTTGATGGAACGTTCCTGCTTGACTGCGTCTGCACGGATACCGCGGGACGGAAAGTTTCGAGGGCAACCGTTTTCAGTCTGGTCAGCCTCGCCTGGGCTACGATGAGCGACGGGGACAGCCTGGCCCGCGACTTGCTCGTAGCGGCGGCGGTCGTGGGCGGCATCATCCTGGCCCTCGTCCTCTACACGGGCAACTGGCCACCGCCGGTCGTCGTCGAGTCCAACTCGATGATGCACGTCGACGAGGCCGAGTACGAGGGCAACGTCGGCGACACTCGCGCCGAGGACGTCCCCTTCGGCCGAGCCGGTACCATCGATCCCGGCGACCTCGTCCTCGTCAAGCAGTTCGACACGGTCGAGTCGATCTCCACCTACGCCGACGAGGAGGAGTCACGCTACGGGAGCGTAGGCGAGGTCGTCGTCTACTTCCCCGGTGGCGACCAGCGACGGACGCCGATCATCCACCGGGCCATGACCTACGTGCAGGTCGACGACACCTCGGAGGGCCCGCGGACCTACGAGGTCCGCTGGCACAGCGACTGGGACCGCAACGTCGGGTGCGACAGCCCCGACGACAACGAGTGCGTCCAACCGGGCGAGTGCTCGGAGAACGGCCGCGGGCGCCTCACCTGCACGTTCGAGCACGGGTTCCGCCTGCCGGCGTTGCTTCGCAAAGGCGGCTCGCACGTCTACCAGCCGAGCAACTCCGGATTCATCACGCAGGGCGACAACGTCGCGGGCAACCAAGCCCCCGACCAGGCCACGCCGGCCTTCGACCGCGGCCCGGTCGAGGGCGAGTGGATCAAGGGCGTGGCGCGCGGCGAGCTGCCATGGTTCGGCCTGATCAAGCTCGCCGTCACCGGCGAGCCGGGGAACACGGTCGGCGTCCGCGACCATCCGTACTATGCCACGATCGGCTTCATGACGGCGGCCCAGGACCTGTGGGTCATGCTCGTCGTGGGGCTCGGCGTCGTCGCCTTCGCCCCCGTCGGCGTCGACTACGGGATCCACCTCGTCCGCCGGCGGCTGTCCACCGACCGTCGACCACCACCGGGAACCCGGGAGACGACGGCTCCCCCCGAGGAAGAGGCCGCTGGCGACGAGGTCCGCATCGACCTCGAGTAGCCCGCGTTCACTGGGGTGGGGGCGCAGGCTTTTTCCTCCCGAGCCGCATCCCGCCTCGCGGGCCCGACCTCGACGTCACCGGCCACCGCTGGCGGCCGGGTCGCCCCCACGGGGCAAGAGGGGAGTGGGATGGACCAGGAAACGATCGTCAAGTTCCTATCGGAGCGCGGAACCCTCGTCCAGCCCGAGGCTCTCGACTACCTCTCGCAGCTGTCGGAACCGATGGACCGGCTCGAGGAGGGCCTGGGCCGCGGCCACGAGGTCCCCTTCGTCCTCACCGTCGACCACGTCCGCCGGATGCTCGACGGGGCCGACGAGGAACCGGCCGAACCCGACCGCCTACCCGAACCCGACGTCCGGGAGGCCCAACCCCCCCAAAGCGAGACCGAGAGCCCGCCCTCGCCCTCGACGGGGGAGCCCGAGGACGACGCCGGGCCCGTCCGCGGGGACCCGCTCGGCCGCTCGCCCGAGCCCGACACCGGGACGCAGCCGGACCCACCCAGCGGTGGCCCTCCCCGCCCGGACCCGCCGGACGAGCAACCCAGCCAGGCCGAGACGCGGACGAACGGCGGCACCGCGAGCCCGCAGGTCCCCGAGAACCCGCCGAGGGCGGACCCCGCCACCAGCGACTCCTCGGCCCAGACCGAACGCCAGGTCGCCCAGGCCGCCGCCGAGCAGGTCAAAGTCGAGCTCGACATCACCGGCGAGAGCACCTGCGAGGGCACGATCGACGACTTCACGAAGCTCTTCCGCGACCGCTACAACAAGATGCGCAGCCTGCTGCGCAAGCGCCGCGACGTGCGCAGCGCCGTGCGCATCGGCGACCTCGACAAGGGCGGCCAGGAGAAAGCCGTCATCGGGCTCGTCGACGACGTGAAGACGACGAAGAACGGCCACCGCATCCTCACGCTCGAGGACGACACCGGCCAACTCGTCGCCCTCGCCCAGAAGGACGAGCAACGCCTGCTCGAGCTCTCCGACCGCCTGCTGCTCGACGAGGTCGTCGGCGTCACCGGCGAGCTCGTCCGCGGCCGCCGAGGCGACGACCTGTTCATCGTCGAGGAGATCGTCCGCCCCGACGTTCGCATGGACCGCGATCCCAGCGGCGGCGGCCCCGGCTCGGTCGTGTTCGCCTCCGACGTCCACCTGGGCGCGGACACGTTCATGCGCGACGGCTGGGACACCTTCATCGACTGGCTGGCCGACCGCGTCGCCACCCGGCCCGGCGAGGACGGCGTCCGCTACCTCGTCGTGCCTGGCGACCTCGTCGAAGGTGTCGGTGTCTACCCCGGGCAAGAGGAGATCCTGCGCATCGAAGACATCTACGACCAGTACGCCGCGGCCGCCAAGACGCTCGAGCGGTTGCCCGACGATCTGCACATCATCGTGCAGCCGGGCAACCACGACGCCGTCCGCCCGGCCGAACCCCAGCCCGCGCTACCCGAGCAGATCCAGGACCTGTTCGGCCCGAACGTCGACTTCGTCGCCAACCCCTGCCGGCTGTCGATCACCGGCGTCGAGACGCTGCTGTACCACGGCGTCTCCCTGTTCGACTACTTCGAGGCCCTGTCCAACTGCGATCTCACGAAACCGGTGGAAACGATGGAGGAGATGCTGCGCCGCCGCCACCTGTGCCCGCCCTTCGGCGGTGAGACCCCGCTGGCCCCCGAACACGAGGACCACCTCGTCATCGACCCCGTGCCCGACATCTTCGTCACCGGGCACGTGCACGCCGCCCGCACCGGCGAGTACCGGGGCTCGCGACTCGTCAACGCCGCCACCTGGCAAGCCCAGACCGACTTCCAACGCATGCGCGGCTTCGATCCCGACCCCTGCCGCGCCTTCGAGGTCGACCTCGAGACGCTCGGCGTCACCACCTGGAAGTTCGACCACGCCGAGGGTACCGGCGAGGCCAAGCCCGTGACCGAGGACGTCTCCCGCGAGAAGCTCGGGGCGGTGAACGGATGACCTCCGGCTACTTCGACTCCCAGACCACCACGCCCTCGATCGATCCCGAGGATCTCGACGAGCACCGCATCGAGACCGACGGGGTGGACGTCCACGCCGAGAACCTCGGCGCCCAGCGCGCCTACTTCGAGCGCATCACCGAGGAGGCCCATCGCTCCTTCGACATCGCCAAGCAAGCCCGCCGGCGCGGGTTCGATCCCGAGCTCGAACCCGAGATCCCTTTCGCCGAGGACCTGGCCTCCCGCGTGGAGGCCCTCGTCGGCCCCGAGGGCGTCGCCGAGCGGATTCGCGAGCTCGCCGACGAGTACGACCGCGAGAACCTCGCCCTCACGATCAGCAAGGAGATCGCCGAGGAGCGCTTCGGCGAGCACGAGGGTCCCGAAAGCGCCCTCGACCAAGCCATCCGCACCGGGCTGGCGATCCTCACCGAGGGCATCCTCGTCGCCCCGCTGGAGGGCGTCGCCGAGGTCAGGGTCCGCGAGAACAACGACGGCACCCAGTACGCGGACGTCTACTTCGCCGGCCCGATCCGCGCCGCCGGCGGAACCGGGCAAGCCCTCAGCGTGCTCATCGCCGACGTCGTCCGCCGCGAGCTCGGGCTCGGCGCCTGGCAGGCCACCGAGGCCGAGGTCGAGCGGATGAAAGAGGAGGTCCCCGCCTACAAGCGGGCCCAGGGCCTCCAGTACACGCCTCCGCCCGAGGAGATCGAGGCCATCATCGCCAACCTCCCCGTCGGCGTCAACGGCGAGGGCACCGAATCCGAGGAGGTCTCCGGCTACCGCGATCTGCCCCGGGTCGAGACCAACCAGCTGCGCGGGGGCGCCTGCCTCGTCGTGGCCGAAGGCCTGACCCTCAAAGCCCCGAAGATCCTCAAGCACGTGGACCACCTCGGCCTCGAGGGCTGGGGCTTCCTCGACCAGCTCGTCGGCGGGGGCGACGACGAGGGCGACGCGGGCGAGGACGACACGACCGAGATCAAGCCCGTCGAGACGTTCATCAAGGAGCTCACCGCCGGCCGCCCGGTGTTCAGCCACCCGATGGCGACCGGCGGCTTCCGCCTGCGCTACGGCCGCGTGCGCAACGCCGGTCTCGCCGCGACCGCCGTCCACCCCGCCCTCACCGTGCTCGTGGACGATTTCCTCGCCGTCGGCACCCAGCTCAAGGTCGAACGCCCCGGCAAGGGCACGATCGTGACGCCCTGCGACGAGGTCGAACCCCCGATCGTGCGCCTCACCGACGGCACCGTCCGGGAGGTCGACAGCGTCGAGGAGGCCCGCGAGCTCGGCATCACGGTCGACAAGATCCTCGACCTGGGCGAGATGCTGGTGCCCTACGGCGAGTTCCTCGAGAACAACAAGCCGCTGCCCCGGAGCGCCTGGTGCTCGGAGTGGTGGACCAAGCTCCTCGAGGACCAGGGCGAGGACGTGCCCGAGATCCGCGACGCCCAGCCCGCGCTGGCCTTCGCCGTCGCCGAAGACACCGGCACCCCGCTGCATCCGCGCTTCACGCTGATGTGGCACGACGTCGACCGCGAGGCGATCGTCACCCTCGTCGACGCCATGGACGAGGCCCGCCTCGAGGCCGGCCGCCTCGTGCTGCCCCGCGAGGAGGACGTCAAGCACACCCTTGAGGCCTTGGGCGCCACGCACGAGGTCACCGGGGACGACGAGCTCCGCCTGGACCCCCGCTGCTCGGTGCCCGTCCTCCGCGGCGCCGGCTACCGCGTCGACGAGGACCAGCTCGTCCGCGCCGAGGAACCGCCCGCCGACCTCGAGGACCCCCAGGCGTTGGCCGAGCACCTCTCCGGCGTCCCCCTGGAACGCAAGGCGCCCTGCCGCATCGGCGCCCGCATGGGCCGACCCGAGAAGGCCGCCGAGCGCGAGATGAGCCCGCTCGTCCACGGCCTGTTCCCGATCGGCAACGCCGGCGGCCTGCAACGCAAGATCGGCGACGCTGCCAACAAGGGCACGATCGGGTCCACCGGCGACGAAGCCTTCGACACGATCGACGTCGGCCAACGCGAGTGCTCGAACTGCGAGATCGAGACGCTCAAGCTCGACTGCCCCGAGTGCGGCGGCCGCACCCGCCCCACCGACGCCGAGTGGCCCGAGCCCGCCGAGATCGAGCTCGGCGACCTCGTGGACGAGGCCCTCGACCGGCTGGAGCTCAACCGGCTGCCGGACCCGGTCAAGGGCGTGCAGGGCCTCACCAGCCAGAGGAAGCTGCCCGAACCGATCGAGAAGGCCATCTTGCGCGCCGAGCACGACGTCAGCGCGTTCAAGGACGGCACCTGCCGCCACGACATGACCGACCTGCCCCTCACCGAGTTCCGCCCCGCCGAGATCGGCACCCCTGTCGAGAAGCTGCACGAGCTCGGCTACACCCACGACGTCCGCGGCGACGAGCTCACCGACCCCGACCAGCTCGTCGATCTGCACGTTCAGGACGTCGTCGTCAACGAGGGCGCGCTGGAGTACATGGCGCGCGTTGCCGACTTCGTCGACGACCTGTTGACCCGCCTCTACGGGATCGAGGCCTTCTACGACCTCGACGACCCCGAGGACCTGGTCGGGCACCTCGCCGTCGGCCTCGCCCCGCACACCAGCGGCGGCGTCCTGTGCCGCATCATCGGCACCACGAAGGCCGCTGGCCACTTCGGCCACCCCTTCTTCCACGCCGCCAAGCGGCGGAACTGCTTCACAGGTGACACCGAACTCCTCGTCTACGACGACGGCGAGGCTCGCAAAACCCGCCTCGACGAGCTCGTGGACCCCGCCGTCGAGGACAGGGGCCGTCCGATCGACGCCCACGGCACCGAGGCCGCCGAGCCCGACGACGAGCTCGCGGTCCTCTCGCTGGACCCCGACACCGGCCAACCCACCCGCCACCCGGTGACCAAGCTCATCCGCGGCCGCACCCAGGAGTGGGTCGAGATCGAGACCACCACCCACCGCTCGATCACCGTCACTCCCGACCACGAGATCCTCGTCGAGCGCGAGGGCCAGCTCACCCACGTCCCCGCCAGCGAGGTCGAGGAGGGCGATCAGGTCCCCGTGGGCACCAGCCTCCCCCGCGACCCGGACCGGCCCGCGTTCAACCTCGCCCGCCGACTGCACGCAGCCGCACCCGACGAGGCCCTCCGACTGCGCGGGGCCGACGACTGGCTTCGCGGCAAGCTCGAGTCGTTGGGCCTCGACGAGGCCCAACGCCTCACCGACGCCGAGGACAGCCTCCGCAACTCTCCCGCCCGGTGGGCCCGATCGCTGCCGCTGGAACACTACGCCCACCTCGTCGAGGCCGGCCACGCCCGGTGGGACGAGATCCCCGACAGCGCCGAGGTCGGCATCGAGCGCGACCACGCCCGTCTGCCCGCCTACCTGCAGGCCGACGACGAGCTCGCCCGGCTGCTCGGCCTGTACCTCTCCGAGGGCCACGCCCGATCCACCGACTCGGCCCACCAACTGAGCTGGCGGGCCAACGAGCCCGAGCTGGGGGGCAAGGTCGAGAGCCTCGTCCGCCGCGTCTTCGGGATCGAGCCGACCGTCGAGGAGGACGGCACGACGGTCATGCTTTGTTCCAAGCTCGCCTACCTCCTCCTCGTCGAGATCTGGGAGACCGGCGAGGACGCCGAGGACAAGCGCGTCCCGGGCTGGTGCTTCGGACTCCCCGAGTCCGGGATCCAAGCGCTGCTCGGCGGGTTCTTCGACGGCGACGGCAGCCTCAACCACGACCCGCCTCGCCTGCGCTTCGCCAGCAAGAACCGACGACTCCTCGAGGACGTCGCCACGCTGTTGCAGGCCGTGGGCGTGTTCTCCCGCTTTAACCCCGGCTCGCCCCGCGAGCCCGGCACCTCCCTCGAACAGCGCTCCGAGGAGACCGACGCCGAAGCTCCCGACCCACTCGATCCGGTCCACCAGCTCGTGCTGACGGGCCGCGACATCAAGCTGTTCGCCTCGCTCGTCCACACCGACCACCCCACCAAGCGCGACCGCCTGGCGGCCCTCTCCGTCGAGCAGGACACCGGCCGATGGATCCAAGGCGGCGGCGTCACGGAGCAAGCCGACGAGCGCGCCCACCACCTCCTCGACCGCGTGGACAGCGTCGAGACCCGCGAGGCCGGCGACGAGCCCACCTACTGCCTCGACATCGACACCGGCAGCGCGGACCTCGCCACCAAGAACGTGCTCCTCGGCAACGGTCTCTACCAGATCCGCTGCGACGGCGACGAGGACTGCCTGATGTTGCTGATGGACGGCCTGCTGAACTTCTCGCGGGCCTACCTGCCCAGCAACCGCGGCGGCCAGATGGACGCCCCGCTCACGCTGTCGATCCGCGTCGACCCCGAGGAGATCGACGGCGAGGCGCACAACGTCGAGACCGTCGAGGAGTACCCGCTGGCGTTCTTCGAAGCGACCCGCGAACACCCCGGCCCCAAGGAGGTCGCCGAGCACGTCGAGATCGTCGAGGACCGGCTGGGCACCCCCGAGCAGTACGACCGCCTGGCCGCCACCCACGACACCGCCAGTTTCGACGAAGGCCCCCGCCTATCCGCCTACAAGACGATCGACTCGATGGAGGAGAAGATGGAGGGCCAGCTCGGGCTCGCCGAGCGCCTACGCGCCGTCGACGCCGGCGACGTCGCCTCCCGCGTGATCTGCGACCACTTCATGCCGGACATCATCGGGAACCTCAAGGCCTTCTCCCGGCAGACCGTCCGCTGCGCCAAGTGCAACTCCAAGTACCGGCGCGTGCCGCTGTCCGGCCGCTGCCGCAAGTGCAAGAACAAGCTGACGATGACCGTGCACGAGGCCAGCGTCAAGAAGTACATCGACGTCGCGCGCGAGGTCGCGCGCAACTACGCCGTCGACGACTACACCCAGCAGCGGCTCGAGCTCGTCGAGGACTCGATCGAGAGCCTCTTCGAGAACGACAAGGTCGAGAAGGCGCAGCTCACCGACTTCATGTAGCTCGGGGAGGTCGGCTGCCTCGGAAAATTTCCGCTTCTGCGGTGTCCGCGTCATGTGGTGGGCGAGGAAATTTTCATCAAAACGGGGGGCAGCGGTATACCCGTAGCCCCCCGGACGAACGCCGTTACCGTGAGCCGATGACACAGAAAATTTCCGCTTCTACGGTGTCCGCGTCACGCGGTGGGCCAGGAATTCCTCGTCAAAACGGGGGGCAGCGGTATACCCGTAGCCCCCCGGACGAACTCCGCTACCGTCGGCCGATGGCCCAGACCCTTGCTGTATCCCTCTCCATCTCCCCGTCTCTGTGCCTCCGTGATAGGCGTACCCACCGCGACCGTGTTGTTCGTCAACCGGACGCCGCCTCCCGTCGGCCGGGGCGCGGAGCCGTCCCAGGAATGAACCGTCCGCAGGGAACGTACCGCGTAACAGCCTTAAGAGGAGCCGGGATAAGGCCGACGTGATGACCTGGGACGGCCCCCTCGATCGCGTCGACGAGTACACGTACGAGATCCCCGCCTCGTACAAGAAGGAGATGCGCGTCCCCGGGCGGGTGTACGCCAGCGAGGGGATGCTCGACCAGATCCTCGAGGACAACGCGATGGAGCAGGTCGCCAACGTCGCGACGCTGCCCGGCATCGTGGACGCCTCGATGGCGATGCCCGACATCCACTGGGGCTACGGCTTCCCCATCGGCGGGGTCGCTGCCTTCGACGTCGAGGAGGGCATCATCAGCCCCGGCGGCGTCGGCTACGACATCAACTGCGGCGTCCGCCTCGTCCGCACCGGCCTCACCGCCGACGAGGTCGAACCCAAGATCGACGAGCTCATCGACACGCTGTTCGCGTACTGCCCCTCCGGCGTCGGCGAGGACTCCCAGGTCTCGTTCTCCAAGAGCGAACTCGAGGACATCCTCACCCACGGCGTCCCCCACCTCGTCGAGCAAGGCTACGGCTGGGAGGACGACCCGGCGCACATCGAGCACGACGGCGCCCACCCCGACGCTGCGCACGAGTACGCCTCCAAGAAGGCCAAGGAGCGCGGCCGCACCCAGATCGGCACGCTGGGCGCCGGCAACCACTTCCTCGAGATCCAGCAGGTCGGCGACATCGTCCGCTCCGAGGAAGCCGAGGCCTTCGGCTTCACCGAGCCCGGCCAGATCGTGTTGATGATCCACTCCGGCTCGCGCGGCTTCGGCCACCAGGTCTGCACCGACTACCTCAAGCGCATGGAGCGCTCGCGCGAGGGCATGGCAGACGAGCTCGTCGACAAGCAGCTCGCCTGCGCCCCCTTCACCAGCGACGTCGGCCAACACTACTACGGCGCGATGTGCGCGGCGATCAACTACGCGTTCGCCAACCGCCAGATGCTGACCCACCAGGCCCGGCAAGCCTTCGGCGACGTCTTCGGCGAAGGCCCCGACCGGCTCGGCATGGACATCGTCTACGACGTCGCCCACAACATCGCCAAGCGCGAAACCCACCAGGTCGACGGCGGAGAGCGCGACGTGCTCGTCCACCGCAAGGGCGCCACGCGCGCGTACCCGTCCGGCCACGTCGACGTCTCCGGGGACTACCGCGACGTCGGCCAGCCGGTGATCATCCCCGGCTCGATGGGCACCTGCTCGTGGGTGCTCGCCGGCGAGCACGGCTCGATGAAGCGCTCGTTCGGCTCCACCTGCCACGGCGCCGGCCGCAAGATGTCCCGCACCGAGGCCAAGAACACCTGGCGAGGCCGGACCCTCGTCGAGGACCTCGGCGACCGCGGCATCAAGGTCAAGCCTGCCAGCATGCGCGTCGCCGCCGAGGAGGCCCCCGGCGCCTACAAGGACGTCTCCGGCGTCGTCGACACCTGCGAGGGCCTGGGCATCTCGAAGAAGGTCACCAAGCTCGACCCCGTCGGCGTCATCAAGGGCTGAAGATTTTCTTTTTCTAGGGGCCTTGGCGCCTCTCGACCGGGGAAAAGAAGATCTTCGCCGTAAAGGAAAACCCCGGTCGAGAGCGATGCAGGCCCCATCGGCGTTGGTCTTTGACGCGGTTGGATCTTCGCGCAGGACTATCGTCACCTGACGGGCTGACCGTGCTCGAAGGTCTCGACGCCTGACCATCTCTCGGGAAAAGAGGCGTTCCGGCATGGCCGAGCAACGGGCCCGCCGATCCGTCGTCGGGCCAACGATGCTCGCGATCGCCGCGCGCCGTGTGAGGCCATACCTCGGACGTGGCAGAAGAACGAAAAGAGTGCAAGGGCGGACCACGGTGGGGCATACCATGAGAGATGCGCTGATCGTCGTCTCGGAAGAGGGGTACTGGGGCGAAGAGCTGCTGGAGACGCTCGAAGGTCTCGACGACGCGGGCTTCGACGTCGAGATCGCCACGCCCAGCGGTCGCTACCCGCTGGTCGACCCCCGCAGCGCCGACCCGAACGAGGTCGGGGCCCTGATGGCCGAGCGCGTCGAGGAGCTGGAGGACGACCCCCGGCTCGAGGATCCCACACCGCTGCACGAGACCAGCGCCGACGACGTCGACGCCGTCGTCTTCCCCGGCGGTCACGGCACCGTCTGGGACGTCAACTAGGACGCCGACGCCCGCCGCCTGCTACGCGAGGCCGTCGAAGGGCCCGCCCGGGCGCTCGTCGTCTGCCACGCCGTCGGCCTCGTCGCCTTCACCCGGATGAGGGACGGGTCCCTGCTAGCCGAGGGTCGCGAGGTCACCGGCTTCCCGAACGCCTGGGAGGACGAGATCGTCGACGAGAACGAGTGCATGCCCGACGGCACCAAGCTGCCCTACCGCATCGAGGACGAGATCAAGGCCGCCGACGGCAAGTGGGACGCCCAGATCAGCGAGGACACGAGCGTCAAGGTCGACGGCGACCTCGTCACCTCCCGCGGCCCGGCCAGCAGCGAGGAGGCGATCAACACGCTGCTCGACGAGATGGGTATCGAACGCGGAAGCGGCGAGGACCACGAGTGACCTCGTCGGAACCCGTCCGGTGACGATCGTCCTGTGCGGAGGCGGCGGATCCGCGGGGCCGGGAGCGATCGACGACGCTATCGTTCCGCCGGGTCGTCGAGGTCCAAGCCCTCCTCCCGCAACAGCTCGCGGACCCGCAGCCCCAGGTCGTCGCGGGCCCGGCGGAACGCCGCCAACTGCCCGCCCTCTGGATTGTCGATCTCCCACTGCTCCGGCGAGAGACCCTCGAAGATCGGATCGTCGACGAGACCGGGTCCGATGGCCACGACGGCGTCGGCGGCCTCCAGCTGGGCCCGCTGCACGGGGGCGGGCGCGATCCCGGTTGTGTCGATCCCGACCTCCCGAAGCGCCGTCAACGCACCCGGCAGGATCCGCCCATCGGGGTTGGTGCCCGCGCTGGCAGCCGCGACCTCGGGCGAGACCCCCTCCGCGATCGCCGCCGCCATCGGGCTCAACGCGTTGCACCGCTGGCACACGAACGCCAGCTCGACCCCCGACTCCGGCATGAGACCATCAACGACCGCCGACGGCAAGAGCGTTCCGAACCCCTCGGCGCGAGATGGCAGGCTTTTTCAGTCCTGTCGTCGCTCCACTTTCCGCATGGGGGAGCAGGTTTCTTTCGCCTCGACGGGGGTCCTCGCCCTCGTCGCCGCGGTCGTTCTCGTCCCGATCGCCATCGTGCAGGTCCTCGGAGCTGGGCTCACGGAAGGCCTGCTCGTCGCGCTCGTCGTGGTCCCCATCCTCCTGGCGGCCCTCTGGGTGTACGTCGACGCTCGTCGGCGAGCCGACGACCACGCCTGGCTGTGGACGATTGTCACGCTGGCGTTGCCGCTCGTCGGCCTGATCGTCTACCTGGGCGTCCGGGCGATCGACACCCGCTAGACTATCGGTTTTGTTTTGCTTACGCCCCCGCGCCGGTCTCGGGAGACCGGGTACGGTCTCCCGAGAGGACGAGCTCGGAGGGCTCGTGCGAGGGAGAGTGGCAAGGTCGCGGAGCCCGAGGACGGGAACCCTCGAGGGTTGTCGACGGACACTGCCCGAAACAGCGATCCGGGCGAATCCAGCGATCGGTCACCGGCCGATCGGTGGAGAATACGGATCTCCGATTCGTGTGAACCGTCGTCTCGGCTTCGCGTTTTCACCGCCTGAGGCCGAGCGAGAGCTTACCCCAAGCACAGCCGGCAGTCTAGTCCTCGGCCGGCTCGGCCACGCCAAGGGGCTCAAGTAGGGGCGGACGGCTGGCTACCTCGTGTCCGCCCGGAAGCCTCCCTCCTCGCTCGGCGACCTCGCCATCTCGATCGAGCAGCGCGAAGACGGACTCCGCATCCTCGAGGACGAGGTCTCGATCGCCGTCGACTTCGACGGTGTCCTCTTCGAGCAATCTCGCCACGTGCGCGATCTCTTCCAGGAGGTCCACGGGATCGATCCCGGCCCGGTCGACGAGTGGCCCTGCGAGCTCACCGAGCACCCGCCGATCAAGGACGAGGGCCTGACCAAGGAGGACACCTGGGAGGTCTTCCACGCCGTCCACAACGATATCGAGCGGCACCGCGACGACCCGCTCGACCCCGACACGACGACGGTGCTGGCCGAGCTCCGAGCTGCGGGTCACGAGGTCGAGATCGTCACCGCTCGCGATCCAGTCAGCCGCGAGCCGACCCGCTTCTTCCTCGAACGCAACGAGATCCCCCACGACCGACTCGTCATGGGGGACAACGCGAAGACCGGCTGGGACGTGCTCGTCGACGACCTCCCCCCGCACGTCGAGCGCGTCGCCGCCGACGGCTCGCTGGGCCTCCTGCACGACCAACCGTACAACCGGGCCTACGAGACCGACGGCAACCCTCGCCGGGTCGCCTCCTTCGAGGAGCTTGGGGCCCTGTTCGGCCACTGATCCTCCCGGCTGTGGCCACCGCTTCCCGGCCCGCTCCACCGGAACCGCACGACGTAAGTGCCTACCGGGTCGGGGCTCGCCACGGGTAAGGGCACCGACGGAAGTGACTTATGCGAGTAGGCTCCATATATGGTTGTCCGCGTCGTGTAGGACGCGTGGACGGTCCGACCTCTCGCGTTGGTTGGTCCCCGCGGCGGGTTCGCCCGCCGGAGAGCGCGCTCGCGAGGGTGCGCGATGGGGCCAGGCGGGATCGGCTCACAGCCGATACCGTCGGACGGTGGAGCCCCGGTTCGCCGGGCGTGCCGCTGGCCACCCGGACACATCCGTGTCCGCGGGCTACCCGTCAGGGTCCGGGCGTCGCAGGCGCCCTCAAGCCCGCACGCGAAGAACGGCGTGTCGATCGAGGCGTGCGCTCCCGCGCGCGTCGAGAGAGCACGTGCGGAGGGCCGTGAAGCAAGGCCCCGGTTCGCCGGGGCAAGGAGGTGTGCCGAAACGGCGAACCTCTCGAGCTGACCGGCCGGTCTTCGGCGTGCGAACCGGGAAGGGCTCGCGCCCGTTCCGGGTGCCCGCCTCTTGGGTGGGCGAGGCGTGGTGAGCTTCGCGCTGGCCACGCAACAAGGGCCGCAAGGCCCGCGGGCCGACCGGAGATCGGTCGTTCCGTGGCACGCACCCGCATCTGCCTGACACCGAGCGATCGGTGCTCCTGCGGGTCGACCGTGCAGCCGCCCGGGTCTGTCCCGCTTCGCGGGAAGGGGCCCGAAGGCAGCGGTCCCGTGGCCGCCTTCGATGGTCGCGGAGACGTTCGGAGAGGAGTCCGAGCGGGTCAAGCCCGCTCCCGCCACGCGTCCGCGCGGTGCGGCTTTTCCTCCCCACCTCTGCTCCCTCAGGGACTCCCGCCGCGAGGGCCTTCGGCTCGCCCGGTGGGAGGCCCTCGCTCGGTCCGTCCCTTCGGTCGCAGAGGTTCGTCGGCCTCGGCGAAGGGGGATGGGGGGTGTCGGTCTGCATCGAGGTACCGCAAGGGCGGGGTTCTGTAGCTGTCTCAGCCAGACGGAGTCTATTTGATCTTCAAGGCCTCTACGGCTATATCCGGCCCCTTCATCGCTTCAGCCGTCACGATCGCTTCGAGCGACAAAAGTCCGTGGTGGAGGGCCTTGTTGTCGCTAGTTCCTCTCCCAACTGAGACACGTTTAGAACCTCGCCCCAGGGGTACCTCTGCTTCGAGCTCCTTGCCAGCGGCGAACCTGACGCCGGGCCCTTCGGCCGGCGCCTGAAGGGGCGCTTGCCTCGGTCCGCCCCCTCGGTCGTCGATGTTCGTCGCAGCGCTATCTCGCCTGACGGGTTCCGGCGTGGCGTCGCTCTCGACGATCGAGGACCCTTAGCCGTAGTGGGTCCCGGCCGGCAGGGTCACCTGGACCGAGTTCGCGGTGTCTTGACGGTTGCTCGTCTCCGATGCGACCTGATGCCCGAAACGTATTTGTATCACATATCGACCGCTGTCTCGTAGACGATGATTGCTGCGGGGAGACCCGCGGTGATCTTCTTTCGCCGACCGTCATCAACCAGCTCAGATCATCGCTCGCGCGAGCGTTAGCCTGATCTTCCTGCGCCCCGAGGCCCTAGCGGCCGGCGACGCGCGGACCCTCGGCTTGCGCGTCGTCGAGCACCTCGGCGATCTCGGCCTCGGCGTGGGCCGGCGTTCCCCCAGTCACGCGAGCCTCGACGCGGGTCCCGATGGGGAGCTGTTCGGGCAACACCACCGGATCGTAGGCGCCGGTCCGGGCCTGCGAGGTCCCCTCGACCACGTGCTCGACGACGGTGGCCTCCACCGTCTGACCCGCCAGGCGGCTGCGGTGGGCCCTCTGCAGGCGGTCGCGGACCTCGCTCAGTTCGCGCGATCGATCCTTCACGAGCCCGCCGTCCAGCTGGTCGAGCTCGGCGGCCGGCGTGCCGGGCCGCGGGCTGAACCTCGTGACGTTCACGTGACCGGGCCAGGTCCCTTCGAGCAGATCCACGGTGGCTCGATGGTCGGCCTCGGTCTCGGTCGGGTACCCCACGATCACGTCGGTCGCGATCGTGACCTCGCCGAGCACCTCGCGCGCCCGCTCGCACACGTGCTCGAAGTCCTCGACCGAGTGCTCGCGGTCCATCGCGTCCAGCACGTCGTCCGAGCCGGACTGCACCGGGACGTGCAGGAAGTTGTACACGTTGGGGTGGTCCATCGCCTCGAGCAGGTCGTCGAGGAACGGGATGCCGAGGAACGGATTCAGCATGCCGATCCGGATGCGGGCCCGGTCGGGCACCTCGCGCACGGCCTCGACGAGATCGGCCAGGTTGTGGCCGCGGTCCTGCCCGTAGGCGCCGGTGTCCATGCTCGTCAGCCGGATCTCGGTGGCGCCCCGGTCGACGGCGTCCTGGACCGCGTCCTGGATCGACTCGATCGGGTAGGAGCGCAGGCCGGGCCGGGCGAGCTTCGTGATGCAGAACGTGCAGTTGCCCAGACATCCGTCGTTGATGACGATCGTGGCGATGCCGTCCTCCAGCGTGCGCGGCAGGCCCGCCTTGTCGACGGGCGCGGGCGTGAACCGCCCCTCCTCGAGCAGCGGAACGAGCTGGTCGAGGTTCGAGGGCGGCAGCACGAGCGCGTGCGGGGCGATCTCGTGCACCTTGCCGGGTTGGGCGCTGGCCATGCAGCCGGACACGACGAGCGTGTCCACCTGCTCGTCCAAGGCTTGGATGCGTTCGACCATGCGGCGCTGGGTCTTGTCCACGACGGTGCAGGTGACGAGCACGGCTGCGTCGGCCCGAGCCGGCTCCTCGACGAGCTCGTGACCGGCCCGACGGGCCAGAGCCTCCATCGTGGAGCCCTCGGCCTGCGTCGTCGCGCAGCCGTACACCTCGACGTGGACGCGCACGCCTCCTCCAGCCCGGTCGCCGGCTTGAACCCTTGGCCTTGCAACGTCGGTTGGGCGAACCGTTTAACCGTCCTCCAGCGTATCCCGCGAGTGGGAGGACCACCGTGGGAGGAAACCTGCCCCGACCCGAGGCCGCCCGACGATCGATGCAGCAAGCCATCCACCGCCCGCCGGAGGTTCGGCGATGAAGACCCGCAGCCTCGTCGTCGGGTTGGCCCTCGTGACGGCCGGGTTCACGCTGGCCGCCAACGGTGTGCAGGCCGCCGATGGCACCGGCTGCCTGACCCCGCTCGACATCAGCTTCGTGCTCGACCGGTCCGGCAGCATGTCCGGCGACCCGATCGAGACGGCCCGCGATGGCGCAAGCGAGCTCGCTCGCAGCCTGTCCGACGTCGAGCAGTCCGGGCTCGTCTCCTACTCGTCCTCCGCCACGCTCGACCAACCGCTGGGCTTCGACCACGAGGCCACCGCGACGGCGATCGAGAGCCTCACCGCCGGCGGCGGCACGGCCACGGGCGACGCCATCGACCTCGCCCACGACGACATCCAGACCAACGCCCGCGCTGGCGTCGACGACGTGATGATCCTCCTGACGGACGGCATCACGAACGAGGGCAGCGACCCGGTCGTCCAAGCCCAGGCGGCCAAGGACGACGGCGTCGAGATCTACGCCATCGGGCTCGGCTCGGGCATCAACACCCAGGACCTGCAGCAGATCGCCTCCGACCCGACCGAGGAGCACTTCTTCCACCCCACGTCCACGGAGGAGCTGTTGGAGGTCTTCCAGACGTTGACCCAACGCCTGGGCCAAGCTGCGACGGGCGAGGCTCACGCCCTCCGCGGCCAGGGCTCGGCTGACAGCGGCGACCGCGTCATCGTGGACCCGGTCTCCCAGGCGAAAAGCCCGCCCGACGAGACGCGCTCGAGGGCCCAGACCGTCGTCCCCGCTGGCCCCTACACCGTCGAGATGAACCTCGTCGAGGACGCCAGCCAGGCCGATACGAGCAACGAGCGGACCAGCGCGACCTCGACGGCGCGCATCTCGTCCCTCGAGATCCGCAACGAGACGACCACGCTCGTCGCCGCCGACACGCTGCAAGCCCGTGCCCACAGCCAAGCGACGCCGGCCGGCGCCCAGACCAGCGACGACGGCACACGGCTGGCCGGGCTCGAGATTCTCGGCGAGACCGTCGAGGCGACCGTCCCCCCGAACACCGTCGTCCCCATCAGCGAGGACACCCAGATCGTCCTCAACGAGCAGATCACCGACGAGGCCGAGGACTACGCCTCCCTGCGCGTCAACCTCGTCCACCTCACCACCGAGCTGCCGGACGGCGGCTCGCTGGAGCTGGTCGTCTCCTCGGCCTACGCGGCCGCCGAGTGCGATTCGCCCCGCGCGGTCACCAGCCTCGCCGATGCCGCGGACCCGCCGATCCGCTACGAGGGCCCCGACGAGGAGACCACCTACGAGGAGGCCACCGTCAACCGCGGCGGGTGCGCCAGCAACACCGTCGCCGTCAGCGGCAGCGGCTGCGCCGCCGGCGCGGCCGCCCTCTCGGCCTTCGGCCCCGCCGACTCCCCGCTGGGCGTGGCCGTCAGCGGCACGGACGAGAGCCAGGCCAACACGGGCGCCGCCGTCTCCGGCTTCGGTCCCTCGAACGCCGGCGTCGGCGTCGCGATCAGCGGCACCGACTCGGCCACGGCGCCGGTCGGGGCTGCCGTCTCGGGCACCGGGCCTGCCGAGGGAGCCGCCGCCGCGTCCGGCACCGGTGACGCCGTCGGCGTGGCTGCCGTGTCCGGCACCGGCGACACGACCGGGCTCGTCCTGTTCAGCCTCACCGGCGAGTGCAACGAGATGGCCTGCTACGACGTGCAGCCGACCAACGACGCCCACGCCTGGACGCTGGCCCTCGCGGGCGACGGTTCCGCGCGGACCCACGTCGGCGCCTCCGTCGCCGGCACCGGCACCGCCTCCAACGAGATCGCGGGCGCGGCCGTCTCCGGCACCGGGCCCGCCACGTCTCCGATCGGGGCCGCCGTCTCCGGGACGGGACCGGCCGAGGCCGGGCTCGGGGCTGCCGCCAGCGGGACGAACGACGCCTCCGGCGTCGCCGCCGTCTCCGGCACCGGGGACACCGAGGGCCTGGTCCTGTTCAGCGCCACCGGCGACTGCAGCGACCGGGACTGCTACGAGATCAACCCGACCGGCGAGGCCGACGCCTGGACGATGGCCGTCTCCGCCACCGACCCCTCGACGGCCGCCGTCGGCGTCGCCGTGACCGGCACCGACGACGCCCGTACCGACACCGGGGTCGCCGCCTCCGGCACCGATAGCGCCTACGCCGGCACCGGCGTCGGTGTCAGCGGCTGCACCGGCGTCCAGTTCGACCTGATCTTGATCGGCGGATCCCAGCCCTCGCCGGTGCCCGTGTGCGCCATCCCGTGATGTCGGACCCGCAACCTTGATGCCGGCGGGCCCGCCAACGGCCTCCCGTGGACGCCCAGGCCTGGCTCGAGGACAACGCCCGGTTCCCCGTCCCCGACGGCGAGTTCGCCTGCCGGGAAGGCTGCGGCTTCTGCTGCACCTACCCGCCCAAGGTCGACGACGATCGCCTGGCCGCGATCGAGGCGGCCCGCGGCGACACGCCGACCGGGACCGACGCCCACGGCAACACGCGCCTCGCACTGCAAGGCGGATGCGGGGGCTGCGTCCTCCTCCAGGATCGCCGATGCCAAGCCCACGAGAACCGCCCCGACCACTGCCGGTTCTTCCCCTTCCACATCTACTTCGGTCGCGAGGTGGTCGTCGTCGCCGACCGCGTGTGCCCGGGCATCGCTCCCGACGACGCCGACCGAGGCCCCCACGAGCCCGCCTCGCGGTACCCCGCCTGGGAGCAACCGCGCGAGATCGAGGCCGCCGGCAGGGACGTGCTCACCGCCGCCGACCCCGAGGAGCTCGAGGGCCGAGCCCGCCAGGCTCGCGAAGCCCACGAGGCCGTCGAGGCGCAGGCCCGCTGGGCCGACGACTGGCGCGAGCCGGCCCACGCGGTCGAGGACCACCTCGAGACCGCCGAGGCCACCCCCCGCGCCTGGCAGCTGGCGACCGAGGCCTTCCAGGCCCGCGAGCTGGCTCACCTGCCCACGACCGTGATCCCGGGCAAGCAGGGCTTCGAGTGGCGGGCTTGGCGCATCGCCGAGGAGCGGCTGCACCGCCTACGTTTCGACGAGGCCGGTCGCACGAAGCTCGTCGGCACCGCGCCTGTGCCCGAGGCGCCCGAGGACGACCTCGCGCCGGTCGTGGCCGAGACGCTGGCGGCGCTGGCCGAGCTGGAACCGTTCGTCGGCGCCTGCATGCACCACGTCGAGCAGGGCCGCTCGATGGACGAGGCGGTCCAACGGCGACTGGCCGACGTCGCCGCCGGGCTCAGCCTGCACGCCGACCTGCTCCGGGCCGAAGATCTGCCCGTCACGACGGCCTGGCTGCGCTCCGTCTACGAGCCGGAGTTCTTCACGCTCGAGACCCTGGGCGAGTGGCTCTAGGCTCGGGCGGCCTGCAGCTCGGCGCGCACGGACTGCGCGAGGCCCGCCTCGTCGACCTCGACCTCGCCTTGCGCTTGGAACAGCGCGTGGATCGGACCGTGGCGGTCGCTGTCCCATCGTGGCACGATGTGCAGGTGGGCGTGGGGAACCTCCTGGCCGGCGGCCGAGCCCTCGTTCCACGCCATCGTGGCCCCGTCGGCGCCCACCGCCTCCTGCACGGCGCCGGCGATCTCGGGCACCGGCCGGAAGTAGCGGCCCGCCAGATCGGGGTCCAGATCCGAGACGCGCTCGACGTGCTCGCGCGGGACGACGAGCGTGTGGCCCTCCGCGAGCGGGTTCGCGTCGAGGAAGGCGACCACGTCCTCGTCCTCGTAGACCCGCTCGGCCGGGATCTCGCCCTCGATGATCTTGCAGAAGATGCACTCCGACATGGTCGCGTGGCCAACAACTGCCCCCCAACCTATAAGCCGTCGGTGGACCACCGTCGACCGTGGCCCGAGGCTGGCTTCCCGCGGCCTCCACCCTGGCGGTGCGAGGTCTGCTCGTCCTGGCCGGCGCCCTCGTCGTCGCCACCGGCGCCTACGCCGTCTTCCACCTGGCGCCCGCCAGCCTCGACCCCGAACCGGGCCAGACGCAGGCGGTCACCGAACGCGTCGCGTACTGGACCCCCGAGGACGGCCACCAGCAGATCCTGCGCCCCCGCACCGATCACGTCCGCCAGGACGCGGATGGGCTCGAGCTCGTCCGTCGGTTGCAGGGGACCCATTCCCCACGCGGCGGCCAGTTCCAGGTCGATCTCGGCGACCGCTGGCGGCTGGCCGAGGAACCGGCCGCTTACGCCGCGTTCCCGCCCACACCGGTCTGGGAGGAACCGCCGGAGACCGTGCACGTCGGCGTCCCCTGGCAGACCGAGGACGGCAAGCGGATCGGCGGCTTCGACGACTTCCAGCGGCTGCACGAGACCGAACGCGACGGGCTCGCCCTCGTCAAGTACGAGGCTCGCGAACCCAGCCAGTTCCTCGTCGACGGCGACCAGGTCTGGTTCCGCACCGCCGTGCGGACGGCCCTCGTCGAGCCCGTCACCGGGACCGTCGTCGACTACCACGACGAGGAGACCCTGTGGACGGCGCCGCTCGAGGGGCCCGACATCGTGCACGAGATCCAGCCTCCGCGCGAGAACCGTGAGAAGGTCTGGGAGGCGACCGTGGAGCCGACGCCCGCCTCCCAGCAGCAGCGCGTCGAGCAGGCCGAGCAAACGCGCGAGGACCACCTCGAGCACGTGCTCGCGCTCGCGGTGCCCGCGCTCCTGGCAGGCGAGCTGTTGATGGGTGCAGGCATCACCGGCCGGCCCAAGCGTTGGCTGAGCCGGTGAGGACACCGACGATCGTCCCCCGCCACCAGGTCGGCCCTTGGCCGAGATAGGCTCTATGACGGAGAGGAAGCCTTGCACCGAGTTGTCCCTCATCCGCTTTCTATGGGGGCCGGTGAGCCAGGGTTCGGGGAGAAACCATGCGCGATGGAACAACCACGGCAACGAAGATGCAAGCCCTGGTGGTCGGGCTGATCACAATGTTCGGGCTGGCCCCGATCGCCAGTGCGGGCGCGAGCACCGCCGACGACGCCGCCGTCTCGCAGGGCGCGGACGAACCGGCCGAGGTAGGCGCCCAGCCGATGGACGGCGACGGCGAGGAACGCGAGAACGTGACGATCCGCGTGATGAAGCACGTCTGCACGCCGTCCGTGCAGAACATCGACGACTTCGAGAGCGTCGACCCGAACGGCGACGGTCAGACGACGTTCGCCGACAAGGTCCTGGCCTGTCCGACCGTCGTGCAGCCGGGCGACGAGTACGTCGACGGCGCCGTCTCGTTCGACGACAAGCACGAGATGCAGTTCGAGATCGAGGACGAGAACGGTGACGTGCACACGATCGAGGACGCGACCTTCCAGCAGCAGCAGGTCTGTGAGAGCGAGGACGCCAGCGAGGACGAGGACGCCGCCACCGCCGCCCTCGGCGCCGACGTGAGCGGTGACGGCGACCAAGACGACTGCCTGGACACCTCGCTGTACGTCTACGAAGGCGTCGCCGACGGGGAGGTCACCGTGACCGAGACCCAGACCCCCGGCCTGACCGAGCCGGGCGCCCTGGAGTTCACGCCCCAGGCGCTGAACCCGAACAACGACGCCGACACGCTGCTCGAGGAGGAGAACGAGGTCTTCGCCGACGACAACATGGTCGAGCTGCGGACGACGGAGGACGACAACGGGGCCATCACCCTGCACCTCTACAACTTCGCCGTCTGCCCGACCGTGACCGCCACCGCCAACGATGGCCCGACCAACCGCCTGTCGTGGAGCGCCGTCGACGAGGCGGACAGCTACCACGTCTATCGGGCCACCGCGGACGGTGAGATGGAGCAGATCGCCACCGTCGACGGTAACACCACGACCTTCGACGACGGCGACGTCGAGGAGGACGTGACGTACCGCTACCAGGTCACCGCGATGGTGGACGGCGAGGAGACCGAGGCCTGCAACACGGCCGAGGTCACCGCGATCCCGGTGTTCTCCAGCGGCGCCGCCGTCGCGTCCGCTGCCGTGCTCGGGATCGGCGTCTACGCGGCCACGCGCCGCACGAGCTGACCGGCGCCGCTCGGCCCGCCTAGGGGCCTCCGCACCGCTGCGGGGGCCTCCTTGCTTCTTCCTTTCTCCAGCCTCCCACGGCTGTCTCGCTATCGCAGCTGGAACCCCTCGTCACGCAAGATGTCCGGGACCCGGTCCGTGTGATCGCCCTGGAGCTCGATCGTGCCGTCCTCGACCGTGCCTCCGGTCGCCAGTTGCTTCTTCAACCGCGAGGCGAGATCGTCGAGATCGATCACGTCTGTCGAGAAACCGTCCACGATCGTGACGGCTTTCCCGTACCGGCGGGACTCGGTCCGGACGTTCAACTGCTGAGCTTCCTTGTCGAGCTCCTCGTCGATGCCGAGCTCTTCGGGAAGGCCTGCGATGCTGGCAAGGTCGTCGTCTGCCACGTGAGGTTGTGGCGTACCCCTCACACATGTAGCTTTCGCCGGGCCCCCGAGCCGGACCTCACGACCCGGCGACGACCTGGACCCCGATCCCGTTGCCGGAACGCCAGGTGGTAGAGCCCGATCGTCGGCCGGGGGCGCTCGGGAGCCTGCGGGGCGTGCTCAAGCACCAGCTCGAAACCGCCGCCAGCTGGCGCGAGCACGAGCTCGTCGCGTCCCGCGACCGGCTGCAGACCGAACACGTCCTCGCGGAAGCCCCGCTGGGCGGCCCGATCGGCGACCCGATAGCGGACGGCGCGCAGCGGCGATCGCTCGGCCACGCAGCGTGAAGGCCCTGGGCCGGGTTCAGCCCTCGCCCGAGCAAGGCCTTTTGCCGGCGGCCGCGTTGCCCGGCTCGTGAGCTCCTTCCGCATCGTCGAACACACCGCCGACGTCGGCCTCGAGGCCGAAGCCGACACGCTCGAGGGGGCTGTCGTCGCGCTCGTCGAGGGCTTCGGCGAGCTCGTCTGTCCCGAGGGTGAGGTCCAGGCGAGGGAGGAGCGGACCGTGTCGGTCGAGGCGCCCGACCTCGACGACCTCGTCGTCGACTTGCTCGACGAGCTCAACTACGTCCACCAGGTCGACCGCTTCGTGCCCGCCGGCGGGACGGCGAGGATCGAGAAGACGGCCGAGGGCTACCGCGTCCGGCTGCAGGCGACCGGCGAGGGCTACGACCGCGAGGCCCACGGCCACCTCATGGAGATCAAGGCGACCACCTACCACGGCCTCGAGGTCGAGGACGAGCCCGGGCGGATCGCTGTGCTGTTCGACGTGTAGAGCATTTTTCTTTCAACGGGGGCTTGGCGCCTCCCGAGGGGGGACAAAGAAAAATCCTCGGCAACGATCTGGCCGAAGCGGCGCTTCGGCCGCTCCGGAGACCGTGACATCAACGTCGGTCGCCGGAAGAAACCCACTCAGGAGCGATGCAGCCCCCAACGGCATTGATCTTGGGCGCTGTTGGACCTTCGCGCAGGGTCATCGCTGCCTGACCCGTCCCTGTGCGGTCACGATGGTGCCCCGCCGCTGGTCGTCCTCCCTGGGCTCCTCTTCGTTCCCGCTCTTCGGTGTGTTCCTTCCCCACCGCGTCCGTGGAGCTGATCGGCCGTCACGCAATACCTTGGGCTGCGAGGTCGAGGGTGCGAAGAAAGTGAGCGGGACGTCCACGCCGGGTCGCCCGTAGCAATCACACTCTACGAGACAGCGGCCGGTAGGTCATACAAAAGAGTAACGGGTAGGGGGGGCGAGGTGAGCGCCGGCCCGCCCGCGCGTCGGTACCCACCGACCTAACCTTGCCTCAAGACAGGGGCTCGCTTTGCAGCGTAGCCTCGACCTCGATCTCGAGCTCGTCGAGCGCTCCGGACACCGGGCACTGATCCTCGGCGTCCTCGGCGAAGGTTCGGAACTCGTCGGCGTCGATGCCGGGCACGCTGCCCCTCGTCGACAGGACCACACGCGTGATCTCGGGGCCCTCGTCCATGTCCAACTCGACCGTTGCGTCCGTCTCGATCGAGTTCGGCTGGTGGCCCTCCCTCGTCAATAGCTGGGTGAGAGCCATCGAGTAGCAGGCGGCGTGGGCGGCGCCGATCAGCTCCTCCGGGTTCGTGTTGTTCCCCGTCTCGAACCGGCTGGCCGTGTCGTAGGGCGCATCGAGCACGCCGGACTCCGTGGACACGTTGCCTCCCCCAGTCTCGAGATCGCCCGTCCATCGAGCCGTACCACGTCGCTTGATCGTCATGGCGAGACGACGAGACCGTTTCGCGATGGATGAATCCTCTACGAGGGATGTTTCGCCGGCCAAACGATCGCTGAGCCGGGACGGTGGACGTTGGGCTTGGCACGTCTCAGCCGGGGGTCGGCGTCTGCAGGAACGCCTCGACCTCGATCGCTGGGGACAGGATGCCGGACACCAAGCTCTCCTCGCTCGCCCGGTGGGCGAGCCTCACGAAGCTCTCCTCGTCGATCGCGTCGGCTCGGCCCTACGTGACGAGCCGGACCGACGTAATCTCGCCTCCGTCGGCGTCGAGCTCGACGTCGGCCTCGGTCCGCACGTTGTCCGGCTCGTAGCCCTCTCGCTGGAGCACATCGGTCAACGCCATCGAGCAGCAGACGGTGTGGGCGGCCGCGATCAGCTCCTCGGGGTTCCTGTGCTCCCCGTCGGCGAACCGGCTGGCCGCGTCGAAGGCTGCCTGGAGGACGCCGCTGTCCGTCGACAGGGTGCCCTCGCCGGTGTCGAGGTCGCCTTGCCACCGGGCCGTCCCGCGCCGTTTGCGTGTCACGGCGACGGCAGAGCTGGCCGCCTCGAGAGTCCTGCACGGTCGGCGCTTGGCGTGGCCAAGCGGTCGCTTGCAACGCCCGGTGAAGCTAGCCGACCGGCGACCGGGGGCTCACCTGTCCAGCGCTTCGCCGCCGATGAGGACCTTGTGGATCTCGTTGGTGCCCTCGTAGATGCCGCAGATCTTGGCGTCGCGGAAGTACCGCTCGACCGGGTACTCGCTGGAGTAGCCGTTGCCACCGTGGACCTGCACGGCGCGCTCGGTCACGTCCATGACGGCTTCGGCGGCGTGCAACTTGGCCGTCGACACGGCCTGGGCGTTGTCCTGGCCCTGGTCGGCCATCCAGGCGGCCTTCCAGACGAGCAGGCGGCTGGTCTCGATCTGCTGGTGCATGTAGGCCAGGTGCTCGCGCACGAGCTGGAAGTCGCCGATGCGGCGGCCGAAGGCCTCGCGGTCCTCGGCGTAGTCGAGGCTGGCCTCGTAGGCGGCGCGCGCGATCCCGACAGCGCCGGCGGCCACCGACAGCCGGCCCTTCTGCAGGATCGCGTTCGCGATGTCCCAGCCGTCGCCGATCTCGCCGAGCATGTTCTCCTCGGGCACCCAGCAGTCGTTCGTGATGAGCTCGGCGGTGTGGCTGGCGCGAAGCCCGAGCTTGTCGTTGCCCATCACGGTGCCGGTCGAGAAGCCCTCGCGCTCGGTCTCGACGACGAACGCGGCCAGCTGGGACTCCTTGTCGGAGGGATCGTAGCTGGAGCCCTCCTCGCCCACGCGGGCGAACACGACCACGTAGTCGGCGCGGTCGCCGTCGGAGATCCACATCTTCTTGCCGTTCAGGCGGTAGCCGTCCTCGTCCGGCGTGGCGGTCGTCTCCATCGCCTTGGCGTCCGAGCCGGACTCGTGCTCGGTGAGCGCCCAGGCGCCCCGCATCTCGCCGGTGCAGATCTCCGGCAGGTAGCGTTGCTTTTGCTCCTCGTCACCGAACATCTCCACCGTGTTCCCGAACAGGGAGGTGTTCACGCTGAACGTGGTCCGCAGCGACGAGCACCCGGCGCCCAACTCCTCGGTCAGCAGCGCGTACGTCAGGTCGTCGACGCCGGCGCCGCCGTAGTCCTCGCCGATCGGCGCGCCCAGCAGGCCCAGCTTGCCCGCCTCGCGGACGACCTCGTCGGGGATCTCACCCTGCTCCTCCCACTCCTCGACGTTCGGCGCGACGTGCTTGTCGACGAAGTCGCGCGCCGTCTTGCGGATCATCTCCTGTTCCTGGGTCAGCTCGAAGTCGACCATGGGCGCACCTACGGCTCGACCAGACGGGGCTCTCTACTTGAAGGGCCGGTGGCGGAGCCCCTGCGAAGACACGCTTGGGCCCCCGGACGGGCGGCCTGCCCCGTCCCAACCCCGAGTTGGGCAAAACCTTTCTTCCACTGCTGCGTCGAGCCAAGCGGTCGGGGTGCTGCCGGAGGAGGCGCTGATCAAGGCCGCCGCAAGCCTGCTCAGCGGAGCCATCGGCATCTTCGTGCTCGCCAGCTCGAGCCGGCGAGCCGCCAACGTGTTCCTCGCGGCCTTCGTGTTCCTGCTCGCCGGGAACCAATTCGCCGAGACGATGCGGGTCTTGGGGCTCCCCGGCACGCTGGCGAACAGCTCCTGGTTCCGCATCGCCTCGGTCTTCGCCTTCCTCGATCCGCTGGCCCTGTACGCCTTCGGGTCGGTGTTCCCGGAACGCAACCGCCTCAACGACCCCAGGCTCCTGGCTCTCGTCGCCTCGTTCTGCTCGGGGTTGGCGCTTTGCGCGGGCTTCCTCGGTCCCGACGTGTGGCTGGGGACGGCTGGCGACCGGCTGCTGACGGTGTGGGCCTTCGGGACCCTCGCGATCTACGGCGCCGTGCTCTTCGAAGCCCTTCGCCAGATCCGCGCCAAGCCCGTCGACTCGGCCTACGCCAAGCTCGCCCCCGCCCTGTGCGTGATCACGATCCCGGCGGTCGCCCGCCTGGGGCGTCCCGTCTGGGGCGCCGTGGGCTGGACGGGCATCCTGCCGCCCAGCTTGCACTTCCTCGCGTTCGGTCTGCTCACCATCGGGATCGCGGCCTGGGTCGTCGGGACCGCGATCTCGCTCCCGGACGAGGCACGGATCCCCCGCCGGCTGTTGATCGGCGGAGCCGTCGGTGGCCTCCTGTTCGCCGTGGTCTCCAAACCCTACATCGCGTTCGAGCCGCTCCGGCAGCTCGGCTACAGCCCGGGCGGATGGTTCCCGGACTACGTGAACGGCGGCGGGGACGCGTTGAAGCTTTTGACCTTCGGCGTGCTCGCGTCCGCGGCCGTGCTGCGGAACCAGATGCTCGACCTCAGCTTGAGCAGCCGACGGTGGGCGGCCCGCGTCCTGTCGGCCGTGCTCGTCCTCGGCGGCATCGGGATCGTCGCCGTCGCGACCTCGGAGATCCTGGGCGAGGGCGGCCCGCTGGCTCAGCCGGCCATCCTCGCCCTGTTCGTCGTCGTGCTAGTCTCGACGGAAGGGTTCCGCCGGCTCGTGGACACCATCGGGGAGAAGGCCTACGGCGTCCCACGAGGCTCCCAGCGGGAGGACCGCATCGACGCCTACCGTGCCGCCGTCGAGCAAGCCGTCGAGGAGGACCGCGTGCTCGGCTCCGACCCGCGATTGCGGCGGCTTCGGGAGGAGCTCGAGATCGACGATCGCACCGCCCACGTCCTCGAGCGCATGGCCGGGTCCACCGCCAGCGGCGGTCCGCTGCAACCCGGCGAGACGATCGACGGTCGCTACAGCATCGATTCCTTCGTCAGCCGCGGCTCGGCCGGCCGGATCTTCCGCGCCCACGACGAGCTGCTCGATCGCGACGTGGCGATCAAGGAGCTGTTGCACGGCGGCCCTCACGAGAGCGCTCGCGCCCTCGAGGAGGCACGGCTGGCGGGCCGCCTGGAGCACCCGAACATCGTCACCCTCCACGACATCGTCACGTCTCCCGGCGCCTCCCTGCTCGTCACCGAGTTCGTCCCCGGTCCCACGCTGGCCGATCGTCTGGAGGACCGGGGCCCCTTCGGGCTCGACGAGCTGTTGGACGTCGTCGACGGGATCTTGTCCGGCCTGGAAGCCGTGCACGATCAGGACGTCGTCCACGGCGACCTGAAGCCCGCCAACGTCCTCTTGGCCGAGGGCGAGGTCCCCAAGATCGCCGACTTCGGCACCTCTCGCGTGGCCGACGGCGGCACCCGACACGCTCTCGGCGACGAGCGCGCCCACGAGGGGACCCCCGCCTACATGGCGCCCGAGCAAAAGCGGGGCCAGCCGCCGACGGTCGCCTCGGATCTGTACGCCGTGGCCACCTTGACCGACGAGATCGCCGAGCATCCGCTCCCCGAGCCGATCGAGCGCGTGCTCGGTGTCGCGCGCGCCCGAAACCCCGACGATCGGTACCGCTCGGCGACCGCGATGCGGGAGGCGCTTCGCGAGGCTCAGCGGGCCGACCTCACGAGCGGAAGATGAGCGTGCTCTTCCCGGCCTGGATGACGTCACCTGGCTCCAGCTCGTGCTCCTCGTCGGCCGACAGCTGGCATCCGTTCACGATGGTCCCGTTCCGGCTGTCCGGCAGATCGCGGATCCGGTGACCATCGGGACCGGTCTCCACGAGAGCGTTCTCCGCGCTGACGAACGGATCGGAAGGCAAGGACACGCTCAGCCCTCGGTTGCGGCCCAGCACCCACCGATCGCGTTCGGCGGGATCCAGGGCGAACACGCGTCCTTCGGGCACGCCCTTGACGAGGACGAGGTGAGGGCCCTCGGCCTCGATCTCGCCGAGCACGGGGTCGCCCTGCACGGTCCCCTGGCTGGGGTCCTCGGCGGGGGTCAGCCGGGCCAGATCCCGCAGCTCCTCCGCCATGGCGAACACCCGCTGGTTGTTCAGCATGTACTCAGTCGTCTCCCCGTATTCGCGTTGAGCCTGCCGGGAGACGACCGCGCCCGCGTCCATCAGCTTGACCAGGTGGCTTTTGACCGTCTGGCGGGCCAGCGGTTTCTGCCGTTCGGCCTCCGGCTTCCGCAGCTCGATCTCCGTCAACGTCTGCGGATCCCGCAGGAGGGCCAACAGCCGCAACCGGGTCGGGTTGGCCAGCGGATCCAGGTTCTCAGCGAGCCGGACGAGATGCTGATCGTCGGCCGACCTCACGGCATCCAAGCCCCCGACCATGTCGTGCCTCCCCAAGGCGAACCCATCGACCCCCCATCGGCTTGGGGACCCTTCAGCGTTCGGCTCCCCGCGGGCGCTGCAGACACGCCCCGCTGGGAGGCGTCGAGAGCTGAAGGAGAGGGGGATCCACGCCCCGCCTGGGGCGGGCGACGGGGCACCGCGACCGCACGCGAGGCGTGGAGGTGATCGAAGGTCGGACCCTGGGGGTCCTCGGACGGAACAGCCCAGGCTCCCTGCGGACCGGGCAGGCCCCAGCCCTACAACCCCATCAACCGGGCGCCCGGCACGTCAACCTATGCAGCCACCCGGCTGCCTCCGCGCTCCGCCGGCTCAGTCCTCGACCTCGAGGATCGCGCCGATCTCCACCGCCGTGTCCAGCGGAAGCACGTTGCACCCGACCGCGAACCGCGAGTGCCGGCCGGCCGGACCGAAGACGTCGCCGAACAGCTCGCTGGCCCCGTTCACGACGCTCGGCTGCTGGGTGAAATCGTCCGCCGACGCCACGAAGCCCTCCACGCGCACGACGCGGTTGACCCGCGATAGGTCGCCGACCGCGTCCTTCACGGCGGCGAGGATGTTGACAGCGCACCGCTGGGCCGCCTCCTTGGCGGCCTCGAGGCTCACGTCGTCCCCGACGCGGCCGGTCGCGAGCAGCTGGCCCTCCTCGTCGGTCGGTAGCTGCCCGCTCACGTACACCGTGTTCGCCTCGGTCTCGACGGCGGGCACGTAGTCGGCCACCGGGTCGGCCACGTCCGGCAGATCGATGCCCATCTCCTCCAGCTTCGCCTCGGGGTCCATGCGCGGGGGAGTGCCGACCCGCGGCATCAGGCTTGCGGGGCCCGGCGGTGCCAGAAGAGGCTTCGTCCGCGTGGTGGGACCCCGGTTCCTCTCCGTGGGCTCAAGTAGGCCGACCCGCTCAGCGCCTCCCGTGTCCCACCCGCTGCCCGACGGTGTCGACCTCGAAGCGTGCTTGTTCGGCGGCCAGGCGTTCACCTGGTGGTCCGCCGACGACACGATCGAGGGCCTGACGCGCGGGACTCGCGTCTCGATCGACCCCGTGCGAGGCACCTGGACCTCGACCCCCGACCGAGACGAGGGTTTCCTGGCCGCCTACCTCGGCCGCGAGCGGACGCGGCCTCGCGCACTGGCCGAGGACCCCGATCTGGGGGCCCTCGCGCGCCGCATGCCGGGCCTGCGCCTGCTCGACCAGGATCCCTGGGAGGGCACGCTGGCGTTCATGATCAGCCCCGCCAACAACGTCCCCCGCATCCAGGCCACGATCGCCAAGCTATGCCGGCGCCTGGGCGACCCGGTCGACGGCACGGCCGCCGTGCCGGGCCCCCAGGCGGTCGCCGACGCCGAGCGCCCGATCGAGGCCGCCCACGACCGGCTCGTGGAGCTCGACGGCGTCGGACCCAAGGTCGCCGAATGCATCCTCTGCTACGCGCTCGGGTTCGATCGGGCCTTCCCCGTCGACCGCTGGGTGGCCCGCGCCGGCGAACATCTGCTCGGCGAGGAGCCCACGACCGAAGCGGCACGCCAGCGATGGGGGGACGATGCGGCGATGGCCCAGCAGGTCGTCTTCCACGGCGCCCGCAAGGGCTACGTCGACGGGATCGAGGCCAGCCCCGTGGCCGGCTTCGACGCCTGGCGCAGCGTCGAAGTCTGAGGCGCGGTCGGGAGGGAACACGCAGGAGAGCCGAGGGCCAGAGGGCAGCAGAGGGGAAGGCGAGGGACAGGCGAGGGCGGGCAGAGGAGTAAAGCAGGCCACGACGGAGGATCGCAGGGGACGGGCAAGCCGATCGCGTCACCGGCCCAGGCAAGGTCCTCGCGGACGGGATGGCGAACAGCGCCATCGGCTTGCATTGCGTGATGGCGGTTGAGGGATGCGGGGCGTGGGTTAGACCTTGCCGGCCTCGATCGGTGCCATCGGCCTGCGTTGCGAGATCGCGGTCGCGAATCTGAAGCCACGGGCGGAGGGGCTGGGCGACGACCAGCGCCATCGGCCTGCGTCGCGTGATGGCGGTTGAGGGATGCGGGGCGTGGCGTAGACCTTGCCGGCCTCGATCGGTGCCATCGGCCTGCGTTGCGAGATCGCGGTCGCGAATCTGAAGCCACGAGCGGAGGGGTTGGGCGACGACCAGCGCCATCGGCCTGCGTTGCGTCATCGCGGTTGAGGGGGATCGCAGATACCGCTCCCCCTCTTTTTGTTGAAAATTTCCTCGCCAATTGCCCGCACGCGGACACCGCGGGACCGGAAATTTTCTGTCCGAACCTTCTTCCGCGTGCCTCCGATTGCGGCCTCGAGGGTCAGGATGCACGAAGACGCCGTCGAGGGCCGCACCGTCGGCGAGGTGTACGAGGACGATCTCCGGCGGGGAGCCATCGTCAGCGACTCCACGCCCCTCGTGAACCTCGTCGAGACGTTGGACTTCCAGGACCTCGAGGCCCTCTACGTCGTCGACGCCCGCGAGATCTACTACGGCCTTTTGACCCGCTCGGACCTGCTCGGCTGGCTCGAGCAGGAGCTGGCCGCCCCGCAGACCCGGACCGGCTTCCCCTGGGACCGCGTCGGCGAAGCGATCGAGGGAGCCCACGCCGGCGACGCCGTCAACCCCGACAGCCGCAACGTGCCCGTCGAACCCCGCGACCCGCTCGACCGGGCCCTGCGCAACATGATGCAGGCCTCCGTGACCGTCGTCCCCGTGCTCGATCCCGACGGCGGCATCGAGGGCGAGCTGTCGTTGACGCGCGTGCTACGCGAGGTCCACGACAACCGCTGACGGTTGCGAGGGGCACGCGGAGAAGCAGAGGACGGCGGTGCGAAGTGGATCCCGGTGCCCTTGCCGGCCAGCGTGGGCTTTGCCGGCCACGGAGCCGCCGGCGTCGATCTGCTGCACGAGGGTGCCCACGACGGTCACGAGCGGAGCCATCACGAGCGAGAGCCCGTCCAGGCGGAGCGCTGGCTCGACGCCCGACATCGGCACCCAACGGGTCGCCTCGACGAGGGGCCGCCCCGCCGCGACGGTGGGCGTCCCCGCGATGACGACGGCGGCCACCCCGGCGGGGACGGGCGCCGTCAGCCAGCCCGAGCGATCCCCGACGAGGCGTTGGGCGAGCAAAGCCAGCGGTGCGAGGACGAAGCCCGCGAGCACCGCGATCGTCAACATCACGATGGGCCCCGCCGAGCATCCGACGAGCCCCCGCACGGCATCCGGCGAGGTCGGGGTTGCCATCCCCTGTCCAGGTGCTCCAGTCGAAGCAAGCGGCGGCTTGGCTGGGGCCACCCAACGGTTATCTGCCCCCATCGGATAGCTGGCGCTGGGTGCTTCCCTTGGCCTCCCAGCTTGGACCCGCATCCCACGTGCTCGCCATCGTCGACGGTTCCGAGGAGAACCGCGAAGCCGCCGTCGCCGGCGCCGACCTGCTCGCCGCCACGCCTGGCCTCCAGTTCACCGTCCTCGCCTCCGCCGACGTCGCCCAACCGGCCGGTAGCCCCGAAGCCACCGATCTCGCATCGACGAACGGCTCCGGCGCGCTCCTGCAACGCGCGCCACAGACCTCGAAGGTCGTGGAGGCGACGCGAGCGATCGAGGACCGCGGCCTGACGACGCGGATGCGGACGGTCGAGGGCGACCTCGTCGAGCGCGCGATCGAGGTCGCGGCCGCCCACGATCTCGTCGTCCTCCCGCCCTCGATGGCCGACCGTGCCGACGAGTTCCCTGTCCCGACGCTCGTCGCCCCCTGAGGTGGCGATCCGGCCCGGCCCGAGGGCTAAGTAGACCGGTCTCCATCAGCGGCATCCATGTCCACGATCCTCGTCAACGACCCGATCCACGAAGCCGGCATCCAACGCCTCGAGGAGGCCGGTCACGACGTCGTCCAGGGCCCGCTCGAGGGCAAACGGCGCGAGCAGGTGCTCGGCGAAGCTCGGGCCGCGATCGTGCGCTCGGGCACGACGGTCGACGAGGCGCTCCTCGACGAAGCTCCCGAGCTCGAGGTCGTGGCTCGGGCTGGCGTCGGCGTGGACAACATCGACCTCGACGCCTGCGAGGCCCGCGACGTGACCGTGTTCAACACGCCGGACGCCTCCACGAACGCGGTCGCCGAGCTGACGCTGGCCCACATGCTGTCCGTCGCCCGGCACTTCCCCCGCGCCCAGCGCGCCATGCCGCAAGGCGAGTGGCCGAAAAGCGACTGCCGGGGCGTCGAGCTGTCCGGCCGCACGCTGGGGCTGGTCGGCATCGGCCGGATCGGGGCCCGCGTCGCCGAGCTCGCCCAAGCCTTCGGCATGGACGTCCACGCCCACGATCCCTACGTGGACGAGGCCCGGGCCGACGAGCTGGGCATCCAGCTGCACGAGGACCCCGGGGCCATGGCGGCCCACCTCGACGTCGTGTCCGTGCACACCCCGCTGACGCCGGAAACCGAGGGCCTCGTCGGCGGGGCCTTCTTCGACGCTGCCGAGGCTCCCCTCGTCGTCGTCAACTGCGCCCGCGGCGGCGTCGTCGACGAGGACGCGCTGCGGGGGGCCCTCGAGCAGGGCACCGTCGCCGGCGCCGGGCTCGACGTCTACGAGACCGAGCCCCCCGAGGACCGCGAGCTCCTCCAGCATCCTCGCGTGTCGACGACCCCGCACATCGGTGCGCAGACCGACGAGGCCCAGCGCGCCTGCGCGAGGCTGGCCGCCGACGGCATCCTGGCGATCTTCGACGGCAGCGAGCCCGACACGCGGATCGTGTAGGACGGCCACGCCTGATCGGCTTCGCAACGTCGACCTTGCGCCTGCGTGACGTTGAAGCGTGTCGCAGGCTTGGATTTCGATGGGCCGACCGGACGGCGGTCCCGGTTCCTCCCAACCACCGGGGCGCCTTCGCCGATGCAAGGGTCGGCGGAGCTTGCTCCGGGGGGCGGGCCGGGGGGTCCCGGCCCGCCCGCCTCCCTTCGTTCCTCTCATCGACACCGGTCGTGCAACGTTCCCGTTACCGCACGGTCAACCTTTTCCCGGTGATGGAGCGTGGTTTCTATCGAGGCGATTCGAATGAACCTTGGACACGTGGCTGCTGGCTTCCTCGCGCTCACGCTCGTCGTTCCCGCCGGGGCGGCGGCCCCGCTGATCGACCAGATCGACAACGGTGGTTTCGAGGACGACCTCGCCGAGTGGCGGGTCGTCGATGGCGACGTCAGCGCGGATGGCGTCCCCTTCGAGGGTTCGGGGGCGGCGAAGCTGAACGCCGTCGGCGGGACGACGACCACCACGCTGGCGCAGGAGGTCTCCCTGGACAACGACGATGCGCCGATCGTGCCGAACGCCGAGTACGAGATCGCGTTCGCGGCCGTGCTGAACGACGGCTCGGAGAACTCCGCGGCCGCGAGCCCGGACGTCTTCGGCCAGATCGTCTGGAAGAACGCCCTCGGCGAAACCACCGACGTCGACAGGGTCGAGATCACCGACACCGACGACTACGTCGAGTACAGCCAGACGTTCGACGCTCCCGAGGACGCGACCGCGGCCGACATCCAGTTCCACGTCGTCCGCGAGAACCTCGAGGACCCCACCGACGCCAACCTGCAGGTCGACGCCGTCGCGTTCGGCCCCGCCGACCCGACCGGGTCGGTCTAGATTCGGTCCACGGTCTCCGGCCAGGGGAGACACGACGGTGGCACCGCGGGCCGAACGCTCCAACCGTCAATTCCCCTGGCCCTAACCGTTTTGCCGGGCCCTATGGTTGGGCCGGGTGGACATGTCTGGGAACAGCACGGTCCGTACGCTGGCAGCGTCCCTCGCGGCGCTGCTGCTGATGCTGAGCACGTTCGCCGGTGGCGCCGCGGCCGCGGGCGAAGACAACGGCGACGAGATCTCGGACGTCGCAGAGGAGAAGCTATCGACCACCAACTGCCTGCAGGTCTACATCGAGGAGCAGGCGGGCCCGGCGACCGTCACGTACAACTGCGGCGCCGGCGCCGACGTGGACGAGGACTGGCGTCCGAGCGAGGAGGCCTCGGCCGCCGGTCCGCCGCCCTGTGACGACGACACCCGCGTCGAAGCCGGTCCGTTCACCGTCTACCGCGAGGGCTTCTTCTGCGAGCCCCGCGTTGATTACGACGAGGACTGGGAGCCCAGCGTGCCGACGAGCACGACCAAGCCCGAGTGCTCGGAGCTCGACGGTGACTCCCAGGTGGGCCCGGTCACCGTGACCGTCGACGACACCTGCCGAACCTCGGCCACGGTCAACGAATCCTGGTCGCCGGTTTCCGAGACGACGGACGTGGACCCGCCGCAGACCTCCCCGCCGAACTGCTTCTACATCTACTACGAGCGGCAGGCCGGCCCGGTGACGGTGGTCATGACGTCCTCGTGCTCCGGGAACGTCGAGGTCGACGAGGAGTGGCGGCCGAGCCTCTCGTCCACCGACGACGACTCCTCGCCCTCCGACCACCCGGTGAAGTGCACGCTCGACGCCAACGACAACCGCGAGATCTTCTACTGCATCTTCGGTAAGCCCTGGTAGGCCGACGCCGGGTCGCCGGCTTCTCTCCTCTTTTTCCTCCTTCTCCTCCTCTTGCCTCGGTCAGCCTCGAGGTTGACCCGGCTGCGATCGATAGAGCCGGCCAGCGGCCGCTACTCGCGGCCCAACAGCCGCGTCTCCCTGGTACGATGACCACCGATACATTCCTATATCACCGCCCTTTTGCCCGGCCCGAATGGCCGGAATCCCCGAGCCATACCTCCCTGTCGCCATCATGACGGGGATCGGCGTGGCCGTCGTGTTCATCGCCGTCGCTCTCTCGCGGTTCATCACCCCCAGCCGGCCGAGCCGCGAGAAGCTCACCGCCTACGAGTGCGGTGAGGAACCCGTCGGTTCGGGTCGCGGACCCGTCGACATCCAGTTCTACCTGTACGTTCTCGTCTTCCTCATCCTGGATCTTGAGGCGGTCTTCCTCATCCCGTTCGTCGTCGACTTCGCGAACCTCGGTACGAAGGCCATCGTGACGATGGCTGTGTTCGTCTTCCTGTTGCTCGACGGCTGGATCTACGCGATACAGAAGGGGGCTCTCGAATGGCAAGGATCGTGAAGTCCGGCAGCCCCGAGGAGGGGGTCTTCCTCACCTCGGTCGACAAGATGCTGAAATGGGGCCGCGCGAACTCGCTGTGGCCGATGCAGTTCGGCCTGGCCTGTTGCGCCATCGAGATGATGGCCACCATGGGCCCCCACCACGACATCGCCCGCTTCGGCTCCGAGGTCTTCCGCGCGACCCCGCGCCAGGCCGACCTCATGATCGTGCCGGGCACCGTCTGCAAGAAGATGGCCCCGCGCGTGCGCAAGCTGTACGACCAGATGCCCGAGCCGAAGTACGTCATCGCGATGGGCGCCTGCGCCTCCTGCGGTGGCCCCTACCAGAACTCGTACAGCGTCGTCCAGGGCGTCGACAAGGTCATCCCCGTCGACGTCTACGTCCCCGGCTGTCCGCCCCGTCCCGAGGCGCTGCTCGACGGGCTCCAGCGTCTGCAGGAGAAGATCCAGCAGGACCCCGAGCCCGCCATCCGGTTCGCCAAGGACACCGAGGACACCGAAGAGCTGACCTCCGAACGAGAGGCCAAACAGCGCCGCGACTGGGAGCTTGGCCCCTCCGAGTTGGGAGGGGAACCGGCTTGAGCCTGGCCGACGATGTCATCGACACGGTCCAGGAGCACGTGATCGAGGAGGATGTCCAGAAGGACAAGCCCCTCCTCGTGACCGATCCCGAGGGCCTTCGCGACGTCATGGCCGAAGCCCAGGACGCGGGCTTCGACCACCTGTGCTTCGTCACGGCCGTCGACTGGCCGAAGGACGAGATCGAGGACAACGCCGCCTGGCTCGGCTTCACCGAAGAGCGCGAGGTCGAGGACCCCGACGACGAGGAGGACGAGGACGCCACCGAGACCGTCCCCGTCGAATCGAAGGGCTGGCACCTCGACGACGTCGACGACGGCCTCATGGAGGTCGTCTACAACCTCTACTCCTACGACGAGGGCGACCATCTGGCCGTCCAGGTCTGGGTGCCGCGCGAGGTCGACCAGTGCTCGGTCCCGACTGTCAGCGACCTCTGGGCCGGTGCCAACTGGCACGAGCGAGAGGTCTTCGACCTCTACGGAGTCACCTTCGAGGGTCACCCCGACATGAAACGCATCTTCATGCCCGAGGACTGGGAGGGTCACCCCCACAGGAAGGACTACGACCTCGGGGAGCAGCAGTACATCTACCGCGAGGACGGCATCGACAAGGTGACCAAGGACGCCGGGAAGGGGTGGTAGCTTTGGCCGAACAGCAGACCCCGAGCGAACAGACCCCCAAGCGTCGCCTCATGACGCTCAACGTCGGACCCCAGCACCCCGCCACGCACGGCGTGCTGCGGATGAAGATGCTGCTCGACGGCGAGCGCATCGTCGACGCCGAACCGATCATCGGGTACCTGCACCGGGGCAGCGAACGCCTCGGCGAGATGGGTACCTACCTCCAATTCATCCCGTACACCGACCGCATGGACTACCTGGCGGCCATCCACAACAACATGGCCTTCGTCCATGCCTGCGAGAAGCTCGCGGACCTCGACGTGCCCCCGCGCGCCAACGTCCTGCGAGTGCTCGCCCAGGAGATCAACCGCGTCGCGAGCCACCTCATCTGGATGGGGACCTTCGGCATCGACATCGGCGCGATGACGACCTTCTTCTGGTGCTTCCGCGACCGCGAGCGGGCGCTGCGCCTGCTCGAGCGCATGACCGGGACCCGCCTGACGTACTCCTACATGCGCTTCGGCGGCGTCAAGCACGACGTCGACGAGGATTGGATCCAGGACACCCGCGAGTGGGTGGATCAGGTCCGCGAGGGCATCCAGGAGCTCGACGACCTGCTCACCGAGAACGATATCTTCGTCGCCCGCACCAAGGGCACCGGCGTCGTCTCGACCGAGCAGGCGATCGACTACGGCATGACCGGCCCCAACCTGCGGGCCACCGGCAAGGCGTTCGACCTCCGCAAGGAGGAGCCCTACGCCAGCTACGAGACCTACGACTTCGACGTGCCGACCAGCGACGAGGGCGACGTGTTCGCCCGGTACGCCTGCCGCATGGCGGAGATCGAGGAGTCCCTCGGCATCGTCGAGCAAGCCTGCGACCGCTGGGCCGACGCCGAGGGCAACCACCTCAGCCGCGAGGTCGGCGAGGGCTCCAGCCAGTTCCGGTGGAGCCCGCCGGAGGGCGAAGCCTACGGCCGCATCGAGTCTCCGCGCGGCGAGCTGGGCTGCCTGGTCGTCTCCGACGGCAGCAACCAGCCCTACCGCGTGAAGATGCGCGCCCACTCGTTCTCCAACCTGTCCGCGATCTCCGAGCTCGCTCGCGGCGAGCTCATCCAGGACGCCATCATCACGCTGGGTAGCTTGGACATCGTGCTGGGGGACATCGACCGATGACCGCCGTCGAGTGGCTCACCGCGCAACTCGCCCCGCTCGTCGGACAAAGCTGGGCCGTCCTCGTGGTCTACCTCGCCCTGTCCGCGGCCACGATCGGCTTCGTGCTCGCTGCCGCCCCCGGCCTCGTCTGGGGCATGCGCAAGGTGATGGGCCACGTCCAGCACCGCACCGGTCCCTACCGCGTGGGCCCCTTCGGCCTGCTGCAACCGGTCGCCGACGGCATCAAGCTCGTCAGCAAGGAGGACATCGTCCCGGCCGGCGTCGACGAGTTCTCCTGGAAGCTGGCCGTCTACGTGCTCCCGGTCCCGGTCTTCATCGTGTTCCTGTTCATCCCCTGGCACCCGGGCTTCGTCGTCTCCAACGTCGCGACGGGCATCGTGCTGCTGCTCGCCGTCGCCGCCATCTCACCCGTCGGTGAGGTCCTCGCCGGCTGGGGATCCAACAACAAGTACAGCGTGCTCGGCGGCCTGCGCGCGGCCGCGATGGACGTCGCCTACGAGGTCCCGCTCGTGCTCGCCGCCGCCAGCGTCGTCATCCTCACCGGTTCCATGGAGATGCAGGCCATCGTGGAGGCCCAGCAAGGCGTCTGGTTCTTCCTCGTCCAACCGATCGGCCTGTTCATCTTCCTGATCGCCGGCCTCGCCAAGATCGGCGTGGCCCCCGTCGACCTCGCCGAGGCCGAGTCCGAGTTCGTGGCCGGGTTCCACACTGAGTACTCCGGCATGCGGTTCGGCCTGCTGTTCTTGACCCTGTTCGCCAACATCATCCTCATCTCGCTGCTGACCAGCATCCTGTTCCTCGGTGGCTGGCAGGCGCCCTTGGGCCTGTTCGACGGCGTCTGGTGGTTGCTGGCCAAGACGGTGGTGATCGCCGTGTTCCTGTTGACCACGTGGTTCACGCTGCCGAGGGTCCGGGTCGACCAGTTCATGAACCTCGGCTGGAAGCTCCTGTTCCCGCTGGCCCTCGTGAACATGGTCATCGCGGGCGTGCTCGCGAAAGGAGGTATCGTCTAATGTCCGTCTCGCTCGTCGGCATCCTGAAGAGCTTCAAGCAGACGATCAAGCGCCTCTTCTCGAAGCCGGTCACGGTGCACTACCCCGAGGAGACGGCTCCGATCTCGGAGCGGTTCCGGGGCCGCATCGTGCTCGACATGGAGGCCTGCATCGGCTGCACCCTGTGCTCGCAGGCGTGCCCGAACGGCACCGACTGCATGCAGGTCATCCCCGGCCGAGAGCAGGCGAACAACAAGCGCGGTCTCTGGCCGCGCGTCAACGTCGTCCAATGCATGTACTGCGGCCTCTGCGAAGAGGTCTGCCCGACGGACGCGATCTTCCTCACGCCCGAGTTCCGAACCTCCCGCACCGACCGCGGCGAGTTCGACTACGACGCCATCCAGCTGTCCAAGACCGAGGCCGAGCTGACGATGGAAGGGCAAAAGGAGCTCGAGGGAGGGCTCTAGGCCCATGCAAGAAGGGAGGGGGGGCTAAGTGCTCGACGAGATCGTCTTCCTCGTCCTCGCCGCGATCACCGTCTTCGGGGCGCTCAAGGTCGTCTCCGAGGACGAGCCCGTGCACGCCGCGATCTTCTTGGGGCTCGTGCTGCTCGGTGTCGCCGGCATCTACCTGACGCTCAGCGCCGAGTTCCTGGCCGCCATCCAGATCCTCATCTACGTCGGCGCTGTCACGACGCTGATCCTGTTCGCCGTGATGCTCACCACGCACGCCTCGCCGATGGAGGGCTTCGCCGAGGACCGGACCCCTCTGGCCGCGCTCGGCGTCGACGCCCCCAAGGGCATGGACGTCGAGGAGGTCGAAGAGGTGCCTGAGGGCGTCGAGACCGTCGAAGAGGCCGAACGCGAGGCCGACCGCGAAGGCAGCGGCCACACGATCAAGAAGGAGGGCGCCGAGCCCGAGGCCGACGACGAGGCCGACACCGACGAGGACGACGAGACCGGAGGACGAGCCTGATGACCACGATCACCCGCGACGACATCCACCTCGTCGTCGCCATCTTCCTCGGTTCGCTGATCGCCGTCCAAGCCTGGGACGTCAGCGACGTCGAACCGATGCAGCAGGTCTGGGGCGCCGAACCGACCGGGATCGAATCCGTGACCGGCATCGCCGAGAACCTCTACACGACGTGGGCGATGCCCTTCGAGGTTCTGAGCGTGCTCCTGCTCGTCGCCCTCGTCGGCGGGCTGGCGCTCGCGCTGCGTGAAGAGGAAGGAGGCATCGTCTGATGGCCGTCGAGCTCGCCACCTGGTGGTACGTGGCCCTGTCCGGTACCCTGTTCGCCATCGGTACCTGGGGCCTGATGAACCGGGACAACGCGATCATGATCCTGATGAGCATCGAGCTGTTGCTCAACGCAGCCAACATCAACTTCGCCGCCTTCTCGGCGGCCCACGGCGCCCAAGACGGGTTCACCTTCGCGCTGTTCAGCATCGCGATCGCCGCCGGCGAAGCCGCCGTCGGGCTCGCGATCTTCGTCAACCTGTTCCGGCTGCAGGACTCCGTGGACGTCTCGAAGGCCACGCTGTTGAGGGGGTGAGAAGACATGGTGATGGAGTACGCTTGGCTGATCCCTGCGCTACCGCTGGCCGCTTTCGTCCTCGTCACCCTGTTCGGATCGCGGCTGCCCGAACGCGGCGGCTACATCTCCGCGGGCGCCATCGTCGCGAGCGGCGCCCTGGCCGTCTACACCGCCTGGGAAAGCTGGGGCCGGCTCACCGAGAGCTTCCGAGGCGAGCACGGTCACTGGGGGGAGGCCTTCACGTGGACCTTCCAGGACGCGCTCGGCACCGCCTGGCTCGAGGCGGGCAACTTCGTCTTCGATCTGGGCGTCTACCTCGACAGCATCACCGCTTGGCTGCTCGGCGCCGTCGGCATCCTGACCGCCGGCATCGCCCTCTACTCGATCGGGTACATCCGCCCCGAGAAGGAGGGTTACCACCTCGACGACGGCAGCCCCATCCACGTCGACGGCCGCCAGCGCTACTACGCCGCGCTCGCGCTGTTCGTCGGCTCGATGCTGGGCTTCGTGCTCGGCTCGAACCTGCTCGAGATGTTCGTCTTCTGGGAGCTGATGGGCCTTTGCTCGTACCTGCTCATCGGCTTCTGGTACGCCAAGCCCTCCGCGGCTGCGGCGGCCAAGAAGGCCTTCCTCGTCACGCGCGTCGGGGACGTGTTCTTCCTCGGCGGGCTCGTCACCCTCGCCGTCATCTTCGGCGACGCCGTCGGGAGCGCCGTCGCTTTGGACCTGTCGACCCTGCTCGACACCGCGACGATCGAAGCCGTCGCCGCCGCCCACCCGACCGCGCTGGGCCTGTCGGTGCTCGGCCTGTTCCTCGGCGCCGTCGGCAAGTCCGCCCAGCTGCCTCTCCACGTCTGGCTGCCTGACGCGATGGAGGGTCCGACGACCGTCTCCGCGCTCATCCACGCTGCCACGATGGTCAAGGCCGGCGTCTTCCTCGTCGCCCGGTTCTTCCCGCTGTTCGACGCCGTCCCCTGGGTGCTCTACACCGTCGCCGTCGTCGGCGCCGTGACCGCGTTCGTCGCCGCCACGATGGCCGTCGTGAACTACGACATCAAGCGCGTGCTGGCGTTCTCGACGATCAGCCAGCTCGGCTACATGTTCATGGGCCTGGGCGTCGGCGCCGCCGTCGCCGGCGGGTTCGCCGCCGGCCTGTTCCACCTGCTCAACCACGCCTTCTTCAAGGCGCTGTTGTTCCTGTGCGCCGGCGCCGTCGGGTTCGCGCTCCACAACTACGACATGCGCGACTTCGGCGGCCTCAAGGAGTACATGCCGATCACGGCGTGGACGATGCTGGCGGCCACCTTGGCCATCAGCGGCATCCCGCCGTTCAGCGGCTTCTTCAGCAAGGACGAGCTGCTGGCCGAGGCCTTCCTCGCCGGCAAAGAGCACGCCCTGTTCTACGGCGTCTGGGCGCTGGCCCTCGTCACCGCCGGCCTGACGGCCTACTACATGTTCCGCCTGTGGTTCATGACGTTCCTCGGCGACTACCGAGGCGACCACGAGGAGGAGCTGGCCGACGGGACGTGGCACATGAACCTCGTGCTCGGCGTGTTCGCCGTCTTCACGCTCGTCACCGGCTTCGCCGTGTTCTTCGCCTCCGACAACCTGCTGTTCCACCACGCCCTCGAGGTGACGCCTGCCAAGCTGGTCACCAGCTGGAAGACCTACCTCAGCCTGGGCGTGGCAGGCGCCGGCATCGCGTTGGCCTGGACCCGCTATGGACCGGACAACGTCGAGGATCACCTCACACCGGTCGGCGAAGAGACCGGCGCCGAGGGCGTCATGATCGACCGCTACTACGTGACCGAGGCCTACTACAAGGCCACCGACGCCATCGTGCTCGGCCTCGCCCGCCTGTTCGACGCCTTCGACACCCACGTCGTCGACTGGTCCGTGGACGCCATCGGCCGCTTCAACGACTGGATGGGTCGCGTCGGCAGCCGCTGGCAGACCGGCCGCGTCAGCGACTACGCCACCTGGATCCTCTCCGGGCTGCTGGCGTTCGTCGTGATCGTCGTCTACATCCTCCGCTACACCATCGGGAGGGGTATCTGACATGACCGTCCCCTGGCTCTCCATCGCGATCTTCACGCCCCTGGTCGGCGCCGTGCTCACGATGCTCGCCGGCCGCCGCCAGATCGGCCGTGTCGTCTCGCTGATCGCCAGCGTCGTCCCGCTCGGCATCGGCGCCGGCGTGCTCGCCCGCACGCCCGGCATCGACGACTTCGTGCTGAAGGAATCGATCGCCTGGGTCAGCACCGACAGCCTCACGATCACGTACACGATGGCGCTGGACGGCCTCTCGGCGCCGTTGTTCGCGCTGACGGCGCTCCTCGTCGCAGCCGCGATCCTGTTCAGCTGGGAGGAGACCAAGCGTCCGCTCAGCTTCTTCGCGCTGCTGCTCGTCCTCGAGACGAGCGTGCTGGGCGTGTTCGCCGCGTTGGACCTGTTCGTGTTCTACGTGTTCTGGGAGTTCGTCCTCATCCCGATGTTCTTCCTCATCGCGATCTGGGGCGGGGCTCACCGTCGCTACGCAGCGACGAAGTTCTTCGTCTACACGTTCCTCGCCTCGCTCGTGATGCTGCTGGGCTTCATGGGCATGTACTTCGGCCTGCCCGATGGGGTCCCGGCGACGTTCAACTTCCTCGAGCTCCAGCAGTACACAGCCGGCTTCAGCGTCGAGCTGCAGATCCTGCTCTTCGTGGCCCTGCTCGTCGGGTTCGCCGTCAAGATGCCCGTCGTGCCCGTGCACACCTGGCTGCCCTGGGCCCACGTCGAGGCGCCGACCGCCGGCTCGGTCCTGCTGGCCGGCGTGCTGTTGAAGATGGGCGCCTACGGCCTGATCCGGTTCGCCATCGGCGCCTTCCCGTTCGCTGCCGTCAAGCTCGCGCCGTTGTTGCTCGTGATCGGCATCGTGTCGATCCTGTACGCGGCGTTGGTCTGCTTGGCGCAGAACGACCTCAAGCGGATGGTCGCCTTCTCCTCGATCTCCCACATGGGCGTCGCGATGCTGGGCATCGCGACCCTGAACGAGATCGGGTTCATGGGCGCCATCTACATGCTCATCGCGCACGGCCTGCTCAGCCCGCTGGCCTTCATGATGTGCGGCTCGATCCAGCACGGCTGGGGCACGCGCGAGATCGACAAGCTCGGCGGCATCATGCAGAAGACGCCCACCATGGGCACCTTCACGATGGCCGCCTTCATCGGCTCCCTCGGCTTCCCCGGCTTCGCCGGGTTCATCGCCGAGATCGCGGTCCTCGTCGGCACCTACCAGGCGTTCGGCTGGATCGTGATCTTCCCCCTGCTCGGCGTCGTGTTGACCGCCGGCTACTACATCTGGGCCATCCAGCGCGCCCTCCACGGCGAGCTGACCGCCGAGCACGCCGACAGCGCGCACGAGATGCCGTTCTACGAGACGGCGGCCGTCGGCGTGCTCACGTTCTTCGCCATCGTCTATGGCGTCTGGCCCGCGCTGCTCACCGAGCACATCAACCCGTTCGTCGAAGGCCTGCTCTCCACCGTGGGGGTGATCTGACGTGGTGATGGAGATGATCGGCGGACTGCTGCCGGAGCTCAGCCTCATCGCCGGCTCGTTCGTCATCCTGTTGGCGATGGCGCGCATCGACGAGGGCCGCTGGCCGGCCACCGTGGCCTTCGTCTCCCTGGCCTTCGCTTCCCTGTTCACGCTCGCGCAGCTCACCGAGCTGCCCGGCCTGGGGTTCGTGCCGCAATCCGGCACCGTGCTGGACGTGTACGAGATCTCGGTGTTCGCCGCCCTGCTGAAGCTTTTGTTCCTCGTCGGGACGGCGATCGTCGTCCTCGCCTCACCGGGCTACATGGACCGCGCCTCGATGCAGGCCGAGTACTACTCCATGCTGCTCCTGGCGACGATCGGCATGATGATCGTCGCCTCCAGCCAGGACATGCTGACCCTGTTCCTGGGCGTCGAGGTGACGAGCTTCGCCAGCTACATCCTCGCCGGCTCGTTCAAGTCCGAACCGACGAGCGGCGAAGCTGCGACGAAGTACTTCATCACGGGCGCGTTGAGCTCCTCGCTCGTCATCTTCGGCATGTCGCTGTTGTACGGCAGCGCTGGCACGCTGACCTTCGCCGGCCTCGCCGAGTTCTGGGCCGGCCAGGTGGAACGCTACGCCAGCCTGGGCCAGCCGGCGCTGTACCTGTTCATGTATGAGCCGATCCAGGCGATCAGCGTCTTCATGGTGCTCGCCGGGCTCGGCTTCAAGCTCACCGTCGCTCCCTTCCACATGTGGGCCCCCGACACCTACACCGGCGCGCCCGACACCGTCGCCTCCTGGCTGGGCGGCGTCGGCAAGGGGCTGGGCATCGTCGCCCTGCTCAAGGTCTTCCTCTGGGCGCTGGCCCCACTGGAGACCGGCTGGGAGCCGTTCGTCGCCGGCTTGGCCATCCTCACCATGACGTGGGGCAACCTCGTCGCCATCCGGCAGGACGACATCAAGCGGATGCTGGCCTACTCCAGCATCGCGCAAGCCGGCTACCTGTTGATCGTGCTCCCGGTCGGCACATCGTACGCGATCGCAGGCGGCGTCTTCCACACCTTCACGAACCTCCTGATGAAGGGCGGCGCCTTCCTGGTCGTCGCCGCCTTCGCCTACGCCGGCATCGGCACGAAACTGCAGGACTACGAGGGCCTGGGACGCCGCAACCCGTTCCTCGCGATCTCCCTCACCGTGTTCCTGCTGTCCCTGGCCGGCATCCCGCCCCTGGGCGGCTTCTGGTCCAAGTTCGTGCTCTTCAGCAGCGCCGTCGACGTCGGCGTCGGCGGATCGTGGCTGTGGTGGCTGGCCGTCGCAGGCATCGTGAACAGCGCCATCTCGCTGTTCTACTACGTGCGATGGATCCGCACGATGTTCGTCGAGACGACGATGCACCCCAAGGAGATCGAGCTCCCGGCCGGCATCACGACCGCGATCGCCGTCTGCCTCGTCGCGATCGTCGCCGTCGGGTTCGCCGCCACCCCGGTCATCGACTGGGGCCTCCAGGCCGGCGAGGCGCTGCTGGCCGCGGCGCCGTAGCGCGTGGCGAAGACGATGCGCTCGGGCTCGGGGGACCGTCTCAGAGGTGAGTCGGCCGGACGGTTTCGGCGGGAAAGCGTCGCCAAACACGGTCGGCGGTTGGGCTTTCGATTCGAATGTCGACTGATCGGCGCATCAATCCAGACCGCTGCCGTTAAGCAATAGACCCCTCGTCAGAACACCGCTTTGGCGACCTGGACCGTTCTACGAGAAAAGCTCCGCATCACTCACGCGGATCCCCGCAACCGATCCCACGAAATGCGGATGCAGTTGCGGAACGACGGGGACGAGGCCAACGAGAACTTCATCATGGCTCTCGAGAAGTTCCTGCCGGGGTTGACCCTCCACGGGTTGCACGGAGAAGAGCCCAGCTATCTTCCGACGTGGGACATCGCGGCGAAATTCGGGTCCGAGGAGACATTTCGGGAAGAACTAGCTGACGAGTTGGACATCGAACCTGAGGACCTCGGTCACGTCCTGTGGGTCGTTTTCCCTGAACCTGTACAGCCAGGACAGGTCGTCACGATCAGGCTTCGCTACGAGGACGAGATCGCTCCCTCGGAGGGTTGCTCGTTCCTTCGGAGCAACTGGTTCCCGGTCCACGAGGAGAAAGGGCCGGAAGGATACGACACATACGTCGAGGTTGAGGGGCCTCCGGGATCGCGGGTCACTGACGACCTCGGTGAAATCGAGCCCTTCGAACCAGAGGCGGCTACCGGCGAGCCTGAAGAACGGCTCCGGGCGGTTCGTCTGCCAAGTTTCCTTCAAATTCGGCTGCCGGCGAACTACGGATCCGTGGAGTTCAACTACCAACTGAAGCCGCTGAGGTCCGAAGCGTGGCTCCACCGAACGACTTTCGCGGTCCTCACGGTCCTTCCTCTTGCGATGATCGTGGCGACTCTGGGGGGATGGGATCTGGGCGGCCCGGGGAACCGGATCGGCGAGATCGTGGCCGGCCTAGGTGTGACGGGAACGCTAGCCATCATGGGTTTCTCTCGACCGACCTGGGTCAACCGGCTTTGGTACCTCCTCACCCTCGTCGGCTATCTGGGACTCCTCTTTGTCATATTTTTATAGGCCGAGGTGCCCTATAGGGTAACCTGGAGGGGACGTATGCCTGGAGACACCGACGGTGAGCTGTCCGCGGCCGAGCGCGAGAAGGTCCTCGAGTCGGCCGTTCGCGTGACGGTGCCCGACACGAGCGGCAAGAAGCGGGAGACGGACTCCGGCGACTAGCTGTCAGGTGCCTTCCCTCTCTTTCTCCGTACCTGACAGCTCAGTTCCCTCTGAAGCTAGGCCTCGGCCGACCCGCATCTTCTGCGACGCCCTGGAGGGTTCAAGCCAACGCATAACCTCCTCCACGGCACCTCCTCGCTTATGGCGACTCCGACCGAGACCCGGAACGTCGAGACGAGCGCGCTGGACGAGCTGACCGAGACCCTGGGCGAGCACGCCCACTGGGTCCTGCGCGCAGCCTTCGCGGCTGTCTTCGTCTTCCACGGCGTCGACAAGCTGGCCGCCCCCGGCGGGTTCGCCGAGATGATGGGGCTCCCGCTCGCCGTGGCCGTCCTCGTCGCGCTGGCCGAGACCGCCGCCGGCGCCCTCGTGCTCGTCGGCGGCTTCGGGGTCGACTGGGCCACGCGCCTGGCCGGCCTGCTGGCGATCCCCGTGATGCTGGGCGCGATCGCCATGGTCCACTGGCCGCGCTGGAGCTTCGTCCCCGCCCCCGAGCAGGGCTTCCCGATGGGCGGCATGGAGTTCCAGGTGACCCTGATCGCGATCGCGGCCTACCTGCTGGCGAAGGGCGATCAGCTGTGAGCCGGTCCCACCCTCGCCGGGCGAGCGCCGGCCTTAACCCGGACCGAACGTTTCCCGCGTAGCGATGGCCTGGATCCACGTCGCGGCCGTCGACACCGAGCCCGGCCCCGTGCTCGCCGGCGTCCGCAAGCTCGGCGCCGAGAGGGTCCTCCTCGTCGCCGGGGACGACGATCCCGCCTGTGCCGAGGCACGGGAGGCGCTCGAGCCGCTGGGCATCGGGACCGAGACCCGGGCCGTCGAGGGCAGCATGCTCACCGGCACGCTGCAGCTCGTGCAGGACATCGCCCTCGAGCACGGCGACCGCCGCGAGGATCTGATCGTCAACCTCGCCTCCGCCGGCCGCTACCGCTCCTGCGCGCTGCTGTCCGCCGCGTTCGTCGCCGGCGTCCGCGCGATCGATCGCAGCGACGGGGAGATCCGCTTCCTGCCCGCCTTGAACTTCAGTTACGAACGCCTCGTCGGGGCCGAGGAGCTCGAGATCCTGGAAGCGATCGACAGTCACGAGGCCGAGACGCCCAGCCTCGACGAGGTCGCCCGCGCGACCAGCCTCGACTCGGGCGCGGTCTCCTACCTGATCCGCGGCGGTGAGGACGCCGAAGGCCTGGAACCGCTCGGCTTGGTCGACATCGCATCGACCGGCGAGGGCGTCGGGCTTCGACTGACGCCGATGGGCGATACGCTGGCCGAGAGCATGACCGTCCGGCCCGGTCCGACCTCGGGCTAGCTCAGCTCGCGTCCCCGAGCCCGCGGGCGATCAGCGTCCCCATGCTCGTCAGCCGGATCGTCAGCGCGCCGCGTCGGCCGCGTTCGACGTCGACGAGCCCGAGCTCGACGAGTCCTTCGCCATCGTCCCCGCCGCGGACGTGGTAGCTGGCCAGCGAGTCCTGGATGCCGACCTCGTCGGCCAGATCGCGCAGCCGGGTGACCTCCCCGCCCAGCTCCTCGAGCGCAGCCAACAGGTCCATCTTCGCCTCGCTGACCAGATCACCGTAGGAGAACCGCAGGATCGGGAGGAAGACGATCTCCTCGCCGGGCCGGTCGATGGCTTTCACGCCGGCCACGTAGGCGGCTGAGAGGGCCGCGCAGGCGTCGTCCTTGTCCGCCGCGGCCAGGTTGACGACCACGTCGTCGGGATCCTCGGTGCGGGCGAGGGTCTCGATCGTCTCGATGAAGCCGAGGAGCGGGTCGGGTCCGATCTCGCGGACCTCCGTCTCGATCCCCATCGGCCCGACGGCGCCGACGATCTCCTCGATCGTCGCCTCGCCGGCCTCCCGATGGATCAAGATCAACCGCTGGGCGCCCAGTTCGCGGACGGCGTGGAGGATCGGTTCGGGATCGTCACCGGCGACGGCAACCTGGGTGAAGCCCACGCCGGGAAGGGCACCGCGCAGCACAAGAACGTTGCCTTGGAGACTCCAGGTGGTGCGGCGGCCGTCTCAGTTCTCGGCCTCGGCTTCGCTGGAGAGCCAGTAGACGGCGGTCGCCGGCAGGACGACGGCCGCGAAGACGAGGGACACCGCGAAGACGGCGATCGTGGACCAGAAGTAGCCGTCGCTGTGGGCCCACGGCACGAGCGTGATCAGCAGGACGAGGAGGACGAAGACCTCGGCGATCAGCCACCACAGGATCCGTCGTCCCCCCTCCGTCTGCCCGGCTGCCATCGTCTCGACGGGGGAGAGCGGTTCCCCAACCTCAAGCTTGCGGCCCGACCGTCGTTGGCCGACGCCCACTGCGCGGCCCGAGGGTCGGGCGCCCTCCGTCGGAAGGTGCCAGGAGCGGTCGGGAGAACCTCCCGTTCCGCATCATTTAACCCGGACGCCGTGCCAGGGTGGACCATGGGCGTGGCGTGGTCGGGGGTCCTGCCGTTTGCTCTCGTGCTCGCTCTCGTGGGGGCGCTGGTCCGCACCGGGCGCCTCCGCCAGCGAGAGCCCGAGCCCGCGCTCCGCCAACGACTCGGCATCGTACTCCTGACGGCTCCGATCTTCACGCTCGTCGGCGTCGGCCTCGCCTCGATCACCTCCCTCACCGGGTCGACGGCCTCGATCGCGGCCTCGCCCACCATGCTCGCCTCGAAGGCGCTGTTGCACCTCAGCCTCTACCTGGCCGTCCCGTTCGCCGGGCTCGTCCTGGTCTTGGGCGAATCCTTCTGGACGCGCGCCCGCCAGGCGCTGATCCCCTCGCGCGACGAGCTCGTCGGAGGCCTGCGAGCTAGCGCCGGCCTCTCCGCCGCCCTCGGCGTCCTGTTGACGCTGGGCTGGGTCGCCGGCGGTGGCGAGGGGGGCCTTCTGGCCGTCGACGGTGCCAGCCTGTTCTTCTCCCGGACGACCCCGATGGTCGCGTTGGCGCTCTCGGCGATCGCAGCCATCGCTGAGGAGCTCGTGTTCCGCGGCGTCGTGCTGGAGTGGCTGCAAGCCCGCGTCTCCGCCGGCCTCGCGGTCGGTGCCCAGGCGGTGGCCTTCGGCCTGATCCACGCCGGGTACGGCTCGCTGGTGCACGTCGCCGCCGCGACCGCGTTCGGTGCCGTGGTCGGCGTCCTGGCGCTTCGAGCGGGGCTCGTGCCCGCCATCGGGGCGCACCTGACCGTGAACCTCGTGATCTTGAGCCTGTGGTCGGGCCACGCGATCTTGCTCGTCCCCGCCGCCCTCGTGCTCGTCACCCTGCTCGGCGTCGCCCACCTGATCGACGTGGGCCGCTGGCGGCTCACCTGGCTGGGCATCCCGCCCGCTGCCCCCGAGGGCTGAGCCCGGCTGTCTCGTTAAGCAGGGGCCGCGAGGGACACGAAGGATCGCCAAGGCCACGAAGAGCCTGTGTACTCGCCGCCGGGCGGCGTTGTCACGGCAGCTGCTCCCCTTGGTGCCCTGGCGTCCCGTCGCGTACTTGGTGGTCCCCCCGTTTCTTATCCTTACAGCGCGGGGCTGAGCGGCCCCAAGGCCTTAGCGGTCGATCGCCATCCCCGGCTCGATGCTGGATCGGTTGGGCCTCGGCGACGCCGAGACGATCGAGATCGCCGTCTTCGGCCTGGCTTGCCGTCATTGCGAAGCCACCGTCGAGGCCGTGCTCGAGGATCTCTCCGCCGTCGATCGAGCTGACGTGGATCGCGAAGGGGGCCGTGCCCGCGTCCGCGGGACGGGGGACGTGTCCGCGCAGGCGCTCGTCGCCCAGGTCCGATCGGTCGGCTATGAAGCCCGGCCTCTTTCAAAGGGAGGGTAGGGGAAACGACGCACCCCGGGCGTGCCCTTACCACAAAGCTGAAGAGGAGAGCGATTCAAGGAAGGGGTGCCGAGGCAGCCCGCACGAACCGAGTTGTTTTCGATCGACTCGCCTCCCAGCAGCCTCCCAAGCCTCCCCGTGCGGGCTCCTCGGTTCCTTGTCACCTTCCAGGCCTCCCATAGCCCGGGACCCGATTTGCTTCGGGGTAAACAGAATACAAAAGGCCCATCAAAACCGTTTCGACCGTTCCCATCCCGATGCCGGTCCCGTTCGAACCGGCCTTGAACCGGAGGGGAGGATCGGCAAAGCTTAAGGTCAGCCCTGAGAAGACCAGGGGTGCGGAGGGAGCCGCCGATTCGATTCTCATCGACTCGCCTCCCAGCAGCCTCCCAAGCCTCCCGCGGCTCCCTCCTCCCTTCCCTCTCACACCTACTCGACGAACCTCGGATCCGGCTCGGGCCCGCGGTCCCGATCGACGGCCGCCGGTGAACCAGGCGTCTCGGTCAAGAACCAAGTAGGACCAGTCCCACTCTCCGTCGATGCGTGGGAGGAGCCTGCTGGTGACGACGATCCTGATCGCAGCCGCCTTCGCCGGCTGCATCGCAACCGACCAAGCGACCGATTCGGCCTCGACGACCCCGAACGACGCCGACCAACCGGCCAACGCGCCCGAGTACGAGCTCCCGGAACAGGTGACCGGGCTCGAGGACGTCGCCAGCGTCGACGCCGACGGCGGCGCGGGGCTCGTCGTCCACGAAGGCCACGCCTACGTCAGCGCCCAAGGCGGAGGCTTCTACATCGTCGACGTGTCCGACCCCCGCAACCCCGAGAAGGTCGGCACCCTCGACGAGGTCCAGCCTCGCGACGCCGACATCGTCGAGTACCCCAACCGCACCGTCGCCGCCCTGGCCGCTGGCACCGATGGCATCCACCTCGTCAACGTCACCGACCCCACACAGCCGGACCTGATCAGCACCCTGACCTTCGACGAGCCCGCCCACAACCTCGCCGTCTTCCCCGGCGAGCAGAAGATCTACAACTCCCGCAGCCTCGGCGATCCCGTCGAACCCGGGATCGACATCGTCGACGTCTCCGACCCGACCGAGCCCGAGCTCGAAACGGTCTGGACCTTCCCCAACCAAGCCAACGGTCACCCGGTCGCGACCACCGGCTGCCACGACGTGACCATCTACCCGACCCACGACAGGGCCTACTGCGCCGGCGTCACCGAGACCTTCATCCTCGACGTCTCCGACCCGATGACCCCCACCGTCGAGGGCGTCATCGAGAACCCCGCGATCAACATCCACCACTGGGCCATGCCCAACGCCGACCACTCGATCCTCGTCATCGGCGACGAGTACGGCGGCACGCTGGCCCCGGCCTGCTTCGGCGCCGCGACCCAGGACGAACGCACCGTGTCCACCCCGACCGGCGCCGTCTGGTTCTACGATATCGACCAACCCGACCAACCGGTTCCCCTGGGCTACGTCTCCCCACCCACCGAGACCGAGAACCCCCAACCGTGCACCTCGCACTTCGGCGACCTCGTCGGCGACCGCGACATGGTCGCCGTCGGCTGGTACCACCAGGGCCTGCAGCTCATCGACTTCAGCGAGCCCACCAGCCCCCACATCGTCGACCAAGCCGCCGAGGGCCACAACATCTGGGACGCCCAGTACACCAACGGCCACTTCGTGACCGGCAACATCGACGGCGGCAGCTCGGTCCTCTCCGTCACCGGCGAGGATGCCAGCTGACGCCGACCCGCGCCCGGCGCTCCAGCAGCTGGCCGAGGACCGGGCCGCCGGCGCCAGCGAGATCGCCGAGAGCGCCCGCGGGCACCTGGCCCGCCTGCCTGAGGCCCTACCCGCCGACGAGGCCGCCGCTGGCGCCCGAGAGGCCGCCCTCGCCCTCGTCCGCGGCCACCCCGCGATGGCGCCGATCGTCCACCTCGCCCACGAGACGCTGACGATCCTCGACGAGGACGGACCCGCGGGCCTCGCGGCCCTCCCTCGCGAGCCCCCGCTGGCTCGACAGGTCGCCAACCAAGCCCGGCCCGCCATCGCGGATGCCGGCACGGTGCTCACCTACACCCGGTCGGGCACCGTCCTCGCCGCGCTCGAGCTCGCCCTCGAGGCCACCGAGCTCCGCGTGCTCACCAGCGAGGCCCGCCCCGGGGACGAGGGCCTGGCTGTGGCCGACGCGCTGGCCCACGCCGGCGCCGACGTCACGGTCACCTACGATGCCCACCTGCCGGCGCTCGTCGACGAGGCTGCCCTCGTCGTCGTCGGCGCCGATGCGATCACCGCGGAGGCCATCGTCAACAAGGCCGGCACGCGACCGCTTTTCGCCCGTGCCCAGGAGACCGACACGCCGGTCCACGTGCTCGCCAGCCGGGACAAGCTGTGGCCCACCGAGCTCCCGCGAGGGCCCCAAGCCGGCCCCGAGGCCGACTGGCAGCCCGCCGTCCCGGACGGCGTCGACGTCCGGGCGCCCCTGTTCGAGCCGACGCCGCTGGCGCTCGTCGACGCCGTCGTCACCGAGCAGGGCCGGTGCCCGCCTGCCGAGCTCGCCGGCAGCCTCGCGGACGTCTGTGTCCACCCCACCGTCCAGCGAGCCCTCGAGGCCTAACCTCCACCCCGAGCCATCGACGGGGCTGGCTTCGGGAACCGACGTCGCAACCCCGAACAACGTTGCCTCCCCAAGCGGGAAGCGGGCCGGATGCGGGAGCTGGAGGGACCGACCCCGGATCCTGGCCCTGCTGGCCGAGCCCGCTCGTCGTTCCCAGCGATCGGCGACGAGGTCGGCCTCTGCGGGCCTGCCGTCTCCGATCGGGTCCAACGCCTGCAGGATGCCAGCATCATCGAGCGGTTCGGCCCGCTCGAGACCGACCCGCGCCTCGCCGAGGACGCCCGAGCCCGGGCCTCCAGGTCCCCACCCCCGGCTCAGCCGGGGCCGCGAACGGCAAATGCAGTAAACCAAGAGCCCACAACGGTGCATGCATGGGTGAGACGCGGACCCTCCGGCTCGACGTGCGCGGCATGAGCTGTGCCAACTGCTCGGCCACGATCGAGGACGCCGTCCGCGAGGTCGACGGCATCGAGCAGGTCGACGCCAACTTTGCCACCGACGAGGCCGAGATCCGCTACGATCCCGACCGAGCCCCTCTGGGCGCCATCGTGGCCGCCATCGAGGACGCCGGCTACGACCCCGTCGTCGACACCCTGCAGATCGGCGTCTCCGGCATGACGTGCGCCAACTGCTCGGTCACGATCGAGGACGCCCTCCGCGAGGTGCCTGGCGTCGTGGCCGCCGACGCCAACGTTGCCACCGACGAGGCCGAGGTGCGCTACGTCGGCTCCAGCGCTCGCCGCTCGGCCATCCACGACGCGATCGAGGACGCCGGCTACGAACCGGTCCCCGACACCGAAGGCGAGGAGCAACAGGAGGCCGCCCGCGACGCCGAGACCCGCCGCCAGCTCGCCTTGACCCTCTTCGGCGCCGCGCTCACCCTGCCCTTCCTGGCGTTCGCGGCGATCCGCTACGGCGTCGACGGGTTCGCCCTCCCCGAGGAGATCCTCGGTATCGGGTTCGGCTGGGTCGAGTTCGCGCTCGCCACACCGGTCCAGATCGCCCTCGGCTGGCCCTTCTACAAGAACAGCTGGACCGCGCTCGCCCGCAACAGGCGCGCGAACATGGACGTCCTGATCGCGCTTGGATCCACGACCGCCTACGTCTACAGCCTCGTCGTCCTGCTGGGCGTGGTCCCCGGCGGCCTGTACTTCGAGTCCGCAGCCTTGATCCTCGTCTTCATCACGCTGGGCAACTACCTCGAGGCGCGCTCGAAGTCCCGCGCCGGCCGCGCGCTGCGCGAGCTGCTCGAGATGGAGGCCGAACAGGCGCGCATCGTCGAGGACGGCACCGAGCGCGAGATCCCCCTGTCCGAGGTCGAGGTCGGCGACGAGATGCGCGTGCGCCCCGGCGAGACGATCCCCACCGACGGAACCGTCGTCGAGGGCGAAAGCTCCGTCGACGAGTCGATGGTCACCGGCGAGAGCGTGCCCGTCGACAAGCAGCCCGGCGACGAGGTCGTCGGCTCCACGATCAACCAGAACGGCACCCTGCTCGTCGAAGCCGACCGCGTGGGCGAGGACACCGCCCTCCACCAGCTCGTCGACATGGTGAAAAGCGCCCAGGCCCGCCAACCCGCGATCCAGCGCCTGGCCGACCGCATCTCGGCGTACTTCGTGCCCGCCGTCGTCCTCAACGCCATCCTGTGGACCGTGCTCTGGTCGCTGTTCCCCGAGGCCCTGGCCGGCTTCGTCGGCCAACTGCCCCTGTGGGGGTTGGTCGGTAGCGGCCCCGTCGTCGCCGGCGGCACGATCACCGCGCTCGAGTTCGCCGTCGTCGTGTTCGCCAGCGCCGTCCTCATCGCCTGCCCGTGCGCGCTCGGCCTCGCCACGCCCGCCGCCACCATGGTCGGCACCTCGCTGGGCGCCCGCAACGGCATCCTCTTCAAGGGCGGCGACGTCGTCGAACGCCTGCGCGCGATCGACCACGTCGTCCTCGACAAGACCGGCACCCTCACCCACGGCGAGATGGACGTCACCGACGTGGTCGCCTTCGAGGGCGAGAGCCGAGAGATCCTGGCGCTGGCCGCCCGCGCCGAGCACGCCAGCGAGCACCCGCTGGCCCGGGCCCTCGTCGACCACGCCCACGAGCGAGGCCTCGACGTCGAGCCCGCCGAGAGCTTCGAGAGCGTGCCCGGTCACGGCGTGAAGGCCGCGATCGACGGCGAGCGGATCCTCGTCGGCAACCGCCGGCTGATGAGCGAGGAAGGCGTCCCCGTCACCGAGCTCGAGGACACCCTCCACGAGCTCGAACGTGAAGGCAAAACCGCCATCCTCGTCGCCCGCGAGGGCCAGCTGATCGGGGCAATCGGCCAAGCCGACCGCATCCGGTCGACCGCCGAAGCCGCCGTCGACGCCCTGCGCGCCCGCGGGCTCGCCGTCCACATGGTCACCGGCGACAACGAGCGCACCGCCCGCGCCGTCGGCAAACAGGTCGGCATCGATCCCGACCGCGTGCAAGCCGGCGTCCTGCCCGACCAGAAGGTCGACGTCGTCGAGGACCTGCAGGCCGACGGCCATCGCGTCGCGATGGTCGGCGACGGCGTCAACGACGCGCCCGCCCTCGCCCAAGCCGACGTCGGCATCGCGATCGGCGCTGGCACCGACGTCGCGCTCGAAGCCGCCGACCTCACCCTGATGCGCTCGGACCCCTTCGACGTCGTCAAGGCCGCCCGCATCGGCGAGGGCACGCTGGCCAAGATCAAGCAGAACCTCTTCTGGGCGTTGGGCTACAACGTGACCCTGATCCCGCTGGCCTCCCTGGGTCTGCTGCAACCCGCCCTCGCAGCCGCCGCGATGGCCTTCTCCAGCGTCAGCGTGCTCACGAACAGCGTCCTCTTCACCCGCTACGACCCGGACCGGGACTACCGGCTGGGCGGCAAGCTTGGCCGGCTGTTCCGAGGGGCGAGAGGTCCCCCGGCCCCCCAGCAGGGATGAAGGCCCCCGGCACCACCCCCGGCCCTCTGCCATGAGGTTCATAGCCGTGGCCGGGCATGGGGATGCCGTGTTCCTCGCCGTCTCGTCCCTGATGGTCCCCGAGGAACGCCGATCCGGCCGGCAGGCGGCCGTCCGCGATCGGTCGACGCTCGTCGACAGGCACGACGGGTTCCGGCGTCTTTCCCTCGTCGAACGCCAGGCCGCCGACGCGTGCCTCTCGTTCCTCGACGGGGACAGCCAGGAGGATCTCGAGGCCTCCGTCCAACCCCCGGACGTCGACCACGCCCACGGGGACCTCGACGACGCGGTCACCCCAGACCCCCTGCAGCGATTCGACGTCCTGCGCGACTCCGAGGAGGGCGATTGAGGTGTCCGAGGCCGCCGACCGATTGGAGGCCGCCTCGGCGAAGATCGCAGCCATCGTCACCGACGACCTGTTCTCGACCCACCCCGAGTGGGAGGCCCGCTGGGAACCCGAGGGCCGGGAGAGGACCCGCGAGGATCTCGATCTCACGGTCCAGTTCCTGTCGGCCGCGCTGCGGGAGGACGACGAGGCGATCTTCCACAGCTACGTCGCCTGGCTGCGAAGCCTCCTGGTCGCTCGCGGCATCCTCGAGAACGTGATCCGCGAGACCCACGACACCCTTGCCGACCATCTGGACGAGTTCCTGCCCTCGTCGACCGCCCGTCGGGCCCGCGAGATCATCGAGAACAGCCACGCAGCCCTCGAGGGACCGATCGAGGTCGAGGCGGCCGAGGCCGGCGGCCGAGCCAACGAGCTGACCGACGCCCTGCTCGCCGGCGACGGCGACGAGGCCACCCGGATCTTCGAGGAGGCCGTCGAGGGCGGCATGCAGCCCCTCACCTTCCCGGAGGAGGTCCTGACCCCCGCCCTGCGCGAGATCGGCCGTCGCTGGCAACTGGGCGAGGTCTCCGTCGCCGAGGAGTACCTCGCGACCGCGACCGCCCGCACCCTGCTCACCGAGATCTACCATCGACGGGACTTCCGCTCCGGGCGTGGGTCGGCCCTGATGGCCTGCGTCGAGGGGTGCCGCCACGACATCGGTCTCCAGATCGTCGCCGACCGCTTCGAGCAGGGCGGATGGGAGGTCGCCCTCCTCGGCGCCGACGTTCCCGTGGAGGACCTCGTCCAAGCCGTCGAAGACCGCGACCCGGCCCTCGTGTGCCTGTCGATGTCGATGCCCGACCAGATCGCCGCCGGACGGGAGACGATCGCCCACATCCAGGACGGCCCGGTCGATCCCTTCATCCTCGTCGGGGGACGCGTCCTCAACGAGCTCCCCACCCTCGCCGAGGTCCTCGGCGCCGACGCCTCGGCCACCGACAGCCGCGAAGGAGCCGACCTCGTCCCCGAGAGCTGACCGAGGAAGGCGAACCGCCAACCGACGAATGCACCCACCGCGAGGGCCCAGCGGGCTCGGGCCCGCTCGACAGGGACCATCTCCTTCCGCGCCTTGGCCCCCCGAGCCCGGCGACCGCCTTTCGACGCTCGTCGACCGCCACGGCGTCCTGTCGGGCGATCGCGCCACCTAGGCGTTCTCGACGATCTGGGCGATGTCCTCCGGTGGGACGGCGCCCGGCACCCGCAGCTCGCCGCGGATGAACGTCGGCACGCCCGTGACGCCCGAGCGGTGGGCCTGCTGGAACCGCTGGCTCACCTCCTCGTCCAACGCCTCGCTGCCGAGCGCCTGACGCGCCTCGTCCTGCCCGATCCCGGCCTCGGCGGCCAGCTCGACGAGCACGTCCTCGTCACCGATGTCGCGACCGTCCCGCCACAAGGCGGTGAAGATCGCCTCGTGCAGCCGCTCGAACCCATCCTGGCCGTGCTCTTCCTGCGCGTGGATCGACAGCTTGTGGGCATCCCAGGAGTCGATGTCCCGGTCCACGTCCCACGTCATGTCGACGTCGTACTCCTCGGCCAGCCGCTCGACATTGTCCCTGGCCCGCTGGAAGTACGCCTCGTCCTTGCCGTCGTCGATGCCGGGGTCGATCTCCCCGTCGGGACCCCGCTTGTGCCGCCGCAGATCGAAGGCCCGCCACTCGACCTCGGGCGGATCCTCGGCGTCCGCGAGGTACGCCTCCAGCGACCGCTTCCCCAGGTAACAGAACGGGCACACGTAATCGCTGTAGACGACCAGGGGCTCGGGCTCGGACATCGACCCACCATGGGCCCGCCGCATCCTTAAGCCTGGCCTCGAAGACCGCCTCGCCCAGGCTCCCAGCGGGTCGACGGTTTCCGGGGCGCGCCGGCCCCCTCCCCCGGTGACGAGGACGGCAGCGTCGGCTCCTCGCCACCGTCCACCACCGACTCGGGCTGAGCGTCTCCCGGCTGCGGGACGTCCTCGGCGTCGGCTGGGGGAGGCTTCGACCGGCTCGACACGTTCGCCGATCGATCGAGGCCGGCCTCGGATCGGTCCGTGGACGAACGCGGTTGGTCAACCCGCCGGCCACCGCCTTGCTCGACCGGCTGCCGAGGTGAGCAGGCGGCTCACCCTGCCGGCTCCTCGCCCTTGGGCAACCGCGCGTAGAACGTCGACCCCTCGCCCGGTTCGGATTCGACCCAGATCCCGCCGCGGTTGGCCTCGGCGATCCGCTTGCACACCGCCAACCCGACGCCGGCGCCCGGCCGCTGGGTCTGGCCCCGATCGAAGAGGTCGAAGATGCTGTCGCGGATCCCCGGTTCGATGCCCATCCCGTTGTCCTCCACGGCCACCACGGCGTGGTCGTCCTCCTCCTCGCTGCGGACACGCACGACCGGCTCGTCGACGTGGGCGTGCTCGATGGCGTTCTCGACGAGGTTGCCCAACAACCACACGAGCTTGTCCTCGGGCGCGTACACCTCGGGCAACGGCTCCCGCTCGACCCGGGCACCGGTCTCCGCGATCAACGGCTCGAGCTTGGCCAGGACCTGGTCCAGCGCCTCGTCGACGTCGTGGGGCTGGCTGGGTTCGGCCTCGCCGGCCTCAGCGTAGGCCAGCAGGCCGTCCACCATCGCCTTGGCGCGGTCGACCTCGCGTCGAGCCGTCACCAGGTCGTCGCGTTCGCGCTCCTCGAGCTGGTCGCTCGCGCTGGCCTCGAGCCGGTCCAGCCGGTCGTCGATCGCCGCCAGGGGCTCGCCCAGGTGGTGGGCGACCGTGTGCGCGAACGCGGTCAGCTCGATCCGGCTGCGCTTGAGCTTCTCGTCGAGCTCGCTCTTGTGGATCGCGACCTCGATCGCCGTGCGCAGCTCGACCGGATCCACCGGCTTCGAGATGTACCCGTAGGGCCCGAACTGCTTGGCGCGGCCCACCGTCTCCGGCTCGGCGTGCGCGGTCAAGAACACGACGGGGATCTCGTGCTCGTCCTGGATCTGTTGGGCCGCCTCGATCCCGTCCATCTCGCCGGCCAACAGGATGTCCATCAGGACGACGTCGGGCTCGGCCTCGACCGCCGTCTCGATCGCATCCTCGCCCTTGCGCACGATCTCGACCACGTCGTAGTCCATCACCGACAGCGTCGCCTCGACGTCCTTGGCCGCCAAGGGCTGATCCTCGACGACGAGCACGTCGGCTCGCGCCATCAGGCTCCCCTCCAGATGACCCCCGTTGGGGGCAGGTGGTTCGCGGTGGGCAGCCAGCCGTCGCTCAGAAGGGCGGCCATACGGGGCCACGTTGCCCGGCTGACCCCTTAACGCCCCGGCGAGCCTGACCTGTTCGCCTCCCCCAGCTCTCAGAAGGGAGATCACCCGCTGCGGCGGATCGCCCACACGCCGGTCGCCCGCGCCACGACCCGGCCCTCCTCGTCGTGGATCTCGCCGGAGACGTTGGCCGCCAGCGAGCCGCGGCGATCGATCTCGCCGACCGCGCGGATCTCGCCCTCACGCACCGGGCGCAGGAAGTCCGTCGTCAGCGACTGCGTGGCACACCACTGGCCCTCGTCGAGGTCCAACGTCGCCACGACCGCGCTGCCCATGACGACGTCGAGCGCCGTCGCCAGGAGGCCGCCGTGCACGACGCCGCCCTCGTTGAGGTGCTCCTCGCGGACCTCGATCTCGGCCTCGACGCGGCCATCCGCGAGCAGGTGCGTCTCCTCGATCCCGGCGTAGTTCGTGAACCCGTCCGTCGGGTGCGTGCGGGTGCGTTGGGCAGGCGCCATAGCTGCGCGAAGGCCGCCGGGCCTTGTAGCCTTGCGCCGATCGCTGGAAGGTAACCCTATAGGCCCCCGCGGCTATCCCGCGGGCGTGACCCAGCAAGCGCCCGACGTCGAGCTGGTCAACGCCGGCGCCGGACCCGACCCGCTGAGCCTCAGCGAGCTCGCCGGCCGCGACGACGTGGACGCGATCGTGCTCCTCTTCCAGCGCGACGACTACTGCCTGCAGTGCCGAAGCCAGGTTCAGGCCGCCAACGACCGCTACGCCGAGTTCACCACGCGCAACGCCTGGGTCGTCAGCGTGCTGCCCGAGACCCTCGACACGGCCCGCGACTGGGTTGAGAACTACGACCTGATGTTCCCCGTGCTGGCCGACCCGGACGGGGTCGCAGCCGAGGCCTACGACCAACCCACCCGGTTCGGCGCCCTCGGCGAGGCCGTCGACCTCGTCGGTCGCCTGCCGAAGGCGCTGATCCTCGACACCCGCGAGGGCGAGCTCGAGCCCCGCTACGTGCACGAGGGCGAGTCCACCGGCGACCGCCCCTCGATGGACGAGCTGCTGGCTCAGGTCACCGAGATCACCGGCAACGAGGGTGTCGATCCCGAGGAGTTCCAGCGGAGAGCCTGACGCGGTGGCGGTCTCCGCGGCCCACACAGAGACGCAGAGGTACAGAGCCACAGAGGAACGGGGACGGACAGCAGGGGAGGAGAAGCAGATTGCGAGCGGAGAGCGGGGGGAAGCCCCGGCGGGAACAGAGCGGGTGTCGACCCCGCGATTGGTCGCGGCTCCTCTCTCTTCGGCCCGATCGACACCCCACAGCCCGCCTGATCGGACCTAGACTGCCGGCTATGCTTGGGTTGAGCTCTCGCTCGGCCTCAGGCGGTGGAAGCGCGGAGCCGAGACGACGGTTCACATGAATCGGAGATTCGTATTCTCCACCGATCGGCCGGTGGCCGATCGCTGGATTCGCCCGGATCGACGATCCGGACTCTCGCGAGGATCCGCCCTGACAGGCAGGGATCCTCGCGACATCCCGGAGGG
>PXUB01000044.1 GCA_003009755.1 Thermoplasmatales archaeon SW_10_69_26
GCCCCGGTCCTAGTCCCAGCTTGCGAGGGCGCGCGAAATCCTGCCCTCCGCATTTCTCAACAGTCCCCGACCCCGCATCGAAGATCCGGTCCGCGACACGAGACAGCGGCGGCCACCGCTTGCTCCTTCGCGAGAGCACGTCCCCCAGCTCGGCGACCCGAGGTCGCCGACGACGATCGCACGGCCGTCTCGACCACCCACCGCGCTCAGCCGCTCTGCTCGCCTCGCCGCGGACCGACGCGACCCCTGGGTACCCTCTCGCCGCCCACCCCGACGTAGGGCCTTCCCTCTCCCGTCCTCTGTCGCCGCAGGGTTCTTGGCGATGGACGGGTTCCCGACCTCTGAGAGGCTTTCACATGGGTCGGCTGCTGACGGTCGCGGTGACTTTGGTGCTGGTGGCGGGAAGCATCCCGGCGATGGGGGATCCGATCGGGGACGGGACCTCGGACGATCCCTCAACGTCCACGCAAGCGGGTCCGAGCTTGGAGACCACGACGATCGTGCGGGACAGCTACGGCGTCCCGCACGTCTACGCGGATTCCCAGGAGGCGCTGTGGTACGCCAACGGGTACGTGCAGGCCCAGGACCGGTTGTGGGCCATGGACGTGCTCCGCCACCTCGGGCACGGCGAGCTCAGCCAGCTGCTCGGCGCCGACTTCCTCGACGAGGACATGAGCAACCGCGAGGCGTTGTACAGCGAGGAGCGGATGCGGGCGATGTACGAGCAGGCGCCCGAGCGGTTCCGCTCGGCCCTCGAGGCCTTCGCGGACGGGGTCAACCGCGCCGCTGCCGAGATGCAGGCCTCGGGCGAGATGCCGGCCGAGTACCCGGCGCTGCAGCGGACCTTCGACCCGTGGGAGGCCTTGGACTCGGTCGCGATCTCCGTGTACATCCTCGGCCGGTTCGGCGCCTTCGGCGGCGGCGAGCTCTCGAACGCCGATCTGGTCACCACCGTGCAGGAGCGGTTGGGCACCGATGACGGCTGGGCGGCTTTCGAGGACGTCGTGTGGGCCGAGCACGGCTCCACCTACACGACGAACCACGAGCCGACGTCGTTCCGTTCGCTGAACCAGGCGGCTTTGGCCGACCCGGATGCGGTCCCCGAGGCCCAGTGGGAGGCCACGCAGGCCGCCGCGAACGCGACGAGCTTCCCGCCGAACCCCCAACACCGGCTGACCGCCACGGACACCACCGCCGACCTGGACCATCCTGCCGGCTCGGCGGATGCCCGCAGCCTGCTGTCCAGCGGCTCGCTCGACATCTACAAGGGCTCGAACGCGCTCGCCATCGGTCCCGAGCACACCGCAAGCGGCAAGGCGGTGCTCGCGGGCGGCCCCCAGTTAGGCTACTTCACGCCGCCGATCCTGTACGAGGCGGGCCTACACGGCCCGGAGCTGTCCGCCGAGGGCACCAACGTGATGGGCACACCGGGCCTGTCGACGGCCGGCCACACCGACACGTTGGCCTGGACGACGACCAGCGGCAACTCCGACGCGATCGACGTCGTCGCCCTCCCGGCCGAGGGCGAGCGCTCCTACCGGTGGACGGCCGAGGACGGGACCCAGCACGTCCGCGAACTGGATTGCCGCACCGAGGAGCACGTCGTCTCCACGCCGCCGGCGCTGTACGCCGAGAACACCGATCAGGCGGTGGTCGACGTCGTCGAGCAGGAGGTGTGCCGGGCCGACCTCAGCCCCGTCGGGGCCGAGCCCGAGCGCCTGCACCGGGTCCCGGCCGCCAGCTACGAGGGCGGCGAGCCGGCCTGGTTCTTCGCCAAGCACGACCCGACCCGAGGCCTCGAGATCGCCGACGGCGCCGCACGCATGGACGCCATCCGTGCCGACTCGACCGAGGCGTTCCGGGACGCGCTCGACGACCACGCCTCGAACTTCTTCCAGCTCGTCGTCGGGCTCGACGCGGACGGCCAGGAAGCGATCTGTTCGTTCCACATCGGGCACATCCCCGTCCGCGAGGCCTCGTTGGACGCTCGGTTGCCCACGCCCGCCGGCGACGCCTGGATGCCCTCGGACACGTTGACCGGGACCCAGGTGCCCGACGAGTGCAACCCGGAGGAGGGCTACCTCGCGAACTGGAACAACGCGCCCGCCGACGGGTGGCCCAGCGGCGACCAGCGCGAGGAGTGGGGCGAGGTCCACCGGGCCCAGCGCCTGGACAGCAGCTTCCGTGCGGTGGCGTCGACCGAGGACGCGATGGACGTCGACGACGTGCGGACCGTGATGGAGAAGGCCACCGCCCACCACACGCTTGCCCAGGAAGTCGTTCCCGTGTTGCTCGCCAACGACCCCGGCACGGCGACCGGCGTCACCGAGGCGTTGGAAGCCTGGCAGCGGGCCGACTACACGTGGGCGGCCACCGACGGCGTCTACGACCACGAGGCCATGACCGTCATCGAACAGCTCACCGAGGAGCTGCTCGACCTCCTGTTCGCCGACGCGTTGGGCCCCCACGCCCACTCGCCCAACTGGGACCCCGGCGAGCGCCACGCCGTCGACCACGGCAAGGGCGCCAACAGCTTCTCGATGCTGGTCGAAGCGCTCACCGGCACCGCCCGCGTCGACTGGTGCGGGGCCGTCGAGGGCGCCAGCACCTGCGAGGACGTGCTCGCCATCGCGCTGGCCAACACCGGGCTCGACCAGCACGACACGGCCGAGCAGATCCCGGCCACCGACCAGCGGTTCTCACGGTCGATGTCCCTGGGCCTGGGTCCCTCGTACGAGATCCCGATGATGAACCGAGCCACGTTCGACCTGATCCACGTCGGGTCCGGCCCGCGCGGGTTCGCGACGCTGCCGCCCGGGGCCTCGGGGCACTTGAACCCCGTCGACGCCCTCCTGCTGGTCGGGCTCGGCGAGGAGCCGGCACACATGGGGGACCAGGTCCAGCCCCACATCGATCTCGACCACAAGCCGGTCCCGATCGCCGGGCCCTCCCACTGGGAGGCCGACGGTGAGGCTCGCACCCTGCTCGTGCCGCGGTGAGCCGGCCACCGCACGCTTCATGAGGGTGCCGGCCCTCGTTCTCCCGAGGACCAGCGATGGACACCGCCCGCAACGACGACGTGATCTACGGCACCTTCGAAGAAGGCGTCGAGCTCCGCGAGGCCTACCACGGATTGATGCGCGAGCGCTCGATCGAGTCCGCGATCGTGTTGACGGGCATCGGGATGGTGGAGGACCCGACGCTGGGGTTCTTCGAGGGCGACGGCGAGTACGACAAGCAGACGTTGGAGGGCCGCTACGAGCTGTTGGCCACCCAGGGCAACCTCGCCACGACCGACAACGACCCCTTCGCCCACCTGCACGTCACCCTGGGCGGCGAGGATCACGCCAGCCTGGGCGGGCACCTGTTCGACGCGACGGTGCACGTCGGCCACGAGTTCGGGATCCGCGTGCTGCCCGAGGGCAGCCTGGTGCGCCGCCACGACCCCTCGACGGGCCTGAAGGGCCTGGAGACGCGCTAGTCAGAGCCAGCCGAACAGCGCCAGGTTGCCTCCGGGGGCGAGCATGCCGCCGAGGCCGACGAGAACGACGCTGAGCGTCACGACGGGCATGAACGGCCACGGGCCGGCCCCGCGAGCCAGCAGCGGGCGCAGGCCGCCGGCGACGAGCTTCAACACGAGCCAGAAGCCGAGCACGAGCAGCGGGGACAGCAGGCTGGCGGCGGCGGTGCAGGCCCAGACGTCGGCGCGGGCGAGGCTGAAGACCGCGCCGACGCGTTCCCAGCTGAGGGCTCCCAACACCGCGATCGCCGTCCACTTGGCGACGGCGACCGGCCAAAGCTGCCAGCCGGCTTGCCAAAGCGTGATGCCGTCGTAGGCGAGCACGCCGAGCGTGAAGAGGATCCAGACCTCGAGGAACTCGCGCTGGGCGGACAGCCGCTTGAGATCGGAGAGGCTGGCGACGGCGAAGCTGCCCAACAGGAAGGCTAACCCGAGAAGTTGGGGTTGGGTGAGGGCCAGCGATAGGCTCAACACCTCGTCGACCCAGGCAGGCATGCGCAGAACCTGCCAGGGAGGCCGACCCTATGAAGGACGCGGAACGGGCCGGCCGTCTCGGCGTGGCTCAGGCCTGCAGCGTCGCCGCCTCTTCGTGGACGGCGGAGAGCTTCTCGTCGAGGATGGCGATAGCTTGACGGAGCGCCGTCTTCGGAGACAGCGAGCCGTCGGTCTCGAAGCGGAAGAAGAACGCTCCTTCCTCCTCGCCGTACTCGACGTTCTCGAGCTCGGGGCGGCCGTCGACGTTGTACAGGAAGTCGTGGGCCGCGACCTCGTCGAGGATGTCGACGTTGCCGCCGTCGACGTCGATCGCGTCCTCGGGCGCCATCTCGTCGAGCTCGCTCATCTCCTCGGCGCTGAGGCCGAGATCGCCCGTGATCTCGACCGTCGGGACCTCGCGGTAGCCGACGGCGACGACGGGCTGCCACTTGGAGTGCTGTTCGCCGGTGCCCATCGAGGCGGTGGCCTCGAGCATGAGGCGTTGGTCGCGCCCGAGCTTGACGATCGGGACCTCGGGGTCGGCGATCTCGACGCCCTCGTCCTCGGTGGCCGGGGTCAGGTCCTTGGCGCGCACGGTGCCGGGACCTTCGAAGGTGAGCGTGTAGAGGATCGCGCCCTCGCCTTCCTCGGTCTGCGCGTCGAGGTCGGCGTGGGGATCCCATTCGGCGAAGAGGTTGGGATCCGTCGGGACCGGCAGTTGGCCCAGACGGTGGGCCACGACCTCGTCGAAGAGCGCCGAGCGGTTGTCGTAGATGGTGACGTCCTCGATGGCGAGCGACGGGACCTCCGTCATCATCGTCCGCCGGAGGGCGTTCATCTCTCCGGCGGTCGTGTTCTCGACGCGGAGGCGGATCTCCCGGTCGTCGACGTCGAGGACCTCGACGTTCACACTCGGCGCCCCCTACGGCCACCCTTCTTGCGCGTGGAGTCGTGCGGGATCGGCGTGACGTCCTCGATGCGGCCGATGCGGATGCCGGCGCGGGCCAGGGCACGGATCGAGGCCTGAGCGCCAGGGCCAGGCGACCGGCTCTTGTTCCCGCCCGGGGCGCGGACCTTGACGTGCAGGGCGTCGATGCCCTTCTCCTCGCACTGCTCGGCCACGTTCTCGGCCGCGCTCATCGCGGCGTAGGGGCTGGCCTCGTCCTTGGCGGCGCGGACGACCATGCCGCCGGACGACTTGGCGATCGTCTCGGCGCCGGTCATGTCGGTGATCGTGATGATGACGTTGTTATATGACGCGTAGACGTGCGCGATGGCCCAGCGAGTCATTCGGAGTCCTCCTCTTCGTCGGTGTCGGCCTCGGTGTCCTCGACCTCGGCTTCCTCGGCTTCGGCTTCCTCGGCCTCGTCGGCCTCCTCAGCCTCGGGCTCCTCGGGACCGGCCCCGGGGCCTTCCACGTCGGGCGTGTCGCCGACACCGATGTCGTCGGGTCGGTCGACGCCTTGGTGGAGCGGGTGGGCCTCGTTCCGCAGCGGGGAGCCGGGCGAGTAGCTGATCGTGGCTTCCTCGTCGCTCTCGACGAGGTAGCCCGGCACGTCGACGGTCTGACCGTCGATGGCGATGTGACCGTGAACGATGAACTGGCGAGCCTGGTTCGGGGTGTTGGCCAGGCCCTTGAGGAACGTCAGGGTCTGCAGGCGGCGGGACAGGATCGCGTCGACGTCGAGCGCGAGCACGTCGTCGAGCGACGCGTCGGAGCTCAGGACGCCGAGCCGGTCGAGCTTGTCCAGCAGCTGGTTGGCTTCCTTCTTGCCCTGCTCGACGTCGCGGAGGACGAGCGGCAGGTACTGGCGGGCTTGCGCGCGCTGCTGGCGCAGCATCGACTCGGCCTTCCAGAACTCCTTCTTGTTCTTGAGGCCGTACTTGCGGACGTACTCGTCCTCGCGCTCGATGCGGTCGCCCATCCACGGGTGGGTGGGCTCTTCGTATTGTTGTCGAGAGAACTTCGGATCTCCCATCGGTTACTCACCCTCGCCCTCTTGGGCGGCTGCTTGGACGGCAGCCTTCTCGACGCCCATCGCCGAGCCGCTGCGTCCGTTGGCACGGGTGCGCTGGCCGCGGACTTTGCGGCCTTGCTCGTGCCGGATCCCTCGATACGCCTGGATCTTCTTCAGACGGTTGAGGTCCTCGCGGTGCTTGTCGTCGAGATCCGAGCGTAGCAGGTGTTGGTTATCGCCGGTGAAGATGTCCTTGCGACGGTTGACCATCCAAGGCGGCAAGATCTCCTCGATCTCGGAGACCGTTTCCTGGAGATCATCGATGTCCTCCTCGGGAAGGTCACCGATGCGCGCGGTCCGAGAGATCTCGGCGCGATCGGTGATGATGGTAGCCACGCGCTCGCCGATGCCCTTGATCCCGGTGAGGGCGAGCATGACGGGCTGGTGGCCGTCGAGGTCGGTGTTCTCGATGCGGACGATGTACCGGAAGTCCTCGTCCTCCTCGTCCTCGGGGGAGGCGGCATCCTGTGCTTGCTGTGGGTCTTCAGCCATTGCGATCCCTCCAGCGCTCGGTCCCCGATCACGAGACCACTGAAGCGCCCGGAGTGGCTGGCGATGCAAGAGGTGTTATTTAACCCTGGTGGCAGGCTTTCGGGCGCCGCGTCGGCCGCCTTCGACAGGAGCTAGCAAGGGCAGACATCGGAAGAATGCGACGGTGACCGGCCTGGGTGAGGGGGCTGCCGATCTCGGCCGCGCGGCGTCGCCTCGGTTCGACGCAGAACTGCCGTCCCCTCCGTCACCTCGGCTCCTGGCGGTGCCGCCGTCAGCGGTCACGCGGCCTCGCCGATCAGCCGGAGCCCGAGAGGTGATCGCTCCCACAATCCCCGCTCCGGTCGGCCCGAGAGGTATCTCGTCGGTCCATCGTTGCCTTTGCTCCTCCGCGAGCTTCACGTCCACCGCGAGGATGCAGGCTCAGAAGTCGCCGAGGCCGAGCTGTTCGGCGGCGTCGTCTTCCTCCCCGGCCTCGTCGTCGGCGTCTGCATCGGCCCCGTCGTCGGGGGTCTCGGTGTCCTCGTCGGTCCCGGGCTCGGTATCGGTCCCTTCAGCGGTGGGCCCACCCGTGTCGGGGACGTCGATCGAGACCTCGGTCTCGTCGGGTTGGCCCTGCTCGCGGGCCCACGCCTCGGCGTCCTCGAGGATGTCGTCGATCTCGCCGGAGGTGGCATCCGGCAACAGCAGCTCGAGTTCGTCGTCGGTGAGCTCCATCCGTGCGGTCAGGCGGACGGCCAGCTCCCGGTGGCGCCCGGCGATGAACCGCAAAGCCGGGATGACGTGGTCGCGGGCAGTGTTCGAGCCCGTGTGGAAGGCGGTCCCGACCTTCGTGCCGAACCGATCCCGCAGCTTGCGGGCCTTCTTCGAGCTGCCCATCTTGCGCAGCCAGGAGGGGAACTGGTAGCGGGTCCAGCCCGAGTAGCTCTTGCGCTTGGCGGTGGCGGCGCCGCCGGTCATCAGATCCGTCGCGTAAGACCAAAGCCGGTAATGGCGGGTCTGTTGGGTCGCGCCGAGGAACTCGTCCGCGCGGGCGACGACCTCCATGCCGGCGGCCCGGTCGTGGGGGTCGTCGTACTCGCGGGGGAGGTTCTCCTCGATCCAGAACAGCAGCGTCTCGGGGTCCTCGTCGAGATCGAAGCTGGCGCGGCGGGCGTCCTGGAAGCTGTCGGCCTGCAGGATGTCCTCCAGCGCGTCGAAGATCGTTGCGGTCTCGTCGCGGTAGCCCAGCTCCTCGACGTCGGCGACCCCCAGGCGCTTGGCACCGCGAGCGATCGACTCGAGGTCGCTGACGGCGGCGCGCACGTCGCCATCGGCGTGTTCGGCGAGCGCCTGCAGGGCGCCGGCTTCCACGTCGACGCCCTCGGCCTCGCAGATGCCTTCGAGCACGTAGGTGATCGTGCTCGTGCGCACGCTGTCGAAATCGATCTGCTTGCAGCGGCGTTTGATCGCCGAGGAGAGCTCGTACTCGTCGTTGGCGATGAGGACGACCGGTTGCTGGGTCTGCTCGAGCGTGCGTGTGATCTGTTGCATCCCGCCGCGATCCTCGCGGCCGAACACGTTGTCGGCCTCGTCGAGGATGATCAGCTTGCGGCCAGCCTCGGCCGTGGACTGGTACTCGCCCGTCGAGGAGAAGCCCTGGCTGACGGCCCCGCGGGTGGCGACCTTCTCGATCGCGTCCGCGGTCCGGACGTCGGAGGCGTTGAGCTCGATCGTGCTCCAGCCCATGTCGTCGGCGAGAGCAAGCGCCGCACTGGTCTTGCCCAGGCCGGGTTCCCCGGCGAGCAACACGCCGGGCTCGTCGGGTCGACCCTCGGTCCACGAACGCGCCCAGGAGCGGAGCTCGTCGATGGCCGAGGGGTTGCCGACGACATCGTCCAGCGTTCGGGGACGGTGCTTCTCCGTCCACGAGCGGTTGTCCTCGGCCACGGCGTCCCACCTCAGTTCTCGCCGGGGACCGGTTCGCTGGTCAGCCAGGCGATGGCGATCCCGAACACGACCGGCACGATCGTGATCGAGTAGACGCCCACGTCCGTGGGGGCGCCACGGATGAGTCCGTAAACGACGTAGAGGAGAACGCCCAAGGCGATGAGCGCGTAACCGCCGTACCTTGCGGCGTCGTTCTTGTCCATGGCGGAGGCAGTCCCGGCGAGGACAAAAGGCTTGCGGAGAGCCTTTTTCTTTTCTAGGGGGCCTCGACGTCCGGCGACTGAGCAATCCACCGAGGTCGTTGACGAACCCAACGGCCCGGAGGACCCCTCACCACACACCCAGACCAGCCGACGCGCAGCGGGAGTCGACACACAAGG
>PXUB01000045.1 GCA_003009755.1 Thermoplasmatales archaeon SW_10_69_26
TTCCGACCCTCCGGTGGTTGCAGGCCCGCGGTCGGAGAGGAAATTTTCATCAAATCGAGGGGGAGCGGTGGCTGCGACCCCCCTCAGTCGGGTTGTCGATGGACACGGCCCGGATCAGAGATCCGGGCGCGGCTAAGATCGCCCGGACGGGCGAGATCTCAGGCGGCGACAACGGCCGAGCATCGGTCCGCCGTCCGGACCGATCTCGGCTGCGCATCTCCGATTCGTACAGCAAGATGGCCCGCCTGAGAACCTTTCCCCGGCCGTCGCTTCGTTTTGCCCGCGGCCGGGGAAACGTTCGCGAAAACGAGGGGGAGCGGTGTCCGCGATCCCCCGCAGACCGGCGCACCAGAACATTTCCGGCCCCACGGTCTCCCCCCACGAGCGGGTGGCCAGGAAATGTTCACCAAATCGAGGGGGAGCGGTCTCCGTAACCCCCCCTCACGGCGAGGCCGCCCGCAGGCGGCGATGATACAATCCTTGCAAGTTGTGAGGTTTCCAAGCGTTGTCGCCGTCGCCATCGACGTAGCCTGTGGCTACTCCTTCGTCTCGGCTCCGCGCTTTCACCGCCTGAGGCCGAGCGAGAGCTGAACCCAAGCACAGCCGGCAGTCTAGCGCAGGTGTGGGCGTCCTACTCCGCCACGGTCGTCACCGTGACGCCGTCCTCCTCCACGATCATCGTGTGCTCGGCTTGCCCCACGAGGCCGTCGCCGTCCTCGGTGAGCACGCCGTAGGCCTCGATCGCGCCCGTGCGCTTGAGCGTGCGGAGTACGAGCGGCATCCGGCGCTCGTTGACGCCCTCGTCGACCAGCCAGCGGCTGGCGAAGGGCAGCTCGTCGAACTCGTCCTCGATGATCTCCATCGCCTGACGGACGTCGTTTTGCCGCTGGCGGGTGGTCTGCTCGTAGTGGAAGATGCCGCCGTCCTCGCCCTCGTGGATCTTGCCGACGCCGTCGGTGGCGAAGGGCTCGATCGCGATGACCTGGCCCGCCTCGATCGTCTTGTCCCCGTGGGGGATGTTGGGGATCGAGATGCCGGCGTGCTGGGTCCAGCGCTCGATCAGGTGGCCGGTCAGGTTCGAGATCGGCTTGGCGCCGTGGGCCTGCATCGTCGACTGGACGGTGGATCCGATCTCTTTCACGTTGACGCCGGCCTGCACGCGCTCGATGGCCGCGGACAGGGCCTCCTCGGCGGCTTGCTTGAGCTTGCGGCCGCGGCCGCCGAGCAGCACCGTGGTGGCCGTGTCGCCGATGTAGCCGTCGAGGTGTGCACCGACGTCGACCTTGACGACGTCGCCTTCCTCGAACGTGCGGTCGTCGCCCGGGCGGGCGGTGTCGTGGGCGGCGTCCTCGTTCACGCTGATGTTGACCGGGAACGCCGGTTCGGCGCCCTCCGAGCGCACGTGGTCCTCGATCGCTTCGGCAACCTCGACCCAGTCGGTGCCGACCTCGACGACCTCGTGCGCGAGCTCGCGACCTTCGGCTGCGATGCGCCCGGCCTCGAGCCACTGCTGGCGTACGTCAGGATCCACGCGAAGACGCCTCCTGTATCTGGTCCTCGGAGATGGGGCCTTCCCGTATAACGGTTCCTCGCTCGCCACGGGCGTCGACGACGGTGCTCGAGGGGCCGTCCAGACGGCCGGCGTCGACGTAGGCGGCGACCTCGTCCCCGAAGTAGGCGCGGGCCTCCTCGATCGTGGTCGGGGGATCTCGCCCGGCGGGGTTGGCGCTGGTGGCCACGATCGGGCCGGCCTCCAGCAGCTCCATCGTCGCCTCGCGGTCGACGTGCCGGATCCCGATCGTGCCCTCGTCGGCCAGGATCGTCCGCGGCGAGCGCGGGGAGGCCTCCAGGATGAGGGTCAACGAGCCCGGCAGGAACGCCTCGGCCAGGCGCTGGGCGGCGTCGGTCCACGTTGACCACGCGCGAGCTCTCTCGAGACGGGCGAAGATGACGCTGAGGCCTTTGCCTGGAGGCCGGTCGGCGACGGACAACAGGCGTCGAACGGCCGCTTCCCGGTCGGCCAGACAGCCGAGCCCGTACAGCGTGTCGGTCGGGTAGACGACGAGCTCGCCGGCACGGAGCGCTTCGCGAGCTGCCTGGATCTCCTCGTCGACCATCGGGATCCGTTCGCGAAAGCTACGGCTGGGACCCTTTTGGCCTCTTCCCTCCGTCGGCGCGAGGCGTCAGTCCTCGTCCTCGTTCAGCGACGCCCTTCGAGTCGACGGCGACGCCGCCTGCAGATGCTCGAGCAAGCCTCACCGCGTCATCGGGCGCTTGGTGGCCGGCCCCCGTGGGCGCCGGCGCCCCACCGACGCTAGAAACCATCCTTCGTTCCCTCTTCCGCCGGCGCGAGGCGTCAGTCTTAGTCCTCGTCCTCGTCCATCTCGTCCTTGATCAGGTCGCCGAGCGTGACCCCGCTGGAGGAACCCGACGAGCCGCCGGAGACGCGCTGGGTGGTCCCGCCCGGGTCGACCATGAGCTCGATGTCGAGGAACCGTTCGAGCTTGCCGACGAGATCGTCGCTGGGATGGTGCTCGCCGCGCTCGGTCTTGGCGACGACCGAGCGTTTCTCGTTGATCTCGTTGGACAGCTCCTCGGCCGTCAGGTCCTTCTTCTCGCGGGCCTTGCGCACGATCTTGCCGTAGTCCTCGGCGAGGATCTCGTCGGCGTCGTCGTAGACGTCCTGGGAGCCTTTCGGTTGCTGAGAGGAGCCCTGGACGCCGCCGGAGCCGCCGCCGGCGCCTTGCCCACCCGCCGTGCTCGGCGTCGTGGTCGGGCTCGTCGAGGGCTCGTCCACCTCTTCCCCGTACTCGAGGCAGTCCGAACAGACCCGCATCTTCGTCCCCTCGATCACGGCCCGCTTCAGCGGGGCTTCCTTCCCGCACATCTCGCAGGGCATGTGGACGAACTACGCGACCCGCGGCTGAAGGGTTTTCCCCTAGACACCCCACGGATCGACGCCCTCGACGGGCTCTCAGGCAGGCCGACCGACGAGCTGGACAACAAAGCCTTTAACGGAGGGCACGAACGTCCCAGCGAGTGCCGCCCCATGAGCGATGACCTCGACCTCGATCCCTCCGACTGGGATGACTACAGCGAGTACCTCGCCGAACGGCTCGAGAACCTCGAGGAGCGGAACACGCAGCTCCGCGACCAGAAGCGTGAGATCGAGGCCGAGTACCGCGAGTCGGTGAACGACCGCAAACGGTTGGAGCGCGAGGTCAAGCACCTGCGCTCCGAGATGGAGAAGCTGAAGGCGCCGCCGCTCGTCGTCGGCTTCGTCAAGGACGTGCTCGAGGACGGACGCGTCGTGTGCAAGTCCTCGGCCGGCCCCAACTTCGTGGCCCGGATCGCGGAGTTCGTGGACGGCGACGATCTCGAGCCCGGCGACCGCGTGGGGCTCAACCAGCAGACGATGAGCGTCGTGGCCGAGCTTCCCCCCAGCCTGGACCCGAACATCTACGGAGCCGAGGTGCTGGAGGAGCCCGAGGTCAACTACGGGGACATCGGCGGCCTCGACCAGCAGCTCGAGGAGCTGCGCGAAGCCGTCGAGCTCCCGCTGTCCCGCCCGGAAGCCTTCGACGAGGTCGGCATCACGCCGCCCAAGGGCATCCTGCTCCACGGTCCGCCCGGCACCGGGAAGACGCTGATGGCCAAGGCGGTCGCGGCGCAGACGAACGCGGTGTTCATCCGCATCGTCGGCAGCGAGCTCGTGCAGAAGTACATCGGCGAAGGCGCTCGCCTCGTACGCGAGCTGTTCCAGATGGCGCGCGACAAGGCGCCCTGTGTCGTGTTCATCGACGAGCTCGACGCCATCGGGGCCTCCCGCTACCAGGCCTCGACGAGCGGCGACCGCGAGGTTCAGCGCACCCTGATGCAGCTGCTCAGCGAGCTGGACGGCTTCGACAACCGTGGCGACGTGAAGATCATCGGCGCCACGAACCGTGTCGACATGCTCGACAGCGCCCTCACCCGGCCCGGTCGCTTCGACCGGCGGCTCGAGGTCCCCGAACCGGACGTCGAGGGGCGCAGTGAGATCTTCCAGGTTCACACGCGCGGCATGGAGGTCGCCGAGGAGCTGGAGGCCCGCGATCTGGCACTGCTCGTCGGCGAGGGCGCCACCGGGGCCGACATCCACGCGATCTGCACGGAGGCCGGCATGCGCGCGATCCGGTCCGACCGGACCGTGGTCAACCGCGAGGACTTCGAGCATGCCGCGGACAAGGTCAAGGGCCAAGCGATCGACACCGGCGAGCAGCTGACGAAGGACGCCGCGTTCGCGTAACTGGCCGAACACGGCGGGCTGAACATCTACGGCTGGACCAGGCCCTATCCCGGAGGCCTGCTCAGGCCTCGCCATGGCCCAGGAACGATCCCGCACGTCGCTGGAGGAGGAAGCCTCGCACGGGCGCGGGTTCCGCTGGATCGCTGCCCTCGCCGGGCTCGCCGCCCTGGCGGTGGCTGGCCTCGCGGCTGCCGGCCTGGTCTTCCCGGAGTTCGTGAGCGCCACGTCGCTCACCGTCGGGTTGGCCGGCACGAGCCTGGTGCTCGGGCTCGGCCTCATCGCCGCCCTGGTCTACCTGGATCGGGCCTTCGCCGCGCTGGGGGACCACCACGCGGCGCTCGTCGACCAACGCGAGGGGTTGGAGTCGGCCCGCGAGGAGGCCTGGGAACGTCACGAGGAGCTGGCGAACCAGCGCTTCGGCGAGCGCATCGACGAGTTGCGCTCGCGCCTGGAGGAGCTGGACGCCGAGCACGCCTCCCTGGCCCAGCAGACCCGGCGCACGTCCACGCCGACCCCGTTCGGCGACATCCACGACATCGAGGCCGTGGCCGGGATCGAGGCCACCGAAGCCGACGAGCTCCTCGCGATGGGGGTCTCCGACACCGAGCAGCTGTGGATGGCCAACGCCAAGCGCGTCGCCGAGAACCTCGACCGGGATCCGCTCACGGTCCGACGCTGGCAGCACGAGGCCGAGCTGATGGCGCTGCCCAGCGTGGGGCCGCGCTCGGCCGAGATCCTCGTCCGCAGCGGGGTGCGCACGATCGCGGACCTCACCGCCTGGGACCCCGACCGGTTGGCCCAGCGGCTGCAGGACCGACGCGTGGCCTTCGACACCGAGCCCGAGGAGGATCTGGTCAACCGCGAGCGCGTGGCCGGTTGGATCGAGAACGCTCGCGTGCACGACCCGACGGCCTACCGCGTGCACCGGCAACGCGGCGGACGGTCGACCTCCTCGACGCCCGCCTGAGATCTCACCGCAGCGACCGAACGATGCATCCGCGGTCGGTGTCCACGAGCTCGGCCGCTTGGCCCCGGAAGGCCTCCAGCACCTCGAGGTTCGTCTCGAGGTGGCTGGTGGCCTCCCGCACGCGGTAGCCGGTCCCGGGCGCGCCGGGCAGCAAAGGCACCAACTGGTCGGCCAGGTGCACGTCGACGGTGGCCGAGCTCGACAGCTCGGCGACGAGGTCGCCGGCCAGGTTCTTGGCCACCGTCTCGCTGGGCACGCCTTGCTCGCCGAGCGCGTTCGCCGCCAGCACGGTGTCCCCGTGGTGGGCGAAGGCGTCGACGACGACGCCCGGGCACTCGGCGTCGACGCGCTCCACGCTCGTGTGCACCGGCGCCTCGTGTCCGCCGAGCAAGCCCTCCGCGGTGCGGTGGATGCGCTCGGGGATGTGGTCGGGCAGGTCGGCGATGCGAACGTGGACGTCGATCGAGCGCAGCCGGCCGCGTTCGATCGTCGGCTCGGACAGGTCCGGCTCCTCGCGCGGCCCGATCGTGACGGACAGTCGGCCGCCGCCGACGGGGTAGAAGCCCTCGCGGGCCTGGTTGACCTCGATCGGGACGCCCAGCCGGCGAGCCCAGGGGACAAGCGCCGAGCGGAAGTGCGCCAGCGTGGGCGCGTGCTTGACGTCGGTGCCGCCCTTGGCCATCAGGGTCAGCGGTTCCTCCAATCGGTCGCTCAAGGGCACGAGCGTGTGCGCGACGAGCACCGTGCTGGCGGCGGTTCCGGTGTCCACCCGCACGCGGCCGCCGGCGACCTCGCCGGGGTCGATCTGGAAGGTCTTGGCGCCGACCTCGACGCCGGACGTGTCGGCCGAGCAGGCTTGGGCAACGGCGTCGATCGCGGCCACGTGCTGGGGGCGAAGCCCCGTCGAGGAGCGGTTGGCGCGGGCGTTGCGGACGCGCACCGTCTGGCCGGTGCAGGCGCTCATCGCGACGGCCGTGCGGACGACCTGCCCGCCGCCCTCGCCGTGGGCGCCGTCGATCTCGACCACGGACACGAGCCGCCTAGCCCCCTCGGGCGGGAAACCGTTGCGCCCAGCCTACACGGACAGGCGTTCGTCGTCGGTCTCGAGGTCGCCCTTGCGCGATCGGCGCCAGATCGCCCGGAACGAGGTGGCGAAGGCACCGGGGGCCACGCCCATGCGTTCGTCGATCTCGTGCGGCTCGAAGGCGGTGACCTGGGTGACCTCGTCCTCGTCGGGGTCGAACGTGCCGGGGTGGATGCCGGCGAACACGTAGTTGAACTCGCGCTCGCCCAGGTCGAGATCCTCGACGTAGGTGCGCCCGACGAACGTGAGGACGGGCGCCTCGACGCCGAGCTCCTCGGCGATCTCGCGCTGGGCGGCCTCGCGTGGGTCTTCGCCGGTAGGGACGTGCCCGCTGGCCGAGGAGGTCCACCGCGAGGGGGAGGTCCGCTTCGTCTGCGAGCGTTTCTGCAGCCACAGGCTGCCTTGCTCGTCGCTCAACAGGACGTGGACGGCCCGGTGGCGCAGCTCGTCGTCGTGCACCGTTCCGCGCGGCGCCTCGTCGACCCGCTCGTCGTCCTCGTCCACGACGGCCAGGATCTCGGCCTCGTCGTCGGGCACACGATGGACGAGGGCGTTCCCCGACAGGAACCTTGCGGAACCACCCCCAGCCCGAACCGGGCCGACGATGGGCCCCTGGACGGTCGAGAACCCTCGGCTCGACCGCCAGGGCCTCGCTCGTCGCCGACGGGCTCGAGGCGACCCCACGGACGGGTGCCCGGGCCGTGGTCGTGACCCGCGCCGGGGAGCGCGGGCGAGGCATCCAGCTCGCCTACCCAGGGAGCTTGGGGTCGGCGGTCTGCGCGATCGGGCGGATGGTCGGCGTCCAGTCGTGGCGCAGCGGGATCCGGTTCAGCTCGGCCATCACACCGTGGTCCTCCCCGAGGACCGGGAAAAGGCGCTTGGTTGCACGCGTGAACCGACCGAGACTGGCGGTCTTGGTTTGCGTGAGCGCTCGCGCCGGTCCGAGCGCTTTCACCGCCGGAGGCCGAGCGAGAGCTTACCCCAAGCATAGCCGGCAGGCTAGTCTTGCCAGCGCTCGTGGAGCGCCAGCTCGTCCTCGTAGTCCCCGATGCTGGCCTGCGCCTGATCGCGATCGACGCCCTCGCTTTCGAGGATCGCGGCCACGTGCTCGGCGGCGTCCCGTCCGCGGTCGGGGCCGGCCCAGGCCAGCGTGCGGCGGCGCAGCACGTCGGCCACGGTGCGGGCGCTCTCGAGGGCGACGGCGCGCTCGGCTTCACCGGCGAGGATCGAGCCCTCGGCCCCGAGCCCGTCGAGGCCGGCACCGGCGACGTGGGCCCACTCGCTGCCGTACAGGCGGACCAGGCGGCGGGCCGTGGCGGCCGAGAGCCCCCGCTCGTCGAGCACGCGGCGGGCCTGCCGGTAGGCGCGGGGCGGATCGACGTCGCCGCCAGGCAGCCGTCGGTCCGTGTCGCACGGCTGGGGCACGTCGTCGAGGTAGCGGGCGGCCGCCTCGAAGAGCTCGCGAGCGGTGGCGCGAGCGGTGGTGAGCTTGCCACCGACGAGGGACACCATGCCGGGGCGGCCCTCGTCGACGTGGTCGTGGATCTCGGCGCCGCGGGAGACGTCGCTGGGGGGCACGCCTTCGACGTTGAGCAGGTTGCGGAGGCCGGCGTTCGTGAACCGGACCCGGTCGACCGGGGCATCCGGGAAGTAGCGGCGCAGGCTGTCCTGGAGGTAGCTGACGTCCTCGCGGGTGGCGTGAACCTCGCGGGGGTCGTCGGTGTAGTCGGTGTCGGTGGTGCCGACCCACTGGTGGCCGTGCCAGGGGACGGCGAAGAACGTCCGGCCGTCGGTGGCGTTGACGACGACGGCGTGGTCGGTGAACGGGGGCGTGGCCAGGTGGACGCCCTTCGTGAGGCGCACCATGCCGTCCTCGGGCCCGGCCTCGTCCAGGAACCGGTCGAGGAAGGGACCGGTGGCGTTGACGACGGTGTCGGCCTCGACGTGCAGCTCGTCGCCGGTGAGCGTGTCCTCGACGAGGACCCCCTCGATGCGGTGCTCGCCGAGCAGATCGCGGGCCCGGGCGTGGTTGGCCAGGTGGGCGCCGCGGTCGTCGGCTTCGCGCGCCACGAGCGTCGTGAGCCGCTCGGGGGCGAGGATCTGGGCGTCCCAGTACAGCGCGCCGCCGGTGAGGCCCTCCTCGCGCAGCCCGGGTTCGCGTTCGAGCACCTGGCGTTTGGTCAACAGCTCGTGGCGGGGGAACCCGCTCCCGCGCGCCAGCAACGAGTACAGGCGGACGCCGATCCGCAGCTGCCAGTCGGGGAAAGGCGAGTCCTCGTAGAAGGGCAACAGGAACGCGAGCGGGCGCACGAGGTGGGGCGCCTTGTGGACGAGGTGGGCGCGCTCGGTGAGCGCCTCGCGCACCAGCCCGAAATCGTACTGGGCCAGGTAGCGCAACCCACCGTGAGCGAGCATCGTCGAGCGCGAGCTCGTGCCGGACGCGTAGTCGACGGCTTCGACGAGCCCGGTGTCGAGCCCGCAGGCGGCGGCCCAGCGGGCCGTCCAGACGCCGTGGATGCCGCCCCCGACGACGAGCACGTCGAGATCCTCGTCGCCGAGACTGGCTAGGGCCCGCTTCACGGCGGCTCACCTCGGAGGGCGCTGGTTAGCCTTTCGACTCCGGTACGCGTCGGGCGGGGAGGGGATGGACGTGGGGCAGATGGCGGAGGGGAGACGATGGCCGCTGGTCGCCAAACGGTGGACGCTCGAAGCTCACGGCGAACCGATGGGCGGATCAGACGCCGACCTCCAGCCTGTGCCGGCCCGGGCTCCCGTCCCAGCGCCAGGGACCCGCAAGCCCCTCCTCTCCCGCTCTCTACGCGTACTCGTAGAAGCCCTCTCCGCTTTTCTTGCCGAGCTTGCCGTCCTCGACCATCGCTTCGAGGAGCTCGGGTGGTTCGAAGCGGTCGCCCAGCTCCTCGTGGAGGTAGCGGGCGATCTCGAGCCGGGTGTCGAGGCCGATCATGTCGGTCAGTTCCAGCGGCCCCATCGGGTGGTTGTAGCCCTGCGTCATCGCGGCATCGATCGCCTCGGGCTCGGCGACGTCGTCTTGCACCATGCGGATCGCTTCGAGCCCGAGCGCGACGCCCAGCCGCGAGCTGGCGAACCCGGGCACGTCGCGCACCACGATGGGGTCCTTGCCGAGGTCTTCGGCGAAGGTGACGGCCTCGTCCACGCGCTCGTCGCCGGTGGCGGGAGCGTGGACGACCTCGACCAGGTCCATGATGTAGGGCGGGTTGAAGAAGTGCATGCCGAGGACCCGCGCGGGCTCGGCCAACGGCTCGGCGATGGCGTCGACGGACAGCGAGGAGGTGTTCGTCGCCAGCAGGGCGTCGGCGGGCGCGTTCTCCTCGACGCGCTGGAACGTGTCGCATTTGAGATCCAGATCCTCGGGCACGGCCTCGATCACGACGTCGGCGTCGGCGACGGCGGCGGCCAGGTCGGTGGTCGGGGTCAACCGATCGAGGGCTTGCTTCTTCTCGGAGGCCGTCGTCTTGCCTCGGTCGACGCCCTCCTGCAGGGCGTCCTCGATGTTCCCGACGCCGGCCTCGAGCGGGGCGTCGGCGACGTCGAACAGGTGCGTGGGGTGGCCCTCGCGGGCGGTGAGCAGCGCGATCCCGTGACCCATCGTGCCGGCGCCCAGGACGGCGACGTTCGCGGTCATCGCGGGGACAACCCTCCAGGCGTTGAAGAGGTTGGCGCCGGCCGCGCCGAGACGAGGAGCTTTTCACGGGCAGACCCATGCCGGGGGTCGTGTCCGAGCGACCGGCCCTCGAGGCGTTGGATCGGTTGGGGTTGACCGACGACGTCTACCGCGTGAAGCAGAGCCTCGTCCGCAACCGGTACACGGTGTACGACGAGGGCGGCGAGGCGGTGCTCGAGGGCAAGCAGAAGCTGTTGAAGATGAAGGAGGAGTTCCCGTTCGAGCACCCGGACGGGACGCCGGCGTTCACGGTCAAGGCTCAGCAGGTGTTCGACGTCGCCGGCGACTACGCGATCGTCGACCCCGAGACCGACGAGCCGGTGCTGGTGCTGGGCAAGCAGTTCACGTTCTTCCACCACGCCTGGACGATCTCGGACGCCGAGGGTCGGCTGCTGGCGCGGGCCGAGAGCCGCAGCACGCTGCTGGACGTGCTTCGCAGCGTCAGCTCGATCTTCGCGTTGATCCCCTACCGGTACGCGATCGAGGACGCCGACGGCGAACCGATCGGCGAGATCCGCGAGCGGTTCAGCTTCCGCGACAAGTACGATGTCGCGGTCGAGGATGCCGGCGAGGTTCCCCGCAGCGCCTTGTTGGCGGCCGCGATCGTGATCGACGCGCTCGAGGGCAACTGACCTGGTGGCGTGAGCGTGGCCGCCAGCCACCCAGGCCGGCGCGATCGGGTTCAGGCGGGGTAGCCGCCGGTGCCGGCGTTCGTGTTGGGATCGACGTCGACGTTGACGACGACGGGGACGCCGTCGTCGGCGATGCGCCAGGCTTCCTGCAGGGCGTCGGGGAGCTCGGGCTCCTCGCGGACGTGGATGCCCTCGGCGCCCATGCCTTCGGCCACCTCGTCGTAGCGCGTGGACGCCAGGTCGGTGGCGACGGCGCGCTCCTCGCCGTAGTACTGGAGCTGGGGTACGCGGATCTGGTTCCAGGCGGCATCGTTGGCGAGGACGAACACGGCGCCCATGTCGTGGCGGGCCAGCGTCTCGATCTCCATGCCGTTGAGGCCGAAGCTGCCGTCGCCTTCGAGCACGAGGGGGGTCTCGTCGTCGAACACGACGTTGGCGGCGATCGCGAAGGGCGGGCCCACGCCCAGGCAGCCGAAGGGGCCGGTGTCGAGCCAGTGCTCGGGCTCGGTGGGGCGCAGGATCTTGGCAGCGGTGGCGACGATGTTGCCGCCGTCGCCGATGAACAGCGCATCGTCCTCGACGTAGGGAGCGATGTGGTCGACGAGGTCGATCGCGGAGACGCCCGCCTCGGCGGCGGGCACGTCGCGCACGCTCTCCATCTTCTCGGCTTCCTTGCCCTGAATCGTGCCGTGCCAGTCCTCCCGGCGGGTCCACGATCGGCCCTTGGCCTCCGCGAGCAGTTGCTCGCAGATGGCGCCGGTGTGGCCGACGAGCGCGAGGTCGCAGGCCTTGTTCTCGCCGGCGCGTTCACCGGACTGGGCGGCCTGGATGATCGTCGCGTCGTCGGCGACCTTGTCGCCGAACCCGGTGCGGAAGTCCCAGGGCATCGTGAGGCTGAGCACCGCGTCGGCGCGCTTGAAGGCCGAGCCCCGCGTAAGGTGGTAGGCGTCGTCGACGTCGGGCCCGAACGTGCCGCGCCCGAGCCCGTTCTGGAAGCCGGGGATGCCGGTGAGCTCGACGAGGTCGCGCACCTCGCGGACGCCCTCGCCCCACCGCACACCGCCGCTGGCGACGATGGCGGGCCGGTTGGCGGCTTCGAGCACGTCGACGGCCTCCCGGATGGCTTCGGGGTCGGCCAGCGAGCGCGGGGGCCGGGTGCGGACGTCCGCGGGGGCCTCGGTGGCGGTGTCGCCGAACAGGACGTCCCACGGGGCTTCGAGGAACGTGGGCCCCATCGGGAGGCTGGTGGCGTGGCGGTAGGCGCGCTCGACGTACTCGCCCAGGCGCTGGGTGTCGTGGATGCGGCGGCTCCACGTCGTGGCCGCATCGACGAAGCCGAGGTGGTCGCTCTCCTGCAAGGAGCCCCTGTCGATGTCCTCGAGCGGGCCCTGGCCGCCGATCGTGATGACGGGCGAGTCGCAGCGTTTGGCGTTCTCGAACCCGGTCATGGCGTTCGTGACGCCGGGGCCGGCGGTGACGACGGCGACGCCGGGTTCGCCGGTGAGGCGGGCGACGCCGTCGGCGGCCATGACGGCGGCCTGTTCGTGGCGGACGTCGATCACCGGGATGTCGCGGTCCAGGCACCCGTCGTAGATGTTCATCACGTGGCCGCCGCACAGCGTGAACAGGCCGGGCGCGTCGGCGCGGTCGAGCGTCTCGGCAACGAGGTGGCCGCCGTCCATGCGGGAGTCGTACGTGCGTGGGGGGTGAAAGAGGTTGGCAAGGTCGGCTCACGCGTCGTCGACGGGGGGCATCGTGAAGTAGAACGTCGAGCCCTCGCCGGGCTCGCTTTCGACCCACATGCGGCCGCCGTGCCGGTCGACGATCTGCTCGCAGAGGGCCAGCCCGATCCCGGTCCCCTCCTCTTCGGGGCCGCGCAGGCGGCGGAAGACCTCGAAGATGCGGTCGGTTTGCTCTTCGGGGATGCCGATGCCCTCGTCGTGGACGGAGAACTGCCACATCTCGTCGCGCGGCTCGGCGTCGACGTGCACGCGCGGAGGCTCGTCGCCGCTGTAGCGTAGGGCGTTGGAGAGCAGGTTGCGGAACACCTGGGCGAGCTGGTCGGGGTCGGCCGCCACGGTCGGGAGGTCGCCGATCGTGATCTCCCCCTCGGTCTCCTCGATCTGCAGCTGGAGGTCGGCCATCGCGTCGTCGACCACGCCGCGCGCGTCGATGGCCTCCAAGGGCTGACCCTGGCGGGTGACGCGGGAGTACGCGAGCAGGCTGCGGATCATCTCCCGCATGCGCTGGGCCCCGTCGATGGCGTATGCGAAGAACTCCCGTCCCTCCCCATCGAGCATGTCGCCGTAGCGATCCTCGATCAGCTGGAGGTAGGTGGACACCATCCGCAGCGGCTCTTGCAGGTCGTGGCTGGCGGCGTAGGCGAACTGCTCGAGGCGTTCGTTGGACTCGGCCAGCCGTCGCTCGCGCTCCTTGAGCTCGGTGACGTCCTGGACGACGACCAGGCCGGCGTAGACGTCCCCGTCGACGTCGCGGACGGGGATCGTCTGGACGCGCACCTCCCGGTCGGGGCGGATCGCGACCTCGGCCTCGCCGTGGTCGCCTGCGAGGGCCGTCTCGTACGGGTCGACCAGGCGCTCGGCGACGTCGGGATCGTGGAGGCTGTGGACCGTCTGGCCGACGACCTCTTGGCCTTCCATGTCCAGCTGGTCGAGCAGCTCGCCTCCGGCCACGGTGTATCGGAGGCGCTCGTCGAACATCGCGACCGCGCCGTCGGGGAAGTTCTCGATCAGCGTCCGGTGGCGGCGCTCGGACTCCTCCAGCTCGCGCTCGCGGTTGCGCCGCTGGGTCATGTCGCGGGTGACCTTCGCGAACCCGCGAAGCTCGCCCTCGTCGTCGTGGAGCGCCGTGATCGTCACGCTCGCCCAGAACCGCGATCCGTCGGCCCGCACGCGCCAGCCCTCGTCCTGGACCGACCCGAACTCGGCCGCGTGGTCGAGGTTGCGCTGGGGGCGCCCGATCTCGCGGTCCTCGTCCGTGTAGAACACCTCGAAGCTGCGGCCCAGGATCTCGGTCTCCGTGTACCCCTTGATCCGCCGGGCCCCGTTGTTCCAGCTCCGCACCTGGCCCTCGGTGTCGAGGATGAAGATCGCGTACTCCTCGACCTCGTCGACGAGCGACGCGAAGCGCTCCTTCTCCTCCCGGAGCCGGCGCACGTGCTCGCGGCGCTCGGTCATGTCGTGGGCGATCTTCGCGAACCCGCGAAGCTCGCCGTCCTCGCCGCGTAGCGCCGTGATCGTCACGTTCGCCCAGAACCGGGAGCCGTCGGCGCGCACCCGCCAGCCCTCCTGCTGGATCGATCCGTACTCGGCGGCCACCTGCAGGTTGCGCTCGGGCACGCCGGCGTCCCGGTCCTCTTCGGGATAGAACACCTCGAAGCTGCGGCCCAGGATCTCGGCCTCCGTGTGGCCCTCGAGCTGCCGGGCGCCCTTGTTCCAGCTTCGCACGTGGCCCTCGGTGTCGAGCATGAAGATCGCGTACTCCTCGACCTCGTCGACGAGCAGGTGGAAGCGCTCCTTCTCGCGGCGCAGCTCCTCCTCGCGGTTGCGCCGCTGGGTCATGTCGCGGGTGACCTTCGCGAACCCGCGAATCTCGCCCTCGTCGTCGTGAAGCGCGGTGATCGTCCCGCTCGCCCAGAACCGCGATCCGTCGGCCCGCACGCGCCAGCCCTCGTCCTCGACAGATCCGTACTCGGCCGCCGCCTCGAGGTTGCGCCGGGGGCGCCCGGCCTCGCGGTCCTCCTCCGTGTAGAACACCTCGAAGCTGCGGCCCAGGATCTCGGCCTCCGTGTACCCCTTGATCCGCCGGGCCCCGTTGTTCCAGCTCCGCACGTGACCCTCGGTGTCCAGCGTGAAGATCGCGTACTCCTCGACCTCCTGCACGAGCGAGGCGAAGCGCTCCTTCTCCTCCCGGAGCCGACGCACGTGCTCGCGGCGCTCGATCTCCTGGCCGACCCAGCGACCCATGAGGTTGACGAACGCCCGCTGGGCCTCGCTCAACGGCTCGATCGGTTCCTCGTTCACGAAGCAGATCGTGCCCCAGGGCTCGTCGTCGACCTGGATCTCGGTGCCGACGTAGCCCCCGATGCCCGACCGCTCGTCGGCCCGATCTCCGGCCCCGTCGGTCTCCCGCGCATCGGGGACCTCCCTGATGTCGCCGGCGCCGATCGTCTCCCGGCAGTAGGTCTCCTCGAGGTCCGGGGCCGAGCCGGTCTGGACGAGGCCCGAGCCCGCGACTTGCACGATCTCGTAGCGGCCCTCCGGGACGTCGATGCGGACGACGTGGCCGTTCTCCACGCCCAGGCGCTCGCGACCCAGCTCCAGCAGGCGCTGGATCTTCTCGTCGCCGTCGAGCTGGGGCGCCGTCATGATGTCGTCGAGCTTCTGGCGGTAGCGTGCGCTCGCTTGGAGATCGGGCTCCCGTCGCGTCTCCGGTTCACCCGGCGGGGCCGGCTCGGTCTCCAGCTTGGCCGAGAGCACGTTGGCGACGCTCTCCACGAAGGCGCGGTCGGCCTTGGTGAAGGCCTGCCCGTCGGTGTCGTAGACGCCGACGATGCCGAGGGGTTCGCCGTCGGCCAGCAGCGGGGCCGCGATCCCGGTCTCGACCCCGTGGCGGACGAGGCGGTCGGTGTGCGGGATCGGCTCCTCCGCGGCGCCGAAGACCACCGCTTGGCCCCGGGCGAGGACCGGGCCGCCGAGGTGCTCGCGGTGCGAGGGCCCGTCCTCGGGTGCCTCGCCCTCCCGCCAGCCGACGCCTTCCCGCAGCTGGAGCCGGTCGCCGTCCCTCGTCAGGGTGAAGATGCCGACGTAGGCGGCGTCCAGCGTGTCCGCGAGCACGGCGGCTGCATCGTGCATCAGCCAGTCGGGATCGTCGCCGGCGAGCGCCCGGCGCCCGAGGTCGGCCACGATCTCGTGCTGGCGGTTGCGCAGCTGGACCTCTTCCTCGCCGGCCCCGCGGGACGGCCCCATGAGGAAAGCTTCATCGGCCAGCCGCCTAAGCTCTCCGCAGGCGGTCCCTGGTCGAGGAAGCGCTTGCTGGCGGGAGCAGGCGGGCCGCGGGCGGGCACAGCCGTCGCTGGTCGGCCCAACGCTGATATCCAGGCTCCCCTTTCGCGTGGCCGAGGAGTTCCCCCCATGCCCGACTTCGATCCCGAGTACGGCGACCTCGTGACGTACCAGACGAAGGAGAACGTCGCGAAGATCACGCTCAACGCGCCCAAGAGGGCGAACACGTACAGCTTCGAGATGATGCGCGAGCTCGACGACGCGATCCTCGAGGCGCGCTTCGATCAGGACGTCGAGGCGATCATGCTGACGGGTGCCGGCGACCGCTTCTTCTGCGCGGGCGCCGACATCTCGATGCTCAACGAGGCCGATCCCAAGTTCAAGTACCAGTTCTGTCTGCACGCCAACGAGACCCTCAACCGGCTCGAGCAGACGGACATGCTGGTCTTGGCGGCTCTGAACGGGCACACGGTCGGTGGCGGGCTCGAGATCGCGATGGCCTGCGACCTGCGCGTCGCGCACGACCCCACCGAGGGCGAGAACGAGGCCAACATCGGCCTGCCCGAGGTCAACCTCGGCGTCCTCCCGGGCACCGGGGGCACCCAGCGGCTGGCTCGCCTGATCGGCAAGTCCCGCGCGATGGAGTGGATGACGACGGGTCAGCTGAAGAGCTTCCAACAGGCGGCCGAGGTCGGCCTGGTCAACGAGTTCCTCGAGGCCGACTCCGTCGAGGCGTTCGAGGGCAAGGCCCTGGAGTACGCCTCGCAGTTCACCAGTCCCGACAGCGCCTCGCAGGCCGTCGGCAACATCAAGCGCGCCGTCCAGAGCGGCCCCGAGGTCGACTTCACCAGCGCGCTGGCGATGGAGCGCGAGCTCCAACAGCGCCTGTTCGAGTCCGAGGACGCCGACATCGGGCTCGAGGCCTACGTCAACGACGAGCGCCCCGAGTTCACCGGGGAATAGCTCCCCACGTCGAAGCGCCGGCGTGACGAGGGCCGCTCGTCGACGATTCGGGGTCCCGGCCGCAAGGCCGGGGCCACCTCTTTTTGATCGAAATTTTCCCCAAAATTTCGCGAGCGCCCCGAGTTCACCGGGGAATAGCTCCCCACGTCGAAGCGCCGGCGTGACGAGGGCCGCTCGTCGACCTGTTCTTCATTATCCTCCCTCAGCCCGAGCAGGGCTGGCTGTGCAGCGTCTGACGCTCCACAGGGTCGGGCCCGTCGAGCCGGATCTCGTGCTCGACGTACACCAGCTCGAGGCTCTCGGCCGCCTCGCCGTGGCTCGTCCGGATCTGTTCGCATAGGTACCCTGCGAGGGCGGCTTGCTCGGCGTCGGTCACCTCGGGCAGGTCCTTCAGGTAGCGGTGCCACAGCGTGGACGGGTAGGCGTCCGCCAGATCCCCGGGCGGCTGGCGGGTGTAGGGTTCGCCTTGGATGGCGTCCACGGTCTCGCCGGAGCCGAGCTCGGCGGGGGCTTCGACGTAGCCGTACGTGGTCGAGGCGGGCGCGAACATGCGCCACTCGTGCTCGGCCGCGCGGCCGGCCTGGTCGAGAGCGGCCGGCTTCGCCACGAACCCCAGCGCCATCGCGTGCCAGAGCAGACCAGCGACGACGAGGACCGCCAGCCCGCTGTGCACGAGATCGCGGCCGGTCTCGCGCAGACCCTCCGGCAACCCTGGCGACCCGGGTGACCGTGTCCTCGACGGGATCGAGGCCGCGATCCGTCGCCGAAGAGGCGTGGCGGTCGCCTCGAGACGATCCCAGGCGACCGGCGGGACGACGACGAGGAGGGCCGCGATCGAGACGAGCGGGAACACGCCCAGCATCAGGGTCGCCAGCATCCCCAGGTGCAGGGCGGCGAGCAGGCCAGCGTAGGCCGCCCGCGGCCAACCGGGGAGCAGAACGAGCAACGGCGAGGCGATCAGGGCGGCGAACCAGACCCAGTTGGCCGCCACGAGCAGCTCTGGGACCTGAGCGAGGCCGTCGCCCAAGCGGACGGTGAAGTCGTCGAGGGCGAAGATCCGCCGCACGGCGGTGCCCTGCATCCAGCCGGAGCTGCGGGTCTTGAACACGGCGTTCGTCGCGTACACGACCACGATCTGCAACAGCAGGCCGACCGAGGCGGGGCTGGCCACGACGTCCGCCTGGGCCGAGCTTTCCTCGGATCGGTGGAGGGCATCCAGCGACCAGCGGCGCCCCAGCGGCAGGAACAGGCCGAAGAACAGGGTGGCCAGCACGAGCGTGTCGCCGGCGTTAAGCACGTGCGGGTTGCGAGCCTGCATCGAGGCCAGGCCCAGCCACGTGAGGATCGCGGCCCAACGGGTGCGGTAGCCGACGAGCAGGGCCGCGCTCGCGGCCGCTGTGAGGCTCAACAGGGCGAGTTGGCCAGCCCAGGCACCGGTGACGGCGTGGAGGCTGATCGAGGCCGCCACGGGGAAGGTCTCCGCCAGCAAGCTGCGCGGCAAGACGCCGTCGTCGGTGTAGAAGGCGCCCAGGTCCGGCAACCGGTAGGCGAAAAGGTCGACGAGCACGAGCGCGGCGATCGCGATGCGGTAGGCCGCCAGGCCGCGCGTGTCGATGCCGAAGCGACGAGCCAGCGCCTGGTGCAGGCGGGCCCCCCAGCCGTCGGCTGTCGGCTCCTCCACGCGGATCGCCACGCCAGCACCCTACCTGGTCCAGCATCAAGCTTCCCCCTGCCGGGGCGAGCTCGGCACCGGCGGCCACGTGCCGCCCGGCAGTTTTTCCCCGAGGTCGTCCCTCCATCGCGCGATGACGCTGGCGCGGCTGTCGACCACCGACGGGTTGGCGCACCTCGTCCTCGACCGTCCCGACAAGCGCAACGCGCTCTCGCGCGAGCTGATCGAAGCCTTGCGCGAGCGGTTGGCTCAGGCACGGACGGCGGACGTGCGAGCCCTGCTCGTCACCGCCGAGGGGTCCACGTTCTGCGCCGGCGGCGACGTCGCCTGGATGGAACAGCGCAAGGATGATCCAAGCGCGACGCGGGAGGCCATGGAGGAGCACCTGGGCCCGTTGATCGAAGAGGTCGACGCGTTCCCGGCCCCGACCGTGGCCGCCGTCCGCGGGGCCGCGATCGGCGCCGGGCTGGGCCTGGCCGTCAGCTGCGACGTCACGATCGCGGCCCAGGAAGCGGTGCTGGGCGCCACGCACGCTCGCTTGGGGCTGACCCCCGACGCCGGCACGAGCTGGCACCTCACCCGGGCCCTGGGCCCCAAGCGCGCCCTGGACCTGATCCTGGGCGCGAAGACGTTCCCCGGGGAACAGGCCGACGACTGGGGCCTCGTCAGCGACGCGGTGCCGGCCGGGGACGTCGAGGAAGTCGCTCGCAGGCGGGCTCGCCAGCTGGCCGAGGGCCCCACGCGAGCCCTGCGGACGGCGCGCCAGCTCGTGCGCGATGCCACCGACGTCTCCCTGGTCGAGATGCTGCGCCGGGAGGCCGCCGCCCAGGAAGCGATGTACGAGACCGAGGACCAGACCGAGGGCGTCGAGGCGTTCCTGGAGGATCGCGAGCCCGAGTTCGTCGGGCGGTGACCGCGCCGGCGGCCCAGCCCCCCAACGCTGATTACGTGGGTTCGCATCCTGGACGGTGTGAAACCGGGTGACGTGCTCCAGCTCAAGGAGGGCACGCTGGGCCTGTCCGAGGCCAGCGACCTGTACGCGATCTACCTCGATCGCGTGAAGCGAGGCTCCAACTACCTCGTCGTCGCGCACACGGTCGAGGGCGAGAAGGAGCTCTCCCGTGACAAGGTCAAGGAGGTCGCCCTCAAGGCCCGCGTCGACGACCCCAGCTCGATGTCGAGCAACCAGCTCGACGATCGGCTGCGTCAGCTCGTCAACGACATCGAGAGCGGCGGGGAGGCCGACACGAGCATCGAGCGTCGGCACTCGATCGACGAGCTCGACGACCGCCGGTTGTGGGAGCTGATCGTCAACGATCTCGACGGCTCGTTCACGCCCGAGGACGCCGCCCGGATGATCTTCGAGGACCCCGAGAGCGACGACGTGGCCCAGGTCCGCGACGCCCTGCAGTCCTGCCAGCAGGAGGGCGTGGGCTACTTCGAGCGCGCCGAGGGGCGCGGCGAGCGCTACCAGGCCTACACCGTCGAGGAGATCACGTCCGCCCGGCGCGCGATCGAGGGCATCCGCAAGCTGCGCAACGAGCTGATCCAGGTCGAGGAGGTCGAGGACCCCGAGACCGGCGAACCCGAGACGCTCATCCACAGCCTCCACCCCGACGAAGCCGAGCTCGAGGCGGCGGACCGCGAGCGGTTGGCGACGGTCGCCGACCAGATGGTCGACTTCGTCCTGCACGACCGCGACCGCGGCAAGGTCGGCCTCGCCGAGACGCCGATCCACACCCTCGACGGGTTCATCCTCAACCGCTTTTGCCGCTTCTTGGCGTACGACTGGCTGGGCACGCAGGACACCTCGATCTCGGGCGCCTACGTGCGCTTTCTGCTCGGGACCGACCTGCTGGACACCCACGAAGCCAACGAGCTGGTCGCCCGCCGGCACGTGAACCTCTCCGAGCACTTCGCCTGGGAGTACCCTCAACGACCCGAGCGCCAAGCCAACCGCAGGGAGCTGGAGCTCGACGACGACGAGCGGGCCCGCCGCACGGATCTGACCCACCTCGAGACGTACACGATCGATCCCACCGACGCCGAGGACTTCGACGACGCGGTCAGCCTCGTCGAGGACGGCGACGAGGATCTGCTCTACGTGCACATCGCCGACGTCAGCCACTACGTGGAGCGCGGATCGGCGCTGGACTTCGAAGCCCGCGGCCGCGGCACGAGCGCCTACCTGCCCACGCGCGTGCTCCCGATGCTGCCGCCCAAGCTCAGCGAAGATCTGTGCTCGCTGCGCGAGGGCGAACCTCGGTGCGCGATGACGGCCAAGATGCGCATCGACGCCGAGGGCCGCGTCGTGGATAGCGAGGTGATGGAGGCGATCGTCGAGGTCGACGCCAACCACGCCTACGAGCACGCCGATCGGGCGATCGAGGCCGGCGAGGACCCCTTCGCCTGCCTGCACGAGCTCGCCCAGCGGATGAGCGACCAGCGGATGGGCCTCGAGCTGGAGACCGACGAGCTCAAAGTCGAGATCGGTCGCGGCGGCGTCGACCCCGACATCAAGACCGGCACGCAGGCGACCAAGCTGATCGAGCGGTTCATGGTCGCCGCCAACGAGGCCGTCGCCCGCAAGCTGGCCGACAACGACGTGCCCGCCCCCTACCGCTGCCACCCGCTGCCCGAGCGCTCGGGCGTCGACCGGTTCAACCGGCAGATGCGAGTCATGGAGCAGCCGATCGAGATCGAGCTCCCGGAGCTCGAAGACGACGAAGAGGACGAGGCCGAGGGCGACCAGGACGCCGACGAGCTGATGGACGCCCTCGAGGGCGGGGGCAGCGTCGAGCTCGTCGACGGCGGCTTCGTCAGCGACGAGGAGGAAGACGACGAAGAGGACGAGGAAGACAAGGACGCATCGGCCAGCCCCAGCGCCGGCATGACGGGGTTGGCCAGCCTCGACGAAGAGGAGCGCGAAGCCTGGCTGGCCCCCTTCCAGCAGGCCCTGGGCTCGATCGAGGACCTGGGCGACGAGCGCGTGCGCAAGCTCGTGCACCTCAAGATGCTGGGCTGTCTGGGCCGGGCCTTCTACACGCCGGACAACATCGGCCACTTCGGCCTCGGCTCGCAACGCTACCTGCACTTCACGAGCCCGATCCGCCGCTACCCCGACCTGCTCACCCACCGCCAGATCAAGTGGCTGATCCGCTCCGAGGAGGAGCGAGCAGACCCCGAGGAGCCCCCGCACAGCGACGAGGAGCTCATCGACCTGTGTCCGCGCGCCAGCGACCAGGGCGAGGAGGCCGAACAGTTGGAACGGGATCTGATCGCGGTCGCCATGGCCTTCGACACGCTGGTCGACGAGGAGACCCGATCGGGCACGGGCCTGGTGAACGGGCTCACGAAGGGCGGTGTGTTCCTCACCCTGGAACGGGGTCGCGAGGCGCGGTTGCCGACCAGCGACATCCCCGGCGGGCCGTGGGACGTCGACGACGCCGGGGCCAAGCTGTACAAGGGCGAGATCGAGAGCCCCGAGGAGCTGACCGAGGAGGCCCAGGAGGGCAACTGGCGGGAGATGGAGGACCCCGACACCGGCGAGCTCGTGCACGTTCGCCTGCGCCTGGGCGACCGGGTGCCCGTCGAGGTGTCCTCGATCGACCTGGCGACCGGTCAGGTGGCCGTCAAGCTCGCCGGCGGTGGGGACGAGGAGGACGTGTGATCAACGCGCCGTCCGTCCGCGCAGCAGCTTCTCGGTCTCCTCCTTGTGCGTGGTCTCGTCGCTGATGATGTCGTGCAGGTCGTTGGCGAGCCCGAGCTCGTCGGCTTCCTCGGCCTTGGCCATGAGCTCGGTGTAGCGCTCGATCGCTTCCGACTCGGCCTGGAGCACGTTCTCCAGCATCGCCTCCTCGTCGGGGGGTAGGTCGACGTCGTGGGCCTCGGTCGCCGGTTCCTCGCCGAGGGCGGACACCTTGTTGGCCAACAGCTCGGCGTGGCCGAGCTCGTCGGCGATCTCGTCGAGGAAGAACTCCTTCAGCTCGCCGCGGTGGATGCCGCTGACGGCGGCCGCGTACGTGTTGTACATGACGACGGCCTGGTACTCGTATCGCAGCGCGTCGTTGAGCCCCTGCACCAGCTCCTTCTTGGATGCCATGGCGGATCGTATCGGCCAGGCCCAGCTGGGGGCAAGCGGCTGGCGGCAGGCGAAGATGTGAGGGACGGTGCCGGGCGGCCGGTTCGACCGATGGACCGGGTCACCACGAGCGCTCGTCGACGAGGGCGCCGTCGGCGTCCTGCAGCCTCGCGCGGTCCCCGTCGTTGTTCCAGACGGCCTGCGAGCGGTCCCAGTACAGGTCCCTCACGGTGTCGTTGCCGGCGCCGGTGCGCACGGTCAGGTTGCCCTCGGGTGCCAGCGTCGTGTTGGCCGGGAACCGGTAGGTGTGATCGGCCTCGTCGGACAGCGTCCAGTTCGCCAGATCCACGGTCTCGTTGGCTGTGTTGGCGAGGCTCACCCACTCGTCGGCGAGGTTGGCGTTGTCGTTGCCCTCCGCGTCGTGGCGGACGTGGTCGATCGCGACGGGCCCGGTCGCGTTCGCGGCGGGATCGTCGGGCTCGTCGTCGGTGTCGTCGCCCTCGTAGCGGTCTTGCTCGCCCGTGGCGGCAGTTGCGATCGCCCAGTCGGTGCCGTCGGTGGTGACCTCGAGGGCGCCGTGGACGTCGGTGCGGTAGGTGTCGACGCCGGCCCGGGCCAGGCGGTCGAGCACCTCGTCGTGGGGGTGGCCGTAGTCGTTGCGGGCGCCCACGCTCACGAAGCCGGCGGCCGGTGCGGTGGCCGCCAGCCAGCGCTCGCAGGTGCTGGTCGAGCTTCCGTGGTGGGCGACCTGGAGGATGTCGACGTCGGTCACGAGGCCTCGGTCGAGGACGGCCCGTTCGGCCTCGCAGGTCATGTCCCCGGTCAGCGCCAGGGAGACGTTGCCGTAGGTGATCTCGACGGCGAGGGATCCGGCGTTGGGATCGGAGGCCGAGGCGTCGACGTGCAGCAGCTGGACACGGCCGTGATCGGTCCAGGCCAGCGCCTGGCCGATGTCGAGGTCGGCGTCGGTGAACACGCTGGCGTCCTCGGCCTGCATGGCTTGCCGGCAGTCCTCCCAGGTCTGGGTGTCACTGGCGAGGCCGGGGTGGTAGATCGTCTCGACGGCGAAGGCGTCGAGCACGACGTCGCAGCCGCCGGCGTGGTCGGCGTCGGGGTGGCTGATCGCCAGCGTGTCCGGGTCGGCGTCCTCGGCGGCCAGGTGATCGCGGACGGCCGTCGAGCTGTCGCCGTGCCAGCGGCCCGTGTCGTAGACGAGGGTGTGGTCGGGGAAGTGGACGACGATCCCGTCGCCTTGGCCGACGTCGACCACGTGGACCGTGAGGTTGCCCTCCGCGGTCGGCGGCGGAGGCTCGTCGAGGGGATCGTCCGCGGCGTCGGGCACCTGGTCGCCGGCTTGGCGGAACACGCGCTCGGCACCCTCGCCGGTCGTCTCGACGCACCCGACCGTGAGGAGGGCGAGACCGACGAGGGCCACCGCGATCGGCCAGGCGGAGCGCCGCATCGGCGCCCCAACCCACCCCTGGCGGGATAAGCTGTGTCATGTGTCGTGGCGCGGTGGCTGTGTGAGCCCCGAAACCGTCATCAGGGACCCCCGATTACCTGCTGGCGAGGCCCGATGCACGAGTACATGGAGCTGACGTTCCTGGGGACCGGCGGATCGTGGCCGTCGGCGCGTCGCAACGTCTCCTCGTTGGCCCTCAAGCGCGGGTCCGAGGTCGTCCTGTTCGATTGCGGCGAGGGCACCCAGCGCCAGTTCCAGCGCTCGGACATCTCCTACATGGCGACGTCGAAGATCTTCTTCACGCACCTCCACGGGGACCACATCCTGGGCTTGCCCGGCCTGATGCAGACGATGGATCTCAACGAGCGCGAGGACCCGCTGGAGATCTACGGGCCGCCGGGCATCAAGCGCTACGTGAGCCTGACGATGAGCCGGCCCTTGCCGGGTCTGAGCTACCCGGTGGAGGTCACCGAGATCGACGACGGCACCACCGTCTGCTTCGACGAGTACGTGGTCGTGGCTCGCCCGAAGTTCAGCAAGCTCCAGCAGGGCGAGGCCGTCGAGGCCGAGGATGGCTCGATCGTCGAGCCCGAGCAGGTGCTCGGCGATCCCCGACGGGGCCGCAAGATCACCTACACGGGGGACTGTCGACCGTGCGAGGCGAGCGTCGAGCTGGCCTACCGCTCGGACGTGCTCGTGCACGAGGCGACGTTCGCCGTCGAGAGCGAGCGCGCCCACGAAGTCGGGCACTCGACGGCGGCCCAGGCGGCCTGGATCGCCGACAAGGCCGAGGTCCGCCAGCTGTTCCTGACGCACTTGTCCCCTCGGTACGAGGATCCCGAGCCGGTGGAGGACGAGGCGCGCAAGGTGTTCGAAGGCGCCGAGGTGGCCGAGGATCTGGACACGTTCACGGTGAAGTTCCCGCCCGACGAACCGCCCGAGGTCCTCGAGGGGCCCTGACGGCGAGGCTTGATGACCGAGCGGACCGTTCGCCGGGCGCGTGCGAGGCCGTGAGCCAAGCGTCGCCGTGCTCGCGCTGGTGTGTCTGGTCGCCGCCTCCGGCATGGTCCAAGGCCACGTGCCCGAGCACCCGGACGCCTCGGATCCCGTCGCGGTCGAGGACCCGTCCGTCTCCCGCGTGTTCTACCTGGACTTGGGCCCGGAAGACGTCGCGGTGTTCTCGTTCGAGGCCGCGGCGGGCCAAGCGGTCGAGCTGGCCGTGAACCAGCCCACCGGGAGCGGTGTGGGTCCGCCTCCCGAGCTCGTGCTCGTCGGCCCCGGGTTGCCGAACGGAACCCCACCGCCCGAGGTGCCCGCCGAGGCCTCGGACGGCGTGCTGCGCGCCGAGGGCGACCGGCAGGGCCCCGCCTACGAGCCGTTTGGACCCTCGGCGGATCGCCGCGTGGCGTCATTGAACGTCACGGCGCCCGCGTCCGGCACGTTCCACGCGGCCGTGGTCGCCAAGGAGGGCGCCAAGGCGGCGTTCGTGATCGGCTCCCGGGAGGCCTTCTCGGCGATCGAGTGGGTCACCAACCCGATCCAGGTGCTCGAGGCCTACCGGTGGGCCGGCCAGTCCTGGGCGACGATCGCGGTGCCGGGCGTCCTCGTGGCGGCGGCAGGAGCCCTCGCAGCCAGCCGCGGGATCGGGGTCCCCCGCCCGCGCACGCCGCGCGAGGGGCTCGTGGCGGCCGGCGGACTCGCGACGCTCGCCACCGTCGCCACGGTCCTCACCCAGGCCGCGCGAGCGACCGCGGCCACCGGCTGGACGCAAGCCCACCTGGTCACGGGCCTCGTGGCCGGCCTGCCCGGCCTCGTCGCGGGGTTGCACGCTCGCCTGCTGGCGGCGGGCGTGACCGGGTCCCGACGCGACCGGTTGCAGCTGGCGGGCCTAGCCGCGTTGGGTTGGGTGACCTGGAGCGGGTACGTCGTGGGCCCAGCCCTGGTCGCCCTGGCCGCGCTCGCGCCCTCGTCCCCGCGGTTGGACGGAGAGGCCGCCTGAGCCTCCGACGCGCGAGGGTTCCCTCAGCGGGCCACCTCGTCGGCGTCCCGGGCGGCGGCCTTGGGCGCCTCTTGGTCTGGCTGGATCTCGCCCTGCTCCACGAGCCACTCGTCGGCGTCCTCCCTGCCGGTCTCGATCGCGTTCTCGATCTTGGCCTGGTCGCGGGAGAGGCGCGCGAGCTCGAGGTACTCCTCGGGGTGGATCAACGTCGTCTCCACGCCCGGCGGAGGATCGCGAGCGATCGCGGCTTGGTCGTTCCAGATCTCGGCGTGGCGCCGCACGAGATCGAACAGCTCGGGGAAGCGTTGCCCGACCACAGCACCGAGGATCCAGCTCTCGGCCTCGGACTTGCGCTCGGGACGGTTGAGCACGACGACGATCTCGTCGGCCCCGTCCTCGATCGCTTTCTCGATCGGGATCGGGTCGGCCAGGCCGCCGTCGAGGTACGCGGTGCCATCGATCTCGACCGGAGGTCCGCTGGCCAGCGGCAGGCGGCCGGTGGCGCGCAGCCAGTCGATGACGTCGCCGTCGCGGAGATCTTGGTAGACGCCCTCGCCGGTCTCGACCTCGGTCGCGGGAACGATCACGGGGAACGGGGCCTCGCGCACCGCGTCGACGTCGAGGGGGCGTTCGTCTTGGTACACGATCTCGAACAGCCCGTCGTGGTCGAGCAGGGGCCCCTGGCGGGTCAGCCACCGTCGATAGGAGAGGATGCGTTCGTCGTTGACGTAGTCCCAGGTGCGCGCGGCCCGATCGGCTTGCCCGGCGGCGAACCAGGCGGCCAAGGCGCCGCCGGCGCTCGTGCCGTACACGGCATCGAAGGAGACGTCGGCCTGCTGGAGCCGGGCCAGGACCCCGTTGGCGTAGGCGCCGCGCATGCCGCCGCCCTCGATGACGAGCGCCCGCATCGTGGGACGCCCAACGCCGGGTCACCGTTGAAAAAGCCCAACGATGGGCCCCGGACGGCGAGCCTGGTTAGCGATGGAACAAGAAGGTTTAGAAGGGGCCAGGTCGACTCTTCCACCGATGAGGCTGCAGCTTTGCCTGGCCTTGGCCTTGCTCGTCGGCACCCCGTTGACGGGATGCCTGGGGAGCGGCGGCGAGGATCTCGAGCAGACGGCTTCGCCCGAGACCAACGCCAGCGAGCCCGCCAACGCCTCCGACGACGGGGAGACCGCGAGCGGGGGGAACACCACGGCCGATCGCAACACCACCACCGACGATCCGGACGCGAACCGGACCCAGGCCCCCGGTGGCGGCGGGGGCGGCTCCGATCCCGTCCAGGCCCCGCCGATGGCGACCGTGGCCCACATCGACACCGGGATCAACCCCTACCACGAGGCGTTCCGCGACGACAGCGAGCTGGCCTACACCCACCCCAGCGAGTACATCGACGGCTTCCCCGAGGACGCCGAGGCGCTGAACCTCAGCCTCGACGCCGACACCTACGAGGATGCGCGCGAGCGGGACGCCGACGTCTGGAGCAACGTGACCGACGGCGAGCTGTACTGGATCCCCGGGACCCGCATCGTCGGCGCGATCTCGCTCGATGACGGCGGCACGCGCGAGGGCCGAAACGAGACGAAGATCCTCGACGACCACGGCCACGGCACGATGACGGCCTCCCGCGCCGTCGGCGAGCGCACCTCGCTGGCTCCCGACGCCCGCCTGGTCTCGATCGAGGGCCTGGGCGCCGAGCAGGTGCGCTGGGCCGCCGACGCCGGATGGATCGACGTGCAGACCAACTCGTGGATCGACGTCGTGCCGCCGCCGGCGAACCAGCAGCAGGACGAGATCCCCGAGGCCGGCACGGGGAGCACCAGCGAGGCCTTCGCCCACGCCGCCGACGAGATGGTGACGTTGGCCGCCAGCGGCAACGGGCTGGCCTACCAGGCCGGCTTCGCGCCGACGCCGACGTTCACGCTGGCCACCGCGCCCGATGGCGTGTTGCTCGTCGGCGCCCACGACAACGGGCACGTGACGCCGTGGAGCGGCTCGCCCCCACACGTCGTGGCCGACGGGTTCCGGCCGTTGGCCGCCGTGTTCGACTCGATGGACGCCGTCGAACCCCACGCCTACGCCTGCTGCACGAGCGCCTCGGCCCCGTACGCGGCCGGCGGCGTGGCCAGCCTCGTCTCGCAGGCGCGTGCCGCGCTGGACGATCGCTCCCTCGGGATCGAGGACGGCGTCGTGGCCGAGGGCGACACCGAGCTCGCGGCCGGCCCGATGGACGATGGCGAGCTCTCGCGCGCGGAGCTGGAGTCTCTGTTCCTCCACACCGCGCAGCGGACGCCGTTGGAGACCACGCACGACGGGGATACGCACTGGGCTGCCGACCCGCAGGAGGACGAGCCCCGGGACCCGACGGGTCCGGGGGAGAACGCCTACTGCGTCGGGTGCCTGAGCGCGCCGATCACGTTCAACGAGATCCCCGACGAGGTGCCGACCTACCTCTACACGGGGTACGGTGCGATCAACGTGTTCAGCGACCGGGCGGCCCTGAACGTGTTGCTGGGCGCCGTCGAGGAGCCCGGTCGGGAAGACGCCGACCGTTTCTACGACGCCGACCAGAGCGTGCGCGAGACCTACTACCCCTGAAACCTTCCGACTCTAAGTAATCCGCGTCGTGCGGTTGGCGAGGAAATTTTCATCGAAAAGGGGGGCCGCGGTAGGCCCGTAGCCCCCCGAACGCATGAGGCTTCCGCAGGCCATGACGCAGGAACTCCCCGCTTGTACCGCATCGGCTTCGAGGACACCGTCAGCGGAAATAGGACCTGCGTGGGTCGACCCGATCCTCCCTCGCTCTACGGCTGGATGCGGTTCGGGGTGCGCGGGAACGGGACCGCGTCGCGGACGTGGTCGAGGTTGCACAGGTAGGCGACGAAGCGCTCGACGCCGAGCCCGAACCCGCTGTGGGGGACGCTGCCGTATTCGCGGAGATCGAGGAACCACTCGTAGTCCTCGACGTCCTCGCCCTCGGCCTCGAGCCGGCGCTCGACCAGGTCGAGGTCGGTGGAGCGCTCGCTGCCGCCGATCAGCTCGCCGTAGCCTTCCGGGCCGAGCAGGTCGGCGCACTTGGCGTACACCTCGTCCTCGTCCTGGGCCATGTAGAAGGCCTTCATCTTGGCCGGGAAGTGCGTGACGAAGACGAAGCCGTCGAACATGCGGGCCAGCGCGCGCTCGTCGGGGGCGCCGAAGTCCTCGCCCCAGGAGATGTCGTGGGACTCCTCCTGCAGGAGCTCGACGGTTTCGTCGTAGGTGACGCGGTCGAAGGGGGGAGCGACCTCGGCCAGCGTGGCGGGGTCGCGGCCCAGCTGTTCGACCTGCTCGCCGGCGCGTTCGGCGACGGCGTTGCAGGCGTGGGCGACGAGCTGTTCCTGGATCTCGATGTTCTCCTCGTTGTCGCACCAGGCCTGCTCGGCCTCGAGGTGCCAGTACTCGGTCAGGTGCCGCGGTGTGCGGGACTTCTCGGCGCGGAAGCTGGGCGCCAGGCACCAGACCCGCTCGAGCGAGTAGATCATCGCCTCGAGGTACATCTGGCTGGACTGGGTCAGGTAGGCCGGCTCCTCGAAGTACTCGAGCTCGAACACGTTGGCCCCGCCCTCGGCCGCGTTCTTCGTCAAGATCGACGGCCAGACCTGCCAGAAGTCCTCCTCGGTGAACCACTCGCGGACCGCGTCCATCGCGGTGTGGCGGACCTTGGCGACGTCCGTCAGCTCCTGGCTTCGCAGCCACAGGTGCCGGTGGTCGAGCTCGTGCTCGATGCCCTGGTCCTCGTACAGGGGGACGTCCGGGCTCTCGCCGACCTCCGCGAAGCCGGTGACCTGCAGCTCGTACCCCTCGGGGGCGCGCTCGTCCTCCTCGACGACGCCGGTGACGCGCACGCTGGCCTCGAAGTCGGTCGTCTCGGCCTCGGCGAAGACCTCCTCGCCGACCTTGTCCTTCTTGACGGTGCACTGGAGGACGCCGGTGGCGTCGCGCACGACGGCGAACACGATCCCGCCGGTCGACCGGTGGCGGTGGATCCATCCCTGGATGAGGATCTCCTCGCCCGTGTGCTGGCCGTCGAGGATCGATCCGATCTTCACGCGTGGGACGTCGGGCATCGGGCTCGCGAACAGGCGTGCCCGGTTTGAAGCTATCGGCAGAGACCGCTCGTCATCGGGGACACCGTGGACACGGCACGCGGTCTCTGCCGAGAGCCCGACCGACCACAGAGACCGCCGAGGTCGGGCGAATCCGGAGACCGGCAACACCGCACGGTCTCCGAAAACGACACCGCACACGATCCCTACCGAGAGGACGACCGACCGCAGCCACCACAGAGGCCGTCCGAATCGCGAGGGACGAGCCACCAGGCTCGTCTCGAGTCCGCCCGACGCACGGCCTCGGATTCGTTCGGGAAGCAAAGCTACCCTCACCGAGCACGAACGCGAGCGCCACGCCGACCACGACAACCGAGCGAGCGTTCGTACGAAGCCCGAGACCAAGCCTTGACTCTCGAAGGGCGGAAGGGCGCCGGGTCTCGGCCCGGGGAGAGCACCGCTCAACCCCGAGACCGCCCGCCTTCGTCGACGGTCGAGCGTTCCCTCAAACGATGCATCCCCACAGCCTTTGCCGCCATCGTTTGATCACCGGGTATGCGATGGCTTGGGATCGCTCTCGCGGCGGCGATGGTGACGAGCGGGTGCATCGGGATCGGTGCCGAGGACCAGGCCCAGCCGACGAGCGCGTCGACGCCGACGACTGACGAGAGCGAGACCTGGACGCAGGAGACCAGCGTCGACCTCGGCTGGATCGTGGCAGCCGGCACCCACACGGCCGCCGGGGATACGATCGTCGGTGTTCGCTCGCACGACCGCTGCCCGGGCGCGTCGTTCGTCGTCCCGGCCGGGACCTCGACCGTCGCGATCTCGTTCGATGCCCCCACCGTGGACGACGGGGTCGGGTCCTACACGGTAGCCATCGGGTCCCCGGACGCTGTCACCTACCTCAACCCGCCAGCCTCGGATCCCGCCTTCGAGGACGAGGACCCGGTCGCCGGTCCGTGGTCGATCGAGGTGAAGCCCAACGGTGCCGCCCTGAACCAGGTGTGGAGCTTCGACATCGAGCTGGAGGGGGAAGGCCCGGATCCAGGGGCCTTGGATCCCGTCAAGGACCGGGACTGCCTCCTGTGAGGTCCCTCAGCTTAGCCGCTCGTCGACGAGGTCCTCCTCGAGTTGGAACCAGTTCGCCTCGGCTCCCAGATCCTCGAGCACGGCCATGAGGCCGAACCGGATACGAATGAGGAAGAGGAACTCGGCGGGCATGTTCAGGCGGGCGAGGTCGAAGCGGCGCTCGTACAGCTCGCGGAAGGCGACCGACTCGTCGAGATCCACTGGATGGGTCTCGTCCACGAGCCAGGCGCCGTAGAAGGACCGGATCAGCTCGTGGATCTCGTCGCGGTCCTCGCTGCCGGGCTCGACGATGCCCTGCTCGACGAGCACCGCCTCGAGCGCGTCGGGGTCGTCGTGGCGGGCCGCCCGGCTCAGGCGGGCGAGGTTGTCGACGAAGGCGTCGTCGAAGCGGCGGACGCAGCCGTGGTCGAGCACGACGAGGCGCTCGTGGTCGGGGAAGAGGTAGTTGCCGGGGTGCGGGTCGGCGTTGAAGACGCCCTCGCGGAAGAGGCTGCCGAGGTAGAAGTCGAACAGGGCGCGTCCGATCGCGTCCCGGTGCTCCTGGGAGGGGTCGCTGGCGAGGAACGTCTCGAACCCGGGAGCGTCGACGAGCTCGGTCACGAGCACGCGCTGGGAGGAGAGCTCGGGGTACACGTCCGGGATCTCGATCACGGGGTGGTCGCGGAAGAGCCGCCGGAAGCGGGCCTGCATGCGGGCCTCGCGCTCGTAGTCGCACTCGGCGAGGAAGACCTCCCGCGCCTCGTCGTGGAAGGACTGCACCTCGGCGCCGGGCGCGATCGTTTCGACGATCTTGGGCCCGATCGCTCCAGCCCGGAAGTCCTTCTCGATGGCGTCGGCGATGCCCGGGTACTGGACCTTGACAGCGACCGGCGTCCCGTCGGGAGCCCTCGCGCGGTGGACCTGGCCGATCGAGGCGGCCGCGATCGGCTCCGGCTCGAGCTCGGCGAGGACATCGTCGGCCGCGGGTCCCAGATCCTCGCGGACGATCGAGCCCACGCGGTCGGCGGACAGCGGCTGGGCGTGGGTGCGCAGGGCGGCCATCGCGTCTTGGGCCTCGTCGGGCAGATCGAGGTCGAGGTAGCTGGCGAGCTGGCCGGTCTTCATCGCGATGCCCTTGAGCTGGCCCAGGCGCGCGACGACGTCGTCCACGCGCTCGCCGTCGCTGGTGGCCCAGCCCAAGGCTTGCCCGACGAGGTCGCGACCCTTGAACAGGGTCAGCGCGCTGGACCCCAACCGCTTCCACCGGGAGGTCTCCACCTCGCCGCTGCCGGCCAACAGCGCTTCGATCAAGCGCTCACGGGGGTCGCCCTCGTCCCCGTCGTCGGGGCTGGTCACGAGGGAGCCTTAGCCTTCCTCCCTGAAGAGGCTGGCGCTGGCGGCCCCGAGGAGCCGGTCGGCCCGGCGCCCTCAGTTTTATTTCCGCGAGCCTATGGGCTGGTTCGTGACCCAAGCAGCAGCGCCGGGGAAGATCATCCTGTTCGGCGAGCACGCGGTCGTCTTCGGGGAGCCGGCGATCGCCGTCGCCATCGACCTCGAGACGAAGGTCGACATGGTCCCGGACGAGCGTCTGAGCGGTCACCGGGTCGACGGCGACGAGATGGAGACCTACGCCCACCTCTTCATCGAGAAGGCCGTCCAGCTGCTGTGGGACAACGCGGGCCACACCACGCCCTTGTCGATCGAGACCGACTCCCGGCTGCCCTCCGCGGCCGGGTTGGGCTCCTCGGCGGCGCTGTCCACGGCGACCTGCGCGGCGCTGCTCCGCCTGAACGACAACTTCTCCGAGAAGCGGTTGGCCCGGGCCGCCTACGAGACCGAGTGGCTGGGCCAGGACAAGCAGGGCTCGCCGATCGACACGAGCGCCAGCACGCACGGCAACGCGATCTTCGTCTCCAGCGAGGACGACGAGGACCCGATGTGGACGATGCGGCGCGGCGACGACGAGTGGCACGTCCACGACCAACCGATCGACCGCACGAGCTTCGTGATCGCCCACAGCGGCGAGAAGGGCAAGACCGACGAGCTGGTGAACAAGGTCCAGATGTACCACGACCGCACCGACGTCGCGCCCAAGATCATCGAGGACATCGGCGAAACCACGATGGAGGGACGGGAAGCGCTCGTCGACGGCGACATGGCGCGCCTGGGCGAGCTGATGGACGAGGCCCACGAGCTGTTGGGCATGCTCGGCGTCTCGACGAGCCGCCTCGACGAGTTGTGCCGCACCGCCCGCGAGCACGCGCTCGGCGCCAAGCTCACCGGTGCCGGCGGCGGCGGATGCATCGTGGCCCTCACCGACGAGCCCGAGGCCTGCCGCGAGGCGCTGCGCGAGGAGCGCGCCGAGACGTGGATCGTGCGCTCGGCCCGCAAGGGCGCCCGCGCCTGGGGCCGCACCTCGAAGCGCACCGTCGACGAGCGGCGGTGACGGGTCGACACCGACCCCCATGCATTAAGAATGGCTCGTGCTTGCCGGTTCGTGGTCCAGATCGTCAAGCTCGGGGGCTCGGCCATCACCCGGAAGGGTGAGGACCCCGAGATCCGTCGCGACGTGCTCGAGCGCCTGGCCGACGAGCTCGAACCCCACGCCGACGAGGTCGTGCTCGTCCACGGCGCCGGCTCATTCGGTCACCCGATCGCGGACGCCCACGACCTCGACCACGGGGTCGAGGCCGACCAGGTCGCGCCGCTGAGCGAGGTCCACCAGCAGGTGCGCGAGCTCAACCTCGCCGTGCTCGACACCGTGCGCACCCGCGCCGGCCCCTGCCTGGCGTTGAGCCCCTTCGGCCTGCTGAGCTGCAACGACGGGATGCCCGGCGGATGGAACCTCGTGCCCGTCCACCGGACCCTCGAGCTGGGCACGATCCCGATCCTCTACGGGGACGTCGTGCTCGACACGCAGCGCGGGGTCAGCGTGCTCTCGGGCGACCGGATCGCCGTCGAGCTGGCGCGGTTCCTCGAGGCCGAGCGCGTCATCTTCGCCCTCGACGAGGAGGGCGCCTACTCGCACCCGCCCAGCCAGGACGAGGCCGAGCTGCTCGAGGAGCCCGGCCTCGGCGACGTCCGGCGGGCCCGCGACCGGGCTCGCAAGGCCGGCCCCGACGACGCCACCGGCGGCATGGCCGGCAAGCTGGACTGCACGCTGGCGATCGCCCGCGATGGCACCCAGGTCCACCTCGTCGACGGCACCCACGAAGGCCGCGTCCGCCAGGCGCTCCGCGGCGACGGCCCCGGCACCCGCGTCGACCCGGAGGGGCAGCCGTGAGCGAGGAGGACGAGACCGTCTCCCGCAAGGGCGACCACGTCGACATCATCCTCGAGGACGACGTGCAAGCCAAGCACAACGCCTGGAACGACCTCACGCTCGTCCACGAGGCCCTGCCCGAGGTCGACCGCGAGGCCGTCGATCCCTCGGCCGAGCTGCTGAACCACGAGCTCGAACTGCCCCTGATGGTCGCCTCGATGACCGGCGGCTACCCCGGCGGCGAGGAGATCAACGACCGCCTGGCGAAAGCCGCCGCCGAGCACGGGCTCGGCATGGGCGTGGGCTCCCAGCGCGCGATGCTCGACGACCCCGACCAAGCCCGCACCTACGAGGTCATCGCCGACCACGACGTGCCCTTCGTCGCCGCCAACATCGGCGCGCCCCAGTTGATCCCCCAGGACGGCGAGGCTCCGATCGACATCGAGGACGCCGTCCACCTGATGGAAGCCATCGACGCCGACGCGCTCATCGTCCACCTCAACTACCTCCAAGAGGTCGTCCAACCCGAAGGCGACGACGAAGCCGCCGGCGTCGTGTCCGCGCTGGCCGAGCTCGTCCGCGAGGTCCCCGGCCCGGTGATCGGCAAGGAGACCGGCGCCGGCATGCACCGCGGCACCGCCCGCCGGCTCACCGAGGCCGGATGCTCGGCCGTGGACGTCGGCGGCTTGTCCGGCACGACGTTCGCCGCCGTCGAGCGCATCCGAGCCGAGGCGGCCGGCGCCGACGACGAGGCCTGGCTGGGCGAACGCTTCCGGGACTGGGGCGTCCCGACCCCGGTCGCCGTGCTCGAGGCCGCCCGCACGGAGCTGGAGGTCGTCGCCACTGGCGGCCTGCGCGACGGCGTGCACGTCGCCAACGCACTCGCGCTCGGTGCCGAGGTCGCCGGCATGGCCAGCGCCGTGCTGGAACCGGCCGCCGAAAGCGAGGAAGCCCTGCACGCGTTCCTCGACCGCCTCGCGGCCGAGATCGAGACCGCGATGTTCCTCACCGGCGCCGAAACCGTCGACGAACTGCGTCACAAGCCGATCGTGGCCGACGGCGAGACTCGCACCTGGCTGGAGAGCCTCGGCTACGACGTGGCCGCCCTCGGCGGGCAACGGCTCGACGCCTAGCCCCGGAGCGTCCCGGGGCCGAACCTTTATGCCGACGACCTTGCTTCCCAGCGCACCCCCTCCGGTGACGTCTCGTCGCTGAGGGAGTGATCACCATGGTCGAGTTCCAAGTCATCGTCGGCGACCCAGAGACGGGGAAAACGCACTCCGTCGAGGTCGACGGCCAGCACGCCAACGTGTTCGTCCGCAAGCGCATCGGTGAGGAGGTCGACGGCATGTTCGTCGGGCTCCCCGGCTACACCGTCGAGATCACGGGCGGATCCGACCAGGACGGGTTCCCGATGCGCGCCGAGATCCCGCAAGCCACGCGCAAGCGCATCCTCGTCAGCGACTCCGTTGGGTTCAACCCGACCGACGACGGGGTGCGCCGGAAGAAGACCTTCCGGGGCAACGAGATCTCGCCCGAGATCACGCAGGTCAACGCCAAGATCGTCGACCGCGGCCCCGAGGATGTCGAAAGCCTCCTCTACGGTGAAGACGAAGAGGACGAGGAAGGCGAGGCCGAGGACGAGACCGAGGCCGAAGGCGAGGAAGCCTAAAGCGAGCGCATCCATGACGGAACTTCCACAACAACCCGAGATCAACCTCGGGATGATCGGCCACGTCGACCACGGGAAGACCACGCTCACGCAAGCCCTCACCGGGCGCTGGACCGACCAGCACAGCGAGGAGCTCAAGCGTGGGATCTCGATCCGGCTCGGTTACGCCGACGCAGCCTTCTACCGCTGCCCCGACCAACCGCTCCCCGAAGCCTACCAGAACAGCCCCGAGTGCCCGAGCGGCGACGAGGCCGAGCTGCAGCGCACGCTCAGCATCGTCGACGCCCCCGGCCACGAGACGCTGATGGCGACGATGATCTCGGGCGCCGCCATCATGGACGGCGCGGTGCTCCTCATCGCCGTCAACGAGGAGTGCCCCCAACCGCAGACGAAAGAGCACCTGATGGCGATGGACATCGTCGGCCAAGAGAACGTCATCGTCGTCCAGAACAAGATCGACCTCGTCACCGAGGAGCGCGCCCGCGAAAGCTACGACGAGATCCAGGACTTCATCTCCGGGACCGTCGCCGAGGGCGCCCCGATCATCCCCGTGTCGGCCCAGCAGGAGGTCAACGTCGACGCCCTGATCCAGACGATCGAGGAAGAGATCACCACGCCCGAGCGGGACCCCGAGGAACCCCCGCGCATGTTCGTGGCGCGCTCCTTCGACATCAACAAGCCGGGAACCGAACCCCACGAGCTCCGTGGCGGGATCCTGGGCGGCTCCCTCAGCCAAGGCACGCTCGAGATCGGCGACGAGATCGAGCTCGCCCCCGGCCGCGAGGTCGAAGAGCACGGCAAGACCCACCGCGAACCGATCGTCACCGAGGTCACCGGCCTCGTCTCCGGCGGCTCCGCCTACGAGGAGGTCGGCCCCGGCGGCCTGATCGGCGTCTCCACGGACCTGGACCCCGCGATGACGAAGTCCGACAACCTCAGCGGTCGCGTCATGGGCCAACCCGGCACCCTGCCAGAGGTCCGCCAGCAGTTCACGATGGACACCCAGCTGTTGGACACCGTGGTGGGCGCCGCCGAGAACAAGAAGGTCGAACCGATCCGCACCCAGGAACCCCTCATGCTCAACATCGGGACCTCGACCACGGTCGGCGTCGTCACCAGCGCCCGCAGCGACGACTGCGACGTGCGGCTCAAGCTTCCCGTGTGCGCCGAGAGCGGGCAACGGGTCGCGATCAGCCGACGACTGGGCACCCGCTGGCGCCTCATCGGCCACGGTGTCATCCAGTAACAGCGTCGCGACCAACAGCCTGCACCTTTATGGGGTGGACGAGCTAGGCCTTTTGACGGGATGTCGGAGGACGAACAGACCGAACCCGAGGTCGACGAGGGCGAGGAGGACACGCCGAAGCGAACCGTGATCGTGGACGCCAACGCCCTCATGATGCAGTTCCAATACCACGTGGACCTCGAACAGGAGCTCGAACGCGTCATCCCCGGCGCATTCGACGTCATCGTCCCCAGACAGGTCCTCGACGAGCTGGAGACCAAGACCGAGCGCGCCAGCGGCAAGGAAGCCGAAGAAGCCCGCCTCGGCATCGAGCTCGGTGAAACCTTCGAGGTCGCCGAGATCGAAGGCGACTTCGAGAAGACCGACGACGCCATCGTCCAAATCGCCGCCGACCGAGACGACACCGTCGTCGTCACCAACGACAAGCTCCTCCGCGCCCAACTGCGCGCCCAAGGCGTCCCCAACGTCCACATGCGCAGCAAAGCCTTCCTCACCGTCGAGGGCTTCCCAGGATTCTAGCTCGGGAGGTCGGCTCCCTCACGTTCTCCCTCGCGAGCCCGGCCTGAGGCGACGGCTCGGGGTGTCGCTCTGCATCGGCATGTCGCTGCCATGCCTGCTTCGAGCTCCTTCCGAGCCCCCGCTCAGGTTCTGCACTGTCTCCGGCCGCTCTCGCTCGGTCCGAACAGCTCGGTCGCCGACCTCCCTCGCACCGACGCGTCGTCGATCGGCCTGGGAGAGGCTTGCAAACCGGGGAAGCGTTCCCTGCTTCGGTCCTCTCGTCAGCGACCGCTCAGGTTGGACAGTGGATAGGCCCATCCTACCTCGGTCCGGACGGCAGAGATCGGCCATCACCCGCGGGACCTCGCGGTGACGGCTGGGCGGCTCTGCCGGGCGCACGCCCGACCGCGGGCATAGCCGAGGGCGTGCATATCCGGACACCGGTAAAACGGGCCGTCTCCGAAGAGGACCAGGAAGGCTCGCCGCTCGGGCGGCCCGATGGACCCGACCACCCTGGGACCCACGACAGACCACGTCGAATCCGGACAGGATTCATGCAAGCCCACCCCGCAGCGAAGGCCACGCTTCGCCGGCTGGACGCGTCGCCGGCCCGAGCACCCCCCAATCGATGGACGGATCGCCGATGACGGCCTCCCAGCGGCGGGTCGGTCCGGCGAAGCGGTGGCGGAGGCGGGTAGGGTGGACGTCCCATCGCACCACATCCCCCTCAGCCACCGCCAACCCCCGGCCGCGGGGACTCGCTCAAAGCACCTTCCCGAACCGTTTAAGGGTCGCCTGGGTTACCTTTCCTCGTGCGCCAGTTCGTCGTCTCCGAGGCGCCGGTCTCGCGGGTCGCCCAACACGTTCGCGACACCGTCGAGGATGGCGGCGGGATCGTGGCGCACCATACATCCCGCAAGACGGAGTTCGACCACCTGGACGTCAGCGACCAGTCCTGGCGGCGGGCCGGCTACGTCGGCACGTATCAACGCTTCCGGGAGAAGCCGGTCCAGGTCCGCGTCCGCGTCCGGGCTCAATGGCCCCGTCGATTGTTGTCCGGCAGCGTCTACCTCGGCTTCGCGGTGGCGCTGGTGTTCTTCCTCGCGTCGCTGGTCGAGATCGCTATCCCCCCGAACGCCTGGATCTTCACCTCGCTGCCGATCCTGGCCCTGATCGCGATCGCGTTCCTGATGTACACGAGCTCGATGGCCGATTCGGAGACCGTCGAGCGGCGCATCGAGAACCGGCTCGTCGAGCGGTTGAACGACGATCCCGAGATCGAGGGCGAGATCTACGACCTCGACGAGTGGGAGGCCTACCGGGACACGATCGTCGAGGAGGCCCGCGAGGACGCTCGCCAGCGGGCTCCCCACGGCAGCTCGCGGGTCCGACGCGCGCTGGCCGACGTCGGGGCTTGGGTCCCCAGCTTCGGCTCTGCGGACGATCCGCCGGCGGAGATCGGACCCGCTCGAGCCGACGACCCCGACGAGGAGGACGAGGGCGGAGGGCTGGCGAGTCTCAAGGCCTCGCTGGGTCTGGGCTCGGCCGAGGACGGGGAGGACGCCGAGCCCGACGGGGGCGAGGAGGCCGACAAGGACGAGGAGGGGCCGGGCCTGCTCGCGAGCGTGAGGGACACGCTGTGCCTGGGTTCCGAGGACGGGGAGGCGGCCACCGGCGAGGACGAGGCCCCCGTCGAGGAGACCGCCGAAGCCGGCGACCGGCCCGATGCGGCCTCCTCGTGAGGCGGCGTCTGCCGACGAGGGGTTCCCGGCCCGCGTTACCCTTATCAGGCGGCGTCGCTGTGCCTCGGCGAGGTCCCACCATGCCGCAATTCAGCTCTGCCGGCGAGCAGGACGTGACGAGGGCGATCGTTGGGTCGTACATGGACCAGTTCGACGATTACGTCGAGTCCGACGTGATCGTTGTCGGTGCCGGCCCGGCCGGTCTCTCCTGCGCGAAGACGCTCGCCGAGAACGACGTCAAGACGCTCGTCCTCGAGCGGAACAACTACCTCGGCGGCGGGTTCTGGCTCGGAGGCTTCCTGATGAACAAGCTGACGGCGCGCGCTCCCGCCCAGGAGATCTGGGACGAGCAGGGCGTCGACTACGAGGAGTACGAGGAGACCGAGGACCTCTTCATCGCCGACGCTCCCCACGCCTGTAGCGCGGCGATCAAGGACGCCTGCGATGCCGGTGCCGTCTTCCAGAACATGACGGAGTTCAAGGACCTCGTCGTGCGCGAACAGGGCAAGGTTCGCGGCGCCGTGATCAACTGGACGCCGGTGTCCTCGCTGCCCCGCGAGATCACCTGCGTGGATCCGATCGCGATCGAGTCCAAGATCCTCGTCGACGCGACCGGTCACCAGGCCGAGCCGCTCACGAAGCTCCACGAGCGCGGCTACGTCCGCGTGCCTGGCTTCGAGCGCGCCGACATCGAGACCTACGAGGACGCCCAGGAGTTCAACACGCACGCCGGCCACGACTCCCCGGCCCACGATTCGATGTGGGTCGAGAAGTCCGAAGACGCCGTCGTCGAGCACACGGGCAAGGTCCACGATGGCCTCTACATGGCCGGCATGAGCGTGTGCACCGCTTTCGGCCTGCCCCGCATGGGTCCGACCTTCGGCGGCATGATGATCAGCGGACGCGAGTGCGGTCGACAGATCGCGGCCGAGCTCGAGGGCGAGGAGATCCAGACGCTGGACCTCCGCGAGCAGGCGAAGGGTCACCTGGCTACGAACGGCCACGAGACCCCCGACGAGGAGCAGGTCGAGCGGCCCGCCAAGCCCGAGTAGATCCCACGGGACGCGAAGGGCCCCAGCGCCGGCTCGTCGATGACCGGTCGGCCGCGGGCGTGGACGCGCCCGCCGCCGGTCCCTTCCCCGGGTTGGCCCGCGGCCCGCCCGCTCTCCTCCCCGAGCGAACGCGCCATGGATCTGATCGTTCTCGACGAGACGGACGGCTCCGCCCTAGGCGAGGTGGAGGAGGACCTCTCCCGGTACGGGATCTCGGTCGAGCGGCGCGGTCTCCCGCGCGTCGGGCCCGAGGATCCCGACCGCGAGGCCTGGGCGGACTGGATCGCTTGGCACACCGCGTTCGCTCGCGTCCGCGACGTCGACGCGCCCCCGCCCGAGCGCGAGCCGCCGGTCGCCGCCGTCGCCACCGAGCGCGAGGCGGTGCTCGCCGGCGAAAGCGGTCCCGGCCTCTTGTACGACGGGCGCCGCCTGCTGGAGGCCTTCCACGGCCCGCTCCCCGACGAGCTGGCGGTCCCCGGCGAGGATCCGGTCGTCGTGCTGACCGACCGACTGGTCGGCACGCACGAGGGCGACCGCTACCACGTGCGCTTCCTCGTGAACGGGCATCCCTGCATCGTGAGTCCGCCCGGCTTCGTCGACGGGCCGGCCCGCGATCGGTCCTTCTACATGGCCAAGCAGGTGCTCGGCAGCGCGCACGACGCCGACCAGGTCAGCGACGACGACCACCTCCGGCGCAACGACGACCGGCTGCCGACCTGCGTCGCCAGCGCTTTCCTGCAGACGCTGGCTTACCACGACACTGGCGAGCCGTTCTGCGAGGACGAGGGCTGCCGGCTGTTCAACCCGCACTGGCAGGAGGATCTGCTCTCCTCGATGGCGACGACGGACCTGTGCGAGGAGCACGGGGTCTGGTTGGCCGACGTGGCCGACGTCGACCGGGCTCGCCAGCCCTGACCGGTCACCGACCCCCGACCCTCGCCTTTTTCGACCAGCATCGCGTTCCTGGCGCGATGGCACAGACGTTCGCCGAGGACGTGTTGGATGGTCGGCGCGCGCTCGTGACCGGGGGCGGTACCGGCCTGGGGCGCGCGATGACGGAGGTCTTCCTCGACCACGGGGCCGAGGTCGCGATCGCCTCCCGCAAACGCTACGCGCAGGCCGCCGACGAGCTGGGCATCCCCGGGTTCGAGCTGGATGTCCGCGACGAGGAGGCCTGCCAGCGCGTCGTCGACGAGGCCTCGGACGCGCTGGGCGGGTTGGACCTGCTGGTCAACAACGCGGCGGGCAACTTCCTGTCGCCGGCGGCCAACCTCTCCGAGAACGGGTGGCGGTCCGTCGTCGACATCGTGCTCGACGGCACCTTCCGGATGTCGCAGGCCGCCTACCCCGAGCTGGCGGAGGCCGAGGAGGCCAACGTCGTCAACATCGTGGCCACGTACGCTTGGACGGCGGCCCCGATGGTGTCGCACAGCGGTGCGGCCAAGTCCGGCGTGCTCAACCTCACCCGGTCGCTGGCCGTCGAGTGGGGCGACGACGACGTGCGCGTGAACGCGATCGCGCCCGGCCCCGTCGTGACCGAGAAGGCCGCCGAGCACCTGGGCTACGCCGACCCGGAGGTGCAGGAGAAGCTGGCGACGAAGATCCCGATGGATCGCCTGGGCGAGCCCGAGGAGATCGCGGATGCGGCCCTGTTCCTCTCCTCGCCGGCGGCCCGATGGGTGACCGGCGAGTGCCTGGTCGTCGACGGCGGCCAGTGGCTGCAGGGCAACCTCTTCGACGCGCTCATGAGCGAGTGAACGCCTCGGCCGGCCCGGCTTGAGCCACCGACGACGCCGACGCCGTCGACGCGGCCACCCCCAGCGACCTCCGGCGCCGCCGTGCGTGGCGCCGCTCGCCGGCTCTGCCTGGCGCGCGAGCGCCTCGACCGCGTCGGGCCGACCTCGTCGGCCCCTCGCTTGTCCCCCTTCTCTCCCCGTGTGCTTCGAGCCGAACGGACAGCGGTTCGCGGCGCACGAACGTCATCCCAAAGCTTTCCCGCCACGCGGACCCTCCCGCGCGCCGCCGGCACACGGCGCCGGTGGGGTTGGGAGCTAGCTCCACGATGCGACGAACCGCGACGATCCTAGCTGCGATCCTGACGGTCGGCCTCGCGATGGCGCCGGCCGCGGCCGCGCACCACGCCGAGGACGAGTCCGATGCGAACGTCGAGGGCGACTACTACGTCACCGTCGACGAGGACGACGGCCTGACGCTCTGGGAGGAGACCAACGGCCACGAGGGCCTGCAGACCAGCACCACGACGTACGCGCCCGTTAACGACGGCTGCGTCGGCGACGACCGGCCGAAGGGCGACGTCTGCGCGGCTCCCGCTGACGCCGAGATCGAGCTGTGAGCGGGACGGGCCGATCCGATCACGGTGGGGTGGGGTCCCCCTACCGTCTTCCTCTTTTCTCGACGCGCGAACGCAACCCGAAGCGATTTAGCCTGCGTCCGTCATGCCGTGTGTCGTCGTGGCTTGGAGGCGGCAGCGTGGACCCTGTCGAGGCTCGTGGGTGGTCGTCGCGTTGGCCCTGGGCCTCGCGACGGCCGCGGTGCCCGCCGGGGGCTACCACCTCGGGTTGGATGCCGTCCACACCGAGGAGGTCGACCGGCCCGGGGCCTTCGGGGTCAGCGTCGACCTGGCCGAGGATGCCGAGTCCGAGACGATCGAGTACGTCGTGAACGGCTACGGCGAGAAGCTGTCGACCCCGGTCTCGCACGGGACGGCGCTGTTCGACGGCGATGGCACCTACCTCGGGATGGTCGTCGTCACGGTCCTGTACTCCCCCAACCGGGTGCACCTGGAAACGTCGCCCACCGGCGAGATCGTGTCCGAGGACGGGGGCCGCGGCGTGCACGTCGAAACGCACGGGGATCTCAGCTCCGCGGGCGAGCTCGAGCTCGTGCTCGAGACCAGCGACGGCTCCAGCGACGAGGCGCCGACGATGCGCACCTTCACGGCGTGGTACGGGCGAGGCCCCGGCACGCACCAGGTGATCACGTGGCTGGGCGAGGCCGAGGGGACCGAGCTCGTCGTCCGGACGGAGGCCAACGTCACCGATCTCCGCACGGAGGCCGGTACCGCGCACGTGGCCGGCGACCAGGACATGGAGCGATCGACCGTGAACGCGCAGGCCCAGGAGGGCTTCGTGGCCGGCTCGGTCCCGCTGGAGGACACGGAGTCGCTGGGCGCCAAGGCGATGGCCCGGGCCTCCGTCGAGGCGGACGTCGATCGCGAGCTGCACGGCGCCTGGAGCCTCTTCGAGGACAAGGGGACCTGCCTGGCGCAGCCCCTGTGCCTGGAGCCGACGGACGTCTACGACGCCTGCCGGCTGGCGATCGGGGTCGACTGCGGTCCGGCCAGCATCTCGTGGACGAACGGGACCCAGGAGGGCACGGCGCAGGGCACCTACATCTACAACGGAGCCGATCCCGGAGCCTACACGTTCACGGTGGACCGCAAGGCCGACGCCTACGAGGTCGGCGGCCCCGGGTTCGACTGGCAGGAGAACCACTCGTTCCTGTCGGTCGGCGACGCCGGCCTGCCGGCGGAGTAGCCCGCCTCAGGCGGGTTCGCTTTCGCGGTCTCTGGCCCGATCGGGTCCTCGTCGGTCCCCTCCTGCCTGCGACGAGGGCAAGCGAGCCGGCGGGGGTCCAGCCGAACGCGGCCGGCCCGGTCGCCGGCAGTCTAGTCCTCGTGCAGCATCGCCGTCAGCTCCGCGGGTGTCTGGGCGACCTGACAGGCACCGTCCTGGCACACGATGGCGACGGCCTCGTCGGCGAACGTGCCCGCGGCCTGGCGGGCCTGTTCGGGGACGGCGTCGTGGTCGGGGTGCTCGGCGTGGACGAGCGTGAGCTGCGGGATCGGCGCCTGGCGGGCGCGGGCCGAAAGCGGGTCGGCCTCGGCCGGGTCGCCGGTGACGATCACGTGGGGCGGTTCGTCGACGCGGGCGGCGATCGCGCGCATCAACGTGGCGCCGTGGAGACCGCCGAGGTCGTCGGCGCGGCCTGCGATCGCCTCGAGGATCTCGTCGGCCACCTCGCGGTAGCGCTCCTCGCCCGTGAGGTTCGCCAACCGGGGCAGGTGGAGGGCGGCTTGGGCGGCGGGCGCGGGCGTGGGTTGATCGCCGCGCGGGGCCGGGTCCTCCTCCTCGCGGTTGAAGCGGACCAGGCCGTCGTCTCGGGTGAAGTCGTCGACGAGCACGTCGCCGACCTGGCGGGCGGCCTCGAGGTAGGTCTCGTCTTGGGTGGTGCGGAAGGCGGCCAGCAGGCCGGCCAGGCCGTGGGTCTGGTCCTCGGCCAAGCCCCACACGCGGGCGCCGTCCTCGGAGAGGGCGTGGGCGAAGCCGTCCTCCGGTTCGAAGGCCTCCTCGAGCAGGCGGTCGAGGGCGCCCAGGGCGGCCTCGCGGGCCTCCTCGTCGCCGTGCATGTCGTCGAGCAGGAGCAGGCCCTCGACGGCGAGGCCGTTCCAGTCGGCGTACACGGTGGGATCGATCGGGGGCCGCCGGCGCTCGCGGCGCGCCTCGAGCAGGCGCGAGCGGATGTCGGCGAGCTCCTCGCGGACCTCGTCGGGCGAGCGGCCGGTGCCCTCGGCGATGTTCTCGGGGCTGGAGACCTGGTGGAGCACGTTGCGGTCGGGGGCGTGGTCCATGTCGCCGCGCTCCTCGATGCCGTAGGCCAGGCGGGCGAGCTTCACCTCGTCCTCGTCGTCGAGGACCTCGCGGACCTCCTCGAGGGTCCACGTGAAGTAGTCGCCCTCCTCCATGTCCTCGCGGTCGACCGGGCCCTCGGCCTCGGGGCGGCGGTCGGCGTCCATCGACCCGCCGAATCCGCCCTCCTCCCGCTCGAGGACCTCGCGCACGAACCCGCGCGTCCGACGGGCGGTGTCGACGAGCACCGGGGCGCGGTCGTCGTCGAGCAGCTGGGCGCGCCGGCCGGCCACGGCGTAGGCGGCCGCGAGCTGGGCCTGGTCGTACAGCATCTTCTCGAAGTGGGGCACGTGCCAGGCTTCGTCGGTGCTGTAGCGGTGGAACCCGCCGCCGAGGTGGTCCCAGACGCCGCCCTCGCGCATGGCTTGCATGGTGTGGGCGAGGGCTTCCCAGGCGCCCTTGCCGGTCGGTTCGGTACCGCGGGCGTGCTCGGTGAGCAGGGTCAGCGCGGTGGCTTGGGGGAACTTCGGTTGCTGGCCGAAGCCGCCGTGGGCGGGGTCGTAGGCGGACAGCGCGGATTGGACGCCCTGCTCGACGACGGTGCGGTCGACCTCGCCCGGTTGGGCGCCGCTGCGCTGCTCGAGGACCTCGCGGATCTTGGCTGCTTGCTGTTCGGCCTGCTCGGTGTCCTGCTCGTAGATGTCGGCGGCCTTCTGGAGCACGTCCGTGAACGCCGGCATGCCGCCGGCGGCTTCGCGGGGGAAGTAGGTGCCGCCGAAGTACACCTCGCCGTCGGGGGTGAGGAACGCGGTCAGGGGCCAGCCGCCGCGACCGGTGAGCGCGCCGACGGCCTGCTGCAGGCGGCGGTCGACGTCGGGGCGCTCGTCGCGGTCGAGCTTGACGGGTACGAACCGCTCGTTGATCAGCTCGGCCGTCGCCGGGTCCTCGTAGCTTTCGTGGTCCATCACGTGGCACCAGTGGCACCACACGGCCCCGGAGTCGACGAGCACCGGCTTGCCCTCCTGGCGTGCCTTCTCCAGCGGGTCGTCGTCCAGCGTGTGCCAGTCGACCGGCTGGGTCGCGGCTTCTTCCAGGTACGGGCTCGCTTGGTCGGCCAGCCGGGGGTTGACCCGCTCGCTCATCGGTCCCCGCAGCGGTCGACGGCGGTTTGAGGGTTGGGGGCCATCGTTCGGGCTCGGGCGTCAACGATCCGTTCAGAGGGTTTTTGTGACGGTTCGCTGGTCCCCAGCCGCGGAGGTTCGTCGTGATGCGTCGGAACGCAGGGATGGCTGTGCTCGTGGTTGCGCTGTTGACCGCCGGGTGGGGCCCGATCGCATCGGGCGCCCAGACGACGGCGACGGGACCGGACCTCGTCGTCGGGAGCGTGCTGGTGCAGCCCAGCGAGCCCGAGAGCGGTGAGCGGATCAAATTCTACGCGAACGTGACCAACGAGGGCAACGAGTCGGCGGACTCCTTCTCGATCGTTCTCGAGTTGCACGACGCGAACAGCTCGGCCTACGAACCCATCCGCAACGTGACCGTGGAGACGCTGGCGCCTGGCAATCTCACGAGCGTGCGCTCCGACTTCACGCTGTCCGAGGGCCACTACGAGATCCACGCCATCGCCGACGAGGGCGACGACGTGAACGAGACCGACGAGCAGAACAACATGGCCGTGGAGACGTTCCAGGTGACCCAGTCCGACGATCCCGCCAACCTCGCCGCCCAGGCCTACGTCCGCGATGGGGCGGTCGGCGAGCCGACCGAGGCCCGCTACCGCGTGTCGAACACCGGCCACGGGGACGCGGGAGCCTCCGACGTCGAGGTGCGCCTCGACGGCGACGTGATCGACCGTCAGCGGATCGGTAGCCTCGATGCAGGCATGTCGGTGTCGTGGACGGACACGCTGGGCCCCTTCGAGGAGCCCGGGTCCCACCGGGTCGCCCTGATCGCCGACGCCGACGACGAGGTGAGCGAGTCCTACGAGCGGGACAACCGGGACATCGAACGCTTCGAGATCCTCGCGTTCCCCGACCCGGCCGTGACGGCGCTGACCGTGGACAAGAACCGTGTGCGCACGGACGCGGCGACGGGGCCGGCGAACCCGATCGCAGGCCAGGACGTGGCGGTCACGGTCGAGAACATCGGCCAGGGCGAGGTGGAGAGCTTCACCGAGGTCCACGTCGAGGCCTGTCCGGAGGACGGAGCCGTGCACCTCCCGCCGCTACGGGCGACCTGCGACCGGATCGAGCACACCTACCTGGGGCCCTCGGAGGTCGAGCACGGGACGACGATCGAGGCCGAGTGGGACACGACCGGGAAGGCCGGCGACTGGACGGTGTGCGCCTACCTCGAGAACGAGTCCCTCCAGACGGACCGCACGAACGACGAGCGCTGCCAGGACACGTTCGTCGCCGTCGGCGGCACCGGCCTGGGCGGGATCGCGGCGTTCGGGTGACCGCGAGGACGTGAAGCGACCTTCACGAGAACGTTGAAGCACCGGTTCGCGAGCCGATAGGTCGGGGACCGATCGTGTTGGAACAGCACGCAACCGAACGAACCAGCGCCAGCTATCGGGGGAACCGACGAACGGTGTGGGCCATCGCGTTGATCGCGATCGGCCTGGGGATGCTCGTGGCAGCGACGGCCGCGGCCGAGGACGGCCCGGACCTCGTCGTCGAGGATCTCTCCGTCGACGCGGACGAGGTCGAGGGCGAGACCGTCGATGCCGACGCCTGGATCGCGAACGTCGGGGACGAGACCGCCAACGCCTCCGAGGTGCGGCTGCGAGGGGACGACGGCCGGATCTTCGAGGAGGAGATCGAGGAGCTCGGCGCCGGAGACGGGACGATCGTGTTCGTGGAGTGGATCGCCGAGGCCGGCGAGCACACGCTGACCGTGGAGGCCGACGCGCTCGACGACGTCGACGAGGCCAACGAGGCCAACAACGAGGCCGTCACCTCGTACAGCGTGGCGGCCCAACCACAGCCCAACCTCGTCCCGGGCGAGGTCTCCCTCACCTACGAGGACCCCGTCGACGGGGAGGAGATCGAGGCCGACGTCGCCGTCACGAACGCCGCCGACCCCGACGTCGGAGCCGAGTACGCGGTGGCCGGTACGTTCGTGGTCGAGGTCCGACGGGACGGAGAGGTGATCGAGAAGGCTCGCACCGATCAGGAGCTGGACCCCGGCCAGACGGAAGGGGTAGAGGTGGGTCCCTGGACCGCCCGCGGTGGCGATCACGACCTGACGATCGTCGTGGACGAGGCCACCGAGATCGCGGAAGCCGACGAGACGGACAACCGCAAGACCACGAATTACACCGTGCTGGCGGAGCCGCCGGCGCCCAATCTCGTCGCGCACGCGCCCGAGCTGGTCTTGGCGGAGACGGAGGTTCCCATCGAGGGCCAGATGCTGGGCCTGAGGTCCCATCTCGACCACACCGGCGCGGGCGTGGAGGACGTCGCCGCTTCGTTCAGCGTGGACGGCGAACCGGTGGCCGGCACCGCGGTCCCCGAGCTACCCCACCGGCGGGGGACGTTGATGCAGGTGACCCAAGCCTGGGAAGCCCACCCCGGTCGGCACGAGCTGGCGGTGAGCATCGATCCCGCCGACAGGATCGACGAGACGGACGAGGCCGACAACAGCGCCTTGCGGACGGTGACCGTGCTCGAGCAGGCCGACCCGGGCGTGGTCGAGGTGGCGGTGAGCGAGCCGCTCGTGCCCTGGCAGGGTCACGATGTCCGCGTCGATCTCGCCAACGTCGGCGAGGGTCCGATGGTGCAGGCGGCCGATCTCGTCGTCGAGGTGTGTCCCTCGGATCCCAGCCCCTCGCCCCGCTGCGAGGTGCTCGAGGCGCCGACGGCCGTCCAGCTACCCCCCGGCGAGACGCAGCGCGTGCAGACCTCGTGGGATGCCCAGGGCTCCGTCGGCGAGTTCGAGGTGTGCGCGAGCCTGGCCTACCCGGTGATCCAGGAGGCCGAGGTGAACGACGAGACGTGCACGTCCACGTACGCGGTGGCCGCCGGCGGACCCCTCGGCGGCGTGCAGACCGGGTGAGCCTTCACTCGGGCTCGTAGCTGCCGACGGTGGTCGGCGTCTCGGGATCGGACAGCACTGGGGCGCCGACCTCCTCGCCCAGCTCTTGCACGATGGTGTCGAACTGGCGGGCCAGATCCTCCAGCGTCTTCGCGTGGGGCTGACCGGTGGCCTCGTCCATGAAGACCTTCTTGAACTCGACGCTGAGCGTCAGGCAGTCTTCGCCGTAGGTTCGGGACAGTCGCCGGTTGAGGTAGCCGCCGTAGAAGACGCTGTTCTCCTCGACGAGCGCTTCCTCGCCGAGCACGGTGACGTCGTCGAGCCGGTCGAGGAACCACTCCTTGAGCGTGCGTCCTCGCTGGTCGAGCTGCAGGTAGCGGGACCCGAGGTTGACGACGGGCTTCTCGTCGGTGCGCCAGTCGGTGGGGCCCTCGCGTTGGTAGTTGTAGGAGTGCAGGTCGAGCACGATGGCGCGGCCGTAGGTCTCGATGGCATGCTGGACGGCGTGGTCGAGCACGGTGTGGAACTCGTGCCAGCGCTCGAGGCTGTTCTCCACGAGCTCGGGCGGCGGGTCCTCGCCCCAGATCTCGGCGCCCCAGGCCATCTCGGGCCCCATGTAGACGGCCTCGTGCGGAGGTCGGTTGACGTCGACCTCGTAGCGGGACTGGTTGGGCGTGATCCGGTGGGCGGTGGCTGCGATGAAGCGCTCGGTGTAGGGATCCTCCTCGTAGAGGCGGTCGGCCTCCGAGATCGCCATACGGTCGATCGCGGGCTCCCGCACGCGGTGGCTGTGGTGCGGGGCGACCCCGATGATCGGGCCTGGCGAGCGCAGATCGATGGTGGCCGCGTCCCAGGGCGTGCGGGCCTGCAGCGGGCCGTCGTCGTCGCGCAGGTGCTCGGCGTACGTCCAGGGTCGGATCTCGTCCGTCACGGGGACGGGCCTCCGGGTTCGAGCGTGAGCGTGGCGGCGAGGCCGCCGCCGGCGGCGACGTTGATGACCTCGTCGGCGGAGACGCGCGTGTAGCAGCCGGCGTAGCGGCCGCCGAACACGAACGGGTTGACGTTGACGTTCAGCGTCTCGATCTGGGGGCCGTCGTCGTCGACGCGGCCGAACAGGGCCTCGGGCACGTCGACGAGGCGTTGCACGATCCACTCGCCGGAGGCGATGTGTTCGTCGACGAGGCGGCCCCAGGCGGCCTCGTCGGTGGCGGGGCCCAGCACGACGTCTTTGCCGCCGTAGCTGACGGCCGCCTTGAGCGCGAACTTGTCCTTGTTGTCGATGACGAGATCGCGCAGGTCGACGGTGTAGCCGGCCAGCGTCGTCGTGCCGGGTTCGAGCACGCGCGTCCAGGGCACGAAGCGGTCGACGGCGCGGCGCTGGGGCACGGTCAGGCGCTCGGTGATCTCCGGGGATTGGAGGGCGGCCATGGCGCGCTTGTCGCCGGCGATCACGCTGCGTGGGGGGTTCACCATGCACACGGTGCCGGCCTGGTAGGCTTCGGCGAGGGCGCGGGCCTCGGGTTCCTCGACGAGCTCGTCCACGATCACGCGCTTGTACACGAGATCCACGCGCTCGCCCTCGTGTACCAGATCCTCGCCGTCGAGGCTGAGATCGCGCGGGTCGGCGAAGGCGGCGTCGTGACCGCGGGCTCGCAGCCGGTCGACGGTCAGGTCCATGTCGGGCCGGGAATCCACCTCGCGCCAGTCGGTGACGACGATGCGGGGGTCGGTGGGGCGGTCCCCGTCGTGGCCGATGCGCCACTCGTGGTAGCAGTCCAACAGCGTGTTGGCCAGGGCGTCCAACCGGCGTTCGCCGGGGAGTTGGAGGCCCGCGGCCAGGTCGGGGCGGTCGGCCAGCATCGCCTCGTAGCCCTCCTGGATGACGTCGCCGTAGGCTGGGCCGGCGGGGCTGTCGGTGTTGAACTCGAGGAAGGCGAGGTCGTCGCCGTCCAGGAACCCGTCGAAGCGGGTGACGGGGGTGGCGTGGTCGTAGCCGGGATCGGTCGCCAGCAGGTCGTGCTCGTCGCCCAACTCCCACCGCGTGGGCAGCGGTTCCTCGGAGAGGAACACGTCGACGAAGGTGTCCAGCGCCTGGGAGAGGTGGTGGACGCCGGCCTCCAGGCGTTCGCGTTGCTCGGGCGTGACGACCACAGGGTTGAGCGTGACCGGCAGCGGCTCATCGCCGTACACGGCGCCGTTCTCGCGGTTGTGCTCGAGCAGGCGGTCCTGCGCTTGCCCGGCCCAGTCGGGGTCGTCGAGCACGGCTTGCAGGAACCGGCGGTTGGTCTTCCCGGGGTCCACGCCCATGGCGGGTCAGGGGGTTCCAGCGAAGAAAGCTTCGGGGTGCCAGGGCCGGGCTGTCTCGTTAGGCAGGGGCCGCGAAGGACACGAAGGATCGCCAAGGCCACGACGGGCCTGTGACTCGCCGCCGGGCGGCTTTGTCACGGCAGCTGCTCTCCTTTATGCCCTGGCGTCCCTTCGCGTACCTGGTGGTCCCTCCGTTTCTTATCCTTACAGCGCGTGCCAGGGGCCGGGGAGGGAACGTGTGAAGCCATCGGGTGCCAAGTTGAACGGTGGGGGACGCAGGCGGCCGTCGTGAACGCGTCGTTTGTGGTTCGTGATCGAGACCTCGGCGTTGAGGACGACGCTGGAGACGGTGGAGATCGAGGAGGGCGAGCTCATCGTGTAGCGGATCGGGGCGGCCCCGGTCTGCGTGGTCGCGTACTGGTCGTTGGAGGTGAAGCCGTTGGCTTCGCTGCTCCAGGCGTCGTTGGGGTCGCGGAAGCCGTCGGCGTCGAGGGTGAAGGAGGGAGAGCTGCCCGTGCCCGCTTCGGTGAACGTGGCTTCGTCGCCGTCGTCGCTGGCGGCGGAGGCTTCGTGGTCGCTAGAGACGGTGCCCTCGATCACGGTGAACGAGGTGATCGGGGTTCGCGTGTCGCCCTCGATGGGGTCCTGTTGGATCGTGGAGTCGCCGGCGTTGCCGTCCTGGTCGCGCACGTCGACGAGTTTGTACTCCAGAGTGTGGCCGCCCGCCGAGCCCCAGCCCTGGTCGGGGATCTCGCCCTTCCAGGTGGTGCCGGATTGCCGCGACATCGACCCGGCGTCCGTGAACGCGGGATCGGAGCCGCCGTTCACCCGGGAGTGCAGGTGGGGATCCTGGGTCGTGTCCACGCCGGAACAGTCGTCCGCCAGGGTCGCCTCGATCGTGACCGCTCCGGACGTGTCGGCGTCGACGTCGCTGGGGGTCTGGGTCCAGGTCGCCACCGAGGGCGGCGAGGTGTCGCTGGCGCAGTCGCCGGTCCCGCTGCGGACGGAGGTGGTCCAGACGACGTTGCCGACGCCGGTGTCGATCACGGTGACGGCGACGCGGGACTCGGTCGGAATGGTGAGTTCGTCGACCGCCAGCGTTCGCCGATCGTGAACGTCCGATCGGAGGCGGTGAAGGCGTCCTGGCGGTCGTGGTCCAGCGGGGTGGACCCGCCTTGCTGGAACCGGGTCTCGGTGCCGGTGATCTCGATCACGATCGCCAGCGAGGCGACGGGCACGGCCTCGCCGCCCTCGTGGGCGATCGTGACCGTCTCGTCGCCGGAGGCCCAGCTGGCGTCGTTCTCGTGGATCGATCCGGTGAACGAGGCTCGCACGGGGGGTTCGTCGGTGGCGATCGCGCCGTAGACGACGCTGAACAGACCCAGCTACGGCGACCGTGATCGCCACCATCAGGATCGACCCCACGACCTCGAAGGCGCCGGCGTCCGGGGCCGTGGAGGGGCCGGAGGGGACGAGAGGTCACGCGATGCCGGGTGCTCGGCGACAGCTGCACAAAAGGTCCCTTGGTCTCAGTCTCGATCGGCCCGGCCGGCTCGGGACGTTGGCGGCCGCCGACCGATGTGCGAGGCTTTATCGGTGGTCAGGTGTCACCTCTAGGCGGCGAGATGGCGTCCAAGGCCCGTGAACCTCTCCTCCTGCTGGTGGAGGACAACCCCGGAGACGTGCGGTTGACCCAGGAGGCGCTCGAGCAGGGTCACACCGAGCACGTGCTCGAGGTCGTCACCGACGGCGAGGAGGCCTTGCACTACCTCCATCGCGAGGAGGGCCACGAGTCGGCCCGCCGGCCGGACCTGATCCTGTTGGACCTGAACCTGCCGCGGTGCGACGGCCGCGAGGTGCTCCAGCAGGTCAAAAGTGACCCGGAGCTGTGCGGGATCCCGGTCGTCGTCTTGACGACGAGCGAGGCCGCCGAGGACATCCGCGAGGCCTACGAGAACCGCGCCAACTGCTACATCACCAAGCCGGTCGACCTGGACGATTTCCTGACGGTGGTCCGGTCGATCGAGGCGTTCTGGCTCGACGCCGCTCGTCTCCCGTCAACGGCGGAGGCGTGAGCGACACCGACACCCAGCGACGAGCGACCTTCGCTGCCGGACACCACTGCCCTGCTCGGGTCGGGGTGGACGCCGAGCGGACCAACGGGGAGCGGCGCATCATCGGGGAGGACGAGGGCCCCGGGATCGATCCGGCCTACCCCGAGCGGGTGGTCGAGACGGGCAAGCGCCTGGACCGGGCCGAGCATCCCGGACGGGCACGGGGTCGGCGATCGCCCGCACGATCGTCCAGCACCAGGGCGGCCGGGTCTGGATCGACGACGCCGAGCAGGGGACCGAGCGCGCCTGACCTTCACGGCACCGACCGGGGACGAGACGTCCTCGGCCGACGGGGACCGTGTCGGTTAAGCCACACGGGGCCTTCGCGTCGACGATGGCGAAGGGCTCGAGGCCGTCCCCGGCGACCTTGACGGCCACCTTGAGCCTCGCCATCGCCGCGATCAGCACGGCCGCCGTCCTCGTCCGGTTGTCGGATGCGCCCGCGCTCGTGCTGGCTTTCTACCGGCTGGCGATCGCGTCGGTGCTGCTGGCGCCGGTCGCGTTGCTGCGCGAGGGCTCGCGGGATGCCTTGGCGTCGTTGGAGCGCGGTGAGCTGGTGCGGTTGGCCGGTGTGGGGCTCGTGCTGGCGTTGCACTTCTGGTCGTGGTTCGAGAGCCTCGAGCACACGACGGTCGCGGCCAGCGTCGTCCTGGTCACCCTGCATCCCGTGTTCGTCGGGTTGGCCAGCGACCGCCTGTACGGGGAGGGGCTGGGCCGGCTGGGCTGGATCGGGGTCGTGGTTGCCCTCGTGGGCGGCATCGTGATCACGGGCGCCGACGCGCGGCTGGGGCTCGGCAACGCCTTCGGGGACTTGTTGGCCTTGATCGGGGCCGCGGCGGCCGCCGCCTACTTCCTGGCTGGCCGCGGGTACCGGCAGGACCTGCCGCTTTTGGCCTACGTCGTGCCGGTGTACGCGGCCTCGGCCGTGGGGTTGGCCGGGGCCTCGCTGGCGGCCGGGCACGCCTTCACCGGCTACGCCGTGGACGAGTGGGTGATCTTCCTCGCGTTGGCGATCGTCCCGATGATCTTGGGCCACACGTTGCTGAACTACGCGCTCGCCTACGTGTCGGCGCCGGTCGTGGCGACGACGGTGCTGGGCGAGCCGATCGGCAGCTCGCTGCTGGCGTGGCTCGTGCTGGCCGAGGTCCCGCCGTGGGGGACGGCGCTGGGCGCGCTCGTCGTGTTGGCGGGCATCGGGCTCGTCGTGGTGGACGAGGAGCGGGGGCAGGCTTAGCCGTCGACGACGAGGTGGGGCGGGTCGGACTCGAGCTCGGTCAGGTCGTCGACGCCGAGCCGTTGGACGTCGAGGTAGGCGTCCAACAGCTCCTCGGTGACGCGAGCCGTCGGCGACGCCCAGCTCGGGCAACCGGTCGCCGAGCCCGCGCAACCGGTGCAGGGCCTTGGCGCCCTGGGTCGCGAAGCCGCGGGGTTTACCGCGGTCGAGGTTCTCGAAGGCGGCCGTCGGCAAGATGAGGGCCTGCAGGAGGTCGGCCAGCTCGCGGCGGTCGGTCTCGCGAAGCTGCAGCTGCCTCGGCTTGCAGGTTGGCCCCCGACGCGCCAAATTTTTGAAATGGCCGAACCCTGATATGTGCACCTATGCACCGGTCTCTCGCACTGTGTCTGGCCGTCACCGTCACCCTCGGTTTCGTTCCGCTCGCGAGCGCCGCTTCCCCGTCCTGCGAGGACGTGACCGACGAGGACACCTACGACGGCGCCGTCGTGTACCTGCGGGGGGCGGAGAGCGACACCGTCGTGGAGGTCTGGGAGGAGGCCAACGGCGTGGACGGCCTGCAAACGGAAGCCTGCGTCGATGCGGACGGCGAGGAGGTCTCCGCGGACGCCCAGGTCGAATCGGTCCCGGCGCAGGATCTGCCCTGGCCCTGGCCGGACCCGCCGCGCTGCTTCTTGACCGGCAACTCTTACACTTGCCTGCCCGAGCGGGGACCGACGGACCCGGATGATCCGACTGGCGAGTGCCAGCAGGTCGATCGGATCACGATCTGTTATTGACGTAGGCTGCTTCCGCGCGCCGAGCTCGGGACCCGGGCTCGGCGACGGCGTCGACGGCCTTGACCACGCGCCAGACGTCCTCGCCCGTTTTGTCGGAGTGCGGGCTGATGCGCAGGCAGCCGGAGCGGTGGTCGACGACGATGTCGCGCTCGGCCAGCCGCTCGACGGCGCTGGGCGCGCTCGTCGTGTTGGCGGGCATCGGGCTCGTCGTCTTCGACGAGGAGCGCCCCGACGCCGCGGAGGGATGATCGTGGGGCTCAGGAGACCGCCAGCCGCGGGACCCGGTCCTCGACCTCGTCGAGCGTCCCGATCCCGCGCCGTTGCACGTGGAGATACACCGTCAACAGCTGCTCGGTGAACCGCTCGCCCTCGTCGATCGCGAGCTTGGGCAACCGGTCGCCGTGCTCGCGCAGCCGGTGCAGGGCCTTGGCGCCCTGGGTCGCGAAGCCGCGCGGCTTGCCGCGGTCGAGGTTCTCGAGGGCGGCGGTGGCCAGGATCAACCCCTGCAGGAGGTCGGCCAGCTCGCGTTGAACAGGTCGGCTCCCTCGCGGACGAGCGTGCGCAGCTGGTCGTCCACGGCCTCGGGCACGGTGGGGCAAGCCCGCGCCCGGTCTTCACGTTGGCGGTTCGTCGTCGAGGTCGGTGACCTGGTCGAGGGCCTGGGCGATCTGCTCGATCTCGTCGATCGTGTTGTAGAAGTAGGGGCTGACGCGGACGCGACCGGGGCGGTGGTCGACGATGATGTCGCGTTTGGCCAGGCGCTGGACGACGGACTCGGGGTCCTCGACGTCGACCATGACGATGCCGGCGCGTTCCTCGGCGTCGAGAGGGGTCTCGATCGAGAAGCCGCGGTCGTGCAGCCGGTCGACGAGGTCGGTGGTGAGCTCGGTCTGGCGTTCGCAGATCGTCGCCGGGCCGAGCTCGTCGACGATCGCGAGCCCGGCGTTGCCGGCGTGGACGCTGGGCAGCGAGGGGGTGCCCATCTCGAAGCGGCGGGCATCTTGCCGGGGGCGGAACGTGGTCGTGTCGAACGCGAAGGGCCGCTCGTCGCCGAACCAGCCGGCCATGTCGGGGGACAGCTGGCGTTGGGTGTCGCGGTCGACGTAGAGGTAGGCGATGCCGGTGCCGCCGAGCAGCCACTTGAGGCCGCCGGTGACGAGGACGTCGCATCCGACCTCGTCGACGTCGGTCCCCAGCTGGCCGGTGCCCTGGTAGGCGTCGACGATCGAGAGGGCGCCGGCGTCGGCGGCGGCCTCGGAGAGGCGCTGGATGTCCTGGACGGCGCCGGTGGCGTAGAAGACGTGCGAGGTGGCCAAGGCGGCCGTGTCGTCGTCGAGGGCGTCCTCGATCGTCTCCGCCGGGACGCGGATGCCGTCGGGGGAGTCCAGGATCTCGAGGTCGGCCGCGGGGCGGTCCTGCCAGGTGCGGGCGACGGTCGGGAAGTCGAGCTCGGTGGTGACGACGCGGGACCGGTCCTCGTAGGTGAGGCCGCTGGCGATCGCGTTCATCGCGGTGGAGACGTTCGCAAGCAGGGCGACCTCGTCGACGCCGGCGCCGATCAGGTCGGCGAAGCGCTCGCGGGTGTCGTCCAGCACGCCCAGCCAGGTGTCGTACCAGGCGCTGGCGCCGCGGGTCTCCCACGCCTCGAGGTGAGTGCGGACGGCGCCGCGGACGCGCTGGGAGAGCGCGCACAGGCTGCAGGAGTTGAGGTAGGTCGTCTGCTCGAGCGTCGGGAACTCCGAGCGAAGCGGGGCGTCCGTCATCACAGGGCCTCAGGGCTTGCGTCGAGTGAGCAGCGCGAGGCTTGCGAGCAGGCTGGCCAGCGCCGCCAGGCCCAGGCCGGGGCTCTCGTTGGGCTCGGGCTGGTTGGGTTCGACCTCCACGTTGTTGGGCTCGAGGTCGGTGGTGAGCTCTGTGCCGTTCACGCCGACGTACACCGTCTCGTGGGCGCCCAGGTCGGAGACGACCTCGACGGCCAGCGGGTCGACCGCGTCGGGGCTGGGGTCGGCCTCGACGGTGAACGTCGTCGTCTCGCCGTCCGGGAGCGAGGTCTGGGCCGAGCCGTTGATGGACGCGTTCCAGGCCTCGGGGGCGGAGACGTCGGCGGTGACGTGTTGCCCGTTGCCCAGCGTGTTCTCGACCGTGACGTCGACCCCGGTCTCGGTCGGGGTCGTCGACAGCTCCACGTAGCCGTGGGGGCCGGCCAGTTCGAGGCTGTCGACCATGCGCTCGCTCTCTTGGGGGATCTCGCCCTGGCCTTGGGAGTTCGGCAGGAAGATCCCGCCGGGGGCGACGTCGCGCACGTCGTCGTCGGCGCGCGATTCCATCTTGATGTCTTCGACGGAGGCGCCCGGGGCGACGCCGAGCTGGTCGTAGGAGACGAAGGTCTGCATCCGGGAGGTGACGCCGGTGAACGGCGGATCGTCCTCGGTGACGTTGGCGACGAGCACCTCCATGTCGCCCTCCCACGTCTGGTCGTCGGTCGTGGTGATCGTCAGCTCCTGGGCGCCGTCGGTCGTCGTGGCCTCGATGTCGACGGCCAGCTGGTCGGAGAGCTCGGTCGGGGCGAAGCCCCCGTACAGGGTGAACCGGAAGACGAGGCCGGGTTCCTCGAGGGTCTGGGCGTAGGCCTCGCGCACGAACAGGTTGTACAGATCGTAGCCGTCGTACCAGTAGAAGGTGTCCTCGCCTTCGTCGGCCAGCACGTGGACGGCGTTGTCCAGTGGGTCCGGCGCGGCGTGGGCGCCCGCGGTCGAGGCCAAGCCCGGGGTGGCCACGACGAGCGCCAGGACGAGGGGGCCGACGAGCTTCCGCATGCAGGCCTGCCAGGTCGTGGGGTGTTGTCATTCTTTCGCGTACACTCACCGGTCAATGTTCGTGGACGATCAGGCTCAAGGCCAGCGAGCGCGTGGGCTGACCCGATGCGTGGGGCCCGCCTGGCCGCCTGGATGGCGATGCTCGCCGGGGTGGCCAGCCTCGCCTATGCCGGGCTGCGGGGCGATCTGGACGTGTACCTGCTCGTGGTGGTCCCCGTCGTCATGGGCACCGGCGCCTGGGCGGGGATGGGTATGCTCGCCGTGGTCGCGGGGTTGGCCGGGCTCGCGTGGACCTCGTCGACGCTTGGGTCGCCGCCGAGACCGGGGACTGGGGACCCTAGCCCCCAGCGGCCCGAGCAACAGACGCGGGAGGAGACCAAGACGCGCGGTGGCGGTGTGATCTTGATCGGGCCGATCCCGATCGCGTGGGGGTCGGACCGCTCCACCACGCGCTGGCTGGTCGCCGCCGGTCTGGCGTTGACCGTGGCGGCCGTCGTGCTCACGCTCGTGCTGCGATCGTAGGCCGGCCGAGGATCCCGAGGGCGCCGAGGGCGGCGGGCTCGGTGGGTGTGGAGGGCATCAGGACGAGGACGAGGATGCCGACGAGCAGCGCCAGCCAGGCCGGGTCATCGCGGCGGCGGTGGGCCGAGTTCTGGCCGAGCAGGCCGACGGTGACGAGGCCGAGCGCGATCGCGTAGGTTGCCCACCACGCGATGGCGGTCTCGATCGTGACGTCGAGCACGCGCACCGTGGAGACGTAGGTGGCGAACCGGGCGGCGGCCAAGACGGCTGACGCCAGCACGACGACCCACATCGCGACCTCTCGTCCCTGCTCGACGTCGACCATCGTGACGGGCAGCGTGCTTGGGTGCGTGAAGGTTTCGCCCTCACGCGCTGCCGACGGGGCGCGAGACGACGTCGGTGAACACGACGTCGGCCAGCCGGATGGCTCGGACGCCGCGGAGCGCGTCGAGGAACTCCCGGATGCGTTCGCCCGGGCCGTCGAGCATGAACATCTCGGTGCAGTGGTGCTCGGTGTGGCCGTGCATCATCGAGGAGACGATGTCGCCGAAGCGGTGGCGGACGCGGCCGATCTCCTCCTGCACCTCGTCGGGGTAGACGACGGTCAGGGTGGCCGATCGCTCGTCGCCGGTGGCCTCGATCTCCTCGTTCAACAAGTCGCGGGCCGCCGTGCGGAACAGCTCGCTTCGCCCGGCGTAGCCTCGCTCGTCGATGAACTCGTCCACCCTCTCGAGCAACCGATCCGGCAACGAGATGCTCACGACCGCCATCGCTATCTATTGATAACAAACCCCCGGCAACCTATCAAGATGTCGGCGTTCACAACCCGAAGGCCGAGGTTTCACATCGAGTCACCAACGGCGGGCGTGAAGAGTTCATAGTCTTAGGGGTAAGCTTATGAACATCGTGGTCGTGGCCTCGGTATGGTGCTCACGTTCGCCGGCTGGGTTCTCGCCGTCACCCTGATCCCCTTCCTGGCCGGCCTGCCGCCGGTGCTGGACCGGGCGATCGGCGACCGCCCGCTCCACGCGATGCTGGGCCTGGCGGCCGGCCTCATGGTCGGGGTCGCCTTCCTGCGCATCCTGCCCCGCATGTTCGGCCAGGGGGACAGCGCCGCCACGCTGACGCTGGGCGTGAGCTTCGTCCTCCTCTACGTCCTCGAGGGCCTGGCCAGCGTGCACGGGCACAGCCCCCACGACCACGAGCACGCCCACGGCCACGAACCCGGCGACCACTTCGCCAGCGCCCGCCGCATCCCCGGGCCGGCGCTGGGCGCTCTCGGCGTGCACATGTTCCTCGACGGGCTGATCCTGGCGCCCGCCTTCGCCGTCGACGCCGCGCTCGGCGTCTCGGCCGGGCTGGCCATCGCCGCCCACAAGGTCCCCGGCGGGCTGGCGACCGGGACGATCCTCGCCGGCACCGAGCTTGCTCGCCGCGGCCGCCTGATCGGGTTGGCGGCCGTCGCGGGATCGACCGCCGTCGGTGCCCTCGTCGGGATGGCGCTGGTCGACGTCGCCGGCCTGTTGCCCCACCTTTTGGCCCTGGCGGCCTCGACGCTTTTGTTCGTGGCCGTCGCCGAGCTGTTGCCCGAGCTGCACCACGGCCCGCACAAAGGCCACGTCGTGAGCGGGCTGGCCGCCGGGTTCGGAGCGATCGTCGCACTGGGAGCCGCACTGGGCTACGTGGGCCTGTAACCGGTGGGGACAGGTTCATACCGGAGCTCGCGGTCCACCCCGACGATGAGCCTCCCGCGCACGTCGGCTGGCGTCACCGCCGGGCTGTGTTGCCTCGTCGTCCTCGCGAGCGGATGGGCTCCGCTGGCGGCGGCTCACAACCCAGCCGAGACGGTGTTCCATCCGGCGCCCGTCGGGGACCGTCACCTCGTCGCCGGTGGCGAGGGGACCTATGCCTACCTCGACGGGGAGGGCCAAGCCGAGGGTCGGGGCAACCTCTCCGGGGATGGCGAGGTCGTGTCGGCGCCGGTCACGACCGGCGACCAGGCGGCCGTCGTGGTCCGAACCTCGCCCGATCGGGTCCCCCACGTCCAGGCCTTCGACGAGGAGGGACCGACGGGCGGCAGACGAGCTTGACCAGCGCGGGCGATCTCGTAAGCGAGCACGAGCTCCCGGCCGAGCCCCAGGCCCGCCCGGCCCCGGCCGAGGAGGGCTACTGGCTGCCGACCGACGACGGGATCGTTCGCGCCCTTGAGGGCGAGGTCGTCGACGAGCGCTCGTACGCGGGCACGCCGACCGACGTGACGTCCACCGACGAGTGGGTGCTCGTCAGCCTCTCCCACCGCGAGCGCGACGGCGGGACCCTGATGGCCTACGAGCCCGACCTCGATCGGGTGTTCTCCCGCGGGCTGGACGGCCTGCAACTGGGCGGCCAACCGGCCGTCCTCGACGATCGCATCGTGGTGGCCACCTACGACCCCGATGGCGCCCGCGTGATCGCGCTCGACGACCAGAACGGCTCGATCGCGTGGGAGACCAGCCTCGGCGAGGCGACCGCCGCCGCGCCCGCCCTGGCCGGCGACCGGATCGTCGCCGCGACGACCGAGGGCACCGTGGCTCTCACGACCGGGGGTCAGCGGACCTGGAACGCCAGCGACGACCCCTACATCGCGAGCCCGGGCGTCCTCGGCGACCTCGTCCTCCCCTCCAGCGCGAACGACGAGCTGGTCGCCCTGCACACGGACGGGACGGTGGCTTGGACGTGGAGCGACGGCGTGGACTCGCCGCCCTACACCCACCACGGGGGCACGGATGCGGCCTCCGAGGACGGGGACGAGACCGACGACCCCGACCCGCAAGCGACGCCCACCCTCGGGCTCCTCGGGCTCACCGTCGTCGGTTGGACTGCCCTGAGAGCCCGCCGCGACGACTGAGGCCCCGAGCGAAGCGTCTTTCAACCGTCCGGAGCTGAACAAGCAGCGTGTCCTCGCCCGCGAGCGCCGGCGTCGCGGCCCCGGGCCAGCGGACGCTGCGGGTCGATCTGCCGATCGTGCTGCCCGGCGTGGACCACGCCGGCGACGCCTGCATCCAGCGCGTCATGGACCGGTTGGCCGGTCAGCGAGGCATCCTCGATGCCCACGTCGTCGGCGGCGACGAGGACCGCGACCCTGCGCTGCCGGCGGCCGGCGTCGAGGCCGAGCTGTGCTTGCACTACGATCCCGACGATATCGACCTGGAGACGGTCGAGCGCCTCGTCGAGGACGCCGGGGCCGCCGTCGAGGATCGCTTCGGCCACGAGCGCCTGCGGGTTGGCGCCATGGACTGCGCCGACTGCGTGACGAGCATCGAGCACGTCGTCGCCCGCCACCCGGGCGTGCTGGACGTCTCCGTCAACTACGCCGCCGAGCGGATGCACGTCGAGTGGGACTCGAACGAGACCGACCTGGCCGCGATCGTCGACCGCGTCGAGGCGATGGGCTACCCCATCTCCACCGGCGACGAGCACCACGACCCCGGCAACCGGCGCCTGATCGCCACGATCGCGGCCGCCGGCCTGCTGGCCGTCGGCTTCGCCTTGGAGACCTTGGTCGGCGTCCCCGAGCCCGTCGCGGTCGCCTTCTACGCGGCCGCCTACGTCGGGGCTGGCTGGGACGCGACACGCCATGCCGTCGGCGCGCTCCGCGCGGGCAGCCTGGACATCGACGTGCTCATGGTCGCGGCCGCCCTCGGCGCGGCCGGCTTGGGCTTGTGGGCCGAGGGCGCCCTGTTGCTCGTGCTGTTCAGCCTCGGCCACGCCCTCGAGCACCGCGCCCTGGATCGAGCCCGGTCCGCGATCGCCGAGCTGGGCCGGTTGACCCCGGAGACCGCCCGCCGCGTCAGCGACGAGGGCACCGAGGAGATCGCGATCGAGACCGTCCAAGTCGGCGACCGCGTGCTGGTGCGCCCCGGCGACCGGATCCCCGTCGACGGCACGATCGTCGAGGGCACCTCGGCCGTGGACGAGGCCACGCTCACCGGCGAGCACCAGCCGGCGCGCAAGACGCCCGGCGAGGCGGTGTACGCCGGCACCGTCAACGGGGACGAGCGGTTGATCGTCGAGGCGACCAGTGCCGGCGAGGACACGACGCTGGCTCACGTCGCCGACCTCGTCGAACGCGCCCAACGCCGCAAAGCCGGCCTGCAGCGGGTCAGCGAGCGCGTCGAGAGGTGGCTGACGCCGACCGTGCTCGTGCTCGTGGCTCTCGTCGCCCTCGTCCCGCCGTTGACGGCCCTCGCTTGGCCGGGCGCGCCTTCGTGGCTGGCCTTGCCCTGGCGGACGGCGATCACGCGCTCGATCGCCGTCCTCGTCGCCTCGGCTCCGTGCGCGCTGGCGATCAGCACGCCGGCCGCCGTGTTCTCGGCGTTGGCGGGGTCGGCCCACGAGGGCATCCTCGTGAAGGGCGGCGACCACCTGGAGACGCTGGGCCACCTGGAGGCGGTGGCCTTCGACAAGACCGGCACCCTCACCGCCGGGCGGTTCACGCTCACCGACATCTGCGCGCGAACCAGCGAGGACGAGCTGTTGCGAACGGCCGCCAGCCTCGAGCACGACATCGCCCACCCGATCGCGAAGGCGATCGTGGCGGCGGCCCAACAGCGCCAGCTGAGCCTGGCCCCGGTGGACGAGCTGGCCAGCGATCCCGGCCGCGGCGTGGCGGGCACCCTCGAGGGAGCCGCCGTGCGCGTGGGCAACCGCGAGCACGTGGGATCGATCCCCGACGAGGTGGCCGAGCGTGCCCGCGAGCTGGAAGCCGCGGGCCGGAGCCTCGTGTTCGTGGAGACCGACGGCGAGATCGACGGGGTGCTCGGGTTGGCCGATCGGGCCCGACCCGAGGCGCCGGACGTGCTCGCGCGCATCCGGGAGGCCGGCGTCGAGCACACGGCGATGCTGACCGGGGACAACGAGACGGCCGCCCAAGCGGTGGCACAGGCGACGGGGATCGACGAGGTGCACGCCGAGCTCAGCCCCGAGGACAAGATCGACCGCGTGCGAGCGATGGCCGGCGAGCACGAGCACGTCGCCTTCGTCGGCGACGGCGTCAACGACGCGCCCGCCATGGCGCAGGCCCATCTGGCGGTCGCGATGGGAGCCCGCGGAAGCGACGTCGCGCTGGAGACCGCCGACGTCGCGCTGCTGGGCGATTCCCTGGAGCCGTTGCCCGGCGCGCTCGGCCTGGGCAAGCGCACGCGGAGCATCATCCACCAGAACCTGGCGATCTCCCTGGGCGTGATCGCCTTGCTCGTCCCGCTGGCCGCGCTGGGTCTGGCCGGCATCGCGCCTGCGATCGTCGTCCACGAGGGCTCGACGCTGCTCGTCGTCGCCAACGGCCTGCGGTTGCTCTAGCCCGGACTGGGGTTGCCCGACCGCTCGCGCCGGTCTCGGGAGACCGGGTACGGTCTCCCGAGCGTACGAGCCCGGAGGGCTCGTTCGAATGAGCGCGTCAGGCTCGCGGAGGCCGACAACGCGAGGTGAGCGATCGGTGCCTTCGCCATCGCTGTCGCCGGCGAGACCGACACACCCTCCGCGTGTTCTGTCCTCTCGGCGGCGCGCTTGCCCCTGCCGATGGCAACGAGAGGGTCCCCCATCACGTCCGGCCGTGGAGCCTGGACCGGTGGCGGAGAGCTCCGCTGCCCGAGGCGCCGAGGCGAGCTAGGGATGTACCGGAAAAGGTTACAAGGCCACGGAGTCCATCTTATACCGATGGACCGCCGCGACCTGTTGAAGCTGGGAGCCTTGGGAGCCGGGACGGCCGCCCTCTCCGGGTGTCTGGAGAACATCCCGGGCGTGAACGGGAAGGATGGCGAGGCGGCGAGCGCCCTGGCTGCTGCCTCGGTCGACAAGCCCGAGGTCGAGTCCACCGGCGAGACGACGTCCTACGACCTGTTCCTGCAGCCCGACACCCAAAAGGTGGCCCCCTCGATCGAGATCCCCGTGTGGGGGTTCAGCGACTCCGCGAACGGTCCCTTCACGATGCCGGGCCCGACGCTTCGTGCCCAAGCCGGCGACAAGCTGCGGATCACGTTCAACAACCTGCAGGACATGCCGCACACGATCCACTGGCACGGGGTCCATCTGCCGTGGGATCAAGACGGCGTGCCGTTCATCTCCCAGGAGCCGATCGCCGGCGGCGAGTCCTTCACTTACGAGTTCGAGGCCAAGCCGGCGGGCACGCACTGGTACCACTGCCACGTCGACGCGCTTCACCACATCGACATGGGCATGTACGGCACGCTCGTGTTCGAGGACCCCGACGACCCTTGGCGCGTGGGGGGCCCCAACGGCGTGACCGACGACAAGGTGATCGTGCTCGACGAGGTGGACAAGAACCACGTCCACAGCGCGGGCGCCTACGCCGACACCCAGAACCCGCAAAACGCCGGCCCCGAGTCCGGTAACCCGATGCACACGGCCGAGCAGGGCGAGACCGTGGCCCGCGACGTGGCCAACCGCCCGCCGAACCCGACGACGGAAGACAGCTCGCAGGCGACGAACCCCGCCCAGGAGGAGCGGGACTGGTACCCGGCCACCTACCCGGCCTACGAGCCCGAGCTCAACACCTACATGCTGAACGGGTACTGCTTCCCCTACACCGAGCCGATCCGGCTCACGGAGGGCGAAGCCAAGCGGCTGCGGTTCGTGAACGCCGGCACCAAGCGGCACTCGATGCATATCCACGGGCACACGTTCCTCGTCACGCACGAGGACGGCCACCGCGTCCCCGATCCGTACTGGAAGGACACGCTCGACATCGCGCCCGGCCAGCGCTACGATGCCATCCTGTTCGCCGACAACCCCGGGATCTGGGTCATGCACGACCACTCGGGGCACGCGAGCAACAACAACATCTACCCCGGCGGGATCTTCACGGCGGTCGCCTACGAGGGCTTCGAGGACCAACTGCCCAACCAGCCCCAGAACAGCGGCGACTTCGTCCGCTGGTACGACGACCTCTGACGGGCTCGACCCCGCACGTTGATGAGCGCGAGGGCGCTTTAGGGCCTGTGTCCCGGACGGCCGCGTGGACCGTCGCCGCCCTCGCATCGTTGATCCTCGGACCGGTGATCCCGGCAGCGGAGGCTCACGCGGGGGCCGCGATCGAGGTCGAGGCTCGCGAGGGCGAGGGCTGCGTGGCCGACCCCGTCTGCCTAGAGCTGGCGGCCTTGCCGGTCGATCTCGAGCCCGGACACGCGACGGCGCTCGAGGTGCGCGTCCACGACAACGCCTCGACCAGCTACCGCGTCGCGGTGACAAGCCTGGCAGAGGCCGATCCCGACCGCGAGGCCACGCCGCTGGATGCTGCCGTGGCTGTCACCGACCGGATCGCTCCCGGAGAGGAAGATCGTGTGAACCTGACGCTGCCCGACGCAGCCGAGGGGTACCTGTGGCTGCCGGACGGGGATCAGGAGTCTCGCGGTGGCTGGGAGGAGGTGCCCATCGATCCGCAGGCGGCCCAGCAGGCCGACCAGCGCCCGAGCCCGGGCCTCGGCGCCCTCGCCGGCGTGGCGGTGGCCCTCGCGGGCGGGGCCGCCCGACGGCAGGCGTGAGCACGGTCAGGCTCGACCGCGACCCTCGAAGGCGCGCAGAGCGCGGGGACGGCCACGCATCGTTGCTGACCTCGTCGCGTCGGCGTATCACGATCTCGTCGACCCGCGCCTCGTAGACCGCCTCGGGCCCCGGCAGCCCACAACCGGATGACGATGGACCCTCCAATCACGACGACTTGGACGCGGTCCAGCGGTGCCTCCTCCGAGACGACACCCGCCAAGCGATCCTCGAACTCGTCGCGCGCACGCCCGGCCTGAACAAGCACCAGATCGCAA
>PXUB01000046.1 GCA_003009755.1 Thermoplasmatales archaeon SW_10_69_26
ACCAGCTCGACCGTCCGGTCACAGACGACAAGGGTCCTTTTCGCCCTCTGCACCCCGATGCTACTCCCGTCAGATCCCGTGACCTGACGGGACCCCTGAGTCTCCGAGACTGAGTTCCAGTATCTGTAGGTCGGGCGTTGGCAGTTTTCATCTCGCGCCAGTTCGACCAGAGCGAGAAGGCAGCCTCTATTGAGAGCCAACGGTCAGCACCCAGCATTGAGTAATGGTCCTCGAGTGGGGCTGGCGGCCCGCCGGCAGGCTCCAGTCAGAACGCCTCGCCGGTCATCGTCTCGAGTATACCCCAGGCTGCCCCCCCCAACCAACACATTGACCCCAGTCTATATGTGTGTATAGACTCTCGTCTATGCGAGATGGTTCCCGCCGACGACATCGAGACCCGCCTCGAACGGCTCTCGAACGAGACCGACACGTGTTCGCTCGCCGAGTTCCAGGACAAGGCCGAGGACCTCCGCTCGGACCCCGGCTTCGAGCGGGCTGTCCTCCAGGCGGGCGCCCTCGCCAACGAGAAACGCCTGATCACGCTGGCTCTACTGGCGGAACGCGACAGCCTGTGCGCCTGCGAGATCCAGGCCGCACTGGACTGCACGAACCCCACGGTCAGCCACCACATGGACTGCCTGCTCACGGCCGACCTCGTCACGAGCGAGAAGCGCGGCAAGTGGAAGCACTACGAACTCACCGACGACGGCCGCCGGCTGGTGGCCGAGGTGCTGCCCTGACGATGCTCGGTGTCGAGCTCAGCCGGGAAGCGCTCGCGTTCCTCGGCTTCCTCACGGTCGAGTTGACGGCCATCTACCTAGCAGTCGTGTTCCTGGTGGAGATCGTCCAGTCCCGCCTCGGAGACGACCGGATGCGCGATCTGATGGGCGGAGACATGGGCCCGTCCCGGTTCCTCGTCGCCGCCGGGCTGGGAGCCTTGACGCCGTTCTGCTCCTGCTCGACGGTCCCCGTCGTCGCGGGCATGAACCGGGCGGGCGTGGCCTGGCCGGTGCTCAGCTCGTTCCTGATCATCTCGCCGCTCGTGAACCCGGCGCTGTTCGCCCTCATGTGGGGCCTGGTCAGCGTCGAGTACGCCCTCCTCTACGTCGGCGCCTCCCTGCTGGTCGCGGTCGCCGTGGGGATCGTCATCCACAACGCCGGATGGGGACAGGAGGCCACCTCGACCGAGACCGAGCCTTGCTGCGACAGCGGCGAGACCAGCCAGCGCCAACAGGACGGCTGGGCGCTCCGCGAGGCGTGGGCCGAAGCCTGGTCCTCGACGGTGCACATGGTCCCGATCTTCGTGGCCGCCGGCCTGATCGGCACGGCGCTGAAGTTCTGGATCGGGACCGGATGGATCGAATCCATCCTGGCCAGCACCGGCTGGTGGGGCGTCCCCGTCGCCGCCGTCGTCGGCCTGCCCGTCTACGCGTCGACCGCGGTCCTGCTCCCGCTGGGCGCCCTGTTGCTCCAGCAGGGCGCCGGGCTCGGCATCGTGACGGCGTTCCTGATGGGTGCGACCGGGTTCAGCATCCCCGAGGGGATGATGCTCCAGGAGATCATCGGCGGTCGCCGGTTGGCCGTGATCGCGGGCGCGTTCACCGTGGCCGTCGTGGGCGCCGGCTACGGGTTCCAGCTGCTGGGGGTGTAGCAAGGATGAGCTTAGCGATCGAGCCCGCCCGCGACGAGCTGGCCCTCGTCCGTCGGTTGTTGGCGGCCAACGGCCTCCCCCACGCGGACGTCCACGACAAGCCACAGGCCTTCCACCTCATCCATCGGGCGGACGAACTCGTCGGAGCCGCAGGCCTCGAGATCCACGACCCGCATGCCCTCTTACGGTCGCTCGTCTTCCGCCCCCGCCACCGCGGTCACGGGCACGGGACCGAGATCTGCCGGCGGCTGGAACGGCGGGCCCAGACCCAGGACGTTCAGACGATGTACCTGTTGACGACGACCGCGGCCGGCTTCTTCCGCCAGCGGGGCTACGAGGTGATCAAGCGGACCGCGGCGCCGGCTGCGATCCAGCGGACGAGCGAGTTCTCCAAGCTTTGCCCGGCCTCCGCCACCTGCATGGCCAAGCCCCTGGACAGCTCCTCGACCAATAGGGGTCGGTGAGCGGTCACCGCCGGCGACGGCAGAGGAGGCCGGTGGCTCCGAGAGCCGCCAGCGCGATCCACGGCCCGGACGGGATCCGGTCCTCGCCGGGGTCGCCGATCGTCTGGTTCTCGGCCTTCTGGACGGAATCGCCAGGGTACACGTTGCGGCTGAGGTGCATGCCTTGCTGCTCGTGGTCGCCGACGTCGCAGAACAGGTGCAGCGTATCGGTGCCACGGGGGACCGCGACCGTCTGCTCGACCGACTCGCCGGGCTCGATCGGGCCCAGTTCGACGAACGCCGCTTCGGTAGGGGTACCGTTCCCGGGGTCGGCCTCGGCCCCGGGCGCGATGACCAGCCGGTGCGAGCTGGTGCCGTTGTTCGTGAACGTGAGCGCCAGCTCGTCGTCGTCCTCGATGAGGCCGGTGGCGTCACCGCCGATCGCGAAACACGGGGCGGTCTCCTGCACGCAAGAGGACGCCTCGTCGTGCGCGGTGACGGGCATGCCGTGGACGTCCCGGTCGGCCACAGCGGAGCCGGCGAAAGCCACCGAGGCGACCAACGCCACAACCACGGCCGCGAGGACGATCCGGACCGAGGTCGCTCGCATCTCGACCCCGCCAGGGAACCGGAGGCTTTCAACGTTCATGGTTGAGGGCCTCCCCGGACCGGCGGGGAGGGACGAGCAAGCTGGTGGCGCCGGCGGCCACGAACCCCTTGGCGAGGTCGACGGGCACGAACTGGACCACGCCCTGGGCCAGCGCCGGACCCCACCCCATGCCGGTGACGGTGACAAGGCCAACCCAACCGAGCGCGTAGACCGCAAGCAGCCCGACGAGACCGGACGCCGTGCGCGCCAGGAAGGCGGCGGACTCGCCCCTCGACCAGCGCCACAACAGGCCCGAGAGCAGACGGGCACGCTCGACACGAGCACGGTCCGGCCATGGCCCTCGGTCGCCGATAGCCCGGAGACGCCAAGCAGACCCAGGCCGAGCCCGAAGAGGGTGACGTAGCCGGCGAGGGCGGGCACGCCCGGCGAGCCACCGTGTCCTGGCTGGCTTTGTCGAGGGAGCGCCGGAATCGGTCGCCGGTGGCGCCGGCGGCCAGCGGCATCGCGAAGAGGGAGCCGGCGGTCGCTGCGAGGAAGACCTCGGCTCCGCTGCCCTCGTCGCCGAAGACCGGCAGCCCGAACGCTCCCAACAGGAGGTAGACGTCCATCGACGCGTACCCCTTCCAGACGCCGAGCACGAGACCGGCGCGAGAGCGTAAGCAAAACACGTCCGGCAGTCTAGGGGTCGGGGAAGTCGGTGTCCGGTTGGCCGATCTTGCCTTCCCGGATCTGGTCGAAGAAGTTCTCGACGACGTGACGCCCGTCCTCGCCGAACCCGTGGAAGATGTTCTGCAGGAAGCTGAGGGTGTTGCCGGCTTCGTCGGTGAGCTCCAGGCGGGACTCCTCGAAGTCGCAGTTGACGATCCGGACCCCGGGGGAGCCGTCGTAGACGAGCCGGCAGCTCTCGAACCGGCAGTTCCGGAACTCGTCGTCGCCGAGCTCGATCCGTTCCTGGGTGAAGACCTCTCCCTCGTGGCGCATCAGGGGGTCAGCCGGGAAGGGGCTCATCACCGTTCGCCCCCAAGACAGGGCTCGCGGCGCGGGGAGATGGGTGGGAGGGGAACCAGGGCAAGCGGTTTATGACCCGAGGTCGGGAGCCACGGGGGACGCCGAGGGCCGCCGCTCTTGGAGGACCCACATGGGACGCAACATGCTCGTCGCCGACGACTCCCCGGCCATCCGGGCAGTGATCACGGATGCCCTGCAGGAGTCGGGGATCCGCGAAGAGGACATCGCCACCGCCGAGAACGGGGAGCAGGCGGTCGAGAAGTACCAGGAGGTCGATCCCGAGATCATCTTCATGGACCTCAACATGCCGCGGAAGAACGGCTGCGAGGCGGCCGAGGAGATCTTGACCCAGAACCCTCGCGCGCACGTGGTCGCCGTCACCGGGTTGCGCGAGGACAAGGAGATCGTCGAGGAGATCCGCTCGGTCGGGGCCTTCGACATCCTGCAGAAACCGCTGAGGTTCCAGGACATCAAGGACGTGCTCAACCGGGTCCGGGAGGAGCGCCGTGGTGCCGACCGGATCCCCTAGCGCGGCCGGCCCTGGGATCGATATCGGTCACGTGCTCGTGGTCGACGACTCGCCCGCGATCCGTCGGACCGTCGAGGACGCGTTGGCGAACCTCGGTGTGCCCGACGAGCGGATGACCGTGCTCGAGTCCGGTGACGACGCCTTGGCGACGTTCACGCCGTCGTCACCGGATCTGGTGCTTTTGGGTCCCTCGATGCCGAGCCTGGACCCCTACGACGACCCGGGCGATGCTGTTAGAGGAACCGGACACGACGATCGTCCCGCTCACGGAGAAGACCAAGGACCACCCCCGCATCGGTGAGCTGGCGTCCTTCGGGGTGTACGACGTTCTCCGCAAACCGGTGCGGGTCAGCGATCTGGAATCGCTGATGCGCTCGATCGAGGAGGAGAACGCCGGTGCCGGCCGGATCTCTTGACTAGTTCTTGCGCTCTTGGACGCCGTCGTCGGTGCCGACCAGGCAGCGCTCGGCGACATCGAGGAACAGGCCGTGCTCGAGCACGCCCACGGTGCGGTCCAAGCGGTGAGCCAGCGCCTGGGGGTCCTCGATCGGGCCGGTGGCGAGGTCGAGGATGACGTTGCCGTTGTCGGTGCGGAACGGGTCCCCGTCGTCGGTGCGCAGCTCGGGGTCGAGGTCCACCAGTTCCTCGCGCACGAGCGGGAGCGCGTACTCGACGACCTCGATGGGGAGATCGAAGCCCTCGCCGAGCGTGTCGGCCGCCTTGGAGGCGTCGACGATCGCGACGAAGCGGTCGCTGGCCGTGGCGACCACCTTCTCGCGGAACAGGGCGCCGCCGCCACCTTTGATGAGGTCGAGGTCGGGGGCGACCTCGTCGGCGCCGTCGATCGTGAGCGCCAGTCGAGGTTCCTCGTCGAGGGTCGTCGTCGGGATGCCCAGCTCCTCGCAGCGGCGCTGGGTGTCGTGGCTGGTCGGGACCCCGCGCACGGAGAGGGTCTCCTCTTCGATGCGGTCGGCGAGCGCGACGAGGAAGGCGGCCACCGTCGAGCCCGATCCCAGTCCCAGCAGCTGTCCGTCGTCGACGAGCTCCGCGGCGCGGCGTCCGACCTTGCGTTTGGCCTCGGCTTGGTCCACGGTTCCACCGGCGATGCGCAGTCACCGAAGCCCTATAATACCCCCCTCTGCTTGCTCGGCGAGACCCGAGGATGTTGCGCGAGTGCCCGGAGCACGGCGACTATCGGGGCGGTGAATGCCCCGATTGCGGGGCCGAGGGTGACTACCTGATGAACGACGAGGAGCTGAACCACCTCGGTCGCATCATGGCCGGGATCTTGCGGCACTTCCCGGACCGGTTCGGGCTCGAGATGGACGAGACGGGCTGGATCGATCTCGAGGAGATGGTCGAGGCGATCCAACGCAAGCGCGATCGGTTCCACTGGCTGTCGCCTCGCCACGTGAACGCCGTCGTCCAGACGGATCCGAAGGGTCGCTACGAGCTTGAGGACGACCGGATCCGGGCGACGTACGCGCACTCGCTGGACCTAGCATGGGACTTCCCCACCGAGGGGATCCCTGAGACGCTGTACTACCCCGTCTCCGAGGAGGAGCTGGATCTCGTGCTCGACCGCGGGTTGCAGCCCCGCGACCGCTCGCTCGTGCACCTGTCCGAGACCTACGAGTCGGCGGTCTCGGCGGGCCTGCGCCGCGTGGAGAACCCGATCATCCTGGAGGTCGCCGCCCAGAAGGCCAACGAGGACGGGAACACGGTCTGGAACGCCGCCAAGACCGTGTACACGACCGAGGAGGTCCCGCCGGAGTACATCTCCCGCAGCCAGTGACCTCGTCCGGGTGGCAACCTTCTTCAGGGGGGACCCGTTAGCCGGCCCCGCTCACATCGTGCCGGGGTGGCTCAGTCTGGCAGAGCGCCGGACTCATAATCCGTAGGTCTCGGGTTCGAATCCCGATCCCGGCATCGATCGCACCCGAGGGTGAGGGATGAGAACCTCCGGGTTCGTCTCAAGAGACGGCAACGATCACGCTGTCTCTTGAGACGCCACGGGCCGAGCACCGCGAGGCCCGTCCGCGAATCCCGATCCCGGCATAGACCGCACCCAAGGGCTGGTGGATCGAGCACGGCCTTCGGCCCAACACGTCCCGAGGCCGCAGCCTCAGCGCCGCTGGTTTCGTCTGCTGGTGGACCTTCACGCAGGACGATCGTGGCCTGACCCGTGTCGGCGCGGGCGCGTCGACGCAAGCTGGCACCCCTCCCTCCAGCCCCTGACCCTCGTCCCATCTGCGAGTAGGTACCCACCAGCTTTTATGCAGGGTTGCTATGGCGTCGGTGATGGCCCCTGACGGGCTCAAGATCGTCGGTCCCGCGGACCTGCCGACGCCGATCGGCCGCTTCGACGTGTACGCGTTCGAGCATCCGGACCTCGAGGGCAAGCACGCCCTGCTGGTCAAGGGCGACGTCGACGTCGGCGGGGACGAGGGCGTCCTGTGCCGCGTGCACAGCGCCTGCCTCACGGGCGAAACGTTCCACTCCGCACGGTGCGATTGCGGCGCGCAGTTCGACGAGGCGCTCGAGCGCATCGACGAGGCGGGCTGCGGCGTGCTCGTGTACCTTAACCAGAAGGGCCGCGGCATCGGGCTCGTCAACAAGATCCGCGCGTACAAGCTGCAGGACGAGGGCCACGACACGGTCGACGCCAACCAAGAGCTGGGCTTCCCCGCGGATGCGCGAGGCTACGAGCCGGCCGCCGACGTGCTCGCCGAGATCGGTGTCGAGCGGGTCCGCTTGATGACGAACAACCCCGACAAGGTTCAGGCCCTCCAGGAAGCCGGCGTGCGCGTGGAGGAGCGCGTGCACCTGCACGTGGAAGCCGGCGAACGGGGTCAAGACTACCTCGCGACGAAGCGCGACCGGATGGGCCACCTGTTGCCGCGCTGAGGCGCGGCTGGTGGTCGGCTCGGAGAAGGTTTTTGCGCGCGGGCATGGTTGCAGCGCCGGCCGGTGGCTTCGATGGCTGACCCCGAACAGCACGCGGACTTCGTGTACGACCAGATCGAGCAGCACCACGACCTCTTCGGCACGGGCCTGCCGATGATCGCGAGCGAGAACTGCATCTCGCCCACCGCGCGACGGCTGCTGGCCAGCGACTTCCACGACCGCTACGCCGAGGGGCGGCCCGGCAAGCGCTACTACCAGGGCCTCGAGCACGTCGACGAGGTCGAACGCCGCTGCGAGCAGCTCGCCGGCGAGCTGTTCGATGCCGCCTACACCGATACGCGGCCCACCGCGGGCACGACCGCGAACATGGCCGTGTTCTTCGCCCGCACCGAGCCCGGCGACACCGTGCTCACGCTCGACACCGACGACGGAGCCCACATCAGCCACGCGCCGATCGGTGCGGCCGGGCTGCGGGGTCTGAACGTCGAGAAGCTGCCCGCCGACCCCGACCGGTTGACCGTCGACGCCGACCGCGCCGCCGAGCAGATCCGCGAGGTCGAGCCCGACGTCGTCCTGCTGGGGCAAAGCCTGTTCCTGTTCCCGGCACCGGTCGAGCAGCTGGCGGGCCCGGCCGCCGAGGTCGGTGCCGACCTCGTCTACGACGGCGCCCACGTGCTGGGCTTGATCGGCGGCGGCCAGTTCCAGGATCCGCTGCGGGAGGGGGCCGACGTCGTGACCGCCAGCACGCACAAGACCCTGCCGGGTCCCCAGGGCGGCATCGTGCTCTCGGACAAGGACCCCGAGGAGGCGGAGTCGTTCACCGACGGCCTCGACAAGGGCGTGTTCCCCGGCACCGTCTCCAACCACCACTTGCACCACATGGCAGCCAAGACCGTTGCCTTCGCCGAGCACCTTGCCTTCGGCGAGGACTACGCGGAGGCGATCGTCGAGTCCAGCCAGGCGCTGGCGGGAGCCCTGGCCGAGCGCGGCCTGACCGTCCTCTGCGAGGAGCACGGCTACACGGAGAGCCACCAGGTGGCCGTCGACGTCGGCGACCACGGCGGCGGGAAACAGCTCGCCCAGCGCCTCGAGGAGGCCGGCATCATCTGCAACATGAACATGATCCCCGGCGACGAGAACCCGCTCGATCCCTCAGGCCTGCGGCTGGGAACCCAGGAGCTGGTCCGCACCGGCATGGGACCCGACGAGATGGATCAGGTCGCCGAGTTCTACGCCCGTGTCATCCTGAAGGACGAGACCCCGGACAGCGTGGCCGAGGACGTGGCCGCGTTCGCCGACCGGTTCGACGAGGTGCACTACTGCTTCGACCCTGGGCAGGAGGCTTACCGGTTCTGGGAGCTGTCTTGACCCTCGATCGACGCCGAAAACTTTTATACGGGCTAGCCCTACCCTGGGGTGCGCCCTCACCGGTGGCTTTCACCGGTCTTCGGGACGATCGCTGAGAGGTTCGTCGGATGACAGAAGCTGCGACCGAAGAAACCTTGGAGGAGTTCATCGAGAAAAAAGAACGGCTCAACGAGCGTGCCAACGAGCACCGGAGCCAACGAGATGAACTCAACCAGAAGACGAAAGAATGGGCTCAGCGCCGAGACGAGCTCAACTCGAAGGTGCGCAGCCTCGTCGACAAGGCGAACGCGCACCGCTCGAAGCGCGACGAGCTCAACGAGAAGGTGCAGGAAGCCAAAGAGGTCCGTGACGAGTACAACGAGAAGGCGGCCGAGGCCCGCGAAGAGTTCGAGGCCGCCCGAGAGCAGCAGAAGTCCGACGACGGACCCTCCATCGACCAGCTGAAGTCCAAGCTCCGCAAGCTCGAGGAGCGCCACATGACCGAGGCGCTGTCCCCCGACAAGGAGCGCGACCTCATCGACGAGATGAAGGACCTCCAGACGAAGATCGACCAGAAGGAGGAGAAGCTCGAGAAGGACGAGGGCGCCAAGGACGCCTTCCGCGAGTACAAGGAGATCAAGGAGAAGGCCGAGGAGGCCCACGACCGGGTCACCGAGCTCGCCGAGCAGGCCCAGGAGGAGCACGACCAGATGGTCTCCCTCTTCGAGGAGGCCGACGAGGTCCGCAAGAAGGCCGACGACGCGCAGGACAAGTTCGTCGAATCCAAGGAGAAAGCGGATCGGGTCCACCAAGAGTACATCGAGATGGTAAACCAGATCCGCGACTACGAGAAGGTCATCGTCAGCCTGAAGAAGCGCGAGCGCGAGGCCAAGAAGGAGGTCTCCGAGCAGGAGGCCAAGGAGGCCGCCAGCGAGATCTACGAGCGCTTCAAACGCGGCGAGAAGCTCTCCACCGACGACCTGATGGCGCTACAGAAAGCCGGGTTCCTCTAAGCGCGAGCCGCCATCGTTCGTCGACCCCGATCCCGTGACGATGCGTTCCGCATCGGCATCACGGGCGGTGACGCCTGCTTCGACGTCCGCGTCAATCTCACTACCGACCGAACGACCACCAACCGCCTGGGCCGGCGGATCCACGTTCCCGGTATCGTCGGGTTTTTGATGGACCTAGCTCACGACGGGGTAGATGGACCTGGACTTCCACCCGGGCCTTCCCTTGGAGGTACGGGTCGACCTCGTCGAGGATGGCCGGGGCGCCGGGGTCCCGCTGTGGCAGCTCGAGCTCCTCGGCCAAGACGAGGGGATCGCCGAGGACTTCCTCGATGCATGCCGGGACGACCGGGCGAGGTCGTTTCTGGCGGACGTCGAGTGGGACGTGCTCGAGGCCCGCTACCAGGATCGCCAGCGCCGGGAGGAGGGGCCCTTCTGGCGACGGCCGAACATGACGCCCTCCTTCCCCGAGCTGCTGCCGCACACCTGATCGCAGCCTCACCGTCGAGACCGCGGACCCGGTGTTATGGTCGTTCGTTGTCGTTAGAAGGTGGTGAGCATGTCCGCCTGCGCAAGCCCTATGTAGCCAGGCCGAGTGAGGAAGTTACCAGGCGACCGACACCCTCGACGGTGTCAACGCGCGGTCGCCGACTCCTGGGGAGGAGTGTGTCAGCGCGTGAACTACGGTCAAGAATGGTTCGACATCGGAACCAGCATCTCTGTGGCCGAGGTCCTCTCTACGAGGGGATTCGAGGTCAAAGCCGACACGGATCCGATCTCGCGCAAGCGGTCGTTCTACGCCCGCGTCTCGCGATGACGGGACCACCGTTCGGCAACACGGGATCCTGGATACGTCGTCCCGACGCACGTTAAGGGGGATGGGACGGCGACGACGTCACCAAGCCCCCCGGGTTCGCCGGGGGGTCCTTCTCTCATCTTCTCGTCGACCGACAGCGGACGGTCTGGCCAAGCTGTCGATGGGATCCACGCGGGTCCCAGAGAGACGGACAAGGCAAGCCAGGGACGGGTCGGAGAGACAGGTTGCTCGGCGCCGGCGTCCTGCCGGAGCGGTCGCTGGCACGGACGTGGAAGCAGAGATCCCCTGCTGCGCCGCGATGGGAGACCCTGAGAGCTGGCCCCAAGGAGTAGCCCGGCCAGGATTGCGCACGTCCTCCCTGCGGTCGGACGTGCTCGTCCGAGACGCGCACGGTTCCCCCGCGCCCCGGACTCGAACTGAAGTTCGAATCCTGGCCCTCGCTGCTTGGGTGTTGTTGGGTCTATAGCCCGGCCAGGATTCGAACCTGGGTAACGAGGACCAGAACCTCGTATGATTGGCCTCTACACCACCGGGCTAGGACGACACCGGGGCCAACCCCGGACCCCTATTTTAGCTTCACGGCTCCCGCCGACCCCAGCAGGAAAGCATGCCACACCTTGACGGTATTCTTCGGGCGAATCGCGGCGCAACCTCCTCGCTTCGTTCCCCCTCCTCTTTTGTAGTGCCAGCCGACCGCTGGCATCCTCGTTCAAGTGCATTCCGGACGCTGCGTCCAGAACCCTCTTGCGCTCAGGGAGGGATGGCCGCGTGGCTCGAGGACATGGGAGGCGAGACCCGGTCTCACCTTTCGAGCCAGGAGCGGCAGACGATGGAATCGCGACTCGCTACCGTCATCGGAGCACTGTTGTTGATCGGGGGATCGTTCGTCACCCTGGCTGGGGCCCAGATCCCGGACCCGCCCGAGGACCCACCCTCCTCGGTCGGCGTTTCGCTGGGCGACGCCTACTACGAGGACTTCCAGGATGACGACGGCGGATGGGATACCTATGCCCCACCGGCTCCGGCGATCTCCTCCTGGGAGCACGGGGAGCCCACATCCGGACCCGGCCAGGCCAGCCTCGGCGAGAACGTGTGGGCCACGAACCTCGATGGTGACTACCTCGGGAACGAGTGCAGCGCGCTCGTCTCGAGCCCGATCGACCTCTCCGACGCGTCGAGCGCCGAGGTCAGCTACGACCAGTGGCTGGACACCTTCGAGCCCTCCTACGGCACCGCCGAAGGAGGCGCCCTGTTCGTGTCCACCGACGGCGGCGAAACGTTCGACCACGTCACCCCCGAGGGCGGGTACGACGCCGAGTTGTCGTACTCCGTCCGCGACTGCCTGGATCTCTCCTATGGCTCGGAGGGGTTCGTCGGTCCGGACACCCCTTCGGATTACGAGTCCGTGACCCTCGACCTCGACGACTACGTCGGCGAAGAGGACGTGCGCGTCGCGATCGGCATGGGGACCGCCTACTCCTCGACGGAGGCCGGCTGGTACGTGGACGCGTTCACTGTCACCGAGGACGGGTCGAGCACCGTCGAGGACTTCAGCACCGACGCCGGCTTCGAGACCCAGGAGTGGACCGAGGCCGAGGAACCGAAGGGCTGGGAGTGGGGCGAACCGACGACCGGGCCCTCGCTCGACGACGATGACCGCAAGATGTGGGCCACGAACCTCGGCGGGGACTACGGCCCCAACGAGTGCAGCTGGATCGAGTCGCCCACGATCGATCTGACACCGACGGGCAACGAAATGGCCGCCCTGGCCAACCAGGCCACGCTGTCCTGGGAGCAGTGGTTCCAGTCCTCGTCGCTCTCCGCCGGCGGCGTGGTGCAGATCGGTGTGGACGGCGACTACACCACGATCGCCCCCGAGGACGGGTACCCCGACGACGCCGACGACGACCTCGTCGATTGCCTGGACAACGACGGCATCGGGCAATACGACGGCAACGAGGACAGCAGCTTCCAGGGACCCAGCTCCCACCAGGCGGACATCACCGGCTTCCTGGGCGAGGAGATCACGATCCGCTACCTCCTCGGGTCCGAGGACTCCACGTACACGGGCCCCGGCTGGTACCTCGACAACGTCGCCGTCGAGCTCGGCGTGAGCGCCGACCTCCCCGGTGAGCAGACGGCCACCCTCGACCACCCCGGATGGAGCTCCGACGACGGCGACTGGGACTGGGGACCGGTCGCCAACGAGGGCCCGATCGGCGAGCTCGCCTACGGCACGAACACGCAGGGCGAGTACGCGCCCGGCCCCTCGTGCTCCGTCGTGGAGACGACGATCGACGTCCCCGTCGGCACCGAGGGCGACCTGACGTGGGATCAGTGGCTGCGCTCCTCGAGCTTCTCGGCCGGCGGCGTGATCCAGGTCGCCGACGACGAGGGCGTCCACAACATCGTGCCCGAGGGCGGGTACGCCAACGACCCCTACAGCTTGGAGACCGACGACTGCACGCAGCACGAGACGCAGGACACCGGCGTCATGAACGGGTTCGAGCAGTCCACCGGCGACCCGATGGAGACCTGGTCGGCCGACCTCTCCGACTGGGCCGGCGAGCAGATCACGCTGCGCTTCGTGTGGGCTGTCGAGGACACCTCGTTCACGTACGACGGCTGGTACGTGAACAACGTCACGCTCGACGGCACGCCGCTGGTCGCCCCGAGCCCGGTGGACCTGAGCTTTCTCGCCGATACGAACCCCGAGGACGTCGTCGCGGACGTGCAGGCGAGCCTCGAGGAGAACCTCACGGCGGCTCAGAGCTTCACCGACAGCCAGCCGGACCAGTACACCGGCTGGACGGTCGGCGGCCAGCACATCTCCTGGGCCTACGACGAGGCGACGACCGGGCCCGAGGGCGAGAACGTGACCGCCACGAACCCCCACGGCGTCCACAGCGAAGAGGAGTACGAGTGCAGCTACGTGCAGTCGCCCACGGTCCCGACCGCGATGATCGGCGAGGATCTCCAGCTCAGGCTCGACCACTACCGGGACATGTCGTACTCCGATGGCTGGTACTCCAGCGGGGCCCGCACGGCGGGCTCGATCCTCGTCTCCACCGACGGAGGCGCCAGCTGGGACCTGTTGAACACGGACGCCAACGACATGGACGTCCAGTACACGCGGATCTACGACTGCTTCGCCCAGCTCGGCGTCGACGGCGGCGAGGACGAGATCGAGGACACCGGCGTCATCAGCGGTGAGTCCAACGCGATGGAGACCCTCACCGTCGATCTGAGCGAGTACGAGGACGCCTCCTCGATCACGGTCCGCATGATCTTCGGCACCGGAACGACCGTCTACGCCCAGGGCGGCTGGTCCTTCAACAACGTCAGCCTGGGCGACGTCGAGCTGATGGAGTAGCTCCCGAGACCACGCACCCGTACGCAGGAGCCCCACCATGCCCCAACGCCCACGCTCCCCACCGACCCACCGAGCCCTGTCGCTCGTCAGCGCGCTGCTCATGCTGACGATGGGCCTCGCCCAGGCCCCAGGCCTCGCTCAACCGGCCCCGCCGGACGAGGTGACCGTCGAACCGCCCTTCCTCGGAGCACCCGCCTACGAGGAGGACTTCCAGGAGGACCGCGGGGGCTGGGAGGCGGACACGCCGCCAGCCCCGGCGATGACGTGGGAGCACGGCGACCCCTCGTCCGGGCCGGGCGAGGCCAGCCTCGGCGGGAACGTGTGGGCGACGAACCTGGACGGCGACCACCGCCCGTACGAGTGCGGGGTGCTCGTCTCCGGTCCGATCGACCTCACCGACACCTCGTCGGCCGAGATCGCGATCGAGCACGCCTACGAGCTCTACCAGAGCTCGTGGGAGGGCGACGGCGCCGTGCTGTTCGTCACCACCGACGACGGCGACAGCTTCGAGCAGGCGTCCCCGGTCGAAGGCTACGACGCCCAGCTGTCCTACAGCGTGCGCGACTGCCTCGACCTCGAGGACCACGCCGCCGGGTTCACCGGCGAGCAGCTCGACAGGCAGACCTCGACGGTGGACCTCGACCCCTACACGGGCCAACAGATCCGCATCGCGTTCGGGTTCGCCTCGGGCGAGAGCTCCGAGGTCCGCGAAGGCTGGTACATCGACGGGTACCACCTGACCACCGACGGGCAGACCCGGACCGAGGACCTCGCCACGGACGCGGGGTTCACGGTCGAAGCGTTCACGCAGCCCGAGCAACCGCTCGGTTGGGCGTGGGGCAACCCCTCCTCCTCGGAGGGTCCCTCCTTCCAGGAGGCCACACGCCTGTGGGGGACCAACCTCGACGGCGACCACGGCAAGAACGAGTGCAGCACGATCGAGTCCCCTCCGATCGACCTCAGCGACGTCACGGCCGAGGCCGCCCCCCAAGCGAGCCTCAGCTGGGACCAGTGGTTCCGCAGCTCCAGCGCGTCCGGCGGAGGCGTCGTCCAGATCGGCGTCGACGGCGAGTACCACAACGTCGAACCCACGCAGGGCTACCCGGCCCACCCCGACCAGGCCCTCGACGAATGCCTCGACCACCGCACGCAGGCGACCGGCGCCTTCGCAGGCAGCCTGCAGTACCGCGGCGACGACATGGTCGAGAGGCGCGCCGACGTCACCGAGTTCCTCGGCGAGGAGATCACGGTCCGCTTCGTGTTCGCCACGACCGACAGCAAGTACCTCGTCGACGGCTGGTACGTGAACGACGTCGCCATCGAGCTCGGCGCCGGCGCCGACCCCGTCACCGTGGACGTCCCCGAACCCGAGGACGTCCCCGACCAGCAGGCCTTCGAGCCCGTGGACACCGTCTACCAAGAGGACTTCGAGGGCGACGACGGCAACTGGACCGACGTCGGCGTCGCCACGTGGGAGCACGGCACCCCCGTCAACCCGCCCGAGGTCCCTGTCGGCAGCCTCGAGATGTGGGGCACCAACCTCCTCGGCGACACGCGCGAGCGCGCCTGCAGCTACGTCGACAGTCCCACGATCTCGCTCCCCGGCGTGAACACGTACGGGACCGCCGAGACGATCCAGCTCACGCTGGAGACGTTCCGCGACCTGGCCGAACACGTCGATGGAGCCGTCGTCTGGGTGAACGGCGAGGACGACAACTGGTACCGCATCGAGCCGCGCGAGGGCTACGACGGCCGGCTGGGTGGCTTCGCCGAGATCGTCTGCCTGGGCGGCCCCAAGGTGTCCTCCACGTACTGGACCGGGGCGGCCGAGAGCGGCGACGACTGGCACATGGACACGTTCGACCTGTCGGCGTTCGCCGGCGAGGACGTCGAGATCCGGCTCGCCTACACCAGCGGGCTCGACGAGGACCACCGTGGCATCTACCTCGACGAGGCCCGCATCGACGTCGGCGTCGGCGCCAGCGCCTCGCCGGCCGAGCTCACGCAGCCCCAAGCCGTCGCCGACGAGCTGTGCCAGGAGGACACGCCCGCCTGGAACGTGCAGCGCAACTCCGCCACCTGGTGCCGGGGCGTGCCCACGACCGGGCCCTCCACGGTGCAGACCGTTTGGGCCACCGACCCGCACGGCGGCCACGAGATCGGCGAGTGCAGCTACCTGACGTCCGAGCCGATCGACGCCAGCAACGTGCCCGGCCTGGGCTCGCTGACGCTCAGCTTCGAGCACTTCCTCGACACGCGCCGCAACACCGGCGCGATCGTGGAGATCTCCGACGATGGCGGGCAGACGTGGGGCAAGATCTCCCCCGTCGGCGGCTACGACAGCACGTCCTGGGATGACCTGGTCAACGGCTGCCTTGACGGCCCCGACACGATGACGGTCTTCCAGGACACCGACGACACCTACGAGCCCGTCGAGTTCGACTTGCGCGGCTCCGAGGACAGCACGTTCCAGCTCCGCTTCGCGTTCGCCGGCATGGACCTCCCCGACCCGGGCTGGTACCTGCGCGACATCCAGCTCGACCGGGGCCTCGGCAGCGTGCCCGTCAGCGGCCTCGCCGCCGCCTCGCAGGCCGCGCCCGCGGCGCCCGCCGACCGCGGCGCGTCCAGCGTCGATGCGCTGCGCGAGATCGCCGGCCCGAGCCTGACCGAGACCCTCGACGAGGGCCCAAGCGGCCCCGTGGAGGCGATCGTGACCGGGCCCGCGCACGACACCGACCAGCGCTTCGCGGACCGGCAGACGGCGATGGCCCACTTCGACGAGGCCGCCCAGCCGTTCTTCGACCGGCTCGAACGCACGGTCGACGCGGTCGGCGGCGAGATCACGGACACCTGGTCCCCCGCGCCGGCCGTCGAGGTCCGCGCGCCGGTGAGCACGCTGGCCGCGCTCGCCGAGCTCGACGCGACCCGCCACGTCGCTCGGGACCACCCCGGCTCCGTCGAGCTCGTGGAACCGCTGCCGCCCGAGGACGAGGGCGTGTCGCTGATGAACACCGAGGGCCGTCAGATGCTGCAGGCCGAGCAGGCCTGGGCCGAGGGCTTCCGCGGCGAGGACACGACGATCAGCGTGATCGACACCGGCATCGACGACCGGCACGAGGCGTTCCGCAACGCCGACGGATCCTCGCGCGTCGTCGGATGGCTGGATCTGTACAACGGCGAGCCCGAGCCCTACGACGACCACGGCCACGGCACGCATGTCGCCGCCAGCGCCGCCGGCTCGTCCGCGTGGGAGCACCCGCACTACGGCGCGTTCGAGGAGACCGGCGTCGCGCCCGAGGCCGACCTGCTCGGCGTCAAGTTCCTCTCCAGCGGCGGCGGGGGCACGTTGTCCGACGCGCTGGACGCCCTCGAGTGGTCCTTCGAGCAGGGCGCCAACGTGACATCGAACTCCTGGGGAGCCTCTTGCGAGGCGACAACCTCCATCGTGGCGCTCGTCGACCAGCTCACCGACCAAGGCATGCGGAGCGTATTCGCCGCCGGCAACAGCGGACCGGCCGCCGGCTCGATCGGTGGCCCCGGATGCGGCGAGGAGAGCCTCACCGTCGGCGCCACCGACGACGAGCGCGAGGTCGCCAGCTTCTCCAGCCGCGGCCCGTGCACCGACCCCGCCAGGGAGGACGCCGAGCCGCGCACGTGCCCGGACGTCGTCGCCAAGGGCGAGGCCGTGCGGAGCGCGGTGCCACGCGAGGGAGCCGCCGGCGGGGCGCCCGAGGGCTACCGCACCTGGAGCGGTACCAGCATGGCCACGCCCCAGGTCGCCGGCGCCGTCGCCCTCATGGAGCAGATGAAGATCGCGGAGACCGGCACCGGCTGGGACACCGCCAGCGGCGCCGACGTCACCACGATCAAGGACACCGCCCACCGGCTGCCCAGCTTCGACGCGGAGCCCAACGACGACTACGGCTGGGGTCTGCCCCAGCTCATGGGCGTGCACACGGTGCTGACGACCGGCGAGGAGGCCGAGATCCGCGAGAGGTTCTCGATCGCGGACGACGAGCTGCGGATCGGCGACCGGACCGAGTACCGGTTCACCGTCCGCAACTACGGGGCGATCACCGCCTCGGGCCCGCTGGAGGCCACGCTGACGCACCCGGACGGGACGACGCAGACGCTCGTGGACGAGCCCACCGACCTCGGCTACCTCGACGTCGCCGGCGTCGCCGACGGGTTCCCCGTGCAAGGCCGCACGCTGCCCGGCACCTACACGTTCGCCGGCAGCTACGATTACGCCTGGGAGGACCCGGACACGGGGGACACGATCGAGGGGCAGATCGCCCACGAGGACACGTTCACCGTGGTCCGGCCCTACCTCGAGCTGGCGATGCACGGCCTCGAGGGCACCGCAGCCCCCGGCGTGCCGCAGTCGCTCACGTTCGCGGCGACGAACGTCGGGAACGAAGCAGCCAGCGACGTCGAGCTGCGCCTCACCGTGCCCGACGCGTACGCCTTCCTCCCGCCCGGGGACGTCGATCCGACGGACCCGGATAGCCGCTACTCGTCGCCGCCGCCGGACGAGACCGTCGACCACGAGGACGGCGTGACGCTCGTGTACGACGCCGACGAGCTCGGGATCGACGACGAGCACGAGATCGATCTAACGCTGGCGGCGACCGAGCCCGGCGACCACCAGCTGTTGACGGTGGCCACGTTCACGGACGCCGCGGACCGCGGCTTCGCGCAAGGCGCCGCGCACGACCAGAGCGTGGAGACGCCCCTCGCCACGCTCCTCGACCCGGTCCGCTGACCGGGCCCGATCCGGGCCTGATCCGGGCCGGCCGCTCGCCGGCGGCCGGTCCCCGGATCATCCGCGAACCCCCCAGCCGCAGCGAGGCTGCCGGCTGTGCTTGGGTTCAGCTCTCGCCGCCCTCAGGCGGTGAAAACGCTCAGACCGGCGCGAGAGCGCAAGCAAACCAAGACCGGCGCTAGGCCAGGGTGACGCGCGAGCGCAGGCCGGACCGGCTGGCGTCCTCAGGCCAGCCCGTACCGGGCGAGCTTGTTCGCGACGTCGTCCACGTCGTCGATGAACCGCCGACCGTGGGGCGTCAGCTCGAGTTCGTCACCGTCGTCGAGCAACCCCAGCTCGGCCATCTGTTCGACGTGATCCCAGAAGCGGTCGTGCGGTAGGTTGGCCTGCGATCTGACCCGGCTCGTCCGCAACGGCCCGGGTTGCGAGCGCTGCTCGCAGATGCCCTCGAGGACGTCGGCCCAGATCTCGAACCGATAGCGCTGTCGCTTGGCGCCTGGGATGGCGACCCTCCCCATACTATGTACGAATCTGAACATATACGAATGTTACGTAGGGCCATCGTCACCCGGCCGCCCTGACGGCAGATGGATTGTCGCCGCCTCGAACGGCCCCGCCGAGGCTCGCCGACCGGCGCTCGTTTCCCGCTCTCCCCGGAGAGCTCCGGGTCCCCGAACCCACCCGCTGGGCTGCGAAGATGTTCGTGCGCACGTCCAAGCCCTACTCCGCGGATGGCAGGGGTGCGAGCGGGAAGGAGTTGACCCACGATGCCTACGAGATCGAGTTCTGCGGAAACCAGCGAGGAGACGGACGGTGAGGACGGCGTGGGCCGGATCCCCAGCGAGCCCGTCGTCGAGAAACGGGTCGATCTCCCCTGCCGTGCGGCCGGGTTCACGACACCGCCCTGCAAGGTCCAGCTGAAGTTCCTCCAGGAGGACGAGGGCTGGACGCTCGTGGCCACGACGCCGCCCGCCAAACCGCCGAAGGTGGCCCAGTGGCTCGAGGACCGCGACCCCGTGTCGATCCACATCGCGCCGGGCCTGTCGCCGAAGGTGCTGCGGGCCAACTTCGACGAGCTGCCGACGGACTGGGAGGCGCTGCTGACGATGGCCGACATCCGGTTCATCGAGGTCAACCCTGGCGGAGCGGCGTCGATCTTCGTGGAGGACACCTCCGCTCGCATCGAGGAGCTCGTCTCCTCGCTCGAGGAGGAGACCGCGGACGTGCGTGTCCGCGAGATGCAGTCCGGTCCGCGCGAGGCCGGCGTCACCGCGCGCCAGCAGGAGATCCTCTCGCTGGCCGTGGCCCACGGCTACTACGAGATCCCGCACAACCTGACGCTGCGCGACCTCGCCGAGAAGCTCGACCTCAGCGTCGGCACCGTCTCCCAATTGCTGCGACGCGCCGAGGCGCGCATCATCACCAGCTACGTGGACGCCGTCTCGGAGTCGCGCTGGGAACGCGAGTCGATCCGCGAGTCGATCGAGACCCTCGACCTGGCGCCCTCCGACGTCTGATCGTCGCGCTCGGCCTCGAGCCGATCGAGGCCGGGCTCTCCTCCGCCGGCCGCTTGCTTCTCCCCCAGCCGAGACCTTCGCCGGATCGGTCTCGGCCCTCGAGGTTCGCACCTCAGCAGGGCCGATGCTCACCGACTCACGAGGCGCCCTGGGACCGGGCATCACGGGTGGAGATCGACGCCGGCGGAGCCCCGACATGTGGCCGTCAGCGAGGGTCCATGTGTTGGCCCCGACGCAAGGAGGGAACGCGGGTGACGCGCAGTGGTATGCAACGAACGCGAGAAGGCTGAGACGGCGGGCGGTGCGGACGGTCGATCACGGTCCCGGTTCCCGGGCTTCTCCTTCCTCTGGGTCGTGGCCGTCGTCAGCCTGCTCGGGCTCGCCGCGCCCGCCCTCGCGCAAAGTCAAAGCGGCGGCGGAAGCAGCGAGGACTGCACCGGCGGCGGCGTCAACGGCGAGTGCAACGCGTTCGGCAGGATCGCCATGCAGAACCGCGAGGAGGTCCGCGGCGAGCCGGTCGACGTGAACACGACCGTGACGCTGAACACCTCCTACGAGGACCGGGGCGCCCGCTGGGTGATGTTCTCGGTCCGCAACGTCACCGCCGACGGCGACAGCCCCGTCTCGATCCGGCTGAACTCGTTCGCCACGGACGAGGGCGAGGTCGTCACGACGCGCGTCGTGCACGAGGAGCCCAACGAGCTCAACCTGTGGGTGGACGTGCTCGATCTCCCCGTCCACAAGGAGATCGAGATCGACGTCACCGTCGGCGTGACCGACGAGGGCGCCTACGCGTTCGAGACGCTCGTGCTGGCCTTCGACCGCGGCTACGACCCCGTGCAGATGGCGAACGGTGACAAGGCCAGCCTGTTCTCGTACACGCTGCTCGGTGTCAACGAAGCCACCGACCCGATCGGCAGCTCTACCTCCTCGGACGGCGCCTTGGGCGTGCTGAGCGAGATCCCCGCTCCTTCGGCGCTGGCCACACTGGGCACGATCACCCTAGCCGCCGCAGCCTGCCTCGGGAGGGAGCCGCGATGATCCGCGGCCCCGATCCCGAGATGGGGAAGGTTCCCCGCCAGCTGACCGAGATCGTCGGGGACCGCCCCGGGATCCACTTCCGGGAGCTCAAACGGGCCGCGGATCTGTCCTCGAACGGGCAGCTTCGCCACCATCTGGACCGGCTGAAGCGCGAAGGCGTGCTCGTCGAGATCAAGGACGGCGGCTTCAAGCGATTCTTCATCGCCGGCGAGCACGACCCCGAGCTCCGGCGAGGCCTGGCCCGGTTCGCGCGCCGCGTCCCGCGGTTGATCGCCAAGCTGCTGCTCCGGCAACCGTTGAACCGGACCGAGCTCCGCCAGCGGTTGGACTGCGCCGATTCGACGCTGGGCTACCACCTCAACCGCATGATCGAGCTCGGCGATCTCGAGCGCAACCGCCAGGGCAACATGTGCCTGTACTCGCTGACGGACCCACCCTTCGTGCGGCACGTGCTGCACGATCTCGGCGAGACGTTCCCGGGGGAGGCGCCCAAGACGGACGGCGAGGTGCCCGCCGCCCAGATCGCGCGCCGTCACTACGAGAACCTGGGCCCCGGCTGGTCCCTGCACCGGGACCACCCGCCGCAGCGATCGCCCGACGGCGAGCCCGAGGCCAAGGCGATGGGGGCTGCCCGTCGACGGGATGGCAAGGCCGAGTCCTCCCTGGACGCCGGCACCGTCGGCGAGGACCTGGAGGTCGTCGAGTGGCCCCGTCCTGGGTAGCATGGATCCGCCGATGGAGCCCACGGCTCGCCGACATCCTGGAGAAAGCCCAGCACCGCAACGCCTACTACCTGATGGCCAGCCAGGCGGCCGCGGCCGCTGCCGGCCTGCTGTTCTGGTGGCTTCTGACGGCGGTGGGCCAGGTACCCGCCGACCAGGTCGGTGTCGGGTACGCGATCGTGTCGATGGGCGCCACCGTGGGCGTCATCGCCAAGGGCGGCTTCGACGCCGCGCTCGTGCGCACCGTGCCCGAAGCCAGCGCCGACCACGGCCGTCGGTTGCTGTGGCTGGCCGTCGGCCTGGCGTCCGCCATCGCCATCGGGCTCGCGCTCGCGCTCGGCCTGGCCGCCACGGTCACCTCGGCGCTGCCCGACTTCACCGCGCTCGGCTGGACGCTCGTCGCCGCGATCGGCGCGCTCATGGTGACGACCTGGCTGCAGGACGCCTACTTCATGGGCGAGGGCGACGCCAAGCACACCTTCCACCGCAACGCGGTCCTCTCGGGCGCCCGCATGCTGCTCCCGCTGCCGGTGGTCGCGCTCGCCTTGCCCCAACCGGTCGCGACGAGCTGGGGCTTGGCTCTGGGTGTCTCGGCCGCGACCGCGGCCATCGCCACCTACCGGCTCCCTTCGCGGCAGGGCGAGATCGTCCCGGAGGGCACGTTCCTGCGGCGCGCGGTCCGCAACATCACCGGCGGCGCCGCCCAGTTCCTGCCCGGCCTGTTGCTCGTCCCGATGATCTTGGTCATCAACGGGCCCGACGCGGCCGGGTACTTCGGGATCGCCTGGACGGCGGCGAACCTGCTGTTCCTCGTGTCCTCGGCGATCGCGCGCAGCGCCCTGGCCGAGATGGCCGGCGATCGTCCCGAGCGCGAAGAGGCCGAGGCGATCCGCAAGGGCACCCTGCAGCACCTGTGGATCGTCGCCCCAGCCGCGATCGTCGGCATCCTGTCGGCCCCGTACCTGTTGGCGATCTTCGGGCCGGCCTACGCCGACCGCGCCGCGACCACGTTCCGCATCCTGTGCGCCAGCAGCGCGTTCGTCTCGCCCTTCTACCTGTACTTGGCCGTGCTCCGTGCCCGCGACGACCCCGGTCCGTTGATCGTGTTCCCGGCGGCGATGATCGCCGTCCTGTTCGTGATCGCGCCGCCCTTCAACGCCCGGTTCGGGTTCTCCGGCGTGGCCGTGGCCTGGTTCCTGGCCAACGTGCCCTTCGGGCTCTACGCCGCCCTCAAGCTCAAGCAGCACGCCAGGGAGGTGATCCAGCCTGCCGGACCCGCGCCTGTCCGTGCTGATTCTCACCTGGAATGAGGTCGAGGACATCACCGACTGCCTGCACGCGATCGAGGACCAGACCGAGCGCCGGATCGAGGCCGTCGTGGTCGACGCCGACAGCGACGACGGCACGATCGAGGCGATCGAGGCCGCCCGGGACCGGATGGAGGTGCCGGTGCGGCTGGACGTGGCCGACGAGCGGTTGCCGATCGGGGAGGCCCGCAACCGGGCCGTGGGCTTGGCTGGCGCCCCGAACGTGGCCTTCGTCAGCGCCGACGTCGAGCTGCACGAGGACTGGGCCCGCCAGGCGCTGGCCTCGCTCGAGGACGCCGACATGGTTTTCTCCCGCCAGGTGCACGCCCCCCGATCCTGGTCCGTGGGCGCGGCCGCCCGCGGCCTGCGCTACCACTTCCCCGACGAGCCGACCGACGACCCGCTGCGGTATGCCTCCAACGCGGCCGCCGCCTACCGACGCGAGGTCCTCGAGACGTTCCCCGTCGACCCCGCCGTCGTCGCCGTCGACGACCTGTTGCTCGCCGCCCGCGCCGCCCGCGCCGGCCACGAGGCCACCTACAACCCGGCGATGGTCGCCTACCACCACGACGTCGCCGACCTCGCGGGCGAAACGAGTAAGTGCGTGCGCGAGGCGCGGGGATGGGGCCTCAACGTGCACGAGCTGGGCCCCATGACCCCCGTCCTCGCTTGGGGCTTGGCTCTGCTCGCGGTCTTGGCCGTCCTCGCCGGCGGCCTGCTCGGGCTCGGGCTGGCGACCGTGCTCGCCGTGGTCGTCCTGTGGGCGCCGGTCGTGCGGCGGGTGCCGCGGGCCCTCGGCCAGATGCCGCCGACGGCGCTGGCCGGTGGGGTCCTGGTGGGCCCGTTCCTGGATCTCGTGTTCCTGTTCAACTACGCGCGGGGGCTTTGGGAGGCCCTGGTCTCGCGACCGAGCGCCGACCCCGAGGGGATGCAACGATGACCACGATCGAGAACGCCAACCCGAGCGCCGACCACGCGACCGTGTTCGTGATCCTGGACGCAGGCCGGTCCGACTACGTCCGCGAAGACGCGATGCCGTTCCTGCACGGGCTCAGCCGGACCGGCTACCGGGGCTCGTTCGAGAGCCCGCCCGGCTTCGCCCAGCGCACGACGATGTTCAGCGGGCGCTACCCGGACACCTCCGGCAACTTCAGCCAGTTCGTGTTCGCCCCCGAGCGCTCGCCCTTCGACTGGGTCGAGTCGCTGGGCCCGTTAGGCAAGCTCGTCCGTCCGCGCAAGGTGCTGGCCCCCACGCGCTGGGCGATCGACTGGATCACCGCGAAGAAGACCGGCCACTTCCAGACCGATCCCGCCTGGATCCCGCCCGAGTTCATGCCCTACTTCGCGATGTGCGAGGACACCCAGCCCGTGTTCGAGGACGGGGCGCTGGGCGCGCCCAGCATCTTCGACCTGTGCCGCGAGCACGGGTTGGCCTTCCGCTACCTGGCGCACCCGGTCAGCGGCGACGACGAGGAGGTGTTCGACACGCTCGTCCGCGAGCTCCGCCAGCATGCCCCCTACGATCTCTACCTGGCGCAGTTCAGCATCACCGACGAGGGCGGCCACGAGCACGGCCCGTTCAGCGACGCGATGCAGCAGCGGTTCCTGCGCGACGTCGACGCCAAGCTGGCCACGATCCACGCGCTGTTGTCCACCCGCTACGACTCCTGGGACCTGTTCGTCGTCGGCGACCACGGCATGGCGCCGGTCGAGCAGCGCGTCGACGTGCTCTCGGCGTTGGCGGAGACCGAGGCCGAGCCAGCCGAGGATTACGTCGTCTTCGTCAACAGCACGCTCGCGGTCCTGTGGTACCTGACCCCGAAGGGACGGAAGGCGATCCGGGCCAAGCTGCCCGAGATCGAGGGCGCCCGCGTGCTCGACGAGGACGAGCGCCGCGACCGTCGCATCCCGACCGAGGAGCGCTGGGGTCAGGACATGCTCGCCGCCGAGTCGGGCGTGCTGTTCTGGCCGGACTACTTCCACGTGAGGGACTCCACCGTGCGCGGCATGCACGGCTACCTCGACAAGTCCGACGAGGGGCTGGGCATGGCCGTGCTGGCCTCCAGCGACCCCGTCGTGGAACCCCGGGAGGCCGACCCGCGCTCGCTGGTGGACGTGTTCGCCACGCTTTGCGGGCTGCTGGGCCTGCCCGTTCCGGACACCCAGGAGGGCACCAGCCTGCTGGATCGGGCCCGCAGGGAACCGCCGGTGGCCGAACCCGAGCAAGAGCCCCCCGAACCCGAGCAGGTCGTCTCCGATGGCTGAGCCCACGTACACGATCCACGACTCCCCCGAGGTCGTCGAGCGGATCGAGACCGATCTGGCCACGATCGTCGATCGCGTTCGCGAGGCCGACCCGCACCTGCGCTCGTTGATCTTGACCGGCGGGTTCGCCCGCGGCGAAGGAACGGTCGTCGACGGGGCCCCGCAAAACGACTACGACCTCGTGGGCATCCGGGGCCTCGGCAGCCCGCAGCGACCCTACGAGGACGTGCGCCGCGAGCTGGAGGACGAGATCGGGCTCCACATCGATCTGGCCCGCGTCCCCTCCTGGCGGCTGCGCTGGGTTCCGGCCTCGATCTTCTGGTACGAGACCCGCCACCGGGGCCGATGCCTGTGGGGGGAGGACCTGCTGGGCCGCATCCCGATCGAGGACCGCGAGGACCTGGCCCCCAGCGAGGGTTTGCGCTTGCTCGTCAACCGGGCGGCCGGCCTGTTGCTGGTGACCCGGGCCAACGACGATCACGCCCACCGCATCCAGGCGGCCAAGGGCTTGCTCGCCGCGCTGGACGCCCACCTGTTCGCGCTGGGCGCCTTCCCCCCCAGCCAGACCGAACGCTGGGACCGGTTCCGCTCGCTGCGAGCCGACGACGCGGTGCCGGCGGTGCTGGACCGCCACACCGACTGGCTGCGCTGGGCGTTGGGGTTCAAGGTCGACCCCGAGGGGGTCGACGCCCGGGACGGGCTCGAGGCCTGGCGGGCGGCGGCGCGAGCGATCCTGGACGCGGTCCCCGTCTCCCTGGACCACGCGGGGTACGACTCGTTGGAGGACTACGAGACCAGCGACGGCCTGATCGACCACCTGCACTTCTTCCGTCACGCCGGCGCGATCCCGCAGGCGCCGCGCCTTATGCGCCATCCGACCGGCCGGGTGCGGACGGCGACGCTGCGGTTGCTGGAGGCCTCCCAGGACGGGCTCGTCCGGCACGAGGACGCCCGCGAGTGCCTGGGCTCGATCGCCGAGGTCGACGGGCAACCCCTCAAGCTGTTGGACGACCTGCGCGACGCCACGCTGCAGTGAGGCTCAGGGTGGGCCGGCGCGGAGGGCCTCGGCCAGCACGCTCTCGGTGCGGGACGCCAGGCGGCCCCAATCGTGGTCGGCCAGGACGCGTTGGCGGCCCCGACGACCCAGCCGGGCGGCCAGCTCGTCGTCGTCGAGCACCTCGATCAGCCGATCGGCCAGGTGCTCGGGGTCGCCCGGGCGGGCCAGCAGCCCGTTGTCGCGGTGGTCGACGAAGTCGGGGATGCCGCCGATCTTGGACCCGACGACCGGGCGCCCGCAGGCGTTGGCCTCGGCGAGGACCATGCCGAAGGACTCGGCCTCGCTCGTGCTCGGCAACACGACCACGCGCGAGCGCTGGTAGGCGTCGACGAGGGCTCGATCGGAGACCCGGCCCAGGACCTCCAAGGCGCCGTCGACACGGGAGCTGCGGGCCTGGAACTCGGCCACGCGGTCGCCCTCGCCCACGATCGTCAACCGAGCCTCGGGCCGTCGTTTGCGCACCCGTTGGAAGGCCTCCCACAAGGTGTCCAGGCCCTTCCACTCGTACGTGGAGGACAGCGGGCCCACGAACAGGATCCGGCCGCCCTCGGGCCCGCCGTCGGGGGCGAAGCGCTCGGCGTCGACCCCCGGCGGGACGACGGTGACGCGGTCGCGGTGGTCGGCCAGCGCCTGCTCGCGCACGAACGGGCTCGCCGCGATCAGGCGGGCGCTTTTCTCCAGCACCAGGGCCTCGACGGTGCGCCGGTGGAGGCCGGCGAGGACGTCCAGGAGACGTGAGCTGCCGTGCAACCGACCGGCGTGGTAGGTGACGACGAAGGGGACACGGGCCCGCCAGGCGGCCAAACACGCCGACTCGGCGGGGAACGGGACGGGGGTGTGGGCGACGACGACGTCGGGGTCGCGCCGCTGGACGGTCGCGTGCAGCTCTCGTGGGAAGCTCGGGGACACGGGCGCGTTCCCGATGCGGACCGCCGGCTGCCGCCGGTCGACCGTGACCCCATCTCGCTTGCCCTCGCCGGGATCCTCGCGGGTGAACGTCGCCACGTGCACGTCGTGGCCGCGGCCGGCCAACCGGTGGTTGATCTCGTGGGCGTAGCGCTCGAGCCCGCCCCCCTCCGGCGGGTAGTAGGGGGTCACCGTCAGGACGTCCACGGGGGCTCCTCCTCTTCGCTGGGGGGGGCCTCCAGCGGCGACGGGCCAGCGACCTCGAGCACCTCCTCGTAGACCGAGAGCACGCGCTCGGTGACCGCGTCCCAGGCGTACCGGTCGTGGATGCGCTCGGCCAGCGCGGGCCCGCGGGGCACGTCCTCGTAGGCCAAAGCTTCGCGCAACCGGTTGCGCAGGTCCGGCACGTCGCCGGGCTCGACGACGTAGCCCCCCTCGCGGGCGACCTGGCGGACGCCGGGCAACCCGGAGGCGACGACCGGCGTGCCACAAGCCATGCTCTCCAGCAGGCAGATCCCGAAGGCCTCCTGTTGGTTCACGCTGGGCAGCACCGTCCAGCGAGCCCCGCGGTAGAGGGCCCCCAGCCGGTCGCCGTCGACGTAGCCGAGGAACTCGGCGTCAACGTCGAGGTCGCGAGCCCGGGCTTCGAGCGCCTCGCGGCGCGGGCCAGCACCGGCGACGCGCAGCGGTGGCACGTCCTCGAGACCGGCCAACGCCTCCAGCAACACGCCCAGGCCTTTGTAGGGGACCAGGCGGCCGACGAACAGCAGGTAGTCCCCCGCTTCGGCGGGGCCCTCGGCGTGGAAACGGTCGGGATCGATCCCGTTGGGGACCTCGCGCAGGAGCTCGGTCGCCACGTGGTCGAGGCTCGGGATCGATCGGGCGTACTCGCGCGAGTTGACGAGCACGCGGTCGGCGCGACGGTAGGTGCGCGTGGCCAACCGGCGGTAGAGGCCGGCGGCCGCTTGCCCGAGCAAGGAGCCCAGCTCCGGTTCGAAGTGGAAGTCGAGGATGGTCGGCAGACCCAACCGGTCGGCCGCGCGGAGCACGGAGGGGGTCGTGAAGGGGTAGGTGGCAGGCACGTGGACCAGGTCGGTCTCGGGGTCCAGGTGGCTGGCCAGGCGGACCAGGGGGGCGCGGAACAGGGTGCCGGCGCGCGGGACGCGCACGGTCTCGACGCCGCCCTCACGGGTGTTGCGACCGGGACCGTCGGTCGAGCAAAGCAGCCGCACGTCGTGACCGTGGAGCGCCAGGTTCAGCGACAGCTGCGAGAACACGCGCTCGACCCCGCCGACGTGAGCCTCGCCCGTGTGCGAGCGTTCGGGATCGGGATCGAAGGGCGAGACGAGCGTGACGTGCATCGCGGTCAGGTGGGCGGGCGAGCGGGTCGTTCACGCGCGGTCCCCGGTCTCCGTTCGTGCGGACGCCGGGTCCTCGTGGTGGACCTCGCCGGGGTCCGGGTCGGACCCGCGGCGGTGGGCCCCGCCGCCCGGCTGGTCCGGCATGTCCGAGCGGTCGCCTTCCTCTCCGGCTTCCTGGCTCTCGTCGCGCCGGCCGGGGTGCTTGGATCCGGGCATCGGGACCACGTCGCTTTTGTGCCGGCCTCGACGGGTAAGGTTTCACGGACAGAACCGAGAGGTCACCGACGGCGAGCTCCACGGCCGGACGTGATGGGGGACCCTCTCGTTGCCCTCGGGAGGGGCAAGCGCGCAGGCAAGAGGAGGGCCCATCTTGCTGTACGGATCGACGATACGCAGCCGAGACCGGTGTGCCTTGCCGACCGGTGCTCGGCCGTTGTCGCCCCCTGAGATCTCGCCCGTCCGGGCGATCGCAGGCACGCCCGAATCTCTGATCCGGGCAGTATCCGTCGACAACCCACAGGGGGTTTCCTTCCTCGGCCTCCGCGAGCCTGACACGCTCCCTCGCACGAGCCCTCCGGGCTCGCAGGCTCGGGAGGCCGTCCCCGGTCTCCCGAAACCGGCGCGAGATCTTGCGCACATCGAGTCCGGCAGGCTAGGAGCCGGCGAACGCGCCGGGATCCTCGGAGGGCTCGGAGCCGTGGGCCTGGGAGCCCTCGGCGGCGAGCACGGCATCGAGGTAGGCGTTGAGCCGCTCGGTGCGGGCCTCGAGCTGGAGCACCGTCTCCTCGAGCCCGTCGACCGATTGCTGGAGGTCGGGCCCCAGCTCGTCGGCGTCCTGCAGGACGCCGAGGTAGTTGCCGATCGCGGCGAGGAGGTTCCACTGTTCGTGGAAGAGCCGGCGGACCTCGCGCCGGGGGTCGGCCTCGCGGTGGGGACGATCGGCGTGGCCGTGGATCGCCTCCTCGAGGACCTGGGCCAGCTGTTCCTTGCTGAAGGGCTTGGAAAGGTACCCCCAAGCATCGTGGCGAGCGGCGGTATCCTCGACGTCCTCGACGGCGGAGGCGAACACGATCGGCATGTCGTCGGTGGTGGGGCTCAAGCGGAGCACGGCGACGAGCCCGGAGAGGTTGAGGTCCGGCATCTTGAGGTCCTGCAGCAGGACGGCGGGCTGCTCGCGCTCGGCCGTCTCGAGCACCTGGGCGGGATCCGAGAGCGTGATCGGCTCGTAGCCCAGGGATTCGACGAGCAAGGCGGTGGACTCGAGCACGTCCGGGTCGTCGTCCACGATGAGGACCTTGCGCTCGTCCGGGTCGGCCTCCCCGTCCATCCCCCCAGCCTCTGCCCGGCCTCCCATAAACGCCCTCGGAGGTCCGTGCATGTCGAATCCGTGCCAACATATGTCACGACTTGGGCGGGAAAAATTGAAATATCCCCTTTCGTCGGCAGATTCTATCATAAAAGGTGTTGGACATCCGTTATCTGGGGGATGTGACGAAGGAGGGGTTGCGGGTCACCCAGGACCGCCCGGTCCTGGAGGCAAGGCACCGCAGAAGTGAGCTCCTCTATGAGAAACGGTATACTGACTGGCCTCCTGGCCATCGGACTCTTGACAGGGAACCTGGCGCTCGTTGCCGGCTCCGCGTCGGCATCGAGCACGGACGAAGCCGTCGAGTTCGGGATGGGGCCCGGCTCGATCGAACCCCAACAGAACCACGGGGTTGCGCCTGACTACCAGACCATCTGGATCGGTCCATGGACCCTGGAATCCGGTTGGGCAGGCGTGAACGACCAACTCGAGTACATGCAGTCCCAAGGTGTCACTCCCGTCATCCAGTTCTACTACTGGGGCGACGACATCTCCCCGAGCTGCTTCGAGAACGGCTGCTGGTCGGACCTCCACGACACGCACAAGTACAAGGAGGAGTGGCAGCAGCTCGCCAGGGAGCTCGTCGACAACCTCCACAAGACGATGGACGGCGACCGGGTCGTCATCCTGCTGGAGACCGAGTTCAACAAGAACGGGATGGAGGACTACGAGCCCTTCGACGAGGCGCTGGAATCGAAGGCCCACTACTTCCACGACGAGTACCCGGCCTCCGAGGTCGTGCTCTCGTTCGGGAACTGGAAGAGCTGGGCGTGGGACACCTACGACCGGTCCGCGGCGGCCTCCGACTACATCGGGATCCAGGGCCTGCGCGGATCGACCCAGGACTCGTGGGACTCCTACCACAGCCTGTACGAGGACACCCTCCACGGTGTCGAGAAGATGCAGGACATCTTCGGGCAGCCGATCTTCATCACCGACATCGGGCTCTCGAGCTACCCCGAGCCCGACTACCTCGATCCGCAGGCCAACGAGCTGCAGGACTTCTTCGACGGCATGAGCGAGCTCAAGGCCGCCGGCGTCGAGGCGATGGTGTACCGCGGCTGGCACGACAACCCGGACATGGACACGAACAACTACTACGGCGAGGCCGAACGCCACTGGGGCATGGCCCACTCCGACGGCTGGGAGAAGCCGGCCGCCGACGTCTGGATCAACGGGGTCCAGGCCGAGCGCGACGGCTCGCCGGTCGGCAGCTTCGACGCGAGCGCCGAGGGTCGCACGGTCACCTTCGACGCCTCCGCCTCGAGCGACCCCGACGGCGACGACCTCACGTACACCTGGGACTTCGGTGACGGCAACCGAGGCGACGGCGAGGTCGTCGAGCACACCTTCGACGAGGCCGGCACCTACGACGTTCACATGAGCGTCTCCGACGGGGACACCAAGGACACCGTGTACAAGTCCCTCTCCGTCGAGAACGCCGCCCCGTCGGCCACGTTCGAGGTGACCAGCAACGGGACCGAGGCCTACTTCGATGCCGACGAGTCCACCGACCCCGACGACAGCAACCTGACGTACACGTGGGACTTCGGCGACGGGGCCCGTGCCACCGGCATGCACGCCGAGCACGCGTTCACCGAGGACGGAACCTACGACGTCCACATGAGCGTCTCCGACGGCAAGACCAAGGACGTCACCCACCAGCGCGTGTCCGTCGAGAACGGCGCGCCGACCGCGAAGCTCGAGCTCTCGACCGACGGTCGCGAGCTCACGGCCGACGCCTCCGGCTCGGCCGACCCCGAGGGTGAGGACCTCGAGTACCGGTGGGATCTCGGCGACGGGACCCGAGCGACCGGTGCTCAGGTCGACCACACGTACGAGCGCGAGGGGACCTACACGCTCTACATGAGCGCCTACGATGACGACGACCGCGACACGGTGAAGCGCGTCGTCGAGATCGACGACCCCAACAACACCGCGCCCGAGGCCACCTACGACGTGACGAAGGGCGGGCTCGATGTCTCCCTGGACGCCTCCGCGTCCTCGGACCCGGACGGGGACGACCTGACGTACACGTGGGACTTCGGCGACGGCGCCCGCGCGACGGGCCAGACCGTCGACCACACGTACGCCGAGCCCGGGACCTACAAGGTCCACATGAGCGTCGACGACGGACTGACGAAGACGACGACCAAGCAGACGATCACCGTCGGCGAGGCCAACGACGCGCCCGACGCCGCGTACAACGTGAACAAGAACGGCCTCAAGGTCCACGTCACCGGCTGGCCCTCCGAGGACCCCGACGGGGACGGGTTGAACCACGTCTGGGACTTCGGCGACGGCAACCGGGCCAGCGGGCAAAGCCTCGTCCACTACTTCGACGAGCCCGGGACCTACAAGGTCCACATGAGCGCGAGCGACGGCGAGTACAAGGACACAACGAAGCAGACGATCACCGTCGGCGACGCGAACGAGGCCCCGACGGCGTCGTACGAGTACAACAAGGACGCGCTCGACGTCAGCTTCGACGCGACCGCCTCCGAGGACCCGAACGGCGACGGGCTGACGTACGTCTGGGACTTCGGCGACGGGACCCGCGCTCGCGGGGAAACCCCCGACCACACGTTCGACGAGCCCGGGACCTACAAGGTCCACATGAGCGTGAGCGACGGCGAGTACAAGGACACCACCATGCACGAGATCACGGTCGGTGAACCGTACTCGGCCGAGTTCGACCCCAAAAGCCAGGACAACGAGTGGTGGGTCGAGGTCGGCGTGAACGCGGACCCGAACCCGGCCAAGGTCGAGTTCCGAGCCGACGGCGGGGACTGGGTCAAGCTCGACAAGACCGACTGGGGCACCTGGGCCAAGAGCGTCCACGTCGAGCCCGGCAGCGAGGTCGAGTTCCGTGCGACCTCGACGGCTGGCGAGACCGACACCAGCCGCAGCTACACGTGGGGCTAGCCGAGCTCGCCGCTCCGGTCACCTAGGCCGGGCCCTTCGGGCCCGGTCCTCCCTTCTTCTGTTGTCTCCATCGACGTCCAGCGGACCGCTTGGCGGTGGTTAGGCCAAGCGCGCTGAGGGTGAACGCGAGCGCGGCCAACGCGCCGGGCGTGGGTACCTCGGAGACGAGGCCGCCGGGGCTGGCGGGATCCGGCGGGTCCAGGCGCCCGATGGCGCCGCGCTCGGCGTAGTAGATCGAGCCCCCGTGAGCTTCGACGTCGAAGACGGAGGCCTCGCCGTCGTAGACGACGTTGTCGTTCCAGTCCCCGGTCTCGGGGTCCTGGGTCAACCGGTGGATCGTTCCCTCGTTGAACGAGCCCCAGTAGAGGTCGCCCTCGAGGACGGCGGCACCGGTCGGGGCGCTGGTGTCGTTGTCGTAGAAGACCCCGATCGGGTCGGTGTAGCTGGGGTCGGTGCAGGAGGCCTCGAGCGCGGTGTAGTTGGCCGCGTCGTAGCGGTGGTGGCCTTGGCACTCGGGCCAGCCGTAGTTGTGGCCGGCCTCGATCAGGTTCACCTCGTCGCGCTCCTCGTTGCTGTTCTCGGTCGCGAACAACCGATCGTTGGCCTCGTCGTAGGCGAGCCCGAACACGTTGCGGTGACCGACCGAGTACGAGTAGTTGGCGATCGTCTCGTCCGTCGGGGTCCCATTCGGGTGCATGTGGAGGATCGAGCCCAGCGGGTCCTCGGGTCGCTGGGCGCGCACGGGGTCCTGGTTGTCGCCGGTGGAGACGAACAACCGACCCTCGTCGTCGAACACGATCCGGCCGCCGTTGTGGTTGACGTGGGCGGGCAGCGTCAACAGGCGCGTCCGCTCGCCGTCCTCGACGCGTTCGAGCACGTTCGTGCCGCCTTCGGGATCGTTCGGATCCTCGAGCGTGTAGAAGACGTAGAACATGCCGTTGTCGGCGACGTCGGGATCGAGCGCGAGACCGACGAGGCCGCGCTCGGCGTGGGTGTGGATCGCCTCGGTCTCGAGCACGATCTCCTGTTCGCCGGTGTCGGGATCGTGGCGGACGACGTGGGATTCGCCGATCGCGTTCCACCACAGGTCACCCGCGGGAGCGATTGCGAGGTCGACGGGGGCGCCGAGGTCGTCCACGACCGTCTCGGCTTCGAAGCCCTCGTCGCTGGGCTGGGCGAGGCCGGCGGCGGCCAGGGCGAGCACGGCCAGGCCAGCGGGGAGGAGCAGGCGCCTCATCGTCGAGCCTCGGGGCGTGTGGCGAGCGCGAGGGCTGCGAGAACGGGCACGAGCCCGCTCGCGGCGGGGATCTCGGAGACGGCTCCCGAGCCGGTCGGATCGGTCGCCTTCGCGCTGTCGTGGACGGGCACGTGCTCGCCGTCGGTCCGGCCGAGATCGAGGCGGACGACTTGGGTCCAGTTCGTGTAGTAGAGGGCGCCCTCGTGGGCTTCGACGTCGTGGATGCGGTCGTCGGTCTCGTGCACGACGCGGTCCCGCCATTCGCCGCTGTCGGCCCTGGTCATGCGGTGGATCTCGCCTTGGTTCCAGGCCGCCCAGTACAGGTCGCCGTCGAACATCGTGGCCCCGGTGGGGGCGGCGGTGTAGTTGGCGTAGAACTCGCCGATCGGGTCGGTGTAGTCGGGATCCTCGCAGGGCTCGTCGGTGGGTTCGCCGCGCTGGACGTCGTAGGCCTTGGTGCCCTGGCAGTCGGGCCAGCCGTAGTTGTGGCCGGCCTCGATCAGGTTCACCTCGTCGCGTTCGAGGTCGTTGTTCTCAGTGGCGAACAAGCGGTCGGTCTCCGCGTCGTAGGCGAGCCCGTACACGTTGCGGTGCCCGATCGAGTACACCGGGCCCTCGATCGTGTCGTTGGCGGGGGTGCCGTCGGGGTCGAGGTGGAGGATCTTGCCGAGCAGGGAGCCGGTGTCCTGGGCGGGGTGGCGCTCGGTGTTGTCGCCGGTGGAGACGAACAACCGACCCTCGTCGTCGACCGTGATGCGGCCGCCGTTGTGCCGCTGGTGGGCGGGGATCTCGAGCAAGCGGGTCTGTTGACCGTCCTCGACGCGAGCCAGGTGATTGGTGCCGCCGGCGGGGTCCTCGGGATCCTCGACGGTGTAGTAAACGTAGAAGACGCCGTTGTCGGTCACCTCGGGGTCGAGCGCGAGGCCGACGAGGCCGCGCTCGACGGGGTCCTCGATCGGGTCGGTGTGGAAGGTGGTCTCGATCGTCTCGCCGTCGTAGCGGCGGACGTCGCCGCTGTAGAACTCGTTCCACCACAACGCTCCGTCGGGCGCGATCGCCAGGTCGACGGGGCCCTCGAGGTCGTCGAGGACGACGGTCTCCTCGGCGGTCCGCCAGCCGGTTGGGCTCTCGGCGTGGAGGGCGGGGGCCGCGAGCACGACCAGACCAAGGCCGAGCAGAGCGGCCAGCAGGCGTCGCGAGGGGAGGGGCAGACAGGCGGGCACGGGCGACACCCCGCCACGACGGCGGGCCTGCCACATCAGTCCGCGGCCGGACATCTTGGCGGGGCTAGTCTTCGATCGGTTGCACCTGCCGGGGCGCCGGCAACGTCGCGTTCAACGGGACGGCGAGATCGTGGACGAGCAGGGCTCCGCGTTCCAGGCTCTCGTCGGCCGGTCGCACCGGTGTGATCAGCTCCACCGTGTCGTCGCCGTCGACGTCGACGGGGTGGGGAGCGCGCAGCATCTTCCAGGGATGCAGGGAGAGGAACCCCTCGGCGCGGCCGTCCTCGGTGGACAGGCGCCAGACGCCGTCGTTGCCGTCGACGGGCGCGTTGAGCAAAAGCTCCTGGTCGGGGTCCGGGTCGAAGTCGCCGAGCACGATGTTCTGGTTGGACCACCAGGTGTCGATCTCGCGCATCCAGACGTCGTCGCCGGTTGCGTCCAGGCGGAAGACGTGGGCGGGACCCAGGCGTTCCCAGTTGCCGGGGCGGTGCCCGATCGTGTTCCAGTCCATGCCGAAGATGTCGGGGGAGCCGTCGTCGTCGACGTCGTCGACGACGAGGCGCGTGTAGCTCATCGGGTTCGCCCACGCCGGTTCGCGCAGCCACACGAGCTCGGAGGAGCCGTTGGTACGGTCGCCGTGGATCGCGAAGATGCCCATGCGGTTGCGGTCGTACTGGCCTTCGACGTCGTGGGTTGCGTTCCGGGCGGTGAACAGGATCTCCTTGGGCTCCTCGCCGTCGAGGTCGGCCACGGTGGGGGCCACCGTGACCGAGGCCGGGTCCATGTGCTCGGCCGCATCGAAGGTCCAAAGCGGGTTCCCGCTGGCGGCGTCGAACACGGTGATGAGGCCGGCGTCGGAGGCGAAGACCGCCTCCACGGAGCCCTCCCCGGCGAGGTCGGTGGCCACGGGTTCGGCGTTGCCGGCGCCCCAGCAGTGGTTCCACATCGTCGAGCCGTCGGTGTCGAGCCCGTAGATGCCCTGCTCTTCGGTCTGGACGAGGATCTCGAGCGTGTCGTCGCCGTCGAGGTCAGCCAACACGGGGCCCGCGTCCATGCTCGGGCTGTCGTTGCAGTTGGTCAGGCGGTTCTCCCACCGCTTGTCGAAGGCGATCTCGTCCTCGCCGCCGGCGTCGGGGTTGACCTGCCAGGCGGAGACGTAGCCGGCGTGGTTGGTGACGACGACGGTCGGCGGCTGACCGGGCTCCATCACCGCGGCCGCGGGAGAGTTGAGGATGCGTTGGATGTGCCAGGCCGGCGGGTAGTGGGGCGACAGCGTGGCCAGCTCCGTGCCGGACTGGGGATCGTAGATGTGGACGTCGGCGTCGTTGCTGTGCGCGATGACCTCCTGGATCCCGTCGTCGTCGAGGTCGTAGGTCTCCGGGTCGTTGTCGAACGGGCCCGGCCAGTCGTCGGCCCCGGACGTGTCGGGATCGCCCAACGTCGCGGTGAGGCCGGGACCGCTGTCGCCGTCCTCGGTCCAGTTGGAGGCCTGGTCGCTGGCGGTGTCCGAGGACAGAAGGCACCCGCCCATCGGGGCCGACAACATCACCACGCCGATGAGGAGGGCGCGAGCGCGGGTCACTCGCCCATCTCCGGGGCCGAGGGGTAGCTGTTGGGCGTGGGCCGTTCGACCGGTTGCTCGCGGTCGAGGGGCACGAACCGGGATCGCACCAGCCACCAGACGATGCGGACCGCGTCGAAGAGGCTGAGCTTCGAGGAGCCGCGGCGCGGCAGGTAGTCGATCGGCACGTGTTCGATGTCGAGGCCGAAGCGGCTGGCGAGGGCGAACATCTCGGCCTCGAGCTCGAACCGGTAGCTTTGCAGCGGCAGCGCGTGCAGCGCCTCGCTGCGGAAGCTCCACATGCCCGTGCACAGGTCCGGGCACCGTTGCTGGTAGAGGCCACTGGCGAGCATCGACAGGGTGGCGTTGCCGAAGCGATGGAGGCTGGACATGGCGCCTTCCTGCGGGTGGCGGCTGCCCATGACGACGTCGGCCTCCCCCCAGGCCAGGGGGGCCAGGATGCGGGGGATCGCCTCGGGCGGGTAGGTGCCGTCGGCGTCCAGCATGACGACGTAGTCGCCGTCGAAGAGGTGGCGGGCGTTGATCAGCGCCTGCGCCTTGCCGGGGTGGCGGTCGAAGACGACGGTGGCGCCGCCGTGCTTGTACACGATGTCGCGGGTCTGGTCCTCGCTGTGCCCGTCGAGCACCATCGTCTCGACGTCGAAGCCGAGCGTCTCCAGCGTCTCGTAGGGGATCGAGCGAAGCGTGGGCCCGATGGCCTTCTCCTCGTTGCGGGCGGGCAGCACGATCGTGACGAGCCCTGTCTCGGGCTTGGTCCCGCGGTGGGCGCTCATCCCTGCACCCCCGTGAGCTCGTGAAGCACGACGCGGTGGCGGGGGCTGATCTCCTCCGAGCACCAGCTGTCGACGACGCGCCAGTCCTCGCTCTCGAGGAACGAGGCGTCGGCGTCGGGGTGCTCGTTGCGCAGATGGCGGTCCTCGACGACGTACAGGGGCTGGCCCTCCTCGCGGGCCAACGTCATCGCATCCTTGCGTTCGCGCTCGTCGACCCAGAACGTTTCCTTGTACCACACGCGGTCGGGGTTCTCGGTGACGGCGGAGAGCACGATCGCGGGCCGCCAGTCGCCGCCGACGACGACGGCGTCGGGATCCTGCTCGGCGACCTCGGAGACGTCGTGCATGGCCTCCATCTCGCAGGGCTCGTACAGGCGGTACCAGCCGTCGGCGTAGTGGCTGGGCGTGCCGGCGAAGACGGCCCCGCCGAGGCTGCCGGCGACGAGCAGGACGGGCGCCATCGCGACGACGGGGCGCTCGAGCGCGCCTTGCACCGGCGAGGGCTTGGCAACGTGGTCCTCCCAGGCGACGCGGGCCCATCGGGCGAAGTGGCCGCCGGCGACGCCGACGAGCAGGACCAAGCCCATGCCGAGGTAGACGACGGTGCGGTGGGGCCAGTAGGGGCTGCCCAGCGGGTTGTACATCACCAGCGGGTAGGTGGCGGTCGCGATCGCGCCGGCCAGGTAGGCCAACCGGCCAGCCATGAACGGCAACAGGACGAAGGCGAGCGCGGCCAGGCCCAGCAGCGGCCAGCCGAGCATGCGCGGGGGATCGACCAGCAGCGGGAGGCCGCCGGCGAGGGCGGGCCAGGTGACGCCGACGAGGGCGAGCGCGAGCACGAGGCTGACGCCCGCGCGCAGCCACACCGGTCGCGGCCCGGCGTCGCGTTCGGGCAGCCAGCGCTCGAGGTTGTCGGACTGCACGACGAGGAACACCGCCGGCAGGAAGCTGAGCACGAGGACGAGCGGGGCGATCATCGTGAACAGGTTCCCGTAGGGCAGGATGCCGCCGAACCCGGGGCCACAGAAGCCGGCGCAGGTGGACAACACCAAGCCCAAGCTGCCGCCGACGACGGCGAGCGCGGCCGCGAACCCTGGGGAGGATAGCCGCGGCGAGCGCGTGGTCGGCCAGGGGAGCACCAGGGCGAACACCGCGAACACGACGCCGGTCAGCGCCAGCAGGCCGTACAGCCACGGGTGGGCGAACACGAGGAACACGGCCAACGGGGCCGCGATGCCGACCCAGGCCAGCTTGCCCTCCAACACCTCCAGCAAGGCGAAGAACAGGAACGGGAGCAGCGCCAGGTCGACGGCCGTGGGGGCCATCATCGTGGTGCGGTGGATCAGCTCGGGCGCCAGCGCCATCGCGAGCGTGCCGACGAACGCTGCCACGCGGCCGGCGTGCTTCCACAAGAGGACCGCCGTGCCGATCATAGCCAGGGCACCGAGCAGGACCGGCGAGAACCGGACGAGCTGGTACAGGTCGACCCCGGTGAAGGTCCACAACGCGGCCACGAGGGCGTGCATGCCCGGTGGGTAGAGGCCGCCGGGTGGGTTCAGCGGGTCCAGGGTCCCGGTGAGCAGGTGCTCCTTGACGAGCACCATATGGGTGAAGGGATCCTCGGCGGGCAACACGGGGGTGGACAGCGGGTCGCTGAGGCGGAGCAAGGCTCCCAGGGCGATCGCGAGGGCCACCGGGACGGCGCCGATGAGGTGGGCTGGGTCAAGGTTACGAAGCGCCCCTTTCATGGCCGTGGTTCTATCGCGGACGGCTAAAGGGGGTGTTGGGACGACCATCGGTAGAGCCTTGCTACGTGGTGGGGATGGCGGTTCGAGCGCTCGCGCGCTGGGACGATCGTGGTGGAACCCTGATGGGGCGAGGGCCGGCTGGTCGTGGACGTGAGCCCTCGAGACCGCCTCGACCGTGGGGACGACGTTGCCGGAAGCGACGACGGTGGGCTCGCCCGCCTCAAGCGTTCGGCCGACATCCTCGTCGTCGTGGGCTTGGCGCTGGCGTCGGCGGCCGCCGCGGCCGTGTTGCCGGCCGGCAGCACGGCCCGGATCGTGTTGGCGGTGCCGATCGTGTTGCTGGCACCCGGGTACCTGCTTTTGCAGGCCCTGCTCGTGCCGACCCGGTCGCGGCGCGAGCGCGGCCGCCACCTGCTGTTCAGTCTGGGCCTGAGCCCGGCGCTCGTCGGCCTGCTGGCCCTGTCGACCGCGATCGTCCCCGGCGGGTTCAAGCGTGCCGTCATCGCGGCCGTCGTCACGGTCGGCTGCGTGGCCTTCGCCGGCGTGGGCCTCTGGCGCCGGTGGTCGACCGAGCGCGTGCTCGCCGGCGAGGACGAGGACGACGTGACGCACACGGCGTGAGGTATCGCCGGGGGCCAACCGTCCGCCCAGCAGCCTCGACGGTGGTCAGGGGTGGTTGCCCGCGGTCCTCCCCAGAGGGGTCGTCTCGTTCCTCGGCCGAGGGCGACCACGGGCGCTACACCCCACACTGAAACGTGGACGGACGGACATCTCTCTGGCGGGAAGATATCAACGTCCCGCTGCCTATAACGACGGTGACCGAGCACGCTAGCGGTGCCGATGGACCGAACCGGTCGAAGCCGCGGAAGCCGAGCCAGCACCGTGACCGTGCTCCTGATCGCCGCCACCCTCGCGCTGTGGGGGGCCGCCCCCGCGATCGCCTCCGCGGGGGTGGACTCGCCCGAGGCCTCACAGGTCGACGACGGAGGCGAGCCCTCCTGTGAGGACGACGGGCTCGAGCTCTTCAACGACAACAATCAGTCCCAGCCGGAGATCAACGTGACCTGGGACGACGACGCCAAGGGGTTCTGCGTGGAGTCCTCGAAGGAGATCTCCAACGTCTGGGTCGAGTTCTGCAGCGGGACCAAGCACAAGCACGACAACCTCGACGGCAAGGTGTACGACCACCGGGAGGACGAGGAGATCACCCGCATCTGGGTGAAAAGCGGCAACAACGGTCAGGAGGACAACCAGCCGCCCGGCGCCGGCGAGGAGTTCACCAACCCCCACGTCGAATGCGAACCCGGCGACGAGTGCAGCGGGCCCGAGGACCTCGAAGGTGAGGCTCTCGAGACCGAGGCCAATCGCCTCAACTGGTCCTCTGTCGAGGACGCCCACGCGTACCACGTCTACCGGGCTGTCGAGAACGGGTCCTTCCAACGCATCGCGACGCTGAACGCGACCCAGTACGTGGACGCCAACGTGACGGTGGACATCACGTACCACTACTTCGTCACGGCCTCGATCGGCCAGACGGAGACGGAGGGGTGCGTGAAGATCGAGGTCATCGCGATCCCGACCTTCCCGTCGGTGTTCACGGCAGCTGCCGCCTCGCTGGGCGGGCTGGCGTTGTACGGGACCTACCGCTACCGGAGCGACGACTGAGGGCCACCTCCGTGCCCGGCGGCGCTGCCGCCGGGTTCTCTTCTTGTCTGTTCGTCGACCTGGGCCGCCTAGGACGGTTCGCCGGGTTCCTGGGTCGACTCCATGCCGACGGTCTCGGGCGGCGGCGCCACCTCGAACTCGACCCAGTCCTCGGGCTCGGCGTCCTGCAGGGGGATGCCGTCGAACTCGGCCGGCTCCAGCGTCCGGTAGGAGAGGTAGGCGTACGTCGGAGCCGAGAGGAAGAACAGACCGTACAGCGTCAGCCATCCCGCCAGGAACGCGGTCCCGATCGCCTCGGGATCGGGGCGGACGAGCGTGGCGTTGACGGCGGCGACGGCGACGAGCACGATCCCCATGACGGTCTCGAACGTCGTCAACCGGATCGAACGCAGCAGCGCTCCCGAGCGGGACAGATCCTGGCCCAGGCCCTTGGGGGTGCGCACGAACGGCGTGCTGAAGCCGAGCATGTACTTCAGCGTCGCCGCGACGTTCGTGATCTTGATCGAGAACCACATCCCCTGCACGAGCAACGAGTCCCACACGCGCACGTCGTCGGCTTGGCGCAACACCAGGTGCAACCGGACGATGCTGTCGACGAACAGGGCGATCGGGACCAACGTCAACAGCAACAGCTCGCGCTGGTGGTGGGTGACGGCGTCGTAGCCGATGACGGGTCCCAAGCCCATGTACAGCAAGGCGAGGGCGATCGCGGTGACGAACAGGCCGTCGAACCAGTGGAGGTTCGAGACCATGAAGTCGACCTTCTGGCGGCGGCTCATGTCCGAGCGGAGGATCGCCTTGGCCCGCGAGAACAGGATCTTGACGTTGCCGAACGCCCACCGATGGAACTGGCTTTTGTAGGCCTCGAACACGGCCGGCATCAAGCCCTCGCCGAAGGACTCGTCCACGTACAACGAATCCCAGCCGGCCGCGGCCAGGCGGACGCTGATCTCGGCGTCCTCGCAGATCTGATCCTCGGCGAACCCGCCCACGTCCTCGAGCGCGCTGCGGCGCATCATGCCCATCGTGCCGCAGAAGATGATCGCGTTCTGCTCGTTGCGCGAGGGCATGATGGCGTGGTAGAAGTACGCCTCTGCGCGCTTGTACTGGCGCGTGAGGAACGACTCGTCCTCGTTGCGGTAGTCCTGGGGCGTCTGGACGAAGCTGATGTTCGGGTCGGCGAAGTACCCGACGATCGACTTCGCGTAGTCGGGTTCCACCCAGTAGTCGGCATCGATGACCGACACCAGCTCGTAGGTGGGCGGCAGGCGCGCGATCGCGTGGTTCAACGCGCCGGCCTTGAAGCCCTCGCGCTCCTCGCGGGTGACGTGTTGGGCGCCGGCGCGCTCGCAGAAGGCCTTCAGCTCCCGGCGAGCCTCGGGATCGTCGCTGTCGTCGATGACGACGACGGTGAACCGGTCGCTGGGGTAGTCCTGGCGGACGAGGTGGGCGACGGTCTGCTGCACGAGCTCCACCGGCTCGTTGTAGACCGGCACCAGGAACGCGAGCTTGGGTTGCAGCATCGGATCCCACTCGCGGACCTCCGCCAGGCGGGTCCAGCGCCGCCGCGTGGCAGCGTCGAGGCTGTAGAAGCTGAAGATCACGATGAGGGGGAGGCCGCCGGTCTCGGCGGCGAGCAACAGGTAGCTGAGCCAGCGTTCGCCGGGCGGGACCTGCGGGATCGAGACGGTGACCGAGTAGACCAGGAACCCGACGATCAACGAGACGAGCCCGAAGTAGCTAAGCAGGCCGGCCCCCCGCCAGCGGTAGCGGGCCACAGCGACCCCCATCGCGGCGCCGGCCCCGACGAGCACGACCAGCCAGGGCGTCAGCTCTTGGAAGGGATGCAACAGCTCGTAGGGCAGCTGGCTGAAGGAGGCCTCCGCGATGACCGGAGCTGCCATCAGCAACGCACCCAGACCGTAGGTCAGCAACCCGAAGATGCCGCCGGTCACTGCCCCGAGGAGCCACCGCCAGGCCCGCAACCAGAGAGGGTCGAGGGACGAAGCGGGGTCCGGGCTCGGGGTCACGGTGCCACATCACCCGTCCGGACCTCGAAGATGCACGCCCTCGTCTCTTCGGGGTGGCACGAGACCTGCACCACCTCGGTGCCCGGTAGGAACTCACCCAGCGACCGTTCGAGCGTGTCCTGCTTCCAATCGCATCCGCCGCGAGACCCGCCCGGTCGGCAGGCCAGCCCGTCGACGAGCACCAGCGCGTGCGGGCCGGGCATGCCGGTCACGATCTGGGGGGTGCCGACGCCGGCGCGCGCCGCGGCCATCAACAACAGCTCCTGCACCGCCAGCCGGGACTCGGGCGCGGGGCCGACGTCGGCGGACTCGAGGCCGCCCGTCGTCCGCTTGCGGCGGGGGCCGACGCTGGGCGTGGGTGAGCCGCGGCGAAGCGGCGTCCGCCTGGCGGCGAGGGCGAACGTGAGCGACAGCACGAGGACGGCCGTCCCACCGAGGACGAGGATCAATGACCCTTCCTCCGGTGGCAGCAACCGCCGGGGATCGGTGACGTCGACGAGGGCGATGGCGGCAGGAGTCATCGAGATCGCTCCTGGCAGGAACGCCGGCGAGCGGGCCGAGGGCAACTCCTCGGTGTTCGGGTAAGGGCTTGGAGGGACAGACGTCGGGCCGACCCGACCGCGCTGAGATGTTCGTCGCCGGCAAATGGCATGCGGGCTGCAGGGGATGGCACGGGCGCTGTCCCTGGACTCGCGCCCGGCCTCCCTCGTGGGACGGCTGGATCCGGGTCCGGTGGACGGCGGAGGGTCGTCCCATGACCGAGCAACGATGCGTCGTCTGCGAACGTGTTGGCCCCGACCGGCAACGGATCGAGAACGAGGACACCGGCGAACAGGTGAGCATCTGCTGGGAGTGCCTGCGCTCCCGCATGCGCGCCCGAGCCGACGCCTCCGACGAACGCGCCCGCCGCCTGCTCTCCCGCGACGCCGAGCGCTTCGGTTGGCACCTGTGGCGGACGGCGACCGTGGTCTACCTGTTGCCGCCGATCGAGGACGCCAGCGTCGAGGACGCCGAGGGCGACCCCGAGCCCGTGGTCGATGTCACCCATGGGTGAACACCGGCCGACCGGGTCGACATGTTCGGAGCTGGGAAGGAACATCCCCGCTGCGGCGTTGTGGGGACGTGATGCAGCGATCTTGCAGCCCGCGGTCTCGGTCGAGCCCCGCCCACGGGGACGAGGACGGCTCGCGAGGGCCGCCCGACGCCTCGCTATCGGCCCGGCCTCGAGGGCCTGGTTCCGCCGGGAGGCCTGATCGCGGATGATGGCCCTGCTGTCCGGCAACTCGCGGCTGCTGTTGACGATCGACGAGCGCGGTGGCTGGGAGCAGCTGTACTACCCGCACCCGGGCCTGCAACGCCAGCTCCACAGCGCCCGGCTGGGCCTGTACGACACCGACACCGAGGAGATCGCCTGGGTCGACCGCGAGGGCGCCCCGCCCGCCGAGATGGGTTACATCGAGGATTCGAACGCCGCCCGCGTCGTCACCGAACGCCAGGGCCTCGAGGTCACCGTCGACAGCATGGTGCACCCCGAGCTGGACCTGGTGATCCGACGCATCGAGCTCGACAACCCCGGCCGGGCGCCGCGAGAGATGCGGGTGTTCCACTACCAGACCTTCGACATGGCCCAGCGCCTGTACCAGGACACCGCGTACTGGGACGACGAGCGCGGTGTCATCACCCACTACAACCGAGGGTCTTTCTTCCAGCTCGTCGGCCAGCCCGGCTTCGACGGGTTCACATGCGGCGAGCACACCCTGCGCGGGCTCGAGGGCAGCTACGTCGACGCCGAGGACGGCGAGCTCGAGGCCAACCCGATCACGCACGGCGCCGCCGACAGCATCGTGCAGTGGAACCTCGAGGTCCCCCCGGGCGAGGCACGCGACGTCCACCTGCTCGGGCTGGCCGGCCGCTCGCGCGAGGACGTCCACGAGCTGTACGACCGGGTGACCGGCCGCCCCGCCGAGCTGTTCACGCGGGAGACCGTCGGCTACTGGAACCACTGGGTCGAGAACCGGCGCGTGGAGCCGACGAGCAAGCTGTCGACGGACGCCCGCGAGGTCTACCGGCGCAGCCTGTACGTCCTGAACGACTGCCAAAGCGAGGACGGCGCGATCATCGCCTCCCCGGACTCGCGCACGCTGAAGTGGGGCGGCGACACGTACTGCTACTGCTGGTGGCGCGATGGCGCCTTGATCTCGCGCGCTCTGGGCGAGGTCGGCCTCCATCGCGACGCGATCGCCTTCCTGCGGTTCGCCGCCAAGTGCCAGGAGCCGGAGGGCTACTTCCAGCACCGCCACTACCCCGACGGCTCCGTGGGCTCCACCTGGCACCCGCCGCCGTTCCTGCAGATCGACCAGACAGCGAGCGTGATCAACGCTGTGCGGCACTACTACCGGTGCTCGGGCGTGTTGGACGAGCTGCCACCCTGCTGGGAGCTGGTGCGCCGCGCCGCCGACTTCCTGATGGCGTTCGTCGACGAGGACGGGCTGCCCGAACCCAGTTGGGACCTGTGGGAGGAACGCGAAAGCGTCAACACGTACAGCGTGGCGACCGCGATCCAGGGGCTGCGCAGCGCGGCCGAGATCGGGCAGGCGCTGGCCAAGCGCACCGAGTACTGGGAGACCGCGGCCGACCGCATGGAGGAGATCGCGCTCGACGAGCTGTGGAACCCCGACCGCGGCACCTTCTACAAGAGCGTCCGCCCCGAGGACGAGACCGTCGACGCCTCCTCGCTGCTGGCGCTGCTCACCGGGCTGGTGAACCCCGAGGACCGCCGCTTCGAGACGGTGGTCGACACGGTCGAGGACGTGCTCTGGGTCGAACCGACCGGCGGCATCGCGCGCTACGAGGGCGACGATTACTACGGCCACGAGAACGCCTGGATCATCTGCACGCTGTGGCTGGCGCGCTGCCACCTCCAGCTGGGCAACGACGACCGCTGCCGCGAGCTGATCGAGTGGGTGACCTCGCAGGCGAGCCCGACGGGCCTGTTGCCCGAGCAGGTCGACCGCCGCACCGGCCAGCACACGAGCGTGACCCCGCTGGTGTGGAGCCACTCGACGTTCCTGGAGACCGTGAACGCGTACACCTGGCACCGTGAGGATCCCCAGATGCTCGCCCAGCCGGCCGCATCGGAACCGCTCGCGGGGGAGACGCAGGTACGATGAAGGTCGCGATGATCGGCTGGGAGTTCCCTCCGTTCATCGCGGGCGGGTTGGGCGTGCACAGCCTCGAGCTCACGGCCGGGCTGGCCCGCTCGGGGGTGGACATCGACTTCTACATGCCCCGGATGGAGACCGGCGAGGACCAGCCCCAGCCGGGCAGCCACCACGACCACGTGGAGATCAACGAGGTCGCCGCCGCGCCCGCCGAGAGCCCCTACGCCGGGACCGGCGGCTCGCAGACGAGCGAGGGCGCCGGCTACGGCGACGACTTCAACCAGGCCGTCGACCGGTACAACGACCGCGTCGTCGACGCCTTCGACGCCCACGACGCCGACCTGTTGCACTGCCACGACTGGATCACGGTGCCCGGCGCGCTCGAGATCCGACGGCGCACCGGGCTCCCGCTCGTCTTCACCGTCCACAGCACCGAGTACGACCGCAGCGCCGGCCTGGACCCCCAGCACTGGATCGAGACCATCGAGCGCCGCGGCGTGCACGAGGCCGAGCGCGTGATCGCCGTCAGCGAGTACACGAAACAGCTCGTCGAGGATCGCTACGACGCCGACCCCGACACCGTGGTCGCGATCCACAACGGCGTCGACCTCGCTCGGTGGGACCAACCGCCCGAGCCCCGCACCGAGCAGACGGCCGGCACGGTGCTGTTCCTCTCGCGGCTCGTCCGTCAAAAGGGCCCGCTGTTCTTCCTCGAGGCCGCCGAGCGCGTGCTCGAACAGGCCCCCCAGGCCCGGTTCGTCGTGACCGGCAAGGGCTCGATGCTGCGCGAGTGCCTCGAGCACACGATCGATCGCGGCATCGCCGACCGCGTGCACTTCACCGGGTTCGTCCCCGAGGAGGAGCTGGCCGAGGTCTACCAGGCCAGCGACGTGTACGTGCTGCCCAGCGTCAGCGAACCGTTCGGGATCACCGTCCTGGAAGCGATGGCCTCCGGCGTGCCGACGATCGTCTCGAAGACCAGCGGCGTCGGCGAAGCGCTGGACCACGTGCTCACGGTCGACTTCTGGGACACCGACGAGCTGGCCGACCTCATCCTGGGCGTGCTCGACCACGAGCCGCTGCGCTCCGAGATGCGCACCCGGGGCGGCGAGGAGGTCCGCCAGTTCTCCTGGGACGACACCTGCCGCGAAACGCTGTCCGTCTACGAGGATCTGCTTCAAGAGACACCGACCGTCGAGGTGACCGCGAGATGACGTCGATCTGCCTGTACTTCCAAGTCCACCAACCCCGCCGCCTGCGCCGCATCCAGTCCTTCAAACCCCCCACCGAGCCCGACTACTGGGACGCCGAGGAGAACGAGCGCATCCTCGACCGGGCGGCCGAGAAGTGCTATCTGCCCGCCAACGAGACGATCCGCGATCTGATCCACGAGACCGACGGCCGGTTCAAGGTCGCCTTCTCGCTCAGCGGCGTCTTCCTCGACCAGGCCCGTCGCCACCGGCCCGACGTGCTCGCGTCCTTCCGGGAGCTGGCGCGCACCGGCAACGTCGAGTTCCTCGCCGAGACCTACTACCACTCGCTGGCCGGTCTCTGGGACGAGGGCACCGAGTTCGAGGCCCAGGTTCGCCGGCACGGGGAGGCGATCGAGCGAGAGTTCGGCCACGAACCGACGGTGTTCCGCAACACCGAGCTCATCTACGACGACCGGATCGCCGACCAGGTGGACGGGCTCGGGTACGAGGCGATCTTGACCGAGGGCAGCGATCGGCTGTTGGGCTGGCGTTCGCCCAACCACCTCTACGAGCCCCAGAGCGAGGGCAACGATCTGTCCGTCCTGTTGAAGAACTACCAGCTCAGCGACGACGTCGCCTTCCGCTTCTCGACACCCGGCTGGAGCGAGCAACCGCTCACGGCCGACAAGTTCACCGCGTGGCTGGACGAGACGCCCGGCGAGACGATCAACCTGTTCATGGACTACGAGACGTTCGGCGAACACCAGTGGCCCCAAACGGGCATCTTCGATTTCCTCGAAGCCCTCCCGCGCCACGTCGACGAACGCTCGGGCCTGTCCTTCGCGTCGCCGAGCGAGCTCGTGGACGAGCTGGACCCGGTCGGCACGATCGAGGCGCCCCAGGCCGTGTCCTGGGCCGACCAGGAGCGCGACGTCTCCGCCTGGCTGCACAACAAGATGCAGCAGGAGTGCTTCGCCGAGCTGCAACGGCTGGAGCCGCTGGTCCACGCGGTCGGCGACCGGGACCTGATGCAGGCCTGGCGGTTGTTGCAGACGAGCGACCACCTGTACTACTGCTCGACGAAGGGCTACGGGGACCAGGAGATCCACGAGTACTTCTCGCCCTACGATTCGCCCTACGTGGCCTACATCAACTTCATGAACGCGTTGGGCGACCTGAAGGAGAAGGCCCGTCGCCGCCTCCGCGAGCAGGGGGAGACCGAGATCGAAGCCACCGCTCCCGCCCAAGCCCCCCTCCCGGGCTGAGGCGGGACCCGGAGACGTCCGGATGAAGACCCATCCCGGGCGATCTCGCTATCCCGACGCTCGCCGGACGGCGAGCCTCGGCGGGTGGGACCACCGTCTCCACGGCCCTTGCACCCACCCGCCCTCACCCCTTCCTCGCGCAGGGTGGAGGCTAGCCGTCGTTGGCGAGCGTGACGCCTTGCTGGTCCTGGTAGTTGCCCGATCGCTCCTCGTACAACGCCTCGGCATCCCCGGTCAGGGCTTCGAAGGCGATCTGGCAGAACCGCTCGCCGATCGGGATCTCCACGGCCTCCCGAGCCGCGTTGAAGCAGCTGATCGTCAACGTGCCCGAGAAGCCGGCCTCCACCTTGCCGAAGGCGGCCATGACGCCTCGACGGGCGAACGTCGTCCGCAGCCACAGCTGGGCGCACAGGCTCGAGCCGAGGGTGACCGTCTCGGCGGTGGAGACGACGAACCGCTCGCGGGGCGGGATGCGGGCCAGGCCCTCCTCGCGCAAGGTATCCGGTTCCCGGTCGGGCAACAGGACCTCGGCGACGGAGAGGTCGTAGCCGTTCGGGGTGAGGTTCTCGGGGTCGAAGGGGTCGATCCCGAGCATCTCATCCTCCACGAGTGCCTGGATCGTGCTGTCGGCGAGGACGGGCATCCTGGAACGTGAGGCAGGCCTCGGCCTTGACGCCCCAGGGGGAGGCTTCGTCTGCGACGGGTGCAGCTACTCCAGGCGGACGACCTGCACCGGGCAGGGGGCCTGGCGGACGAGCTCGGCGGCCACCGACCCCACGTGGTAGTCGCCGCCGTTGACGTTCGCCATCCGTCGGGTACCGATGACGACGAGGTCACGGGGCGCCAGCTCGTCGAGGATCTCCTGGGTCACGTCGTCGCGACCGGCGGTGCGCTTCGTGAGCTCGACGTTCCACTTCTCGCACAGCTTCTCGATGAACGAGAAGTGGTCCTCGTGCAGCTCCTCCTCGCGCCCGCTGGTGACGTGCAGGGCGTGGACGCGGATGTCGAGCGAGGCGGCCAACTCGGTCGCCCACTGCTGGGCCTCGAACTCCCGATCGGAACCCTCGACCGGGACGACGATCCTGTCCATCGGCTGGAACGAATCCGGAGCCTCGCGAGGGGGCATGGTACTATCATGCATGGCGGCGACCATGATGTTTTGGGGTGGGACCCCAGCCCGGGATTGATGTGCGATGAGGCGCGAGGACGGCCGCGTCCCTCGGCCCAGACCCTGAAAAGGGCGGGCAGCGTTCGGTCGGCGTGTCCTCGCTGGCGCTGCCGTTGGCGGTGCTCGCCGAGCTGGCCGAGCCCCGGTCGACGATCGCGCTCGCCGAGACGTTGGACCGGGACCAAGTCGACGTCGAGCAGGCCGTCGCCCGCCTCGAGGAGGCCGGGCTCGTCGAACGCGAGGGCTTCGGCGCCAAGACCCAACTGGTGCCGGTGGGCCCGGATCTGCCGCGGTTGGCCGGCCAGGCGCGCTCGGCGACGAGCGGCGAAGCCTGGCAAGCGCTGTTCGGGGAACAGCGGGCCCAGCTGGCCTACGTTCTCGATGCCGTGCCTCGCCTCGAGCTGGCCGCTTGCGTGCTCGACGAGCCTGTGGAAGCCATCCGCGGGGACGCGTTCGACCTCGTCGAGGTCGGCGTCCTGGCGACCGAGCCCTTCCAGCTGGACCCCGCGATCGCCGGCTTGGGCGATCTGTTGGCCGCGATCGACGCCTTGCGGGCCCGCAAGTGGGTGCAGGCGCGGACCCTGGAGGGCGAGGTCGTCTGGCACCTGGGCCCCGAGATCGTCTTCCGCGCCGATCCGCCGGTCAACGATCCCGAGGTGGCCTACGGTGGACCCTCGGCGTTCGACGACCACGGCCTCGCCTGGGACGGACCCGAAGATGTGTACGTGCGAACGCGGCGGACCCTCGACGCAAGCGACGCCATCCTGCATTCGCTTCTCGTCTACCCGCACGACGAGGACGTGCGCGAGGCTTGCCGGCAGCTTTTCGCCAGCGAGCCGACGCCGACCTTCGACGAGAAAGCCGAGATCTACGGGCTCGGGGACGACGCTCGGGACCTCGACGAGGCAGCCGTGTGATGACCTTCCCCGCCAACTACAAATAGGGCGTCCTGGTTCCAAGCCGCGCTTGGGTTCAACTCCTAACGCGGAGGTCGCCAAGCTTGGCCAACGGCGCAGCGTTGAGGGCGCTGTCCCGTAGGGGTTCGCAGGTTCAAATCCTGCCCTCCGCACTTCTCAACAGTCCCCCACCGGGTCACAGCTAGTCGTGCGGA
>PXUB01000047.1 GCA_003009755.1 Thermoplasmatales archaeon SW_10_69_26
CGGCCTGGCCCCCCCTACGGGAGCGGGTCTTGCGTCCGCCGCAGTTGGCCAGGCTATGCTACCTCCGCAACCTGGGAGCCCGGCAACCGAGAACGATTTTTTATCCTTACCGCAACCAACCGGTCGACAGCGACCCGTGCGGGGACGGGAGCGGTCAGCGATCGGTGGCGCTGACGCTGGGAAGGAGAAGAAAGTGTGGAAGGGTGCTGGCCTCACTAGGAGGGGATGGGATGCACTTACCTAAGGACACCAGCCGGGCCCTTCCACACGTACGTATAGACAGGAGCTTCCTATATCAGGTTTTTGACGCCGGGCTTCGACCCTTTCGGGTGGCCCGACAGGAGCCTGTCGAAGGAAGGGACGGCCGTTTCAGGCGGTGAAAGCACCGATCGGGAACCCGATCACTCGTCGAGGACCATCGAGACGACGTTGTTGCCGCGGAGCACGACGGTGCCCAGACGGCGGGTCGACTCGTCGGTCTCCTCCTCGGTGTCCTCGAGCACGACGTTCATGTACTGGTCGTAACCGATGAACTCCCCCCTCAGGCGGCGACCATCCTTCAAGATCAGCCGCATACGGCTCTCGAGGTTGTCGTCGAGGACGTCCAGGGGCAAGACCATGGGTCCCCATCCCCCTCTCCGTCATAAAAGGTTCGAGTCCCCCGACCCGCGCTGTAAGGGTAAGAGACGGGGGGACCACCAAGGACGCGAGGGGACGCCAGGGCACAACGGGGAGCAGCTGCCGTGGCAGAGCCGCCCGGCGGCGAGTCACAGGCCCTTCGTGGCCTTGGCGATCCTTCGTGTCCTTCGCGGTACCTGCTTAACGAGACAGCCGGCCCCCGACCCGCATGGCGCCCCGCGCGGGCGCGAGCTGAAAAGCCCAGGTGGGCGGGGACCGGTGACCGGTGGGAGCCAAGCGTGGCGGAGGGGAGCCCGCCGGCCGCTGGCTTGCTCGCCGATCTCGGTCGGTGATCGCTCGCCTACGGGGAGCGCGCCGGTTCAGGCTTCCTGTTCTCGGCTGGCCCAGAGGTCGTCGGGGAGCTCGTCGTAGACGGAGTCGTCCTCGTCCTCGCGGGCCATGCGCTCGCGGAACTGCTCGGCGAACCCGAGGATCTCCTCCTTGCGGAACTGCCAGTAGTGGGTTCGCCACTCCCGGCCGTCGTAGAGGGTGGTCTCCTCGCGCTCGGTCGTGAGCAGACCCCACTCCTCGAGCATGTAGAACAACTGTCGGTCCTCGGGCTCGAGGACGTTGTCGATGATCCGGTCGTTGAACCCGAAGATGTCCATCACGAACTCCGCGTCGCGAGATGCTTCGGAGGACTGCAGTCCTGTCTTCTCCTCGATCGCAGACGAGAGGTCGTCGACGGTGATGATATCAACCATGGAGGCTCCCACCACGCGGCCTGTCGGCCGCATCCCTACGTGGCCGCCTCCGCCCCCAAAAAGGTTTCGTGGTCCCTCGTGGCATGGACAAGGGGTCACTCACCCCCGCGATCCGAGGGAGACCGGCGCGAAGGTGAGCTCCGCGTGTGTCCGTGGGCGCTGGGCTTTTATACACCTTGTCCGGTGCTGGCGGTGATGGCACTCTGGCACGGCACCTCCAAGCGGACCCCGAGCGGTGGCCGACGGATCCGACATCAGAAGAAGCGCCGCCGCGAGATCGGGCGGGAGACCGCGCCGACCACGATCGACGAGGACGAGCGCGTCAAGGCTCGCGTCCACGGTGGCGGCGAGAAGACGCGCGCCGTCAGCGTCGAGCAGGCCAACGTGACCGACCCCGAGACGGGCGAGACGGAGCCGGCGGACATCGAGACCGTGGTCGAGAACCCGGCCAACCCGCACTTCGTGCGCCGGAACTTCATCACGAAGGGCGCCGTCATCGAGACCGAGAAGGGTCCGGCTCGCGTCACGTCGCGACCCGGCCAGCACGGCGACGTCAACGCTGTGCTCGTCGAGGAGTAGCCCTCATGGTCTCGCGCGGCGACGAGCAATACGTCCTCTACCCTGTTTACTTCGATCGGGCCGAACCACGCCCGCTCCGCCGCGTCCCGCAAGAGCTGGCCGTCCACGGGCCGACCGCCGACCTGGTCGCCCAAGCCTGTACGAAGCTCCGGTTGAAGCCGGTCGTCGAGCGCGACCGCCACCATCCGTCCCGCTGGGACGAGGCCGATGGCCGGGTGCTCGTGCCCGAGCGTGGCTCCAAAGAGGTGCTCCTCCGCCAGATCGGCGAGGAGCTCGTCGACCTGCGCGGCGACTAACCGATCTCGTCGAGGATCGGCGCCAAGCTGTCGGCCTCGATCGCGGCGCCGGCGGCCTCGCTGACGGCTGGCGTCGACGGGTTGAACGCCACGGCGCCGCCGACAGCCTCGAACACCGGGATGTCGTTCTCCCCGTTGCCGACGTGCACGATCTCCTCGGCCGCTCGCCTCTGCGCGGCCAGCCGGTCGAGGAGCGCGGGCTTCTTCTCGAACGCGACGTCGACGGCGGCTCCGATCGATCGATCCTGCCAGCGCGAGGTCCGCGTGTAGACCCCGTCCCGGATGCCGAAGCCCTCGAGGTAGCTCACGGCCCAGTCGGGCTGGTCGGTGAGGACCCACACCTCGTGGCCGCGCTCGCGGAGCACCTCGACCGTCGATCGGATCTTTCCCACCCAGTCGCCGTCGTCGAGGGCCTCGTGGGCCCGGTCGACGGGCACGCCGAGGAACAGCGGGTACTCGGCGTACCAGGCGGTGCGAAGGGAGACGAGCCCGCGCTCGTAGAGGTCGTCCACGAACCGGATGCGGTCCCCGTAGCCGAGAGCCTCCCCCACGATCTGGAACACGGTCGAGCCAAGCAGCGTCCCGTCGAGGTCCAGCGTGACCAGGGCCACGCGGTCCCGACCGGGTTCAACGTTGAAACCCTTGCGTCCGTTTCCCCGCTCCGTGTCGGCGTCGTCTCGTCCGTGGACGTTCCTGCTGGCGCCGGTCGACCAAGGCATCCGCAACGTCGGAGGCCGGCCGGGAGCCTGCCAGGCACCCGAGCACCTGTGGGCGGGCTTGCAGACCGAGGACATGGTGCCCGAGAGCGCTCGCGTGCGCGAGGTCGAGGTCGACAACACCGACGACAGCCTCGAGACCGACCTCGACCGGCTCTCGCAGGCGGTGGCCGACGAGCTCGCCGACGACCGGTTGCCGATCGTGCTCGGCGGCGACCACGGCACGACGTTCGCGACGGTTCGCGGGGCCGTCCGCGAGCTGGTGGACGTGGGCGTGGCCTACCTGGACGTCCACTTGGACGTGCGCGCCTTCGAGCCCCGGCACACCAGCGGCTCGAGCTTCCGACGGTTGATCGAGGAGGGTTGGGTCGAGCCCGAGCACGTGCGGGCGCTGGGCATCCAGACGCCCGAGAACCCCGAGGAGGCCAGCGGCGACAAGGCTCCCTTCACCGAGCTGCGAGCCTGGGCGCGTGAGCAGGGGCTCGTCGTCGAGGGGCTGGACGAGGTCCGCCAGCGACCGGCTTGGGCCCTGGGCCAGGCCTTGTCCTCGGGCGTGGAGTGGTGCTTGTCGCTGGACTTGGACGCGCTCGACGCGCGGTGGGCGCCGGGCGTGTCGGCTCCCGGCAGCCCTCGGTTCACGCTGGAGGAGGCCTGTCGGGCGGCCGAGGCCGCCCGCGGGGGCTACCGGGTGCTGGACGTCGTCGAGTACAGCCCGCCGCTCGACGAGGACGAGCGGACGTTGGACAGCTGTCTGCAGCTGTTGGCGGCCGCGCTGGGCGAGGCCTGAGCCTCACTCGGCCTGCTCGTCCTGCTCGTCGAGCTCGGCGAAGATGCCGGCGGGATCCTCGACGAAGGAGGCGGACACGACGTCCGAGGTCGGGCCGACGTCGGCGGTCAGCTGGACGCGGTATTGACCCGGCAGGTAGGCGACGCCCGGCGTGTCGAGGACCGCCGAGTCGGTCGGTTCGGCCTCGAGCAGGGGCGCGGGGACCCGTTCGACGAGCGTGCCGTTGTCGGGGATAATGACGCGGTCGTCGTGGTAGTCGAGCGCTGGACCCTGCAACGCCTCGATGCTGCGGTAGGAGACATCGAGGTCCAGCGGGAGGTTGCGCGCCAGGGTGCCCTCGACCCAGCGGACCTGGGCCGTCACGTAGACCTGCGTCGTCGGATCGCTGTAGGTGTCGTTGTCCTCGGACTGGGACGGTTGCCCGGGCGAGAACACGTTGACGTCCTCGAAGCTCAACGGGGCGTAGGTGAGGCGGAGGCTGCGGTCGACGAGCTGCTGGTCGGCCGACAGGCGGTAGGTCTTCGTCTTCTCGGCGGGGCCAGCTTCGACCCGGGCGGTCAGCTGGTCGCCGATGGACCAGGTGCCGGCGGGGAGCGTGTGCAGCAGCGTGCACGGGCTCGTCGTCTCCCAGTTGACGTCGCCATCGCGGAGACCGATCGTCGTCGGCTGGGCGAGGTTCGTGGCCTGGACCTCCACCTTGCTGGAGTCGATGTTCAGGCACTGGTTGTCCGGCAACCGAGGCTCGAACACGAGGTCGTAGCCGCTGTTGCCGGTGACGCGGACCTCCGTGTTCAGGCGGCGCACCTCGCCGCGGTCGGCGTGGATCTCGACCTCGAGATCGAAGCGTCGGGGCTCGTCGTAGGTGTGGGTCGTGGTTTGCACGCCCGAGCCCGTGGTCTGCCGGTCGCCGTCGCCGAAGTCCCACTCGATCCTCTGGATCTCGCGCCCGTCTTCGACGGAGACCGTGAACGTCACGGTCTCGCCGACCTGCGGGGAGGAGGGATCGAGGGTGAGGTTGGCGCCCAGCGGGGGCGTGTCCACGTCCAGGCGCTCGTTGCGTTGAACGGTGGCGCCGGCCTCGTCGGTGACGGCCAGGCGCACGCGGTAGGTGCCGCCCTTCTCGTAGGTGTGCGTGGTGGGGGAGCCGGTGGCTTCGTTGCCGTCGTCGAAGACCCACTCGTAGGTCAGGTTGCTATCGTCGCCGTCGGGGTCGCTGGCGCCGGCCGAGAACGTGAGCGCCTCGCCGGCGACGGGATCGTCCGTCGAGACGGAGATCTCGGCCGTGGGGACCTGGTTGACGTCCACGAAGAAGGTCGAGCGCTGGGCGGCGCCGTCGTCGTCGGTGGCGCGCACCTCGACGGTGTGGTTGCCCGGCTCGTCGAAGCGGTGGTCGATCTCGGAGCCGACCCCGGCTCGTTGCTCGTCGACGAACCAGACGAGTTCTTCGACCCTGCCGTCGGGATCGCTGGCGTCGGCCTGGATCGTCACGGATTGGCCGACGTTGACGACGTCGGTTAACAGGTAGGGGTTCACCGAGGGCGCGCGGTTGAGGACGAGCACCTCGGTGCGGGCCGGGGTCGAGGCGCCCTCCTCGTCGCGGGCTTGCATCCGGATGAGGTGGCGGCCATCGTCGGGCCATGCGCACTGCAGGCGCGAACGGTTCCCGTCGGGGGCCAGCGTGCAGCGGTTCGTCTCCCGGGGACTGTTCCCGTCGACGCTCCAGGACAGCGTCACGTCGTCGCTGTCCGGGTCGTTCACGCGTGCGGTGAGGGTGAAGAGCTCGGAGGTTTGGACGGCGAGCTGCGTCGTCGGGTCGCCGTTGAGCGGCCCCAGCGCGGCGTCGGGGGCCTTGTTGACGTAGAACGTCCGGTTCGTCGTGGTCCAGGCTCCGTCGGCATCCTGGACGCGCAGGGTGACTTCGTAGGTGCCGCCCTCGTCGAAGGTGCGGACGGTGCGCAGCTCCTCGCGTTGGACCCCGTCGGAGAAGGTCCACTCGGCTCGACTGATCGCGTCGTCGTCGGTGACGTCGGCGGTGAACTCGATCGGTGTCCCCGGGTTCAACGGCTGCGGGTTGATCGCGATCGAGACCTGGGGCGGTGCGTTCTGCACGGTCACGTTCTTCGTGATCTGGTCGCTTCGGCCCTGGTCGTCGCGGACCTGGAGCGTGACCTTCTGCACGCCGTCACTCTTGAACCTGACCTTGACGACCTCCCCGTCGCGGGTGCCCAGGGAGCTGATCTTCCAGCGGTGGTCGACGACCTCGCCGTCGCCGTAGTCCGTGGAGGTGGATTCCAGGAAGACGGGCTCGCGGGCGACCGGCTGGCTGGGATCCACGGTGAAGTCGGCTTCGGGGGGCGCGTTGGCGACCTCGATCTGTCGGGTGGCCTTCGCCTGGGCGCCTTCTTCGTCGGTGACGACGACCTGGACCTCGTAGATCCCCTCCTCGGCGAAGGTGTGGTTGACGACGGGCCCGCGCGGGCCGTCGGTGCGGTTGGGGATCGACCACTCGTAGGCGATGATCTCGCCGTCGCGGTCGGTAGCGTCGGCTTCCAGCGTCGCGACGTCGCCCTCGACGGCGGGGTCGGGGGTGACGTTGAGGCTGACGATGGGGCGGGAGTTCACGATCTCGAGGGTGCGGGTCTGGGTGTCGGTGCGTCCGAGGACGTCGGTGACGGTGAGCGTGACGTCGTAGCTGCCGGAGGAGGCGTAGGTGTGCTCGGGTTGGCGCGCCTCGGAGCGGGCACCGTCGCCGAACGCCCACTCCCAGGAGCGGATGAGCGCCTCGTCGCTGGCGTTGGCTTGGAAGTGCACGGTCTCGCCGGCTTGGGGGACGGCGGGCCGATACGTGAAGTTCGCGCTCGGGGGGTCCTTGGGGTCGGAGGGGTGGACGACGACCTCCTGGTGGACCTCGCGGTCCACGCCCTCGCCGAACACCTCGACCTCGGCGAACCCGTCGACCTCGAGGCGGACCCGGTCGGGGCCGACCTCGGCGACGGCGACGACGCCGGTGAAGCCCGACAGGCGCACGCGGACCGTCTGCTCGAAGGGGAGGGGCTCGTCGTCCGTCGTCAGCGTCGGCACCTCGCCGTCCGCGGGCGGGACGATCGTGAAGGCGACCTCGTCGAAGGCGCCGGCTCGCTCGAAGCTGCTGGTGACCGGTTCGCCGCCGAGCGTGACGTTGGCGGCGGGCACGGTGGCCCGGTCGCCTTGCTCGGTCCCGACGGCCGGAGCGCTCGGGGGATCGACCTCGAGCGTGGTCGCGGTCCCGGTGATGGACACGTCGACGCCGGGACGGGCCGGGGTCAGGTCCAGGGTGCCCGAGACCCCTTCGACGGTGACGGTGGATCCGGCCGGCATCGGCATCTGTTTGTCGCCGAAGTCGACCTGCTGGGGGGCCTCGGGGCTGACGAGGAACGTGATCGACTCGAACCCACCCTCCAAGGTGGCGGGCGGGGTCGCCGCTCCCTGCGAGGTGACGACGTCGTAGGCCGTGACGCCGGTCATCTCGATCTCGGTCGGTTCGTCGGCGAGCGCACGCGTGGCGTCTCCACCGACCTCCTCGATCGCGACGGTTCCCGCTCCCTCATCCCCGGCTGGGACGAGCACGGAACCGAAGAGCACGACGGCGCCGGCCAGAAGACTGGCCAGCTCGCGGATTCCTATCAACGTTCAAGCCCCCTGGAAAGCCTCGCCGAGAGAGGGGCTGGCATACAGATAAGCCGGTCTGTGTCACGTGCGTCGGGAACAGGGCCTTCCGTTCCCAGCAGCGGCGGGCTCCGGGCGGGGCCGGCAGGGGAAACGCTAAACCTGCGGGATCGCTCATGCGGGGACGCGGGGACGGTCCCCGGAGGAACCTCCGATGAGCGACGACAGCCCCGAGCTCGGTTCGGCACGCGAAGCGTGGGAGGAAGCCTACGAACAGCAGGGCGAGCGCGATGCCCTGTTCGAGACCACGTCCGGGAAGGAGGTGCCGCCGCTTCGTGGGCCCACCGACCAGGAGGGCTTCGATCCCGACGGGAAGCTCTCTCAGCCGGGCGAGTACCCGTTCACCCGCGGCCCCTACGAGACGATGTACCGCGGCCGGCTGTGGACGATGCGCCAGTTCGCCGGTTTCGGGACGCCCGAGGAGACCAACGAGCGCTACCACTACCTGCTCGAGAACGGCCAGACCGGGCTGTCGGTCGCCTTCGACATGCCGACCCTGTACGGGTACGACTCCGATTCCGAGTACGCGCTCGGCGAGGTCGGGAAGTGCGGGGTCGCCATCGACTCGCTGGCGGACATGGAGACGCTGTTCGAGGGCATCCCTCTCGACGAGGTCTCCACCTCGATGACGATCAACGCGCCTGCTCCGATGCTGTGGGCGATGTACCTCGCCATCGCCGAGAAGCAGGACGTGCCCTTCGAGGAGCTGCGCGGCACGATCCAGAACGACATGCTGAAGGAGTTCATCGCGCAGAAGGAGTGGGTCATGGGCCCCGAGCCCTCGATGAAGGTCGTGACGGACACGATCGAGTACGCGGTCGAGAACACGCCGAAGTGGAACGTGCTCTCGATCTCGGGCTACCACATCCGCGAGGCCGGATCCACGGCCGCCCAGGAGCTGGCGTTCACGCTCGCCGACGGGATGGAGTACGCCCGCTGGGCCGCCGACCGCGGTCTCGAACCCGACGAGTTCCTGCCGCAGTTCAGCTTCTTCTTCAACGCGCACAACGACCTCTTCGAGGAGGTCGCCAAGTACCGGGCGGCTCGCCGCATCTGGGCCGACTTCACGAGGAACGAGCTCGGCGCCGAGAACCCGCGCTCGTGGAAGCTCAAGTTCCACACCCAGACGGCCGGCTGCTCGTTGACCGCCCAACAGCCGCTAAACAACATCGTGCGGACGACGGTGCAAGCGCTGGCCGGCGTGCTGGGCGGGACCCAGAGCCTGCACACGAACAGCTACGACGAGGCGCTGGCGCTCCCCAGCGAGCAGGCGGCTCGGGTGGCGCTCCGCACACAGCAGATCATCGCGCACGAGTCCGGCGTCGCGAACACGATCGACCCGCTGGGCGGCTCCTACTACGTCGAGTGGCTGACCGACGAGCTCGAGGAGGAGGCCCGCTCGTACTTCGACGAGATCGAGGCCCAGGGCGGCCTCATCCCGGCCGTCGAGAAGGGCTTCTTCCAGCGCGAGATCGCCCAGGCCTCTCACACCTACCAGCAGCAGACCGACGAGGGCGACCGCAAGATCGTCGGCGTCAACGCCTTCACCGAGGGCAACGACGAGGACGACATCGAGGTCCTGCACATCGACGCCGAGCAGGCTCGCGAGCGCCAGAACAAGCGCATCGAGGAGGTCAAGGCCGACCGCGACGAGAAGGAGGTTACCGACGCCCTGCACGCGTTCGAGGCCGCCTGCAAGGAGGGCGAGAACCAGATGCCCTACATCCTCGATTGCGTGAAGGCCTACGCCACCGTCGGCGAGATGTGCGAGGTCTGGCGCCGCGTCTACGGCGAGTACCGCGAGGACGCGGTGATCTAGCGGGGTCGGTCGCCTCCCTCCTCCGCTCTCCGCGAGCCGAGGGCCCCGCCGGTGAGGGTTCTATGCAGTCCAGACGATCCCAGCCAGCGGCCTACGTCGCGCAGAGGTTGCCGAAGCCGTTGTCGACCAGCCACCCGCAGCTGCCGGGCTGCTCGATCGCGGTGGACAGACCCTCGGAGGCGGCGGTGTCGCTGCTGCTCTCGAGGGTTCGCTCACCGGTGAGCAAGCCGCCCGAGCCCCACAGCAGCTGGCGGACGCGTTGGTCTTGCTCGAAGAACGTCTCGGCCAGGGGGCGCTCGGCGGGGGCCTGCCCGTTGGCGAGGCGGTCCCAGGCACGCTCGAGCGCGCCCTCGTTCACCACGCCGTAGCCCTGGTCGACGGGCGCGCTCGCTTGCGTGCTGGGCTCGGCACCGACCGCTGGCTGCGGGTCGGCCGGGCGGGCCTCGTGGAGCAGCTGCTCGCTGACCTCCTGGCGTTCGACCGTGAGCCCGTTGTCGTGGGACCGCTGCATGAGCTCGGCCCAATGCCCGATCGCGTTGGGCGTGGCCGCGCTCGTGCCGGAGTGCGAGTCGATGCCGGAGACGGAGGCGTGGTCGGCCGAGGGGACGGGCGTGGCGGCGATGGCGTCGACGGGGACGCAGTGCCACCAGGCGGGGTTCTCGCTGCCGGGCTCGGCGGCGCCGATGCGCGTCGCCGTGGGCGCCCCGGTGTAGCCGCTGGTGTACGTGGTGCAGTGGTCGGGGGCAAGGCCGGTCCCCGAGACGCCGTTGCCGGAGGCGACGTACACGGGCTTGCCGGCGTCGGTGGCCGTGTCGATCGCCGTCTCGACGTCGGGGCCAAAGCCCAGCGGTTCGCTGGGGTAGGGCACGTTGGCGACGGTGCCGAGGCTGACCGTCATCGCGTCGATCCAGGGCTGTTGGGCAGCCCAGAAGAGGCCATCGTTGAACCCGCCGGCGGGCACCTCGACCGCGACCACGACGACGTCACCGTCGGCCTCGGCCAGGCTGGCGCCGGCGGCCAGCGCCGCGCTGCCGGTGCCGTGGCCGTCCTCGTCGAGGATGGCCCGGGTCCCGGCCTCGCCGCCCGTGGCGGCGTACTCGCCGAAGCTGATGCCGGCAGCTACGCGCGTCTGTGGGAAGGCGTACACGTGCTCGTCGAAGGTGTTGGCGTCCTGGTCGTAGCTGCTACGCTGCAGGCTGTTCCAGGTGTCGTTGTCGGCCTTCACCGCGGCGTCGTAGTCGTCGACGCCGAGGGAGAGGTCGACGGTCTGGGCATCGGAGGGGAACCCGTCGATCCACTGGCTGGGATGGTCGCCGAGGTTGGGGGCTGCGAAGACGTCGTGGTAGGGGTTGATGCCGGTGTCGACGACGGCGATCACGGTCTGCTCGTCGGCGGGATCGGCCGGGGTGACGTCGGCCAGCCCTCCGCCGGGTCCGCTCAGGGCGCCGCTGGTGGGGATCGGACGGGGGGCCGGCTCGCCGACGCCGAGGCTGAACAGGTAGGGGTGGCCGTCGACGTAGGCGTACTCGAGGTAGTAGGTCCCGTCGCTGTCGGCCCTCGCGGTCAGGGTCGTCAGTTGGGTGTAGCCGACCGTGCAGCTGAACGCCAGCTCGGTCCCGTCGGCGGTCTTGATGTAGGCACACCCGAGGAGACCGTTGGCGCGGACCTCGATCGTGTCGCCGGCTTCGGCCTCGAAGGCGTAGTGGTCGCTCGTGTCGGTGGGGAAGCCCTCGAGCAGTCCGTCGTAGCTTTCCCCGGACGCGATCGTCACGTCGTCGGCCGGTTGCCCGGGGGCATCCCGACCGCTGCCGGCGTCGTCCTGGGGGGGCCAGGGCGCCCGCCGCCGTCCCAGCGATCGCAAGGAGACCTACCAAGCAGGCCGTCACCCATGCCCAGCGCATGGATCTGCAGCCGTCCGCGAGTGGTTAAGGTTGTCCTGTCCTGGACCGGTCACCGGCAGGTCGGTTCAGGCGAGTCGCGAAGCGAAGCCTTGAGGGGTGGCCAGCGTGGCTTGGCTGGCACATGGCGGACGAACAAGGGACGAGCGGGAACGGGGCCTCGCGCCCGGACCCCCAACGGGGCGAGGAGGGGCAGGCCTCGCCTTCCCGGTGGGCTCGGCGCTGCGAGGAAGCCAACGAAGAGACGCTGGCGGCCGCGATCGAGCAACAGGCCAAGCTCCGGCGGCGGACCCACGCCCAGGCCGACGAGCTCGTGGAGCGAGCCCGGACCTCGATGCGGTGGATCCGCAGCCTGTCGCTGGCCACGTTCGTCGTCGGCATCGTCCTGCTCGGGACGGCTCTCTCGTTGGCGGTCTCCGGGGGCGAGGCCAGCTCGGTGCTGGGGTTGGGGGCCACGGGCACGGCCTCGATGTTGGGGGTTCTGTTCTACCGGCCGATGGAGAGGATGCAGGAGGCGACCTCGGATCTGGCCCAGCAGGAGACCCTGCTGCGCACCTGGGCGATCGGGGTCGATCTCGAGCTGATGGCGGCCGACACCTTCGAACCCGCCACCGTCCGGCAGGCGGCCGGTCGGCTGCAGCGATCGGCGGTGAGGTTGAGCCGATCGCTGGAGGCCCACGTCGAGGACGACGTCTCCCGCGACGGGATGGGCCCTGACACCGACAACGAGAGCCAGGCGACGGACGATGGGAACGCCTGACGCTCGAGGGTCCCCTCAGCCCTCCGCGTCGAGGTAGGCGATCCAGTCGCCGGAGGGGATCCGTGAGTTCGGCGGGGGCGTCTTGGTCCAGGCGTAGGTCCAGGCTTCATGGGTGGAGCCGTCGGCCACCTCGACCGGCAACCGGCGACGGTCGTAGGGGAGAGGGTCCCGGCCGCGGGCGCCCTCGTAGCGATCCAGGCGCCCTAGCCCCTCCGCTGGCTCGTGCACGAGCTCGTAGAGCTCCCCGTGCACCGGGCCCGGATCCTCTCCCGGGTGGATCAGGGCAGGGTAGGCGCCGAGGTCGTGGAGTTGACCGTGGACCCAGCCGTCGTCGATCGGGCGCGCGTGCTCGTCGAGGATGGCACGGCCGGGGTTGGAGAAGCCCTCGCGGAGGGTCCCGTAGACGAACACGCGAGCGAGGTCGAGGGCCACGGTCCCAGCGGGCTCAGTCCTCGGTCGCCTCGACCTCGCCCTCGTCGACGACGACCTGGTCGATGTCCGTGTGGCGGCTGACGAGCTCGCCACAGAGCTTCACGTTGCGGCCGGCCTTCCCGATCGCCCGGCCCTTGTCCTTGGGAGCGACCTTGACGCGCGCGACGAGCGTGCCATCGCGGCGCTCCTGCATCTCGACGCCCTGCGTGTCGTGCGGGCGGAAGTAGTTGAGGACGAGCTCCTTGGGGTCCTCGCTGAACGCGACGACGTCGATCGTCATCCCCATCTTGTCGCGGATGTTCTGCAGGCGGGAGCCGCCCTTGCCGACGGCCTTGCCGACCTGGTCGTCGGGGATGAGCACGACGAGGCGCTCGTCCTCCTCGGACTCGACCAGGTCGATCACGTCGACGCCGGAGAGCTCCTCGAACGTCGAGAAGAGCTCCATGGACCGGCGGTCGATCTTGCGCTCGGTCATGCCGATCGCTTCGCGGCCTCGAGGATGTCGGATTCCCCGGGGTCGAGGATGGCGGCGGCGGACACGGAGAACGGTTCCCCCAGCGCCGGACCGAGTTCGACGTTGGTCCCCGGGAACTCGACAATGGGGACGCGGTGCTCGTCGGCGGCTTCCAGCACGCCCTCGCGGTGCTTGTCCGGCATGTTGCGGGCGAGGATGACCGCCTCGGCCTCCTCGTCGCTGACCGCGTCGCTGGTTTCCTTGTATCCGAACTGCACGCTACCGGTCTTGGCTGCGGTCCGTAGGGCTCGCGAGATGTCGACCATCGTTGATCACTCCTCCTCGACAGGGGTTGCCTCGGCGGGCTCGCCGGCTTCCTCTTCGTCGGCGGGCGGGGCCTGTTCACCGTCGGCCGCTTCGCCCTCTTCCTCGTCTTCGCGTTCGGCCAGCTCGTCCTCGCTGGCCATGTGCTCGGGCAGCTCCGGCATCTCGAAGTCCGGGAGCTCGGCGTCCTTGAACGCGTCGGTGTTGGCGGAGAGCTCGACGGCGCCGGTGCCGAGGCGGACCGGCTGGCCGACGATCACGTTCTCGGCGACGCCCTTGAGGGGGTCGCGTTCGCCGATGACGGCCGCTTCGAGCAGGTGGTTCACCGTGATCTCGAAGGCGGCGCGCGCGAGCACGGACGGCTTCTCGCCGCTGATGCCGTGGCGGCCGATCGGGCGGATCGTGCCGTCGGCGGTCATCACGTCGGCGACCAGCATCAGGTGGCGCTGGTCGACGTTGAGGCCCTGTTCTTCGAGGGTCTTGTTCGCCTCGCGGATGATCCCGCGGCGGGCGGCCTCGATGCCCAGGACCTCGTTGATCTCTCGGAAGTTGTTCGTGGTGGTCCGGGAGGTGTCGACACCGTCCACGGCCATCACGGCGGCGAGGTTGGATCCCTCGGTGTAGATGACCCACTCGTCGCCGGCCTTGCGGATGATCACGCGCTCGATGTCGCTGATGCCCTTGATCTTGAGGTTGCGGACCTCCTCGCTGACCGACAAAAGCTGCCGGTAGGAGGATTCCTCGGGCGTGAGGACGTAGGTGTCGCCCTCCTGGTCGATGTCGATGTCCTTGACACCGACGAGCTCGTCCTCGATCTCCTCGACCTCGATGAACTTGCGGTCGAGGTGGCGGGGGACCGGGCGGACGTTGACGGTCCCGGTCCCGAGATCGATGTCGACGTCGGCGACGTCCTTGAGCAGGGTCGTCTCGATCCGGGTGCCGACCTCGCGGACGGCGTCCTCGTCGTCGGGGACGTCCTCGTCGATGTAGACCTCCATCATCGGCGTCGACGGCGTGCGGCGGGCGTCCACGATCTCGATGAACCGCGGCAGGCCCTGCGTCACGTCGATCTCGGCGACGCCGGCGTAGTGGAAGGTGTTCATCGTCATCTGCGTGCCCGGCTCACCGATGCTTTGCGCGGACACGATGCCGGCGGCCTCGGTGGAGTCGATGCGGTTGGCGTGGTACTCCTCCTCGGCGCGGCGCAGGATCTCCTCGAGCTCCTCGCGGGTGCCGTCGGTGTCCTGCCAGTGGACCGCGATGTCGGAGATGACGCTGGCGGGCAGGTCGACGCTTTCCATCTCGTCCATGACCTCGGCGATCTCGTCCTCGAGATCGGAGGTTTCCCGGACGGGGTACATCTCCTCGGACTCGGCGACCTCGATCATGCGGTCGCTGGGCGACAACGGCTCGTCGCCGACCTCCTGCTTGATGTTGTCGGCCAGACGGGAGTGGATGCCCTCGATGAGCGCGAGCTCGGCGGTGGTGGCGCGCCGCAGATCGTAGCGGGTTCGATAGCCGGCGTCCCAGATGTTCTGGGACTTCTTCACGCCGACGCCGTCGAACTCCTGGAACGTCTTGAGGGCCTCCTCCTCGTTGATAACCTGGTCCTTGATGCGCTCGGCCAGGGCCTCGCCGACGTCGGGGACGGCGGCCAGCTCCTGGTAGCGCACGCGCTTGAGGTCGTCGCGGGAGGTGATGCCGGCCTCGTTCAGGGATTCGGCGGCCTCGGGCGTCATGCCCTGCAGCTCCATCATGTCCGCCAGGGTGTCCGGCACGGACTTGACGGCCTGCAGCTCGTCGAGGCCGTCCTTGATCGATTCGGCCAGCTTGGGGCCGATGCCCTCGGCTTCGGCGATGTCGTCGGCCGTGGCGTCGCTGAGGTCCTCCAGGGATCCGAACCCGGCTTCCCACAGCGCCTCGGCCTTGAGCTCGCCGATGCCCGGCAGCTCCTCGAACGCGGAGACGGCGTCCTCGCGGGTGATCTCCTCGTCGGGTTCCTCCGGCTCCTCGGTCTCGTTCTCGTCTTCGGCCATCTACTCGGCCCCCTCGAAGTCGTCGGGGTTCTGGATGTCCATCTCGTCCTGCAGCGAGCGCATGAGCTCGGCATCCTGGCTGTCGTAGGCGTCCTCGTCGACCTGTTCGACGGGTTCGTCCTCGGCGGTCTCGCCGACGACATCGGACACGATCTGGGTGACGTTCACCGGTTTGCCACGGTGGCTCTTCGTCGGGTCGATGCCGTCCTCGCCGTACATGAACTGGATGACGGTGCCGACCGTGTTGCGGACCGTGCCGTCGTACTCGACGCGCAGGTCCTCGAGCGCGTTGATCAGCCGGCGCTGCATGTATCCGCTGCGGGCTGTACGCACGGCCGTGTCGACCAGGCCCTCGCGTCCACCCATCGAGTGGAAGAAGAACTCGGTCGGGGACAGGCCGTCCTTGTAGGATGACTCGACGAAGCCCTTGGCGTCGGCCCCCAGGTCGCCGCGTTCGAAGTGCGACAGGGTGCGGTCCTCGTACCCGCGCGTGATGCGCTCTCCGCGCACGGCTTGCTGGCCGACGACGCCGGCCATCTGGGAGAGGTTGAGCATCGAACCGCGGGCACCGGACCGGGCCATGATGACGCTGGGATTCTCCATGCCGAGGTGCTCCCCGGCGATCTTCCCGGCTTGGTCGCGGGCTTCGCCCAGCTCCTGCATGATCTTGAGCTCGAGCGTCTCCTCGAGCCCTCGGCCCGGCATCTGCTCGAGTTCGCCCTCCTCGAACTGGCGGATGAGGTCCTCGACGTTGTCGCGGGCCTCCTGGACGTTGTCGTCGATCTGTTGCTGGGCTTGGGCCGGGATGTCCTCGTCGTCGATCGCCGTCGAGAAGCCGTCGTGCATGATGGCGCCCAGCACGAGCCGCGTCATGCGGTCGATGAACTCGCGCGTGAACGAGGCGCCGTGGCGGCGGATGATGCGGTTGATGAACTCGCCCTGGAAGGCGCCGATCGACTTCTCGTCGATGGTGCCGGCGACCAGCTCGCCGTCCTCGACGACGACGTAGCCGTCGAACTCGCAGCCTTCGCCGGTCTCGGGGTCCCACGGGTCGCAATCCTTGTGCGGGCAGATCTCCGAGCGGTACTTCAGGTTCAGATCGGACGGGAGCAGCAGGCTGAAGATCTGCTTGCCCGTGAAGTACTCGGTCCCGTCCTCGACCTTGTCCGGTTCGGGCAGCTCGGACTGGAAGCGGGCCCGGGACAGGATGTCCAGGGCCTCCTTCTTGGCGTAGTGCTTGTGCTTGTGGGTGAGCACGAAGCCGCCGGACACCTCGTCGTGGATGCCGCCCACGATCGGGCCACCGAAGCGGGGGGACAGGATGTGCTCCTGCACGCGCATCAGGATCTTGGCCTCGGCGCGGGCCTCCTCGCTTTGCAGCACGTGGAGGTTCATCTCGTCGCCGTCGAAGTCCGCGTTGTACGGCGGGCACACGGAGAGGTTGATGCGGAACGTCTTGGCGGGCATCACGCGCACCTCGTGCGCCATGATGCTCATCCGGTGCAGCGAGGGCTGCCGGTTGAACAGCACGATGTCGCCGTCGACGAGGTGTCGTTCGATCGTGTACCCGGGTTCCAGACGCAGCGCGAGGTTCTCGGCGTTGAGCTCGGTGACCTTCAGGCGTCGACCGTCGGGCCGGACGACGTAGTTGGCACCAGGATGCTCCTTGGGGCCGTTCTTCACGAACTCTCGCGCCACGTCGATGTTGTACGGGGTGACGTTGAGCGGGACCGTGAGCTCGAGCGCGCTGGCCTCGGGCACGCCGACGTCGTTGATCGAGATGTTCGGGTCCGGCGAGATCACGGTCCGAGCCGAGAAGTTGACGCGCTTCCCGGAGAGGTTCTGCCGGAAACGGCCCTCCTTGCCTTTCAGGCGCTGGCTCAGGGTCTTGAGCGGGCGCCCGGAGCGGTGGCGAGCCGGCGGGATGCCGCTGGACTCGTTGTCGATGCAGGTCGTGATGTGGTACTGCAAAAGCTCCCAGAGGTCCTCGACGATGAGCTGGGGAGCACCGGCGTCGCGGTTCTCCTGCAGGCGCTGGTTGATGCGGAGAACGTCCACGAGCTTGTGCGTGAGGTCGTCCTCGGAGCGTTCGCCGCTCTCCAGCGTGATCGAGGGCCGCATCGTTACCGGCGGCACCGGCATCACGGTGAGGACCATCCACTCGGGCTTGGCGACGTCCGGGTTGAGGCCCAGCAGCTCGGCCTCCTCGGGGCGGACACGCTCGAGCCACTCGCGGATGTCGACCGGCGTGAGCTTGTGGCCCTCCTCGCGGTAGGTGCTCGGCTTGTCGAACTCGACCTTCTTCTGGATCTCACCGCAGTGAACGCACTCGTGACCCGACTTGCCACGGGTCTCCTTCTTGATCGTCTTCTTGATGAGCTCCCAGACGTCGCGGTTCTGGGTGCGCCACTCCTCCATCGTGGCGTGGTAGTCCTCGATCTCGGAGTCGGTCGCCAGCATGCGGCCGCAGTTGCGGCAGGTGGACCGCAGGATGTTGCGGATCATCCAGTTGTAGCCGACGTGGATGACGGGCATGGCCAGGTCGATGTGGCCGAAGTGGCCCGGGCAATCGCCCACGGTGTTGCCGCAGGTCTTGCAGCGCAGGCCGGGTTCGATGACGCCCAGGCGGGGGTCCATGAGCCCCATCTCGATCGGGAACCCGTCGTCGTCGTAGGTGTCGGCCGTGATGATCTTCGTCGCCGACATCGAGCGGATCTCCTGGGGGCCCAGGAGGCCGAACTGGATGTCGCCGATCTTCTTGGGGGTGCTTGCGACGTTCCTCATACCAGGTCCTCCAGGTTCAGGCGGGGGGCAAGAGCAAGGCTCTTCAGCTCGTCGAGGAGGAGCTTGAACGCGTAGCTCATCTCGACCGGGTAGACCTCGGCTTCCTCACCGCAGTTGCCGCAGCGGGTGAACCCGCGGCGATCCTCGAAGGCGACCATGCCGCACTCCTTGCAGACGAGAACCTCGACGGCGTCGGACTCGTCGAGCAGGCGGTCCTTGATGACCATGGCGGCGCCGTGGCCGATCAGGCAGTCGCGCTCCATCTCGCCGAACCGCAGACCGCCGTCGCGCGCGCGGCCCTCGGTCGGTTGGCGGGTGAGGATCTGGACGGGACCTCGCGAGCGGGCGTGGTGCTTGCCGGACACCATGTGGTGGAGCTTCTGGTAGTAGATGGCTCCCTGGAAGATGTCGGCTTCGTACCGCTCGCCGGTGATGCCGTCGTACATCGGTTCGCGCCCGGAGTGGTGGAAGCCGTTCTCGACGAGGGCTTCACGCAGCTCGTCCTCGGGCTCGCCGTCGAACGGTGTACCGTCGATCGATCGACCCTGGATCGAGCCGACCTTGCCGCCGATCATCTCGAGCAGGTGGGCGACGGTCATCCGGGACGGGATGGCGTGAGGGTTGAGCAGGACGTCCGGCTGGACCCCGTCGGGCGTGAACGGCATGTCCTCGGGCGGCGCGATGCGCCCGATGACGCCCTTCTGGCCGTGCCGGGAGGCGAACTTGTCGCCGAGCTCGGGTTCGCGCTCGTCGCGGACCTTGACCTTGACGAGCTTGGACCCGCCCTCGGACTCGGTGAACATGACGCTGTCCACGATCCCCCTCTCGCCGTGGCGGACCGTGACGCTGGTCTCGCGGCGCTTCTGCGGCGTGAGGAAGTCCTGGGGTTCCTCCAGGAAGCGCGGCGGGCTCGTCTTCCCGATGAGCACCTCGCCGCTCTCGACCGGCGTCTCGGGGTTGATCAGGCCGTCCTCACCGAGGTTCTTGTAGGCTTCCTCGGGGCGGACGCCCTTCACGTCGGGGCTGGGGATCTCGAAGTGATCCTCTTGACCCCCGGGATAGCGGCGCTCCTCGCTGGAGTAGCCGCGGAAGAACGCCGAGCGGGCGAGCGCGCGCTCGATGGAGGCCTCGTTGAACACGAGGGCGTCCTCCATGTTGTAGCCGTGGTAGGGCGCGATCGCCATCATGAAGTTCTGCCCGGCCGGTCGATCGTCGACGTAGGAGTACTGCTGGCCCTGCGTGCGGACGATCGGAGCCTGGGGGTAGTGCATCACGTGGCCGCGCGTGTCCGGGCGGGTGCGATAGTTGGCGGCGGGGAGGCCGATGGATTGCTTCCCCATGCTCGCACCCATCGTGATGCGGGGGCTGGAGTTGTGCTCGGGGTAGGGGACGATGTTGGCCGAGATGCCGAGGACGACCATGGGGTCGATCTCCATGTGGGTGTGGTCCTCGGTGACGTCCTCGGGTTCGACGGCGACGTAGATGTTCTCCTCCTCGTCGGCGTCGATGTACTCGACGAGGCCTTCGCGGAGCAGATCGCTCCAGGAGAGGTCGCCCTGGCGGATGCGTTCGAGGTGGTCCTCGGTGACGCGGGGCTCGCCATCCTCGACGACGACGAGCGGACGGCGCAGGCGGCCGCTGTCGGCGTTGATGTAGATGTCCTCGCTCTCCTCGTCGATGCGAACGTTCACCTCGTCGGAGAGCAGGCCCTGCCGACGGCGCTGCTTGATCTTCTCCAGCAGGTCTCGCGGGTTGTCGTGGAGGCCCACGATGTCCCCGTTGAGGAAGACGCGGGCTCCTTCCATGTCCGTCATTCGTCGTCACCTCCGGTGACCTCGGAGACCTCCAGCGGTTCGACGCCGAGGTCGTACAGCGAGTGGCGGATGTCCTCGCCTTCGGCGCCTTCGGAGACCTCCGTCGTGAGGGCCATGTTCTTCACGAGACCGCAGTTCGGGCCCTCGGGGGTCTCGTTCGGGCAAAGCCGGCCCCACTGCGTGGGGTGCAGGTCGCGGGCCTCGAAGTGCGGCTGGCTGCGGGCCAGCGGCGACACGACGCGGCGCACGTGGGAGTAGGCGGCCAAGGCGGCCGTCCGGTCGAGCAGCTGCGAGACACCGCTGCGCCCGCCGACCCAGTTCCCGGTCGAGAGGGCGTGCAGCAGGCGTTGGGACAGCACGTCGGAGCGGACGGCGGTGGACACCTTGAGCTCGCGGTTGCGGGAGTGGGCGCGCTCGATCTGGTACTTGATGTCCTTGGCGAGCTGCGTGAAGGACACGCGGAAGAGGTCCTCCATCAGGTTGCCGGCGAGCTTGATCCGCTTGTTCGCGTAGTGGTCCTTGTCGTCCTCCTCGTTGCGACCCTGGGCGAGCTCGAGCACCGAGCGGGCCATCCGGCCGAGGTAGACGGCCTTCTTGAGGCGCTCGGCGGGGTCGTGGCCGAGGTGGGGCAACAGGGTGCGGTCCATCAGGGACTCGGCGCGCTGGCGGCGGTACTCGCGGGCTTGGCCGCCGGCGAGCTTGCGGCCGAGGAACTCGATCGCTTCGTCGCGGTCGGCGACGTCGTGCTCCTCGCGTGCGTCCTCGATGTTGGCGAGGACGGTCGGCATCATGTCCGGATGGGTCACGATAGCCTTGACGAGCTCCTCGTCGGTTTGCAGGCCCAGCGCCCGCATGAACACGATGAGAGGGATCTGGTTGCTGGCGTTGGGGACGTCGACCATCAGCGAGCCGTCTCGCTTCTTCTCGACGCTGATGAGCGCCCGGTAGCCGTTGCGTTGGCTGAAGACCTTGGCGACCTCGACCTGGCGTCCGTAGCGCTTCTTGAACTCGACCATGACCTTGTTCGGGGCCAGGTCTTCCAGGGAGACGAGGACGCGCTCGCTACCGTTGGCGATGAAGTACCCGCCCGGGTCCAGGGGGTCCTCCTGGAGGCGCTGGAGCTCCTGGTAGTACTCCTCGTGCGTGTAGGAGGCGTTCTGGAGCTCCTCGAGGTTGTCCTTCTCGATGTTGCAGCGGGAGCTGCCAACCATGATCGGGAGGTTGCCGATGTTGACCTCCTCGGGCTCGTGCTCGATGCCCTCGAGCACGGGGATGAACTCCATGAAGATGGGCGCGTCGTAGGTCATGTCGCGCAGCCGGGCTTCCATCGGGGTCAGGTAGTCCGTGGAACCGTCGGCCTCCTTGCGTTGGGGGCGACCGACCCGGATGCTGCCCATCTTGATCTTGTAGCCTTCGACGTCGGTCTGGATGATCCCGTCGGGGACCTCGTCGTCGCCGACGCTGATGTTGTCGACGACGCTCTGGATCCAGTTGTCGACGAAGTCGTTGTAGCTGGAGATGTGGTGCTGGGCGGCGCTTCGTTCGTCGAAGAACGCGTTCACGAGCTCACGCATCGGAAGCCTCCACGCAGAGTCGGTAGGCCGTGGCTTGGCCAGCCGTGTCGGATTTGCGTGTGATGCGAAGCACGTCGCCCGGGCGAGCTCTCACGGAGAGGGCGCCGGGGTCTGTGTTGAGGATGCGGGGAAGCTGCTCCTTGGAGATATCGTACTCCTCCTGCAGCTCCTCGACCTCTTCCTCGCTCATGATCTCGTGGCGAGGCACGAACTCGTGTTTCAGCACGTCGAACTTGAACGGCTTGGGCATCAGAGCACCTCCATGGAGACGGCCGGGTGGCCATCGGATCGGGGTCGGGCGGGGAGACGCGAGCCCGCGGCGAGGCTCGCATCGCCCTCCAGCGTCACGGGACGAACCGCTGGAGCACCAGCACAGCGAACGGTGACCGGGAGCGGGCCCGGAGGGATTCGAACCCTCGACCGTCCGGTTAAAAGCCGGACGCTCTGCCTATCTGAGCTACGAGCCCGGGCGAGGGCCGAGGACGAAGGAACGGCTCGATCGACGTGCACGCCGTCGCCGATCGCCTCGTCGCTTCGGTCGCTCGACCCCAACCCGGTGCGTTCGATTGCGCTGCGGCCCACTGAGATTCGCCCTGGTGACCCCGGAAAGGCTGGCCGAGGCATCAGAGGTCATGTATAAAACCCTTGCGGGCCGGCCGCGGTTGCGGCCTCGGGACACCGAGTGCGCTGGAGCTGGCCTTCGACAAACCCCTTGTAGGCTTCGGCCCGTCACGACGACCCATGCCTGCAACCGACCCCGCCATCGCCGAGGTCTCCTGCCTCCGGTACGGCGAGCACGAGGAGACGGCCCGGGAGCTGGCCGTCGACGCGTCGCTCGACGTGCTCGAGGAAGCCGGCCTCGAGGGAGACGAACTCGACTCGCTGTTCGTCGCGAACGCGTTCGGGATGGCCGACAAGCAAGGCCACGTGGGTCCGCTCATCTCGACCGCGATCGGGGCGCCCAACGTGCCCTCGAGCACCACGGAGGCGGCCTGCGCCTCGGCGAGCGTGGCTTTCCGGCACGCGATCGCGCACGTTCGAGCGGGCATGGCGGAGACCGCTCTCGTGGTCGGGACCGAGAAGGTCTCCCACATCGACACGATGACGGCGACCTCGTACTTCTGCTACGGGTCCGATTACTTCCTCGAGGGCGGCGTCGGGGCGACGTTTCCCGGCCTGTACGCCGCGATCGCTCGCGCGCACATGGACGAGTTCGGGACCAGCGAGGAGGACATGGCGCGGGTCGCGGTGAAGAACCACGCCAACGGGATCCACAACCCGACCGCGCACTTCCAGAAGGAGATCGAGATCGGGGACGTGCTCGACAGCTACGAGGTCGCGGCTCCCCTCAAGCTGTACGACGCCTGCCCGTTCAGCGACGGAGCGGCCGCGGCGATCGTCACGACCGAGGAGAAGGCGCGGGCGATGACAGATACGCCGGTCACGGTCGAGGCGAGCACGCAGCGCGGCACGATCGCGGCGTTGAGCGAGCGCGAGGACGTGACCGAGATCGAGGGCACCCAGCTGGCCGGCCAGGCTGCCTTCGAGCAGGCCGGCGTGTCCGCCGACGAGGTGGATCTCTTCGAGGTGCACGACTGCTTCACGATCGCCGAGCTCGTCGCGATGGAGGACCTGGGCCTGGCCGAGCCGGGCAAGGCGGCCGCGATGGTGCGCGAGGGGCAGACCAAGCCCGACGGTGACGTGCCGGTGAACGCCAGCGGCGGCCTGAAGTCGAAGGGCCACCCGGTGGGCGCGACCGGCATGGGCCAGATCTACGAGGCGGTCGAGCAGCTGCGTGGCGAGGCCGAGGGGCCCCGCCAGGTCGACGGCGCCGAGCGCGTGCTCACGCACAACGTGGGGGCGACCGGTGGCACGGTCACGGTCAACATCCTCGGGAGGGGCGATTAGATGCCCGAGCAGGAGCTGGCCACGATCGCGGAGGTCGAGGACAAGCGCAAGGACGGGCAGCTCGTCGGCTTCCGCTGCGCCAACGATCACACGTTCGTCTCGCCCGTGCGCGCGTGCCCGAAGTGCGGCACCCGCGAGATCGAGAACGTCGAGCTGCCCGAACAGGGCACGGTCGTGACGTTCACGATCCAGAACGTCGCCAGCGAGGAGTTCATGAACGAGACCCCGTTCGCGTGGGCGATCATCGAGCTCGCCGACGGGAGCCGCGTGACGGGCTGGGTTCCCTTCGTCGGCAGCGAGGACGACCTCTCGATCGGCGACGAGGTCGCCTTCGAGCCGACGTACAAGCCCGGTGTGATGTTCGAGAAGGTCTGACGACAACCACCCCAGACCTTCTCGAGAGTACGAACCCGAGCGCGGCATCAACCGCAGGAGCCAAGCGAGGGTTCGTACGGATTTCGAGACCCCGAGCCCGACTCCCGAAGGGCGGAGGGCGACGGGGTCTCGAACCGCGCAGGAAGTCTGACAGAGATCGCGCGGACTTTCTCGAGCGTACGAACGCGAGCGTGGGCTCTCTCGACCTGTGTCCCGGTACGCTGCCGTTGTGGCGACCTCGTCCCCCTCGGGCTTCGCCCCTGGCGGCTCCAGCCGGCCTCCAACGTTCCTACCCGAGCACCGCGGCGATCGCGATCGCCAGCGCCTCGCCGGCGAGGACGGCGGCGACGAGCACGTGGACGCGCAGCAGCTCGTAGCCGAGCTGGCCGCGCATGACGTAGCCCTCGCGGGCGCGGTCGAGCAGGCCCTTCTCCCAGAGGGCCCGCAGGAGGCTGCCGACGAGCACGAGCCCGGCCACGCCGGGGCCGGCGAGCGCGCCGAGGCCGATCCAGGCGCCGCGGCCGACGAAGGCTTGCACGAGGCCGCCGGCGGCCAGGCCCCACACGATGAGCAAGAGGCTTCGGCCCTCGACGAGCGCGGCCAAGCCGGCGTGGAGGCCGCGGGCGTGGGGGGCGGGGAACGGCGTCGAGCCGGCGATGTCGGGGGCAACAGCGACGAGCAGGCCGACGGCGGCGACGGCGACGAGCAGGTAGGCCAGCGTCCACGGGGAGCGGAGGCCGCCGCCGGGGGCTTCGATCGAGATGGAGGAGGCGTAGGTGGCCCCGGCGGAGCCGGCGCCGACGCCGACGAGGACGCCCAGCGCCCAGCTGGCCGCGATCGGGAGGAACAGGTGGGCGAGGCCGCCAAGTCCGGCGCCGACCAGCAAGGCGAGCCCGAGCTGGGCGCGGCGGGTCGTGACGGCGACGACGAGGGCGGAGGCGGCGAGCGTGAGGCCGAGCGCGAGCTGGACTGAACCGGCGTCGGCGGGCGACGGTGACGGCGCCGGCTCCGACGAGCAGACCTAGCGCGGAGGGGGCCAGGGCTTCGAGGGCGGCCAGGCCGGGGGTGCCGACGACGGAGACGGGGACCCAGGCGCCGGTGCTGGCGCGCACGGGGACCTCGAAGTAGACGGCGACGGGCGCCAGCGCGAGCACGGCGAGGCCACCCAGCGCCAACGGGGCCGAGCGCTTGGGCGAGGTGAGGAACCCCAGCGCGATCGGGGCAACGGACAGCGGGATCGCGACGGCCACGGTGGCCGAGGGGTCCGGCAGGACGATCGCTCCCTGCAGCGCGTAGGAGCCGAACACGGCCTCGGGGAGGGTGCGGGCGACCTCGCCCAGGCGGGCGATCGGCGCCTCGCGGAGCAGGGCGACCAGCGTCCCGGCGGGGACGGCGACGCCGGCGAGCAGGGCCAGGCCGCGGGCGTGTCGCTGCTCGAGGGCGTGGATGAACGACCAGCGGCGGTCCTCGTGGCGGTCGGTGGGGGGTTTGGGGGTGGCGGCGATGGCGGCCAGCGCGCCGGTGCCGGCGGCGACGACGGTCAGGCCGGCCCTCGCCCAGTCGGGACGCGGGATGCCATCGGCCATGCCGACGGCGGGCAGGAGGGCCAGGCCGACGCCGGCGCTGGCGGCGACGACGACGCGGGCGGCGTGGCGGCGGGCCTCGTCGCCGGGCTCCAGCGAGCGAGCCAGCGCGTAGGCGGGCCCGAACACGGCCAGCGGGACGAGCCCAGCCGTGACCATGCCTTGGAACAGGGCCAGCGCCGCGAGGGCGGTGGCGAGGGCGAGCCCGATCGGGAGCCAGCGCATCCGCGGGCCGGGCAAGCCGGGGAGGGTTGAAAACGCTGCTGTATCGGAGTGAGAGTGTCCGGGGGGCAAGGCCCCCCGGTATGGGGGCACTGGGATACTCACCTCGCCGGGGGGTGCCCGGCGCGGCTTTGAACCCAGATCGGCGGGTCTCTCCTACAGGGGTCAGTGCTCCAGTCAGTCAGCATCTCGACCGACTCAGCAGACCCGTACGGTCATCATACCCCAGATAACTGGAGCCCACCATGATGCCGGGTTACACTATGCCCCCATCGCCTTCGGGGCCGCTCCCGACAAGCGGGGGCCCGGCTTCCACGGGCGGTCCGGCCCGTCCGGGCGAGCCGTCGAAGGGAGGAGTTGTATTTAATCGTGGCGGATGACGGGAACCGTTGACAGCCCCGGCGACCGCCACGAGCCTGGGCGTAGCTGGAGGCGGGGAGAAGAGAGAAGGAAAAAGGCGGGGGCTCGCCCCCGCTAGGTAGCAGCGCCGCGACTACGCGTCCGGAGCCGAGCTCTGGTCGTCGTTGCGGTCCGGGTTCCCGTCGAGCGGGTCGACGTCGGTCCACGTGTTCACGCCGGGCGAGAACCCGCCGAAGTCCGCCGTGATCTCGTTCACGGCGCTGAACCGCGGGAGGTCCTTGGAGCCCTTATCGAAGGTCCCGTCGCCGGGCGCCTCGAACACGTACTGCGTGACGATCGTGTCCCCCTCGCAGGACACCGCCTGGCAGTCGTGCGTGAACGACGGGATGGCGTCGAACCCGCCGGTGGACTCCTCGCACTGCTTCTCGAAGTCGCTGGTGAACCCGAACGCATCGCCGGGCATGCGGACGTCGGGCGCGGTCTCGGTGTCGGTTTCGGCGACGACCCAGTCCTGCAGATCGGCGATCGCCTGGTCGACCTCCTGCCCGAGCGGGTGGTCGTCGGTCGAGCTGACGTCGCCGTCCCACAGCTCCTTGACGCTCTGCGAGGCGAGCACGTAGATGTTGTTGCCGTCGGGGTAGATCTGGCGCTGGTCGGAGATCAGGCCCGCGTCGAATTGCGTCGGCTCGGAGAGGTAGACGAGCTGGAACAGCCCCGTGTTCGGGCCGTAGCCCAGCCGCTCGGCCTCCAGCGCGAGGTTGTAGTTCGAGGTGCTGTACTTGCACGCGCGGTCACTGGTGATCTCCGGCGAGTCGCCCGAGTCGTCGACCTTGATGTCCCACACCATCGGGTACGCGCCGGCGTTGTCGATCAGGTCGTTGCGGAACTGATCGCCAACGGTGTCGTAGTCGCCGTCGTCGTTCTTGTCGGTGAACAGGCCGACGTTGCCGGCGGTGGAGAAGCGGTCCGGGCCGGGGTTGTTCTCCTCGTCTTGGGTATCGTCGTTGTTGCCGTACAGCGTGGTGCTCGTGGCGGTGATCTCCGTCTGGCCGTCGATCACGTCCACCCACGGATCGAGGGTGTCCGGTTCCTCGTCGCTGGTTACCCTCTGGCACACCTCGTCGAGCGCGCCGGTGCGGTCGAGATCGACCGCGGACTGGCTGGTGTCCGCGAGCGGGTTCGCGGCGCCCGAGGCAGCGTTGGGCTCGACGCGGTTGTCCTTGTTGAGATCGCGGACGGTGTCGTTCTGCAGCTGGTCGATCTCGTCGTTGGCGTCGTCGGTCGCCTGGTCGACCGTGTCGGTCACGGCATCGACGGTCTCGTCGACCAGCGGCAGATCGGGGATCGTGTTGAACACGGTGTCTGTCGGTCCGGCCGCGGCCTCGTCGGCGTACGCCTCGGCCGGGCCCGGCGAGGCGCCGGCCGTCGACAGCCGCGTCGAGGGCGTGTACACGTCGAGGTCGTGGGCCAGGAACGGCGCCCCGGTCTCGTCGCTCTCGGTCAGGAAGCCGGGCTCCTGGGCCGAGCAGTCGGGGGACCGCGGAGCGACGACGAAGTGCCACTCGCGGTAGTTGTTGTTGCCAAAGCCGGAATCGTCGGCCGCCCCGAGGTAGTTGAAGACACTATGGAGGGGCAGGCTGGCTCGCCAGTAGGCCCCGTTGGCGGCCTGGTTGCACATGTAGGTCGGCGAGTTGCAGCGGTCGCCGTAGCTCCTGAAGTCGGTGCTGCCGTCGTCTTCGGCATAGAAGAACGACAGTTCGCACGCCGCTGCGTCCTCGGCCCCGGCGGTCGTGATCGAGAAGTCGGGTGTGAAGCCGCAGATCCGCTCGTTGGCGACCCCGTCCAGGTCGGAGCTCTGGACGATCTCGGACAGCCGGTCGGCCCCGATCTGGTTGCCCTCGCCGTCTTCCAGGAAGGCGGCGAAGTAGTACGTGGCGCTGGGGGTCACCCACCCGTTCATGTCCCAGGCGTTGGTCTGGCCCTGGACGAACTGGGCGGCGTTGGGGAAGCCCACGTTGGCGTACGTGTACTGCCGGCGATCGTCCTTCTGGTTCTTGTCGGTCGTGTCGCTATCGTCGGTCAGCCCCGTCTGTTCGGCGGCGTTGTCGTAGAAGACCTCGTGGAGCTGGTCCGTGTACGTCCCGGACCCGAAGAAGCCCTCACCGGGCGGGCAGAACGGGGTGCAGAGCGTGAGGGCCGCCAGCGTGCTGGCCGAGTCCATGCGGACGACGTCGAACGTGGCGATCGGGTTGTCGGTGCCGATGTCCGGCGTGATCACCTGGTCTTCTGGGCTCTCCACGACGAGTTCGTCGTTGTCGTCGAGGTCCTCGTTGTACTTGAGCGCCGAGCAGAACCCGTCGGCCTCGGAGGCCCGCGCGACCTCCGTGAGCGTCGCCTCAGCCTCCGGTTCGTAGCACTCATCGGAGGGCAACGTCCCGACGTGGAAGGGGGAATCGGGTCCGTTGTCAGGCACCGAGGGTTCGTCGTCTTGCGTGACCAATACCTGGTCGTCGGCTCCCTGGCTGCGGTGCAACGCCATCCCCGAGGGGACCGAGCTCACCACCAAGATCAATGCTACGACCGCTGTCGCTTTCTTCATCGCTTCTCGTTCCTCCTAGTCGCCTCACTGGTCGGGTGCCCCCCTCGCCGGACGGGACGGTCACACACGGGCAGCCAGGGAGGACGATTGTGAAAGGAGGGTAGCACCTTATAGGCGTTTCCTAAACACTGGCCTCGGTGTCACGCCTGTTACCACGGGCAGGTGTCGCCAGAAGGCAAGCGGGCGACCGCGGCCGGGACCGGTACTGGCCCGCGCATGGCATGGAAACGAGAAGAGGGGACCGGCGGCGGGCCCCCGGCACCGCGAGCTCGATCCGCCGACGATGGGCGAACCCGAGGGCGGGCCCGTGGACGGTTGGCTGATCTCGTGGGATCGTGCCCGACCTGGGCCGGCCCGCGCTGTAAGGATAAGAAACGGGGGGACCACCAAGTACGCGACGGGACGTCAGGGCACAACGGGGAGCAGCTGCCGTGACAAGGCCGCCCGGCGGCGAGTCACAGGCCCTTCGTGGCCTTGGCGATCCTTCGTGTCCTTCGCGGCCCCTGCTTAACCAGACAGCCGGGGGCCGGCCAGGACGACGATTTAAGGGATGGGCCCCGTTCGGCGGGCCACGATGGTCACCCGTCAACCGATCGTCTCGATCCTGGGTCACGTGGACCACGGGAAGACCACGTTGCTCGACCGGATCCGCGGCACGGCCGTCGTCGAGGGCGAGGCCGGCGGCATCACCCAGCACATCGGGGCCACCGAGGTCCCGCTCGAGGCGATCACGGAGACCTGCGCTCCGTTGATGGGGGACCGCGAGTTCACGCTGCCGGGCCTTCTGTTCATCGACACGCCCGGCCACCGCGCGTTCACGACGCTTCGCGCGCGCGGCGGCGCGCTCGCCGACCTCGGCGTGGTCGTGGTCGACGTGCAGGAGGGGCTGATGCCGCAGACGAAGGAGTCCCTCTCGATCCTGAAGCGCAACAACACACCGTTCATCGTCGCCGCGAACAAGATCGACCGCATCCACGGCTGGAACCCCAACGAGGACGAGCCGTTCGTCGAGAGCTTCCCCCAGCAGTCCGAGCGGGTGCAGGACCGCTTCCAGGATGCCCTCTACGACGTGATCGGTGACCTCTACGACGCCGGGTTCCCGGCCGACCGATACGACCAGATCGAGGACTTCACCGACACGGTCGCCATCGTCCCGATGAGCGCCCTCACCGGCGAGGGCCTGGCCGACCTGCTGCTCGTCATGACCGGCTTGGCTCAGCGGTTCCTCGAGCAGGAGGGCGGCCTAGAGGCCAACCCCGAGGGTCAGGGCCAAGCCACCGTGCTCGAGGTCAAGGAGGAGAAGGGGTTCGGCGCGACCGTCGACGTCATCCTCTACGACGGCAAGCTCAACGAGGGCCAGGACGTCGTCGTCGGGACGACGAGCAAGCCCAAGGAGACCTCGATCCGCGCCCTGCTGCGGCCGAAGGCGATGGACGAGATCCGCGACCCCAGCGAGCGGTTCGACACCGTGGACGAGGTGAAGGCCGCCACCGGGCTCAAGGTGTCCGCCCCGGAGCTCGACGACGTGGTGCCCGGCGCCCCCCTGTACGGGGCCACGCCGGAGACGGTCGACGAGGTCGTCGCCGAGATCGAGAGCGAGCTGGAGCCCGACATCGATCTGGACGAGCACGAGGGCGTGTTCATCAAGGCCGACACGCTCGGCTCGCTGGAGGCGTTGGCCAGCGAGATGGCCGAGGCCGAGATCCCGATCCGCATGGCGCGGGTCGGCGACGTCAGCCCCCGCGACGTGATCGAGGCGGCCACGCTCGACCAGCGCGAGCACCAGTGCATCCTGGGCTTCGGCGTCGACGTGCTGGCCGAGGCCGAGGAGGAGCTCACCGAGCACGACATCGAGCTGATCACCGACGACGTCGTGTACAACCTGATCGACGCCTTCGAGGACTACCAGCACCGGCTCAAGTCCGAGCGCCAACAGCAGGCCCGCTCCCGGATCGCGTTCCCGGGCAAGCTCAAGACGCTGCCGGATCACAGCTTCCGCATGCGCAAGCCCGCGATCGTGGGCGTTCGCGTGCTGAAGGGTCGGATCCGCAACGGGCAGCGCATCCTGCGCGAGGACGGCCGCGTCGTCGGCGAGATCAAGTCGATCCGCGAGGAGGACAACCCGATCTCGGAGGCCGAGCAGGGCGCCGAGGTCGCGATCGCCGTCGCCGACGTGCAGCTCGGGCGCCAGATGGACGAGGGCGAGATCTACTACGTCGACATCCCCGAGGGCGACTTCCAACAGCTGTCCGACTTCGACCTCACGCTCGACGAGCAGGAGGTCAAGCAGGAGGTCGCCGAGATCAAGCGCGAAGAGCACGAGCCCTACTGGGGCATGTGAACGACCCTGGCTGGCAGGTCAACGCTGTCGGCACGGGACCGACGACCGGCGAGGCCCCCGCCAGCGGGACCGGGCAGGCCCACGACGAGAGCGGCGCCTGCGACGAGGCGACGAGCTGCCCGGTCGTCGGCGGTGGCCAGCGGTGGGCGGCCAGCCTGCCGGGCAGCTGAGAAGGGCTCACCGATCGGCTCCGGTCTGGGCCTGGCTCGGCTGGAGGATGCCATCGTGGACGCCGGCGGCGAGCGCGGCGCCGAGCACGGGCCCGGCGACGTAGACCCACTGCATCGTCCAGGTGCCGGACAAAAGCGCCGGACCCAGCGAACGCGCCGGGTTGAAGGAGGCGCCGGTGAACGGGAAGGCCACGAGGACCGCCAGGAAGGCTCCGAGGCCGGCCGTCGCGATGCCGGTGGCTCGCGAGCGGTCGCCGAAGACGGCGGCGAGCACGGCCAACGTGTAGAAGAAGGTGGCCGCCAGCTCCCAGGTCACCGCCGAGAGCGCGCCCGTGTGGTTGCCGCCGACCGTGGCGCCGTAGCGCGCCTGGTCGAGCGCGGTGTCGGGCACGAGCGCGCCGAGCACGAGCGCGGCCCCGATCCCGCCGACGAGCTGGGCGAGGATGTAGGCGCCGGCTCGCTTGGCCTCGAGGCGAGCGCTGAGCCAGGCGGCCAGCGAGACGACGGGGTTGGCGTGCCCGCCCGAGCGGGGACCGGCGAGGGCGATGGCGAGCGCGTACCCGGCCCCGGTGGTGGCCGCGATCGTCAGCAGGCTGGGCGACTGCGTGGATCCGGTCTGCAGGGACTGGACCAGCAGGCTGCCGGCGGCGAAGAAGGTCACGGTGAAGGCGGCCACCAGCTCGGCGGCGGCGTCGGCCATCAGCTCGTCGTCCATCACGAGCGGCCAACCCACCCCTCCCCCGTGAGTGTTTCACTTGCTAGCCGTTCACAGGATTGGCTTGTTCCTCGTAACCATTCCCAGAAGAATCAAGTTACGACCTCCGGTTGGGTCGGTGGCGGACGAACCATGGTCGACAACCAACCCGCGAGCGAACAGGTCGAAACCGGCGACACGACGAACGGCGCCAAGACGAACGGCGCCCTCCAGACGCGGGAACCCGAGCACGAGTGGTGGCCGAACAAGCTGGATCTGGAGATCCTGGACCAGAACGCTCGGCCCGTCGATCCGATGGACGAGGACTTCGACTACGCCGAGGCGTTCACCCAGCTCGATCTCGACGAGGTCAAGGCCGACGTCGAGGAGGTCTTGACGACCTCCCGAGAGTGGTGGCCCGCCGACTGGGGCCACTACGGCCCGCTCATGATCCGCATGGCCTGGCACAGCGCCGGCACCTACCGCACCGTGGACGGTCGCGGGGGTGCCTCCGAGGGCACCCAGCGGTTCGCTCCGCTCAACAGCTGGCCCGACAACGTGAACCTCGACAAGGCCCGCCGCATCCTGTGGCCGGTCAAGCAGAAGTACGGCCGCAACCTCTCCTGGGCCGATTTGATGATCCTCGCCGGGAACGTCGCCCTGGAGTCCATGGGCTTCGAGACCTACGGCTTCGCGGGTGGCCGAGAGGACGCCTTCGAGCCCGACGAGGCCGTGTACTGGGGCCCCGAGGACGAGTGGCTCGGCGACGAGCGTCACGACGCGGAGGGCAACCTCGACGAGCCCTTCGGCGCCGACCACATGGGCCTGATCTACGTGAACCCGGAGGGCCCCGGCGGCGAGCCCGATCCCGAGCGGGCGGCCGACTTCATCCGCCAGACGTTCTCCCGCATGGCGATGGACGACGAGGAGACGGTCGCGCTCATCGCCGGCGGGCACACCTTCGGCAAGACGCACGGCGCCGCACCCGACGACGAGCTCGGCCCCGACCCCGAGGCCGCTCCCATCGAGGAGCAGGGCCTGGGCTGGGAGAGCGAGCACGGCAGCGGCAAGGCCGGCGACGCGATCACCAGCGGCCTCGAGGGCGCCTGGACCCAGGCCCCGATCGAGTGGGACAGCGGCTTCCTCGACAACCTCTTCGAGTACGAGTGGGAGCTCGAGAAGGGCCCCGGCGACGCCTGGCAGTGGGTCCCCGAGGACGAGGACGCCCAGGACATGGTTCCCGACGCCCACGAGGAGGGCGAGACGAACCCGCCGATGATGCTCACCACCGACCTGGCGCTCAAGACGGACCCCGACTACCGGGAGATCGCCAAGCGGTTCCACGAGAACCCCGACGCGTTCCAGCAGGCCTTCGCCCGCGCCTGGTACAAGCTCACCCACCGTGACATGGGCCCGCCCGAGCGGTTCCAGGGCCCCGAGGTCCCCGACGAGGAGATGCTGTGGCAGGACCCGGTCCCGGACGCCGACCACGAGCTCGTCACCGACGAGGAGGTCGCCGAGCTCGAGCAGCGCATCCTCGGCTCCGAGCTCACCGTCTCCCAGCTCGTCAAGACCGCCTGGGCCGCCGCCTCCACCTACCGCGACAGCGACAAGCGCGGCGGTGCCAACGGCGCCCGCATCCGCCTGGAGCCCCAGCGCAGCTGGGAGGTCAACGAGCCCGAGGAGCTCGAGACCGTGCTGGAGACCCTCGAGGAGATCCAGCAGGGCTTCAACAGCACGAACGGCGACGGCACGAAGGTCTCCCTGGCGGACCTGATCGTGCTCGGCGGTAACGCGGCCGTCGAGGCGGCCGCCCGCGAGGCCGGCTACGACGTCGAGGTCCCCTTCGAGCCCGGCCGCACCGACGCCACCCAGGAGCAGACCGACGTGGAGTCCTTCCAGGCGCTCGAGCCGAGGGCCGACGGTTTCCGCAACTACGTCTCCGAGGACGCCGACCGCCGCGGGGAGGAGCTGCTCGTCGACAAGGCCGATCTGCTCGACCTGTCGGTCGACGAGATGACCGTCCTCGTCGGCGGCATGCGCGCGCTCGACGCCAACCACGAGGGCTCCGAGCTCGGCGTCTTCACCGACGAGCCGGGTACGCTAACGAACGACTTCTTCGTCAACGTGCTCTCGATGGATTACGAGTGGGAGGCCGTCTCCGACGAGGAGGAGGTCTTCGAGCTGCGCGACCGCGAGACCGGTGAGGTCGTCTTCGAGGGCAGCCGCGTGGACCTCGTCTTCGGCGCCAACGCTCGGCTGCGGGCCGTCGCCGAGGTCTACGGTTCCGACGACAGCGAGGCGAAGTTCGTCGAGGACTTCGTCGACGCCTGGCACAAGGTCATGACCCTCGACCGGTTCGACCTCGAGTGACCGGGGACCCCGAGACGACCGGCGGCCCCCGGCTGACGGGGGCCGCCTTCCGTCCCTCCTCCCGCCGGACCCGGCCGACACGCGAGGATACCATGACGACCCCCACGGACCCGCTGGACCTGCTCCGCGACCACGGCCTCAGGGCCACCTCCCAACGGATCGAGATCCTGCACGCCGTCATGGAGCACGAGGAGCACCCGACGGCCGAGGACGTCTGGGAGCAGGCCCGCGAGGACCAGCCGACACTGAGCCTCAGCACCGTGTACGACACGCTGTCGCGGTTCGTCGAGCTGGGCTTGCTGGACGAGCTGCACGCCGGCGAGGGCGCCACCCGCTACGAGTTCTTCGACCGCCCCCACATCAACCTCGTCTGCACCGAGTGCGGGCACGTCGAGGACACCGACGCCGGCGAGCTGGGGGCCGTGATCGAGGAAGCCGAGGGCGCCTCCGCGTTCGCGGTCGATCCCCAACCGATCGAGCTCGAGGGCCGTTGCAGCGACTGCCGACCCTCGTCCACATGCTAGGCGGGGACGGGAACCAGTTGCCGGCCGGCCATGGCATATCTGGATGACCATGGCCGAGAAGACGCATGCCAGCGGCTACGTCGAACCGGGGGACACCAGCGAACGCGTCGGCGTCAAATCGATCGAGGAGCGCGGCGTGGACGTCGAGGAGCTGCGCGAGAAGCTGATCGACGCGATCGCGGCCGAGTTCACGACCTACTATTACTACACGAACCTCCGCATGCACCTGGCCGGCGAGGAGGACTACAAGGAGATCACCGAGGACGCCCGGCTGGAGGACCGGGCGCACTTCGAGCTGGCCGTTCCGCGCGTCTACGAGCTCGGTGGCTCGATCCCTCGCGACATCCGGGACTTCGCCGACCGGGCCTCCTGCCCGGACGCCTACCTGCCCGAGGATCCGACGCCGGAGGCCATCCTCGAGACGCTGCTCGAGGCCGAACGCTGCGCGATCCGGACGTGGAGCGAGGTGTGCGACATGACGCGCGGCAAGGATCCGCGCACCTACGACATGGCGGCCCGCATCCTGCAGAAGGAGGTCGAGCACGAGGCGTGGTTCATCGAGCTGTTGGCCAAGGAGCGCGACGACGAGGTCGTGCCGGCCGGCCACTTCGTGCGCGGAGAACCGGGCGATGCGCCCTACTCGACGAACACCAACATCAACGAGTCCGCCTGAGGCCGATCCGCTGGTGGCGCGATGGTCGAGCACACGATCGCGATCGAGATCCCCGCCGACGCCGACAGCCCCGAGGCCGGCCAGACGGTGGAGCTGACCGTCGACGGGGACGACTCGATCCTGGCGGCCGCCCGCGCCCACGGCCTGTGGCTGCCGGCCGACTGCCAGCAGGGGTGGTGCACGACGTGCGCGGCCCGGTTGATGGCCGGCGAGGTCGACCAGACGGACGCCCGCCGCTTGTACCCGGTGGACGAGGAGGCGGGGTTCGTGTTGACCTGCGTGGCCAAGCCGCGCTCGGACGTGCAGATCACCTCGCACCAGCACGAGACGATGCTCGTCCATCGCGCCAAGCACGATCTGCCGCCGGGCTCGGCCAAGCTCGGCGACGGGTGAGGCCTCACGCGTCGACGGAGAGGCGCTCGCCGATCGTGGGCTCGCTCGGGGCTTGCACCCACGTGCGGGCGCCGCCCGCCAGCTCGACGAGCGCGATCCAGCCCTCGGCCCCGCTCGTGTAGGTGAGCACCGTGCCCTCGGGATCCAAGGTTTCGTCGTCGGTCCGGGCCCGGCAGCCTTGGCAGCGATCCCTCGGCGGGGCAGCCACCCGCCCGCAGGCCGGGCACCGCGAGGCCGCGATCACGGCCGGGCCTCCAAGAGGGCGACGTGGACGTTGTTGCCAAAGCCCCCGATGCTGTGGACGAGCGCCGTGCCAGCGTCCGCGACGGGGTTGGCGGCTCGGTCGAGGCATTGGTCGACGCACTCGACGGTCTGCGCGAGCCCGGTGGCGCCGACGGGATGGCCGCGGGCCTTGAGCCCGCCGGAGGGGTTGACGGCCGGCGAGGGGCCCAGCGCGTCCGCCTCGGGCTCGGCGACGTGATCTAGCCCCTCGCCGTCGGGCACGAAGCCCAGATCCTCGAGGTTGATGGCCTCGAGGCTGACGAAGGCGTCGTGCAGCTCGACGACGTCCACGTCCGAGCGTTCGGTCTCGGTGCTCGCGAAGCAGGCCTCCGCGGCGTCCTGCGTCGCTTGGAACCGCTCGGGCGGGGTGCGGCGTTGGGTGTAGGCCAGGTGGTCGCTGGCGGCGCCCATCGAGGCGATCTCGACGGGGCCCTCGTCGGCGACGACGAGCGCCGCCGCACCGTCCGTGAGGGGGGCACAGTGCATCAACCGCAGCGGGTCGGCGACGACGCGCGAGGCGGCGATCTCGTCCAGCGTGACCTCGCCGAACTGCGCGATCGGGTTGGCCTCGGCCAGGCGGTGGGCCTTGTGCGCGACCCGATCGAGCTCCGCGAGGCTGCGATCGTGACGGTCGAGGTAGGCTCTGGTCAGGCAGGCGACCAGCCGCGGCAGCGAGAGGCCGGCCTCGCGTTCGTCGGCGGCCATCAGGCCGGCCAGGATCTCGGTGGCCTCCTCGGTGGGGACCGAGGTCATCGCCTCCCAGCCGAGGACGAGCACGTTGTCGATGCCGGGAGCCCCCAGCCAGCCCCGAGCGGTGGAGACCGCGGCCAGCCCGCTGGAGGGTCCAGTGTCGACCCGGATCGCGGGCGTTCCGGCGAGGCCGGCTTCGGTGGCGGTCCAGACGCTGACGTTCCCGATCGAGGTGAAGGCCTCGCCGGCCGCGTTGGCGACGACGAGCGCGTCGATCGCGTCGACGTCGAGACCGGCGTCGCTCAGGGCTCGGTCGACGGCGGCCCTGACGAGCGAGGACGGGTCCGGCTCCCGCCCGAGGGACGTGAGGCCCGACCCGCGGATCGCGACCACGGGCGGGCAGCCCAGCTATCCCGCAAGAAGGTTGCCCGCGATCGTCGCGGGGGTCACCAGACGACGGTGAGCTCGGAGCCCGAGCTCGCAGGGTCGTCGAACAGCGCGTGGCGCAGCGCGTCGTTGGCGTCCTCGTCGGGCTTGTTGCGAGCCTCGGCGGTCGGCTCGTCGCCGCCCATCCCGCAGAGCGGACAGGGGACGGGCTCGGTGCCGTAGACCTCGGCTTCGTCGCGGTGGTGACAGAACATGGTACCCACTACGCTCAACTAGTAGTCGGGGGTAGAAAAGGTTGCCCCCGCAGGGGTTCGTCGTTCGTCGAGGACGCAGGCTTTTCCCCTATGAGCGGCTGTGGACGACGGTCGTGACCTACCGATCGATCCGGTTCCCGGCCGTCGGGTCCACGAACGACGTCGCGCTCGACGCCGCCCAGGCGGGCCAGGATCCCGGTCTCGTCGTCTCTGCCGGCATCCAGACGGCCGGCAAGGGCCAAAGCGCACGCGACTGGGAGTCCAACCCGGGAGGGTTGTGGGCCAGCGTGATCCTCGACGTCGATCCGCCGGGACCGACGCGGGGGCTGATCCCGCTCGCGGTCGGGTGCGCGATCTGCCGAGCCTTGGACGATCTGGGCGCCGAGGTCCAGCTCCGGTGGCCCAACGACCTGATGCGAGGCGACGACAAGCTCGGCGGCATCCTCGTCGAGACGCGATCGACCCGCGAGGCGCTGGACGTCGTCGTGGCGGGGATGGGCCTCAACGTCGTCAACGAGCCGCCCGTCGCGGACGCCGAGAACCTCGCGGACCTGTCCCCCACGCCCAGCCCCGAGGACGTGCTGGCCGCGGTGCTCGAGCGGCTGCCGGCCATGGAGCGAGCTCTCCGCGAGGGCGACGCGGACCGGATCTGCCGGGTGTTCATGGACAACGCCTGGGGCATGGGCGAGCCGATGGCGTTCGACGGCGAGCCCGTGGTGCCCAAGGACGTCGCCATCGACGGGGCCCTGATCGTCGAGGACCCCGAGGGCGAGGTGAGCGTGCACCGCAGCGGCTCGCTTCGGCGACGGTGAGCCTCAGGCCACGGCTTTCTCCCGGCGCTGGGGCTCGTGGCCTCCGTCGCCGATGAGGTCCGCCAGGGCCTCGTCGATCGACGCGAAGCGGACGGTGAACCCGGAACCCTCCAAGCGTTCGGGCACGACCCGCTGCGAGGCGAACAGCAGATCGGCGGCCTCGCCGTAGAGCAGCTGCAGGGCGAACCGTGGGACGGGGAGGTTGGCCGGCCGGTCGAGCACGTCCCCGATGGCGCTGGTGAGCTGCTTGTTGCGGATCTGGGTCCCGGCCACGAGGTTGAACGGGCCCTCCAGGCCCTCGTCGAGGATGTGCAGGATGGCGCGCACCTCGTCCTCCACGTGGATCCAGGGGAACCACTGCTCGCCGGACCCGACGGGGCCGCCCAAGCCCCAGTGGAAGGGCCTGACCGGACCCACGGGGTTCAGCATCTCGGCCAGGGCGCCCTCCTCGTCGTCGAGCACGATCCCCGTCCGGACGAAGGCGACGTCGGTCGGCACGGTTGGGTCGTCGGCGATCTCGGCGGCCTCGGCCTCCCAACGTTGGCAGACTTCGGCCAGGAAATCCTCGCCGGGCTCGGCATCCTCGGTCAAGCGTTCGTCGCCGCGGTCCCCGTAGTAGCCGACGGCGCTGCCGGAGACGAGGTGGTCGATCGATCCGTGCCGGCGGATCGCCTCGACGACGCGTCGGGTCCCTTGCACGCGGCTGTCGCGGATGGCTCGCTTGTGGTCCTCGTCCCAGCGCTGCCCGACGATCGGGGCCCCGGCGAGGTGGACGACGGCGTCGGTCTCCTCGGGCAGCTCGAGCGAGCCCTCCTCGTCCACGACCCAGCCGATCTCGTCGGGGCCGGTGGGGTCGCGGGAGACGACCGTGGCCTCGTCGCTGCGGTCGCGCAGGTGCTCGACCAGGTGGGACCCGATCAGGCCGGTACCGCCGGTGACAGCGACGTGCATGGGTGGGCGTTGCGTGGCGATCGGGCAAGAAGGTTGCCAGCGACTAGCAGTCTGCGCCCACCGAGACCCTCAAATAGTGGACGCGCCCCGTCCCCTCGCCGCCTGGCCTCAGGCGAGCGCGGCTTCGGGTTCTCGGTCGCGCTCTTCGGGGACAGCGTCCTCCTCGCCGAGCAGGTCGGCCAGCGCCGGCCGGATGTGGGGGTAACGGAACGAGAACCCGGTCTCCTGCAACCGGTCGGATCGGACGCGCTGGCTGGCGGTGAGGACCTCGGCGACCTCGCCAACCATGAGCCGGAGCGCGAACTCGGGCACCGGGAACGGGGTGGGTCGGCCCAGCGCCTCGCCCAGGGCCTCGGTGAACTGCTCGTTGCGCACCACGCCGGGCGCGACGAGGTTGAACGGGCCCGAGAGGCCTTCGTCGAGGACGTGCAGGATGGCGCGCACCTCGTCCTCCACGTGGATCCAGGCGAACCACTGCTGGCCGTCGCCGAGCCGTCCGCCCATCCCCCAGTGGAACGGCTTCACGAAGCCGAACGGGTTCAGCATCTCGGGCAGCGCGCCGCTTTCTTCGGCGAGCACGGTCCCGGTGCGGATCCGGGCCGGATCCACGTCGACGGCCTCGTGGCCCTCCAGCCGCCGAGCCTCGGCCTCCCAGACCTGGGTGACCTGCGCCATGAAGTCCTCGCCGGGCTCGGCATGCTCGTCCAGGGGCTCCTCGCCGCGGTCGCCGTAATAGCCGACGGCGCTGCCGGAGACGACGTGCTGGATGTCGCCGTGCGCCTCGACGGCCTCCACGACCCGCTGGGTGCCCTGCACGCGGCTGCTGCGGATCGCTTGCTTGCGGTTCTCGTCCCAGCGCTCGCCCACGATCGGTGCCCCGGCCAGGTGCACCACGGCGTCGGTGGTGTCCGGCAGGACCAGCGAGCCCGGATCGTCGGGATCCCAGCCGATCTGGTCCCCGCCGGTCGGGTCGCGGGAGACGACGGTGACCTCGTCGTCGCGCGCCCGCAGGCGATCGACCAGGTGCGATCCGATGAGGCCCGTCCCGCCGGTGACGACCACGTGCATGTGTCCGCATGGTCGCGGACGAGGCATCAACATTGGGTGGCGACGGCGTCGGTCTCGCGACACCTTCTTGACCATGGCGCCCGCATCGACACGTGCGCTCAATCGCGTCTCCCACGTCTCCATGGTCTTCCAGGACCAGCAGGAAGCGCTCGAGTGGTACACCGAGAAGCTCGGGTTCGAGGTCGTGGCCGACGAGCAGATGGGGGACCGCGAGGGGCGCTGGTTGACGATCGCGCCGCTGGCGCAAGCCGAGCTCGAGATCGTGCTCGAGCCGCTGGACGGGGGTCTGTCGGGAGCCCAGGCGGGCGGGAGGGAGAAGCTCGCGGGCCACGACGGGTCGTGTTCGGGACCGACGACTGCCGCGAGACCGCGGGGGAGCTGCGCAACGAGAGTGTCGAGATCGTGAGCGAGCCCGAGGAGGTGCCCTGGGGCGTCTGGGCCCTCTTCGCGGACCTGTACGGCAACGTGCACAACATCGTCGAACCCCACCCGACCGACACCGGCGTCCCCGACGTGGCCTGAGGTGGGCTAGGCTTTTCGTTGCCTGCCCGTTGCCCTCGCGTGGACTTCCGAGCCTTGGCCGAGCGCATGGAGGCCGTCGAGGCCACGCCGAGCCGGCTGGAGATGGCCGAGCTGCTCGCCCAGACCCTGGTCCGGGCCAGCGCCGAGGAGACCCCGCCGATCGCGTACATGTTGCTCGGAGGGTTGGCCCCGGAGTTCGAGGGCCTGGAGGTCGGCTTGGCCGAGAACCGCGTGCGCGAGCTGATCCGCACGCGGACCGGCGCCAGCCAGACCCAGGTCGACGAGCGGATGGCCGAGGACGGCGATCTGGGGCTCGTCGCCGAGCACCTGTGGGCCGAGTCCGAGGGCGGCCAGCGGGCGCTGGATGCGTTCGGCGACACCGAGCCCGACCCGGAGCTGGCCGTGCGGGACGTGCACGGCCGGTTGGCCGAGATCGGCCGCATCGAGGGCCAGGGCAGCCAAGAGAAGAAAAAGCGCCACGCGTTGCGGCTGCTCGACCAGGCGACGCCGGTCGAGGCGCGCTACCTCGTCCGGTTCCTCGTCGGCCAGCTTCGGTTGGGGGTGGCCGACCAGACGCTGCTGGATGGTGCTGCGATCGCCTACGCGCCCGACGAGGCCGTCGATGTCGGCGACGACGGGATGGCGCGGCCCCCCACCGAGCTCCGGGAGACGATGGAGCGGGCCTACAACCTGACCAGCGACATCGGGGACGTGCTCGGGACAGCGCGCGAGCACGGGATCGAGAGCCTAACCGGGGTCGAGGTCACGCCGGGCATGCCGGTGCGGCCGATGCTGGCCGAGCGAGGCAAGGACGCCGACGAGATCTTCGCCAACGTCGGCTCGCCCGCCCTGGCCGAGTACAAGTACGACGGCCTGCGCATCCAAGCCCACGTGACCAGCGACGGGGTGGAGCTGTTCTCCCGCCGCCTCGAGGACGTGACCGACCCCTACCCGGACGTCGTCGACCAGCTCGAACAGGCCCTCGACGGGACGGCGGCCGTGGTCGAGGGCGAGGCGGTCCCGGTGGACCCCGAGACCGGCGAGATCCAACCCTTCCAAGAGATCGCCAAGCGCCGCGGCCGCAAGCACGACCTGGAAGCCGCCATCCAGGAGGTCCCGATCCACCTGTACGCGTTCGACTGCCTGTGGGTGGACGGCGAGGACCTCACGCGCGAGCCGTTGACCGAGCGACGCCAGCGGCTGGAGGCCATCCTCGGCGAGCACGAGCTCGTCGACGTCAGCTCGGCCGAGCACGTGCGGGACGCGACCGAGCTCGATCGGTTCTTCGAGGACGCGATGGCCGACGGCTGCGAGGGCCTGATGGTCAAGAAGCTCGGCGACGACAGCCACTACCAGGCCGGCGCTCGCGGGTACCGCTGGATCAAGTACAAGGCCGACTACCACGCCGATCTCGCCGACTCGCTGGACCTGGTCGTCGTCGGCGCCTGGCACGGCAAAGGCCGCCGAGCCGGCTGGTATGGCACCTTGCTCGGGGCCGCCTGGGACGAGACCGAGGACCGGTTCAAGACGGTGTGCAAGGTCGGGACCGGGTTCACCGACGAGGACCTCGAGCAGTTGGACGAGCTGCTGGACCCGTTGACGCGGGGGGAGCCGGCCCGCCAGCTGGACGTCGACCTCGAGCCGGATGTGTACTTCGAGCCGGAGGTCGTCGCCGAGATCCACGGCGCCGATCTGACGCGCAGCCCCGTCCACACGGCCGCCCGCGACGACGAGGGCGGGATCGCGCTGCGGTTCCCACGGTTCGTGCGCTGGCGCTCGGCCAAGGGACCCCGCGATGCGACGACGGTCGACGAGGTGCGGTCGATGTACTACGATCAACCGACCGTCGACGGGCCCGGGGCGGAGGGGTGAGGACGCCGAGCTCCGGGGCCGACCCCGCTCGTCCCGAAGCGTCCTTCACGAACATTTTTAAAAACGGGGAGACTCAAGAGTTCCATGGTTGACGGGCCCACGCCCGCGACCGGAGGACCCCCTCGTGGCAACGCAAGGTAGCCAAGCCCGACGCACGTACGGTGGGATCGACGACACGGGCGAGCTGCAGAACGCCGTCGACTTCGTCTCGACGAAGGGCCAGAAGATGATCGACGAGGTCGGCAAGGTCATCGTCGGCAACCGACCGTTGCTGAAGAAGATCTTGTACAACATCCTGTCCGGCGGGAACATCCTCTTCGAGGACTACCCCGGCACGGCCAAGTCGTTGATGGCCAACATGTTCTCGCAGGCGTCGGGCGCGGACTTCCGCCGCATCCAGTTCACGCCGGACCTGCTGCCCAGCGACATCACGGGCATCTACATGTACAACGAGAAGACGCAGGAGTTCGAGTTCCGGCCCGGTCCGGCATTCACGAACTTCCTGCTGGCCGACGAGATCAACCGCGCGCCGCCGAAGACGCAGGCGGCGATGCTGGAGACGATGCAGGAGCGCCAGGTCACCGTCGAGGGGACCACGCACCAGCTCACGCGGCCCTACGTGGTCATGGCCACCCAGAACCCCGTCGAGCAGGAGGGGACCTACCCGCTGCCCGAGGCCCAGATGGACCGCTTCCTGATGAAGCTCAGCGTCGGGTTCCCCAACCACGAGGAAGAGGTCGAGGTGCTGCGCCGACGCGTGGACCGCCAGTCCGACGATCCCGAGGTCGAGGCCGTGTCCAGCCCCGAGGAGATCGTCAAGATGCAGGACGTCATCGAGTACGTGCAGATCGACCACGCCGTGCTCGAGTACATCTCCGAGATCGTGCAGCGCACGCGCGACGAGCCCCGCGTCGAGGTCGGCTCCTCGCCGCGCGGCTCCGAGGCGCTTTTGGCCCTCTCCCGAGCCCGCGCCGCGTTCCACGGTCGCACGTACGCGACCCCGGACGACGTCAAGGAGCTGGTGCCGGCCTCGCTGCACCACCGGCTCATGCTCAAGCCCGAGCCGCGGATCAAGGGCGTGGACCCCAAGACCGTGCTGAAGGACATCCTCAAGGACGTCCCGGCACCGAAGGTGTAGATCGCGAGAGACCGCTCGTCATCGGGTACCTCACGGACGAAGAGCGCGGTCTCTCGCGAGGGTGCTGAACGGGACCTCTCAATAGACGTCTAACCGTTCGCGGACAACACCTCGGACGAGCACCTCTATCCCCGAGTATGCCCAACGACGACCTTCCCGGCGTTCTCTCCTTCCTCGAGCGCTTCCCCGACGAGGACACCTGCTGGCACCACCTACGCGATGCCCGCTGGCCCGACGGGTTCGAATGCCCGATGTGCGGCGAAGACGAGGACTGGATCTTCCTCGACAACCGCAAACGCTGGCACTGCTACGAATGCGGGCACCAACCCAGCATCACCAGCCAAACCATCCTCGAGAACACCAACCTCGACCTGCAAACCTGGTTCCTAGCCGCCTACTTGGTGTTCACCACGAAGAAGGGATTCTCCAGCTACGAGCTGGCTCGCAAATTGGAGGTCCACCAGGAGACCGCCTGGTACCTCCAACAACGCCTGGCCCTCATCGCCGGGCCCTACGCTCGCCGCTTGTTCGGCATCGTCGAAGCCGATGAATCCTACATCGGCGGCAAGCGCGACACCGAAACGAAGGGACGAAGCACCGCCAAGGCGCCCGTGTTCGGCGCCGTGGAAGACAAGGACGACTCCGCCGGGGACTTGGTGCTAAAGCATGTGCCCAACGCGCAGGCCGAAACGATCGACCCCCACGTCGAGGAGCACATCGCCAAGGACAAGGCCACGGTCCGGACGGACGGGCTGAACACCTACCGCTATCTGGGCGAGCGAACGGGCGTAGACCACGAGCTCGTGCGCGTTAGCCAACAAGACGAGGAGGCGCACGAGATCTTCCCCTGGATCCACACGGTCTGGGGCAACCTCAAGCGCGTCCTCAGCGGCGTCCATACGAAGGCCAGCCGGGCCCAACTCCAGGACTACCTGGACCTGTTCTCGTATCGGTTCAACCATCGGGCTCAGCTCGCCGAGGGGTTGGAGAAGGCGTTGGGGGCTCTCGTCCAGGCGGGGCGGGTGACGCGTGAGCAGCTCAAGGGCGGAGCGGCTGCGAAGTTGTATTGAAAGCCCACGGTCAGCACCCTCGCGAGAGTACGTCCGACCGCGACCACCGCTGAGGACGTACGGATCGCCAGCATCGTTGACCGGTCCCCACCGCGCGGTCCGATGCTGGCGAACGCTCGGTCGCCGACCTCCCTCGCATCGACGAGAACGCCGCAAGCGGGTCGAAGAACCCGCCGGGAACGACAGGAGCCAGCAGATCGACCGACGATCCCGCCTCAGCCTCGTCGCCAGCAACCGCTCAGACGACGTGATAGGCGTGGCCCCCTGCCTCGGTCCGAACAGCTCGGTCGCCGACCTCCCTCGCATCGACGAGAACGCCGCAAGCGGGTCGAAGAACCTGCCAGGAACGACGGAGCCAGCAGATCGACCGACGATCAGCGCCTCAGCCTCGTCGCCAGCAACCGCTCAGACGACGTGATAGGCGTGGCCCCCTGTCTCGGTCCGAACAGCTCGGTCGCCGACCTCCCTCGCATCGACGAAAACGCCGCAAGCGGGTCGAACAACCTGCCGGGAACGACCGGAGGCCAACAAATCGACCGACGATCAGCCTGGGTGCCGGTGGCGCCGTACACGACGACGTCTCGCTCGGCCGTGGGTCCGCCGAGCCCGCGAGCCGGGCAAGGGGGGTGCCCAGCCCGGCCAGGTGGCCTCACCAGGGGCGGTCCATGCCCTCGCTGGCCGGGGTCCACGCGATCGTGGACCCCAGCTCCTGCTCGCGGGCGCGCTCGCATAGCATCGCGCCGGCGGCGACGGTCTCGATCCCGGTGCCGCCGCTGTCGAACAGGGTGACGTCCTCGGGGCTGGTGCGGCCGGGGGCGACGTCGGCGACGACGGCGCCCAGCTCGGCGTGGACGTGGTCGGCACCGATCAGGCCCTCCTCGCGGGCTTGGCGGAAGGCGCCGGCGTCCTCGTCGACGCGGGCGCGAAGATCGGGCACGTACACCGAGCGGGCCACGGTCCGGCCGTCGACCTCGCGTCGGCGAGGGTGGTACCGGCCCATCGCGGTCACGTGCGTCCCCTCGCGCAGGTCCCGGTCGTCGAACACGGGCTCGCCGGACCTGGTCGCGGTGACCACGATGTCGCTGGCGACGGCGGCCTCGACGTGATCGACGGGTTCGACGTCGAGGCCCAGCTCGCCGGCGGCGTGCCTGGCGAAGGCCTGCCGGTGCTCGCGCGTGGGCGAGAACACGCGGACCTCGTCCAGATCGCGCACGACGTCGATCGCCTGCAGCTGGCCCCAGGCCTGGTTGCCCGAGCCGACGAGGCCCAGCGTGGCGGCCTCGGAGCGGGCCAGCTCGTCCACGGCGACGGCGCTCGCCGACCCGGTCTTGATCGGGTTCATCGAGGAGCCGTCGATCAAGGCCAGCGGTTCTCCCGAGCGGGCGTCGAACAGCGGGAGGAAGAACCAGCCGTCCGAGGAGCCGAACCCGGCCGCGTACATGTAGCCACCCATGGCGCCGGTGTCGGGCAGGATGGCGCTGTAGCCGGTCAGCATGCCCGGTGGATCCTCGCCCTCGAGCCTCGTGCGGGAGCGGGCGGGGGCGGCTTCGCCGCGCTGGCGGTAGCCCTCGCGCACGGCGTCCACGTAATCCCGCGGATCGGCCAGCTCGTCCACGACGTCGGCCGTGATCAGACGGACCTCGCTCATCGACGGGGAAACACGAGCTTGCGGGTCGTGGCTTTCGCCTCGCCATCGCGGTCGGTTTCACCCAAGCCTCAAACCGATGCCCGTCCCTGCTGGGGCGGGCATGCCGACCCTCGAGGCGCTGGCGACGGCGACACCGGACCACGATCTCCCCCAGGACACCGTGCGCGAGCTGGCCGCCTCGCTCGTCGAGGACCAGGCCCCCGAGCACGAGGACGTGCTGCGCGTGTTCGACAGCGCAGGCATCGAGCAGCGCTCGATCGCTCGCCCGTTGAAGTACTACCTCTCCTCGCCGGGCTGGAGCCAGCGTTCGAAGGTCTACGAGGAGGTGGGCACCGATCTCGCCGCCGAGGTGACCCGAGGCTGCCTGGCCGAGGCCGAAGCCGACCGGGGCGACATCGACGGGATCGTGTTCGTGACCACGACCGGCTTGGCCACGCCGAGCCTCGAGACCGCGCTCGCCAACCGCCTGGATCTCGATCCCTCGATCCTGCGCGTCCCGGTGTGGGGGTTGGGCTGCGCCGGCGGCGTCGCCGGGCTGGCCCGGGCGGCCGATCTGGCCCGCGCCCACCCCGAGGGCCGGTTGCTGGCGGTCTCCGTCGAGCTGTGCTCGCTGGCGTTCATGCGCGAGGAACTCTCGAAGAAGATGATCGTCGCCAGCGCCCTCTTCGGCGACGGTGCGGCCGGCGCGCTCGTCGCCGGCGACGACGTCGACGCGGACGGACCCAAGCTCCGTGGAGCCCGTTCCCACCAGTGGCCGGACACTGGCGACGTGATGGGGTGGGAGATCACCGACCGGGGCCTGGGTGTGGTCTTCTCGCCCGAGATCCCCGACATCGTCGCCTCGAAGATGGACGACGTCGTCCCCGCGTTCCTCGACGAGCACGGGACGACGGTCGACGAGGCGCGGGTCCCCTTCCACCCCGGCGGTCCCAAGGTCGTGGACGCCTACGAGGAGGCCCTGGGCCTGCCCGAGGACGCCTTCACGGTCTCGCGCGAGGTGCTGCGGGACCACGGCAACATGTCGAGCCCGACCGCGCTGTTCGTGTTGAAGCGCTCGTTGGCGAAGGACCCCCTGGCGCCCGGCGAGGATGCCCTCGTGGCCGCCGTCGGGCCCGGCTTCGCGGCCGAGCTGGCGCTGGTGACCGGCGCATGATGTGGCTTTTTTGGGTGCTGGTGGCCGTGATCGGCCTCCAGCGCGTCGGCGAGCTGTTGTTGAACCGCCGCAACCAGCGGCGCCTGCTGTCGAAGGGGGCCCGCCTGGTGGAGGCGGACGGCTACCGGCTCATCGTGGCCGTCCACGCCCTGTGGTTCGTCGGCCTGATCGCCGAGGGCCCCGCGGGTCCATGGGCCGGCGTGTGGGCGGCCACGTGGCCGCTTTTGGCAGCCTACGGCGCGGCTGAGGGCCTTCGGCTGTGGACGATGGGGACCCTGGGCGAGCGGTGGACGACGCGCGTCATTGTGATCCCGGGAGCCGAGCCGATCGAGGCCGGGCCTTTCCGTATCCTCGATCACCCGATCTACGTGGCCGTGACGATCGAGTTGGTCGCCTTGCCGGTCGCGTTCGGGTTGCCCGTCACGGCCGTCGCGATCGGCGTGGCCAACCTCCTCGCGCTGCGCTCGCGCATCCGGACCGAGGAGGCGGCCCTGGCGAAGGCGGCCGCGAGCTGATCACACCGGGCGGCGTTTGAGCTCGGTCCCGCACACCGGGCACTCGCCCTTGCGGTCGCCCTCGTGCTCGCCGCAGCCGGGGCAATACCAGATCCACTCCCGCTCCTCGCTGATGCCTTCCTGGGCGTGGCCGCGCACCTCGATGTCCATGCCCTTGGCGACGTTCTGTACGGCGTAGTCGTCGCTGACGAGCACGGCCTCCTCCTCGCCGGCGAGCGCGACCACCTCGATATCGGTGTCGGAGAGCACGTCGAGGTCGCCGGTCTCCTCGGCGTAGTCCCTCACGAGCTTCGTGGCGTAGTCGGTGGGGAACGTGGTCACGAGGCCGCGCTCGAGGATCTCGTAGTTGGAGACGTCGTGGTCCTCGAGCTCGCTCATGACCTTGGGAGGCACCAGGCACCGGTCGTCGTCCGGCGCGGTGAAGCCCTCCATCAGCGGTCCCGTGTCGACGACGAGGGTCTCGCCCACGAGAGAGCGAGGGGGGCCGGTCGTTTGAACCTGACGGGCTCAGGTGCCGTGGAGCTCGTCGTGGGCGCCGACGCGGGAGTTGGTGAGCTGGACGCCCTCGACGTGGGCCTCGTTGTCGACGATGCAGTCGGTGAGCGTGGCGTCCTCGACGCGGGCGCCGGGCAAGAGCACGACGCGGTTCAGCGTCGCGTTGCGGGCTCGGGCGTCGCCGAAGACGTAGACGGCGTCCTTCTCGGTGCAGTTCGCGAGCGTGCCTTCGACGTGGCGGGGGCCCACGACGGCCTGCAGCGCGTCGAGGTAGCCCTCGGCGGTCCCGATGTCGAACCAGTCCTCCTCGAAGCTCCAGGCGTGCACGGGACGGTCGTCCTCGACGGCCCACTCGAGGATGCGGCCGGGCGCGTCGAACATCTCCTCGGGATCCTCGCTGGCTTGGGCGATGTTCTCGTAGGCGGCGAACAGCTCGTCCCAGCCGGCCGGGTAATGATACAAGGCGGTGGCGGCCAGCGTGGAGGGCGGCTCGTCGGGTTTCTCGTGGAAGGCCTCGATCTTCGCGTCGCTGGCGAGCTCGACGACGCCGAAGCTGCGGGCCTCCTCGCGTGTGGGCAGCTTCTTGGTGGCGACGGTCGGGCCCTCGGCCTCGCGGGCGTCCTCGACGAACGAGGACAGACTGAACCCGTAGTGGTTGTCGCCGCCGACGACGAGCACGTCTTGGTCGGGATCGAGCTCGTCGACGACCTGGAAGAGCGCGCCCAGCGCGCCGGGCTTCTCCGCCTCGCTGGCCTGCTTCTCGATCGCCAGGCGGGCCCGGGGCCGGTCGGCGATCGCCTGCCCGAACTCGTCCTCGAACTTCTCGTTCGTGGAAACGATGACCTCGTCGGCGACGGGCTCGAGCTGGTCGAGCAGCCGGTCGAGGATCGTCTGCTCCCCCAGTGGAAGCAGGGGCTTGGGGCGGTCCCGCGTGATCGGCCACAGCCGGGTGGCGTGACCGCCGGCGAGCACGATCGCTTGCACGAGGGAGCAATCAGGCAGCCCCCTGATAAGCACCGTCCCGACCACGTTCGGGGGTGAGACGTGAAGCCACCCAGGCCGCTGAGCCCGAGCTTGGACTCTCGCGGAACCGGAGTTGAGGAAGTCTCGTTCGTTCCCGAACCTTTTCCTTCGCGTGGCCGATGGGGTCGGAGATCGGCGGACTTGGGAGGTCCCAGACGGGACCGCGAGGCGGTCCGCTGGCTGGCTCGCGGTCCGGCCCGATCGCAAGCCGGTGCCACGTGATACGATGATCCTCGACCGAGCGACGTCCCGCTTGCAGCAGGCCCAGCCCGCGGATGCCCGTCAGACCGGGAGGCGACGGCGGTGAACCGTTCATCCGCGCTCGCTTGCACGCTCCTCCTCGTCCTGTCGGCGGCTGCCTCGATCCCCGGACCCGTCACGGCAGGGGACGGCGCCGACGATGATCCGCCCAGCGAGGTCCCCGACCTCATCCTGGACACGCCCCACGTGAACGCCGACGATCGGCGCTACGTCACCCAGGCCCCCTCCTGGTCGTGGGGGGAGGCCACCGACGAGAGCGGCATCGACCACTACGAGATCACGCAGCATCAGCCCGACGGCGCGACGATCGAAGCCACGCGCGCCCCCGACGACCGGTCTTACACCGCCCAGGACCCCCTCCAGGGCGAGATCTGCATCGAGGTCACCGCCGTCGACGGCGCCGGCAACGTGGGGCCCGCAACGGACCCCAACTGCGCGTTCCTGGACGATCGGCCTCCGGTCTCGGCGTTCACCCAGCCGTCCGCGAACGTGCTCCAGCTGGCCGATGGCGAAACGCGAGCCATCGATCCGCCCGAGAGCGCTCGCGCCGACGCAAGCTACGCGCTCGGCGACGTGGTCGTGTACCTGAACAGCTCGGACCCGGGCGATCGGATGGCCGGTCTCGGGGACGCCCAGATCCTCGAGGACGACCGCCAGGACACCGAGCCTCGCGGCTGCGACAACCGGCTGGGCGAACCCTACCCCGACGTTTGCCGCTGGGTGGACACCGAGCAGGCCACCCAGGACCCCAGCCGCCGGGATCTGTTCGCCGTCGTGAGCGACGACGCGGGCAACAGCGCCGAGCAGCCGGTCGCCAACTACACGAAGGTCGACGTCGCCGCCGTGGAGCGACCCGACCGGGCCCAGGTCGGCACCGCCGGCGTCGTGCAGTGGGAGCCCAGCACGTCGGCCTCGTTCGACCGCTACGAGGTGTACGGCGTCCTCGCCGAGGGCGAGCCAGTCGCCCAGCCGGTCCGATCGGTGGCGACGGTGGAGGACCGCGAGCAGGTCGCCGCGCTCGATCCCGAGCCGGTGCCCGGCGAGACGTGGCGCTACGTCGTGGTTGCGTTCGAGACGGGCGCCGCCGGTCAGCCGGTCGTCTCGGGGATCACCCACGCGACCGAGCTCGCCTACACCGGCGACGACGGGCAAGCCAGCCGGCCGTCGAGCTGCGGGCTCGTCTCGTGCCGGTAGGCCCCGTGGGCGGCCGTCACGGTGAGCGATCCCAGTCGCTCCCGGAGCAGGACGGGAAGGCGTGGCCGACCTCGTCCATCCACTCCTGCAAACTGTCGCTGGGGTGATACTGGAAGGACCGGCCGATCCGGATGCGCCCGATCACCTCGTGCTCCCGCAGGGTTCGCAGGTGGTGGAGGACCGTGGTCTCCGAGAGCTCGACCTCGTCGGTCGACGACGATGGGGGACCTTCAACCCATCCCGTCCTTGTCGACGATCGCCGGCCATCGAGGGGCTGGCTCGACCCGGCAGAGGACGCTCGGGAGGGTAACCTGATAACCCGCCTCCGGGTTCGGCCCCCGTGCACGTCGTCGTGAACATGGCCGCCTCGCTGGACGGTCGCGTGGCCGGGCCAGGCGGCCAACCGGTGCAGCTCTCGGGCGAGGCCGACCTGCGCCGCGTCCACGCGTTGCGGGCCGCCAGCGACGCGGTCGTCGTCGGCGCCGGCACCGTGGCGGTCGACGATCCGCGGTTGACGGCACGCCCCGACCCGCGACCGCCGCGGGAGGCGCAACCGCTGCGCGTCGTCGTGACCAGCCAGCCCCAGCTGCCGGCCCAGGCCCGCGTGCTCGACGACACCGCGGACACGCTCGTGCTCGCCGGTCAGCCGGGCCAGATCGCGGGCGCCGACGTGCACGCCGCGCCGGGCGAGGCGGGCGTCGACCTGGCCCAGGCGTGGGAAGAGCTGGCCGAACGCGGGGTGGAGGACGTGATGGTCGAGGGCGGGCCCACGCTCGTCGCCTCGCTGCTCGCGGCCGACCTCGTCGACCGGTTCATGCTGTACACCGCGCCTCGCATCCTCGGCGAGGGCCCCTCGCTGGCCGCCGCCTTCGAGGGCCTGTCCCTCGAGCTCGAGCCGCGGACACGCACCGCGCTGGGCGAGGGGACCTTGACCACCTACGGTGTCCCGCCGTGAGCGCGCCCCGGTTCCTGTGCGACGAGATGCTGGGCAAGCTCGCCCGCGAGCTGCGCACCCTCGGATACGATGCCACCTACGCGCACGGCAGCGACGACGAGGCGATCCTCGCCCGCGCCGAACGCGAGGACCGACGATTGCTCACCCGCGACCGCGGCTTGGCCGACCGCGCCGGCTCGCAGGCGACGTTGCTGGCGAGCCGCGATCCCGGCGAGCAGCTGGCGAGCGTGATCGAGCGCGAGCGGTTGGCCCCGACCGCGGCCGGCTTCCTATCCAGATGTTTGGAGTGCAACGAGCCGCTGGTGGCGGCCGAGGACGCCGAGGAGGTGCCGGCCGACCACGCCGATGGACCTCAGTGGCGGTGCCCGGTCTGCGATCGGGTGTACTGGCCGGGTACCCACGCCCACGACATGCTCGAGCGGCTGGGCGAGCACTTGCCCGGCGAGCCGGACCCGAGCCAGGCCCTGGGGCCCCCTGACGGGACCGAGGGAGAACGGAAGCCTTAACCACCCAGCGGCGAGCTGTCGACGGCGTGGACGAGGTGCTCGGGCGCCTGGCGTCGGCTCGCAGCGAGCTGGACGCCAAGGACGAGATCCGCGACCGGATGCTGAACGCCAAACGCGGCGTCACGTCGAAGGCTCGCGAGAGCAGCAACCGCGCCCAGCAAGGCAAGCTGACCGAAGCCCGCGAGGCCTACGAGGACGCGCTCGAGCAGACCCAAGCCATCCGCGAGGACCTCGGTCCGCGCCCGGATCTGTGGTACAGCGGGGCCCTCCGCAACGCGTTGCAGGAGGTCGCCGAGGCCTGGATCCTGCTGGAGCTGATGGGCGAGGGCGCCGAGCTACCAGAGGAGGCAACGACGGCCGAGGCGTTCGTGCTCGGAGCCGGGGACGCGGTCGGCGAGCTGCGCCGGCGGGCGCTGGACGCTTTGATCGAGCAAGATCCCGGTGAGGCCGAGGAGCGGCTGTCCGAGATGGCGGAGCTGTACGAGCAGCTGCGCACGATCGACGTACCCAGCGGCGTCGTGGACCTCAAGCACAAGGTCGACGTCGCTCGCACGCTCGTCGACAAGACCCGCGGCAAGATCGCGCTGGGCCGCATCGAGCAGCGGCTGACCCGGCTCGACCGCGAGATCGAGGACGACACCGGGCAAGCGACGACGAGGTGACAACGTGGTAGACGTCGAGGATATGATCGGCGAGCTCGAGGACGACGACACCTCCGAGGACGAGGAGGCCTCCAGCGAGGAGCAGGAGAAGGACACCGAGGAGCAGGAGGAGACCTTCGGCCTGGATCTGGATTCGGCCTGGAGCTCGCCCGACCGCACCGAGGACTAGGCGGTCGTCCCCCTTCCCGGGGCTATGCCGCACGGGACCCGAGGATTCATTACGTTCGGGCCAGTGCGGCCCGATGCGTTCACCGCACGCGGAGGTCGCCAAGCCTGGCCAACGGCGAAGCGTTCAGGGCGCTTTCCCGTAGGGGTTCGCAGGTTCAAATCCTGCCCTCCGCACTTCTCAACAGTCCCCCACCGGGTCACAGCTAGTCGTGCGGAGGGCAGGAGAGTACGTCTCGAGCGAAGTGAGAGACGTACGAATCTCGAGGCCGCCGGCCCCACCGCTCGGCGGTCTCGATACGCCCAGAGCAAAGATCCTGTCCGCCATAGTCTGGAAGGGCAGGATTTGAACGGAGTTCGATCGCGAAGGAGCGGCAGCCATCGCTTGCTCCTTCGCGAGAGCACGTCCCGAGCCTGCGAGGGACGTGCGAAATCCCGCCCTCCGCACTTCTTCCCTCGCGTTGATTCCTCAGGGACTCCCGTCGCCAGGCTCGCCTGAGGCGGCGCTGCCGGCGTCCTTCTGCATCGGAATCCCGCTGGGGGGATTCCTGCTTCGAACTCCTTGTCAGCACCACCCCAGACGGTGCATTTGTTCCCCGACCCTGGCTCGGTCCGTCCTTCGTCATCAACACTCCCTCAGACGCCACGACCGACCCGTTGCGCCCACACTCGCAAGGCACGCCAGCGCATCCGCAGCTGGAAGCACCCGCTCCGCGACCGGA
>PXUB01000048.1 GCA_003009755.1 Thermoplasmatales archaeon SW_10_69_26
TCTCGGCTCCGCGCTTTCACCGCCTGAGGCCGAGCGAGAGCTTAACCCAAGCACAGCCGGCAGTCTAGGGGGCCTCCTCCCGCGGGGAGCAGAGCCTCAACCGATTGTGGCGTGCTTGCTCATCGGCAACCGATCTCGATCGGTGTCGACGACGAGCACCGTTCCCGTCGGCCCGTCGAAGAACGCCACGTCGGGGATCCGGAGGCTCGATCGCTCCCCGCTCGCCTCTCCGCTGTCGTAGCACGAGACCACGGTGCATCCGTCGGCTCGAGAGGCGTCGGGCCGCCAGGTGCCGCCGGGCCGTTCGAAACGAGTCCCGACAGGGCCGTCTCGTCGATGGTGCGATCCGTGAGCTTCGACCGAGATCGAGCGCCTCAGCAACGTCAGCCTGACGCGAGGAGAACGTGTCCGTGCTCGGCACGCGCTCGGCCTGGGACCGTGAAACACCGTTCACGTCGTAGCTGAGCTCTGTCCCCCGACCGGGGACTCCGCTCTCCCGGATCGTCTTCTCGACTGTCGCGTCGATGCCGTCGGTCGAGTTCCCGACGGCCGGGCAAACACGGCACCGAACTCCCGCAACGCCAGACGGCCGAGCCGGACGCCGAGACCCAACGCCAAGACAGCCAGTCGCGGGCGCGTCCGCGCGCGAGAGCAACGCGCATCCGCGCAGGGACGTGCAGTGGTACCGCCGATTATCTCCCTGCCAGCGTTCCCTGACCGCTTGCGGTCGATCCTTGGCGCGGCAAGACCTGATGTCCACCGGCTAGAGATGTTCTACGGGAAGGTCCCGCGGAAACCTTTATGCAAGCGAGGATGGTCCAAGCGGAACGATGGCTTCGGTTTCCCTGGCCCAGGCCCGCCGGGAGCTCGACGACGACCAGCTAGAGCAGATGGCGCGGCGCGTGCGTCGCGACGTCCTCAAGATGACGCATCTGGCAGGCAGCGGCCATCCGGGCGGCTCGTTCTCGATGACCGAGCTGCTCGTCACGCTCTACACTCGCTTCCTCGACGTCGATCCCGACGACCCGGACGACCCCGAGCGCGACCGCTTCATCCTCTCGAAGGGCCACTGCTGCCCCGGGCACTACGCGCTGCTGGCCCGCATGGGCTTCTTCGACCGGGACGAGCTGTGGAACCTCCGCCGGTTCGACAGCTTCCTGCAGGGCCACGAGGACCTCAAGGTCCCCGGCTGCGACGTCTCCACCGGGTCGCTCGGCCAGGGCCTTTCCTACGCCAACGGGTGCGCGCTCGCCGCCGACCAGGACGAGCGCGACTTCCACACCTGGGTCATGCTCGGCGACGGCGAGGTCCAGGAGGGCCAGGTCTGGGAGGCCGCGATGACGGCCGCCCACCGCAAGCTCGACAACCTCACGGCGATCGTCGACTACAACAAGATCCAGATCGACGGCTTCGTCAACGACGTCAAGGGCGTCGAGCCGCTGGCCGCCAAGTGGCGAGCCTTCGGCTGGCACGTCATCGAGATCGACGGCCACGACCTCTCCGACATCGAGTCCGCCTACAACGAGGCCCTCGACACGGAGGGCAAGCCGACCCTGATCCTCGCGCACACGGTCAAGGGCAAGGGCGTCTCCTTCATGGAGAACAAGGCCGAGTTCCACGGCCGCGCCCTCAGCGAGGAGGAGATGGAGCAAGCGCTTCAGGAGCTCGGCGAGGAGGTGGCCTGATGGGCAAGAACCCGGTCGCCCCCGACAAGAAACGCGAGGGTGGCCAGCGCCTGCCCGAACCGATCCGCAACGGGTACGGCCACGGCCTGCTGAAGGCCGGCCGCGAACGCGAGGAGATCGTCGCCCTCGACGCCGACCTCGCCGGATCCACGCGCTCGCAGTGGTTCGGCGAGGAGTTCCCCGACCGCTTCTACCAGATGGGGATCAGCGAGCAAGACATGATGGTGACCGCCGTCGGCATGGCCTCCGCCGGCAAGCACCCGTTCGCTTCCACGTTCGCTATCTTCAGCGAGCGCGCGTTCGAGCAGGTGCGCAACTCCGTGGCCCGCATGGACGCCAACGTCAAGATCGTCGGCAGCCACGGCGGCGTGCTCACCGGCCAGGACGGCTCCTCCGCCCAGTGCATCGAGGACCTGGCCGTCTACCGCGCGATCCCGAACATGACGGTGCTTTGCCCCAGCGACGTCGTCGAGTCCGAGGCCGCCACGCTGGCGCTCGCCGAGTACGAGGGCCCGGCCTACATGCGGACCACGCGGCGCAAGACCCCGATCCACCACGACGAGGACACGACGTTCGAGATCGGCGAGGGCGAGATCCTGCGCGAGGGCGAGGACGTCGCCCTCGTCGGCACCGGCTCGATGACCGGCCGCGCCATGCAGGCCGCCGAGCGGCTCGAGGCCAAGGGCGTCAGCGCGCTCGTGGCCAACATGCCGACGATCAAGCCGATCGACCGCGACCTCGTCGCCGAGATCAGCCAACGCACCGGCCACGTCGTCACCTGCGAGGACCACAACGTGATCGGCGCCCTCGGCAGCGCCGTCGCCGAAGCCCTGGCCGAGACCCGGCCGGCCAAGATGGCCCGCGTCGGCATCGACGACCACTTCGGCCGCTCGGGCACCCCCGACAAGCTCTACGAGGCCTTCGGCCTCACGCCCGACCACATCGTCGAGGAAGCCGAGCGCCTGGTCGGGAACAGAGTGCGGGCGTAGGCGAGAGGCTTCCGAGATCCGGAGAGACGGCCCACCATCGGGTACCTCGCGGGAGCAGATCGTCGTCTCCGGAGACCACGCCTGACCGCAGACACCGCTGACAGCGTGCGAACTGCCAGCATCGCTGGTTCGGCCCCATCGCGCGGCCCGATGCTGGCGGAAGGACGGACCGGCAACCACCGATCGGTCCCTCCGAACTCCGAGCATCCTTGACCGGCGCAGACGCGCGGTCGGATGCTCGGAGGAAACGGGAGAACGCCTCGCCATCGGAGACTTCGGGGGACAGCGGCGAGACGATCGAGGCGTTCGTCGGGGTGGCCCGCCGACGGGCTCGCTTCGGAGCTGTGCGCCGACCACTCCGTCATCGAGGTGCCCGCCGTCCAGGGGGCCTACGTCGCCGAGCGCTGCTGACCCTGCAGGAACCGTTCCAGCTTCAGGCCTTCCCGGATGTCTTCTTGCATGCCTTCGGGGCCCTGCATCGTGAACTCGATCGGTTCCCCGGTGCCGGAGAGCGCCAGCTCGTAGTCGGCCATCGGGCAGCAGCGACGCTCGTTGCGGATGAACGAGGTGACCATCGCCAGCGTCTCGTGGTCGCCGGGGAACGTGAACCGGTAGCCGCCCTCGACCGGGTCGGCGGCTTCGAGCCGCTCCATCATGGCGATCACGTTCGGCTTGCGCTGCTCGAGCTCTTCCTCACTCAGACCGCAGTAGTCCGGGATCGCGACGTCGATGTCTTTCGTCATGCAACTCCAGATGCGGCTCCCTCACCCTTGAAGCCGGCGGTGAAACAGCCTGAAGCGGGTCTCACTCGAGCGCGAGCACGTCGATCCCGTCGTAGCGGTCGCCGACGAACACGTACCCGTTGTAGTACCAGGAGTCCATCGAGTCCTTGCCCGTCCAGCGGTCCTGGATGTAGGGGTCCTCGGGGTTCGTGAAGTCGATCAGCATCGTGCCGCCGGTGTAGAACGTCATCACGAGCTGGTCGCGGTCGGCGTCGGGGATCATGCGCCCGATGTGGCCGGTGCACTCGCCGGGCCGCTGTTCCTCGGTCACGTGGGTGCTGGGCGAGATCCAGCTCAACAGCTCGGGGTTCTCCTCGTCGCTGATGTCGTAGAACCACACGTTGGCGAAGGGTCCGGAGGCGCGAGCGTCTCCAGCGTCGACGTGGGCATCGCACACGGGCGCGGCCCCACCGCCGGTCTCGTCGGCGACGGCCATGACCGAGGCGTCCTCGTTGACGACGACCCAGTGGCTGACGGTGGCCAGGATCGGCAGGCCCGGCGCCGGCTGTTGGTTGTGCGGCATCGGGGAGGTCGAGACGACCTCGGGGTCGAGCGGGTCCTCGATGTCCCAGATCTGCGTGGCGTCGACGCCCGCGCAGTAGGCCCGCTGCTTGTCCTCGGTCATGTGGAAGCTGATCGCGTGGCACCCGTAGCCGTTGACCCAGTCGCCGACGACCTCGGGGTTCCGCGGGTCGGAGAGGTCGATGAACTCGGTCTTGCCGCCCTCCTCGGTCGCCGGGTTGTAAGCGTAGCCGGGGTAGCCGCCCTCGCTGTTGGCGTTGTAGATGTAGGGCGTGCCGGGCGGGTTGGCGAGCGTGTGGCCGGGGGCGTCGACCTCGATCGTGGACAGCAGGCGCGGGTCCTCGGGGTCGGTGATGTCCCAGACCGGGTACTCGCCGGACGAGCTGGCGATCACCGTGACGAGCGTCCCGTCCGTGTAGGGGATGATGAGGGATTGGCGACCGTTGACACCCGTGTCGAACGTGGTCAGGACCTCGGGGCTCGTGGGGTCGCTGACGTCGAAGATCTCGCCGTCGGGGTTGACGGCCAGGCTGCCGAAGATGGCGAACCCGTCGCCGGCCCAGCCCTCGCCCTGCTGGGAGAGGTGCTCGAAGCCCTCGACCTCGTCGGGCAGCTCCCGCTCGTCGATCGGTTGCCACCACTCGGGCGCGTCCTCGGGGACGTGGGTCAAGGTCGGCTGGTCGAAGTCGGGGTGCGGCGCCAGCTGCGGATCCGACCACAGGGCTTGCTCGCTGGGCGGTGCCAGCACCTCCTCGACTGCCCCCGTGTCGGGCGTCTGGGCGGACTGTGTGTCGACCTCGTCTCGAGCGGTACCGATGCATCCTGCAACCGCCGCCAGGGCAGCCAGCAGGACGATCCATCTTCCCCGTCGCATGCGAGGGAAGGCGCCGGCTGGACGGATAAGGGTTCTTGGCCGCGCCTATGTCAGGCGCTCAGTTCTCCAGCGCCTCGCGCAACGTTTCGCGTGTCTCTTTCGGGTCGGCTCGCCCTTGCGTGGCTTGCATGACCTGCCCGACGAGGTAGTTGACGGCGCCCTCCTCGCCGGCCTCGTAGTCGTCGACCGCGCCCGGGTTGGCCTCGATCGCTTCCTCGACGGCGGCCTCGAGGTCGACGCCGCCGTCGCGCTCGGCGGCCAGCTGATCGCCGATGGCCTCGCCGTCGAGGTGGGCGCGCAACAGACGCGTGAACACGTGCTTGGTGATCTCGTCTGCGTGCCAGGCGAGGGCCAGCTCCGCGACCGTGTCCCGGCGGGCGGGGCTCTCGGCCAGCCTCGTGTCGCGGTAGTCGAGCTCGCCCCGCAACCGGTGCAGCACGACGTCGACCGCCATCCCGTCGTCGGTGCGCTCTCGGAGCTCGGCGAACAACTCCTCGAGTTCAGGCTCCTCGAGCAGAGCCAGAGCCTCGCCGAGCTCGACGTCGACCTCGGCCCGCAGCTCGCGCACCCTGGAGGGCACGTCGGCCGGCGGATCCAGACGCTGGGCGGGCGCGGAGAGATCGATGGGGCGCAGGTCGGGCTCGTCCATGTAGCGGTAGTCGCCGACGGTCTCCTTCTCCCGGCTGGGCTGGGTCGTGTGCTTGGCCTCGTCGTAGTGGCGGGTGCTCATGCCGACCTCGCGACCGGCGTCCCGTTCGCGGCGTTGGCGGTCGATCTCGAACCTGGCGGCGCGCGCGGCGTTGCGGGCGCCGACGACGTTCTTGACCTCGACGCGGTCCCCGCCATCGGTGGAGACGTTGACGTCGGCCTTCAGCTCGGCCTCGGGCCGGGCCACGCCGGCTCGCTCCAAGGCTAGCCGGAGCACGCGGAACCACGTCGTCACCTCCTCGGGCGAGGACAGGTCCGGCTCGGTGACGATCTCGACCAGCGGCCGCCCCGAGCGGTTCAGGTCGACGGTGCCCTCGCCTGGATCGAAGGCGCCGGGGTCCTCCTCGAGGTGGACCTCGCGGATGCCGACCTCCCAAAACGAGCCCTCGCGCCCGACCGGCGTCGTCGTGCGCTGGTAGTTGTTCGGCAGATCCGGGTAGACGTAGTGCTTGCGCAGCACCGTCGACCGCTCCTCCCGATGACAGTCGAGCACGCGGGCCGCCTGGACCGCCAGCTCGACGGCCCGCTCGTTGACGCCGCGGGGACGAGCCCCGGGTTGCCCGGTGCAGGTCGGGCACACGTGCGCGTTCGGCCGCTGGGCCTCGCCGGCCGGGCACCGGCAGTACAGCTTGGCTGCGGTGTCGAGGGGGACGTGCACCTCGAGCCCGATCCGGGTCACGCGCTTGCCTCCTCGTGCAGGCTCATCGCCTCGAGCACGCGCGCATCCTCGCCGCTTGGAGCGGTGATCTGCAGCCCGACGGGGCCGCCCGGCAGCGGCTCGGTCGGCACGGTACCGGCCGGCAGCCCGGCCAGGTTGGCGTGCACGGTGAGCACGTCGGCGGCGCTCTCCTCCAGCGGCGAGGGATCTTGGCCGCGCTCGGGCGGCACGGTCGGCATCGTGGGCGTGAGCACGAGATCGACGTCGGCGAACAGCCCCTGCCAGTCGCGGACGAGGCGGTGGCGGGCCCCGCGGGCGCGGTCGTACCAGGCCGAGCGGTTCTCGCGGGCCGTGATGAACGTGCCCAGCAGGATGCGGCGTTTCACCTCGCGCCCGAGATCGCGGCGGCTGGCCTGACCGGGGGTGCCGAACACGGTGCCGTCGAACTTGTGCATCGCGCTGGCGAACTCGGCATAGCAGGTCACGTAGTAGGCCGACAGCGCGCGCTGGCTGTCGGGCATCGCGATCTCGCGCACGTCGGAGACCTCGTCCCTCAGTCGGTCGACGGCCGCCTGGAAGCGCTCGCGCACGCCCTCGGAGACCGCCTCGGGCAGCTCGTCGGGTACGCCGAGCCTGGCGTCCCTCAGGTCCGGTGACCTGACCCGCTCGAGGGCGGGCTCGGGTTCGTCCTCGATCGTGGTCGGGTCCTCGGGGTCGGGGCCGGCGATCGCATCGTACAGGCGGGCGAGCCCCTCCGTGGTGGCGGCCATCGGGCCGGGCTGGTCGAGGCTCATCGCCAGGTCCACCAACCCCCATCGCGACATCCGACCGCGCGTCGGCTTGAGGCCGGCGACCCCGCAGTAGGCGGCCGGGCAGCGGACCGAGCCGCCCGTGTCCGTGCCCAGCGCGAGGTCGACGTGACCGGCCGCGAGGGCGGCGGCGCACCCGCTGCTGGACCCGCCCGGGACGGTGCCGGGCTGGGCCGGGTTGTCGGTGGCGCCGTAGGCCGACCGCTCGCCGCGGGACCCGCAGGCGAACTCGTCCATGTTCGCCTTCGAGACGATCGCGGCCCCGGCCCGCCCGGCCCGCTCGACGACCGTGGCCGTGAAGGGCGCCTGGTGGTCGGCCAGGATCCGGGAGGCGCAGGTCAGCGGCTGGCCGGCCAGGGCCAGGTTGTCCTTGACGGCGAGGCTGTGCCCGGTCAGCGGGCCTTCCTCGGCGTCGACGATCGGCTCGTCGAACACGGTCACGTGGGCTGTGGGTCGATCCTCGCCGATGGCCGCAAGCGCCTGCTCGCCGGCGGCCCGGCTCACGGGTGAAGCGACCTCCCGTCGCGGTCGGGGAAGGCCCGCACGATCGCCTCGATGCCATCCTCGGGCCAGGGCTCGGGCTCGTCGGCGAACGTGCGCACCGGCGCCGGGGCCTGGGTCTCGTCGCCGAGGTCCTCGAGCTGGAAGGCCGACAGGACCTCTCGGCAGGCCTGGGCCATCTGCTCGCGCTCGTCCTCGTCGAGCTCGAGGTTCGCCAGCTCGGCCAGGTGGTCGACGTCCAGCGAGCCGGGGTCGGTCTCGTCTGCGGGCACCAACGGGTGAGAAAGGATGACGGTTCTTAAGGACCGGGCCGCGTGGTAGCCCATCGAGGCCCTGTAGTCTAATTGGTAGGATACGGCGCTGTTAACGCCGTGGTGCTGGTTCGAGTCCAGCCGGGGCCGTTGCGAGAGGCCGGTGGAGGTCGATCGGCCTCTCGTAAGAGCACGACCCGAGCGAAGCGAGGGTCGTGCGAACTCCGAGATCGGCATCGATCGCGCGGTCTCGGAGCCCTCTGCGCGACGAGCCCCCGAGCGCCCGCGGTCTCGCGGTTGCCAAGCTCTCTCCCTTGCTCCACGTCCACCGCTCTCGCGTCGAAGCGCCGACCCCGCCCTGGTTGCGAAGCTCTCGTCGCTATCCCAGGCCTTTTGCGTTCCGGCGCCGTTCGGTTGGCTCGGCGATGGAACGGAACCTTGGGGGGTCGGCTGGGGTCGCGCTCGTGGTTGGGATCGCGCTCGTGCTCAGCATGGGGATCTCGCCCACCGTGGCCGCAGACCACGATCCGCCGAACAACAAGTTGACGATCGACCTCAGCTCGCTTTTCATCGATCCGATCGTGGCCTGCTTCACGCCGTTCGAGGGCGTCCACGTCGACGAGGAGGTCCGCGTGCAGGAGGACCGCCAGCTCGTCCCCGAGGGCTTCGAGGCCGAGGCGGGCGGCGGCGAGCGCGAGGTCGCCGGCGAGCAGGTCGACGTGCCCGGCGTATCGGCAGGCGTCGGCGATCTGAACCGGACGGCCACGTTCGATATCGACGAGGAGAGGTCTGCGCACGCGAACTCGTCCCAGACCCGGCAACAGGTCGGCGGCGACCGCGTCTTCGTACCGGGTGTCTCGATCGTCGTCGGCGACGAGGAGGTCTTCGCCGCCGGCGGCGAGTGGGTCGAGCTTCCGGGCGAGGAGCTGGGGATCGGCGTCGACCGGAACGTGACGGTCGGCGTCCAACAGGGGTTCGACGGCAACGTCACCGTGGACGAGACGGTCACCATAGATCAGACCGTGAACGGCCTCACGGTTTGCATCGAGCTCCCGCAGCTATAGACCGCCGCTAGGTTCGTGTACCCCATCTCGCAGAGGGAGGGGAGCGATGCGCCGGATCCCGCTGCGAGGCGACGACTCGGACGACGCCGTCCGGGAGGTGGACGAAGCCGACGCTGGGGTCTTGTTCGCGATCATGGATCGGCTCGCCGAGGTCGTCCCCCAGGTAGGCGACGACAGCGAGGGTGATCCGAGCTAGGCCTCCTCCCCGATCTGTTGACGGAGCTCGTTGGGCTCGACCTGGACGACGCGAGCCCGCACCATGAAGAGGACGTGCTCCCAGGCGGCGTCCGGGACGTCCAGGATGTTGTTCTCGATGGCTTCCAGGCCCTCCAGGTCCGCGTCTCGGAGGGCGATGATGTCGTTCACGGTCAGGAACGGCAGCCGGGACATGTCCGACCCGGTGGACCCTCGGATCGACTCGACGGAGCTACCGGTGGCCAGGTCGATCGGTTCCTCCTCGAGGGCCTGTTCGATCTGGCGGATCCGCTCGGGCGCGTCCGGGGACACGTCAGCCCAACGGTCACTGACCCCTTATGAACGTTCCCGCCGGGGGACGGTGCCGAGCCCCGCCGGGAGGCTCACGTTTCGACGGTCGCCGGATAACCGGTTTATTTACCCAACCGGCCAAGTCGACGTGATGATGCGACGACGATGGCTCGTGTTCGCCGTGGCGGCCCTGCTGATCACGCCGGCAGGCGCCGTGCTCGCCCAGAACGACACGAACGAGACGAACGAGACGGACGGCGACGGCTTCGACGCCAACGAGAGCGCCAACGCCTCCGACGACGAAGCCGACGAGGACGACGAGGAGGCCGAGGACGCCGACCAGGCGGACGAAGCCGAAGAAGCCGACGAGGACGAGGCCGACGACGACGAGGCCGAGCAGGCTCGGGCCCGCGGCAGCTCGTCCAGCTGGACCGAGGACAACGGCACCTACACCGGCGAGTTCCTCCAGGTCACCGTCGACGAGGAGCTGCCCGGCCTCCGCGAGGTCACCTACGTCGAGCACGACGCGACCGTCTTCGCGTCCGTCGCGCTCTCCGGCGAGGCGTTCACCCACCACGCCAACCAGCACGTGCTGTCCGGGGAGACCGACGCCAACGAGTTCGCCGCGGTCGACGACGACGGCGGCCACCTGACCCTCGAGGGCGACGACGGCAACGCCACTCTCGAGGCCGCCGTCGCCGACGGCGTCGACGTCAACGCCAGCGACCGCTACAGCGACGACTCCTCCGCCTACCAGCTCCACCTCGGCAACGAGACCTTCTGGGTCTACGGCGAGGACCTCGCCTACGACAACGGGACGTTCGCCGTCGACGACGAGGCTCGCCTCTCGCAGACGTTCCCCGCCGAGGAGGCCGAAGCCGAACGCGCCGGGGAGGACGAGGACGAGCGCGAGGACCGCCGCGAGGCGGGCTCGCAGTGGGATCGCTCGAACGACACCTTCGAGGGCGACCACGTCTCGTTCACGCTCGACGCCAACCAGACGCGCATCCTCGACTACGCGCTGACGGGCTCCGCGACGCCGGTGTTCACCGAGGCCGACATCCCCGAGGGCAACGAGTCCCAGTGGCGCGCCCACGGCAAGGCCTTCGAGATGCGCACGGACGAGGAACGCATCCGCGTCGTCGACGTGCCGCCGGCCATCCTCGAGATCCGCGCCGACGACGAGACCGAGGCCCACCTCGCGCTCGCCGACGGCGTCAACGCCACCGTGGTCGAGGCCGACGACGACGAGGCCGTCTACGAGCTGCAGCTCGACGGGAACCGGACCGCCTGGGTCTTAGGCGAGGACCTCACGCTCGCCAACGGCACGTTCACCGTCGGCGACCGCGCGATGTTCCGCGCCATGCCGACCGACCCCAGCGCCTCCGCCAACCAAGGCCCCGGCAGCATGCCCGAGGCCGGCGACGAGCGCGGTCCGCCCGAGGACCGCGGCCCGCCGGAGGAGGCCGGCCCCGAGGACGAGGCTGAGGACGAGGACGAGGAGGAGCGCGGTCCCCCCGCTCACGCGCTCAACAACAGCGTCCGAACCCAGGTCGAGCAGGCCAAGGCCGCCGGCCAGGTCGGCGCCGAGGTCCACGTCGGCGACAACGGCTCCCAGCCCGTCGCCGTCGAGATGGGCGAGGTCCGCGTGACGAATACCTGGAGCCCCGCCGAGAACGGCTCGGCCGGCATGCAGATCCAGGCGCCCGACGACGCCCCGGCCACGACCGTGACGATGAACCTCGAGAAGGGCGCGCTCGGCAACGTCTCCATCACCGACGCCCCGCAGAAGCTCAGCGTCGAGTACGACAACGAGACGATCGCGATGGCCGACAGCCTCGACGACGTGCTGGAGCCGACCGACGACGAGGGCGAGCCCGAGTACCTGCTCCTCGTCGGCGGCGAGGAGGTTCAGGTCCTCGTCAGCGTCCCCCACTTCAGCCCGCACCAGATCGAGGTCGTCGAGACGCAAAGCAGCCAACAGGTCGACAGCAGCCAGGTCCCCGGCTTCACCGCCGTCTCGCTGGCCCTCGCTAGCGGCCTGGCCGCCGCCGTCGCCGGCATCCGCCGCCACGGCTGAACCACGACGAAGGAGGAACGAACCATGCACAAGTCGGCCGTCGTCCTGATCGGGCTCGCGCTCACGCTCGCCCCCGCCATCCCCAGCCTCGCCCAGGGGCAAGCCGGCGAGGGGCCGCCCGGTGAGGGCTGCTCGGCCGCCCCCTTCGAAGGCGAGCACTGGACCCTCGACGTCGATCGGGCCCTGCCCGGCGCCGTCGACCTCACCCTGACCGCGAGCAACGCCACCCTCGCCGACGAGATCGGTCTCCCCGGCGAGGAGATCGACTGCGGCATCGAGGACGACCGCGTGCGCCTGTCCACCGACGCCGGCGAGCTCCGCATCCGCGACCGCGCCGAGCTCCGCCTGGGCCTGGCGACCGACGACGAGGCCCCCGCGAGCATCGCGCTCGCCTCCGCGGTCGCCGTCGAGGACGCGGCCGACGACGAGGGCGAGGACCGCTACCGACTGACGCCCGAGGACGGACCCACGCTCGTCCTCACCGGCGAGGCGATCAGCCTCTCCGAGGACGGGACCACGCTGACGGTCACCGGCGACGCCCAGCTGTTCCGCGACCCCTCCGACGAGGGAGACGACCGCGAGCAGGCCCGCGGCGGCTCGGACGAGGCCTCGGCCAACCGGACCGACCGCGGCCAAGCCGACGACGGGAACGAGACCGACGACGGACCCGAGACCGAGGACGGGACCGACGACGAGCGCGAGGCCTCGGACCGCGGCCGCGAGCGCGGCCCCCCTCGGTCGACCGTGAGGCAGGCTACCTATGCGGTCGGCGCCGCCGAGCTGCGGCTCGCCGACGACACGCTGCACGAGGTCTCCTGGCGCAACGCCACCCTGTTCCGATCCATCGAGGTCCCCGGCCTCACCCCGGCCGAGGAACGCCGCCAAGGCCCCCAGCTAGAGCTCGAAGGCGAGGACGCCCGGATCCGCCTGGCGGCCGCCGGCGGCTTGATGGGCCGCATCGACGCCGACGAGACCCTCGAGGTGCGCCTGTCCGAGGAGGTCGAGGCCCAGCGAGAGGGCGAGCACGTCTTCCTGTCGACCGACAACCTGCTCGTCGTCGTCGAAGGCGACGAGCTCGTGCTCGACGATCGCAACCTGACCGCCGGGGAGCTGCGGTTCCACGCCCGGTCCCCCCAACAGAACGACGGCCCGGTCTGGCGCGGCCAGGACACCCAGGCCGCCGAGCTGCCCTACACGTTCGAGGGCCGCAACGTCGCCTTCGAGCTGCACGAGGACGGGCTCCGCAACGCCAGCGTCCACGGCACGCCGGTCGGCGAGGTCAGCTTCGACCCGATCGCGATCGAGGAGCTCGAACGCCGAGGCGCCAGCTTCGCCGTGGAGGGCGAGAGCTTCGAGCTGCGCCTCCAGGACACGCCCGCCGTCCAGCTGCACCTCGAGGCCGACAACCTCACCGCCGACCTGCCGGCCGAGACCACGCTGCCCTCCGGCGCCCAGGTGACCACCGACGTCGAGGCGGACGAGCTCGGGCTGCGCGTGAACCGACCCGCGGACGCGCTCGCCAACGAGACCAGCGTCGACCACCGCCCCGCCGAGCAACCGGTCGAGCGGACCGAGGGACCCCAGCCCGGTCTCGAGACGAGCAGTGACGAGGGCCGCCTGGGCGTGGAAAGCCCCAGCCCGAACACGATCACGACGCGCTTCGACAGCAGCGACGAGCTGGCGCCGAACGTCAGCGTCGAGCTGGGCCTGGCTCGGGCGATGCTGATCGACGACACCAACGGCAACAACCGCGTCGACGTCGGCGAGCCCGCCCTAGCCGAACGCCCGCTGGCCAACGGGACCGCCCGGGTCGAGGGCGACGAGCTCGTGCACCGGTTCGCGCTGTGGTCGGGCAACCTGACCGTGACCGTCGAGCCGGGCAACGAGACGGCCAAGGTCACCTACGTCGCCGAGAACCTCTCGGCCCCGCCCGGGACGCTGTTCGTGCTCGAGACCAGCGTGCAGGCGCCGCCCGACGCGAACCTGACGCCCACCGACACCGGCGTGATCGTCGAGAACGGCACGACCAGCGCCGCCTACAGCGCCACCGGGCCCGTCACCGTCGACGGCGAGGAGGCCTGGGCCCAGCGCTCGATCTTCGTCGACGGCGACGACCGCGTCCGCGTGCTCGTCGCCTACCCCGCCGGCGACGACATCGTGCACGATCCGACCGTGTCGGTGCAAAGCAGCGCGAGCGAGGTCGCCCAGCAGCTGGCCGCCAGCCCCTACGCCATCCTCGTCGGGGCCGGCCTGGCCGCCATCATGGTCGTGGCCACCGTCGCCTACCGGCGCCGCCAACGCCCGCCGCGACCCTGAGGTGAAGGACGCTCGCCTCGGCGGGCCGTGGCCGAGGCGAACCCGCCGGTTCATTTAACCAGCGGCGCTGTTCGGTGGCCATGGCGAGCGTGGCCGACGTGGCCGCGGGGGCCGCCGGCGCCGGTGCCCTGCTGGGGTTGGCGTTGACGGTGATCGCCGCCATCGCCTACCGGCGCACCCGCGGTTCGCGCAACCTGTACCTCTCCGTTGCCTTCCTGCTGTTGTCCGTGCAGGCGGGCCTGAGCGCCTACCTGCTCCAGCTGCGCGCCGATCTCCCCCCGCTGTGGTTGGCCGTACCGATCGCGAAGACGGCCGCGCTCGTGCTGATGTACCTCGCCTTGCTCCGGGTGTGATGGTGCTGAGCTGCCATCGTGGTCGACCGACCGGCGTCCTCGTGCTCCTCGTCGCCCAGTCCGGCGAGGACCCCACGGACCTGGAGAAGCGCCGGCGCGTCTTCCTCACCGTGAACCGCTACCCCGGCCTCACGCTGGCACGCCTGGCCCGCGAAGCCGACGTCGACGAGTCGCTGGCCCGCTACCACGTTCGCATCCTCGAGGACGCCAAGCTCGTCCGATCCGAGGAGGAGGGCGGCCACCGCCGCATCTTCCCGCTCGAGAAGACCAAGGCCGGCGCGGCCGACCCACTCGACGAGCGAGACCGGCAGTGGCTGGCCTTGCTGCGACGACCGCCGATCCTGCGCGCCGTCGTCGCCCTGTTGCACGAGGAACCGATGAACGCCGGCGGGCTCGCGGAGGCCTGCGGCGTCTCCCGTTCGACGGCCAGCCACCACATCTCCCGCATGGAGGAGGGCGAGATCGTCGCCATCGAGCGCGATGGACGATCGCGCATGATCTCGTTGGCCGACCGCGAGCGCGTCGTCGGCCTGCTGGCCGAGCACCCGCCCCCGCCCGACATGGTGCAGGGCTTCATCGAGGCCTGGGACGACCTGGGGTTGTGAGGGCTACTCCTCGCGGGCTCCCTCGCTCAGGCCTCGCTCGCGTCGTCGGGTCCTTCCCGGTCGTGAGGGGGGTTCAGGTTCGCGGCGGCTTGCCCGGCTTGGCCGGGATCACGTCGAGCACGTCCTCGACGTCGGCGAGCACGAGATCGGCCTCGGCGACCTCGCCGGCCGCCAGCGTCGTGGCGACGCCGACGACGACCATGCCGGCCTTGCGAGCGCTCTGGATGCCGCGCGGCGCGTTCTCGACCGCCAGGCAACGCTCGGGCTCGACGCCCAGCCCCTCGGCCGCCGTCTCGAAGGCCTGGGGATGGGGCTTGTCGTGCTCGTAGGTCTCCTCGCTGGCCACGAAATCGAACCGGTCGGCCAGCTCGCCGGCGATGCCCGGCACGTTCTCGCGCCGCGTGCCGGTGCAGATCGCCAGCGGGTACCCGCGCTCGTCGATCGTCTCGACGACCTGGCGCGCCCACGGATACAGGCCCGGCTCGCCGATGCGCTCGAAGACGCGCTGCTTGATCGTGGCCAGGCGTCCGACGAGCTCCTCGTCCGGGTCGCGGCCGGCCTCCTCCATGAACGATCGGATGATCGTCTCCGAGCGCGCGCCCTCGCGCAAGTACACCTGATGGACGTCGACCGGGACGCCCAGCGGTTGCAGCGTCAGCTGGTAGGCGACCGCGTGGACCTGGATGGAGCTGGCCAGCACGCCGTCGAAGTCGAACACGACGGCATCGATCGGGCGCTCGGACACGGCCCGGGATACCGCTGCGCGGTAAGGGCTTTACCCCCAGAGAGGAAGCCGAGGACGGGGAGGCTGGAACCCGACCGGAGAGCCGTCGACCGAGCGCGAAGCTCTTGAGTCACGGTCGCGATGGACGGCCGTGGTCTCCGCAACCGACGACGTGCGCCAGCGGTTGCCCGACGTCCAGCTCCGGTGGGCGATCCTCGCCCGTGAGGACCCGCCCGCCGAGGCCGGAAAGCCGGCCCCGGCCGCGATCGAGCAGGCTCGCCAGCGCTCGTTGGACGAGGTGGGCGCCGATCCGATCGCCGAGACCTACCGCTCGTTCTTCTGGGCCGTCGACGTCGACCCCACCAAGCGCCGGCCAGCCGGCGAGGCGCTAGCGCGACGCTCGAGCGAGGGGGGTCTGCCCGAGATCCACCCGCTCGTCGACGCCTACAACCGGGCCTCCGCCGCCACGCTGGTGGCCCTGTCCGCCTTCGATCGCGACGCGTTAGCGGGCGAGCTGACCTTGGACGTGGCCGACGAGGACGAGGCCCTGGACGCGCTCGGGGAGGCCGATCCGGTGCAGCCGGTCGGCGACCAGCCCGTGTGGCGCGACGACGAGGGGCTGGTCGGCCTGAGCGCCTACCGCGATGGCCAGCGCACCGCGCTGTCCGCCGACAGCAGGCAGGCGATCGTCGTCGCGCTCGCGCCCGACGAGGTCTCCAGCGAGCGCGTCGCGGAGGCGTTCACGCTCACGGAGCAGCTGGCCGAGCCGGCCGGTTGGCACGTCGACGAGGCCACGACGCGGCGCCTCGGATGAGGTCCGCGAGCCGCTCGCGAGAGTGGACAACCCGCGTCATCGGCCTACAGAGGGTCATCGCGGTTGAGGGGGGGGGATCGCAGATACTGCTCCGCCTCTTTTTGACGAAAATTTCCTCGGCGATCGCTCCTACGGGAACACCGCAGAACCGGAAATTTTCACAAGATGCGTTTGCCGAAGGCGCTGCCGGCCAGGCCCACGGCCAGGTCGGCGGTCCGGTTGCGCTCGTCGAGGATCGGGTTGACCTCCACGACCTCCATCGACCCCATCGAGCCGCTGTCGTTGACGATCTCCATCGCCAGGTGCGCCTCCCGGTAGGAGATCCCGCCGGGCACGGGCGTCCCCACGCCGGGCGCGATCTCGGGATCGACCACGTCCATGTCGAGCGAGACGTGCAGCCAGTCGGTGTCGGGGTCGATGTCCTCGATCGCGGCCTCCATGACCGAGCGCATGCCTTGCTCGTCGATGTCCCGCATCGTGTGCACCGAGATGTCGGACTCGCGCAGCGCCTCGGCCTCGGGTGGATCCAGCGAGCGCGTCCCGACCATCGCGACGTCCTCCTCGCGGACCTTGGGCGCGACGCCGCCGATCTCGCACAGCCGCGGGTCGCCGCGTCCGACGATCGAGGCCAGCGGCATGCCGTGCACGTTCCCGCTGGGCGTCGTCTTCGGCGTGTTGAAGTCACCGTGCGCGTCGATCCACAGGATGCCGACGCGGGAGTCCTCGGTGGCGATCCCGGCGGCGGTCCCCATCGCCAGCGAGTGGTCGCCGCCGATGACGAGGGGGACCTCGTCCTCGAGCTTGGCGCGGCGCACGCGGCGAGCCACGGCCTCCGACGTGCGGACGATCTCGTCCACGAACCGCATGCCGGCCTCGTCCATCGCCTGGGTCTCGGGTTCGTGGGCGAACACGTTCCCGCCGTCCTCGACGTCGTGGTCGAGATTCTCCAGCCGCGAGGCCAGGTCGGCGGCTCGGAGCGCCGAGGGGCCCATGTCGGTCCCGCGCCGGTTGCTGCCGAGGTCCATCGGCACCCCGATGATCCGGACGTTCATCGGGCGGCCAGAGCCGTGCCAGCGTTAAAGCCTTGGCTCAGCCGCCTCCGGGGTCGGCTGTGGCCGGCCGAGCCCACCGGCGCCTGGCCCGAACGTTTTAATCAGACGCAGGTTAAACCGGGGTCCGATGCGCATCACGGAGATCTTCTACAGCCTGCAGGGCGAGGGCCTGTTGGCAGGCGTGCCTACGGTCTTCGTCCGCACGACGGGCTGCCATCTGCGATGTTCGTGGTGCGACACCGCCTATTCCTTCTACGGCGGCGAGGAGCTCTCCGTCGACGAGATCCTCGACGAGGTCCGCCAACACCCCACCGACAACGTCTGCTTCACCGGCGGCGAACCCCTCATCCAAGACGAGGCCCCCGAGCTCGTCGAGACGCTGCTGAACGAGGACTACGAGGTCGTGATCGAGACCAGCGGCTCCCTGGACCTCTCCGCGTACCGCGAGATGCAGCCCCGCGAGAACCTGCGCCTCAGCGTCGACGTCAAGCTGCCCAGCTCGGAGATGACCGACGAGAACGAGCTCGGCGAGCTCGAGCACCTGCAACCCCACGACCAGGTCAAGTTCGTCGTCGCCAGCCAGGAGGACTACGACTACGCCAAGTCCGTCATCGACAAGGTCTCCACCCAGGCCCCCATCGTCGTCCAACCCGTCTGGGGCAAGAACGAGACGTGGCTGGCCGAGCAGATCCTCGAGGACGGGCTCGACGTGCGCTTCTCCATGCAGATGCACAAGCTCCTCTGGGGCGAGAAGCCCGGCGTGTGACCCAACGCTTTGTACCGCCGGTCGCCTTCTCGCTCGTGGCCAGCGACGAGGTCGAAGCCTCGGTCCGACGCTTGGGGACGAGCCTGTGCACCGTCGGCGTGCTGGCCGCGCTCGTCGGTGTCGCTTGGCTAGCATTCGGTTCCAGCCAGCGTGCCGCCCAGCTCGCCATCGGCGGCCTGGTCACGGGGCTCGTCGGCGCGATGGTGCTGCTGTTCGTGCCGGACCGGTTGCCGCCCGAGGAACGCGACGAGCGGTGAGGCTGGGTCGCCGTCGCTAATCCGACGACAGCTCGCCGACGAGCTCGTCCAGCGCGACCTCGGTCTGCTCGCCGCTTGCCATGTCCTTGACGGTCGCGACGCCTTGCTCGAGCTCGTCCGGGCCCAGCAGGATCGCCTTCGGGACGCCCAGGCGGTCGACGTAGTCGAGGTTCTTGCCGATCGAGCGGTCGCGAAGGTCGACCGTGGTCGGGATGCCGGCCGCGCGCAGGTCGGCGGCCACGCTCGTGGCCTCGTCCAGCGTGCCGGCGATCGGGACGACGTGGGCCCGCGCTGGGGCCTCCTCGGTCTCGACGTCGGCGGCCAACAGCAGCCGGTCGAACCCGAGCCCGAAGCCGGTCGTGTCCGTCGGCTGCCCACCCAGCGTCTCCGCCAACTGGTAGCGGCCGCCGCCGGCGACCTGGCTTTGGGCGCCCAGCTCGGGCGCCTCGACCTCGAACACGACGCCCGTGTAGTAGTCCAGGCCGCGCGCGACGCCGAGGTCGACGTGCACCTCGTCGACGCCGTGCCCGGCCAGGTGGCCGAGGGTGGTGGCCAGCTCGTCGAGGGCTGCCTCGATCGCCTCGGCCGTCGCCTCGTCGAAAGCCTCCCGCAGGCGCTTGTCCAGGTGCGGGGCCTCGTCCGAGAAGCCGCGCACCTCGGCCAGCAGCTCGCCGAACCGCTCGCGCAGCTCGTCCTCGTCGCCGGCGAGCGCGATCGTCGGGTTGGCGCCGACGGCCAGGTCCTCGATCGCCTCGGCCAGCACGGGCTCGGCGTCGACCTCGTCCAGGCGCTCGGTCAGCTCCTCGCCGCCCTTGTCGACGAGGCGGTACAGCTCGCTGTGGGTGTCTTCGTCGGTGTCGACGGCCTCGATCAGGCGGTCGAGGATCCCGATGTGGCCGACGTGGAGCTCGGTGGCGGCCCCGGCGGCCTGCACGCACTCCTCGGCCAAGGCGATAATCTCGGCGTCGCCGGCCGGGCCGGGCGCGCCCACGAGCTCGGCGCCGAACTGCCAGAACTCCCGGTAACGGCCGGACTGGGGCCGCTCGTAGCGGAAGCAGTTGCCGAAGTAGAACAACCGCAGCGGCTTGGGGCGGGCCCGCAGCTCCTCGTTGTAGAACCGCATCACGGGCGCGGTCAGCTCGGGCCGCAGCGTGAGCTCGCGCTCGCTTTTGTCCTCGAAGGCGTACAGCTGCTCGACGATCTCGGGGCCGCTCTTGGCGGTGAACAGGTCCAGATGCTCGAAGGTCGGCGTGCCGATCTCCCGGTAGCCGAACGTCTCGAACGCCTCGCGCAGGCGCGTTATCAGCGCGTTGCGGTCGGCCATCTCCTCGGGATCGAAGTCCCGCGTGCCCCGCGGTCGGTCGAACGACGCCATCGCGCCCGCCAACAGGCAAGGGGGATAAAAACCGGCCGCCCGGACCCCACGGCCGGGCCCTCGACCGCCGCGGAGCTCGGTGCGCGTCGAAAGGTTGAAACCGGTCGCCCCGTTCCTCGCGTCTTGCCGATGCCGGCTTAGCTCAGTCGGTGGAGCACCTGATTCGTAATCAGGAGGCCCGGGGTTCGAATCCCCGAGCCGGCTTCCTCGGTCACTGGGCGAGCCCAGCCTCGCCTATCGCAGGAGATCCGGCGGCGGCTGACGGTGTCGCTGTGCATTCCAAGCCCACGAGGGGATCGCTGCTTCGAGCTCCTTGCCAGCCGCGGCTCCCGGCGCGATCGAGGATCGGATGCTGCTGCCGTGTCTGCGTCGAGCGCCACGATCCGCGCGTGCCTCGTTCCTCGGCTGGGGCCCCTCAGCCGAAGATGTGTGGGCGGATGGCGTCCTCCGGGCCAACCTCCATCCCCGAGCGCCCGCCAGTGCCTGGAGGGTCGGCTTGCCCTGGAGTTGGTCATGCGAACGCGAACGCTGATCGTCGTGACCCTCGCCGCGCTCCTCCTCGGCGCGGGCCTGATCGTCCAGGCCCAAGACGCCAACGACACCGACGGCGAGTCCGCGCCCGACGAACACGAGCGCACCGTAGCCATCGAGCGCGAGGGCTCGACGGTGACGCTCGCCCTCGAGCGCCGCGGCGAGCCCGACACCGACCCCGTCACGGTCGGGTTCGACCCCCCGAACGCGACGCTGGACGTCGCCTACGGCGCCGGCGAGACCACGATGACAGTGGCGTTCGAGGCGATCGTCGAGTACACCGACGACAACGGGAACGGGACCTACGACTTCGGGGAACCGATCGTCTCGTCGGCGCGGCTCAGCCCGACGTCCGGGGAGGCCAACGCCTCCGAGGGCAACCAGACGCGCTGGGCGGCCCCGATCGTGACGAACGCCACCTCGGGCCAAGCCGAGGGCAAGCGCGTCGTCGCCCCGGCCGAGATCCCCAGCAACGGCACCTTCACGATCGAGATCGAAGCCTACGGGGAGCGCGCCCAGGTCCGCAATGTCACCCTGAGCCCCGCGAGCGTCCGCGTCGGGCTCACCACCCGAGGCTACGACTTCCAACGAGAGGACACCGAACTGGCCCTGTTCCTCGCCGTCGTCATGGGGGACGACCAGACAGGCGACCAGTACCGAGCCCGGGGGGAACGCCAGCGCGGGTTCCTGACCGCCGAGGACGTCGACGACGGGTCCGTGAACCTCCTGTTCGCCTGGGGCACGACCGCCACCGTCGACGGGGAGCAGCTCATCGCCCAGACCACGCAGTTGGGGATCGAGGAGGCCCGCCGGGGCGAGGAGACGCAGGGCGAGGAGGGTCGGCGGACCGCCGAGGGGGAGCCTGAGACGCAGCCCTGGCGGCAGCCCGACGACGAGGAGGACACCGAACGCTACGTGCTCTCCTACCCCCGAGGGGATCGGATCGAGCACGCCGCGGAGGTCGAGGTGGGGCTCGACGGCGCCGACACCACCGACGATGCGCCGGGGGTCGGCCTGGCCCTCACGGCCTCGATGCTCCTGGCTGCAGCCGCGCTCCGTCGGGACCGGTGACGTCGCCGGTACCCCGGGCTGTCTGGTACCCGAAAAGAGTTTATGAAAGGGTCCGCTGGCGTGAGCGTGGGCTCGACCAGCGAACGGGACCGCTACATCGCCTTCCGGCCCCCAGAGCCCCGGCCCAGCCGTCACGACCTCAACGTCCGGCTGGGCGAGAGATCCTGGCGGCTGACCGTCTACGACGACGAGGTCGGCATCCTGCGCGTCCCTCACACCGAAGCCGGCGACGCCCGGGATGCATTGACCCAGGAGGGCGCCGAACCCGTGACCACGAGCGGCACCATCGCAGCCGCCAAGAAGCGAGCGGGTGTCGGATCGTGAGCCGCCGACCGATACCGGCCGCCCACCGACCGCGCCATACCTCACTTACAAATACCGACCCCTCCATCCGCCAAGCAGAGGACGCGATCGATCGTCCTCGGTTCGGGGAGTCGGGGACGAGACTTCCCGCCGGAGGGGACCGGTCTTCCCCAGCGACAAGCAGGACAGAGTGGTAGGATGCAGCAACCTTCGCAGATGTACGATCGCGCGATCACGGTCTTCTCGCCTGACGGGCGCCTGTTCCAGGTGGAGTACGCCCGAGAGGCGGTCAAACGCGGCACGACGACCGTCGGCGTCAAGTTCGACGGCGGCGTCGTCCTCATCGTCGACAAACGGATCAGCTCGGAGCTCGTCGATCCCGAGAGCATCGAGAAGATCTTCCGCATCGACGATCACATCGGGTGCGCCACCTCGGGTCTCGTGGCGGACGCCCGCGTGCTCGTGGACCGGGCACGGATGGACTCCCAGATGAACAAGCTGTCCTACGAGGAGGACATCAACGTCGAGACCCTCGTCAAGCGGACCTGCGACTTCAAGCAGAATTACACGCAGTACGGCGGCGTTCGACCCTTCGGCACCGCCCTGCTCATCGCCGGCGTCGACGACACGGGCGCCCACCTCTTCGAGACCGATCCCTCCGGAGCGCTCATGGCCTACAAGGCCTCCGCCATCGGTGCGGGCCGCCAAACGGTCATGGACCACTTCACCGAGGACTTCGAAGAGGGTTGCACGCAGGACGAGGCCCTCGAACTCGGTCTCGAAGGCCTCGACCGCGCCACCGAGTCGGCCCTCGAACCCGCCGCGATCGAGATCGGCGTCGTCACCGACGACGCCCGGTTCCGCAAGTTCGAGCGCGAAGAGGTGGAGGACGCCGTCTCCTCCGTCGACACCAGCGCCGGCCCGTCGACCGATACCGACACCGGCCCCGACAGCGACGAAGACGAAGCATAGGTGAGCCCATTGGTCAGCCTCGACGACGCCGTCACCGCGCGCCTGGAATCCCACGGGACCAAGTTCGAAGTGCTCGTGGAACCCGAGCGCGCCCAACAGGTACACGGCGATCCCGAGGAGCACAGCCTCGAAAGCGGCGATCTCGCCGCCGACAAGGTCTTCAAAGACGCCAACAAGGGCAAGGCGGCGGCCGACGAGAACATCGAGGAGGTGTTCGGCACCACGGACGTCGTCGAGGCGGCCAACCGCATCGTCGCCGAGGGGGACATCCAGCTCACCACCGAGCAGCGGCGCGAGATGCGGGAGAACAAGCGCAAAGCGATCATCTCCTACATCTCCCGCCACGCGCTCAACCCCCAGACCGGCAACCCTCACCCTCCCCAACGCATCGAGAACGCGATGGAGAACGTGCGCTTCCACGCGGACCCGTTCGAATCGACCGAGGCGCAGGTCGAGGAGCTCATGGACAAGCTGCGCCCGATCATCCCGATCAAGATCGAGCGGGTCCAGGTCGTCGTGACCATCCCGGCCGAACACACCGGCGCCGCGTACGGCGTCGTCCGCGAGAACGGGAAGCTCGTCCGAGAGGAATGGCGATCGGATGGCTCGTGGGAGGGAACCGTCGAGATCCCCGCCGGGATGCAGACGGAGTTCTACGAGAAGCTCAACGAGCGCACCCAAGGCAACGTTCAGACCACACTGAAACGGTGATCACACTTGTCAAGAGAAGTCGTCGTACCCGGTGATCTGCTCGACGATTCAGGGCAGAAAGAGGCCGGGTCCAACGCGTACAAAGAAGGTTCCGAGGTTTACGCCGAACGCGTCGGGCTCAAGAAGGAGGGCTCCAACCACGTCGAGGTCGTGGCCCTCAGCGGCAAGCGCTACGAGCCCCAACGCGGTGACCTCGTCATCGGGACGATCATCGAGGCCAAGCCCTCGATCTGGTTCCTCGACATCAACGGACCCAGCGACGTCGGTATGCACGTCAACGAGGTCCCCTGGCGCGTCGATTTCGGCGAGACCACGAAGTACCTGGACATCGGCGAGACGGCCCTGATGAAGGTCTACCACGTCGACGAGCAGCGCGAAGCCCAGGTCACGATGAAGGACCGGACCTGTCGCAAGCTCGAAGGCGGAACCACCATCACCGTCCCGCCCAGCAAGGTGCCCCGCATCATCGGACGCCGGGGCTCCATGATCAAGACCATCAAGAACAACACCGACTGCCGGCTCTTCGTCGGCAAGAACGGGGTCATCTGGTTCGACGGCGAGCCCGAGGAGGTCAGTCACGTGCGCGACGCCATCCACATGATCGTCGACCAAGCGCACACCTCGGGTCTCACCGAGCGGGTCGAGACCTTCCTGGACGAAGGCCCCGAAGCAGTCGATCCCCCTACGGAGTGATCCTCATGGCGAAAGCTGATGCCCCTGACCTGTTGAACCACGAGGGGTTGCGCATCGCCGAGCGCGACCCTGTCAACGATGAATACACCTACGGTCGCGGCAAGGACGAGCTCCGGCCCATCGAGATCGAGGCCGGCGTCCTCAACCGCGCGGACGGTTCCGCCTACCTCGAGTGGGGCGAGAACAAGGTCCTCGCCGCCACCTACGGCCCCCGCGAGTGCCATCCCCGCCGCGACCAGGACCCGGCCGAGGCCGTGGTCCGCGTCACGTACAACATGGCGCCGTTCAGCGTGTCCGACCGCACGCGCCCGGGCCCGTCCCGGCGCGACCGCGAGATCGGCAAGGTGACGAGCGAGGCCCTCGAGCCCGCCGTCCTCACCCAGCTGTACCCCGGCGCCGCCATCGACGTCTTCATCGAGATCATCGAAGCCGAAGCCGGCACCCGCTGCGCCGGCCTCACCGCCGCCAGCGTCTCCATGGCCGACGCCGGCATCCCGATGAAGGGCCTGGTCACCTCCTGCGCGGCCGGCAAGATCGAGGACGACGTCGTGCTCGATCTCAGCCGCGAAGAGGACTTCCACGGCGAGGCCGATCTTCCGATCGCCGTCGTGCCCAAGACCGGCGACGTCGTTCTGCTGCAGATGGACGGCGACCTCTCCGCCGACGAGTTCGACGAGGCGATCGACAAGGCCTACGAAGCCTGCTACGACATCCACGACCTGCAGAAGCAGGCCCTCGTCGACCGGTACCAAGGCTCTGCCACCAACGGGGGGAACCGCTGATGTCCGACGACGTCGTCTCCGACATCCAGCGCCAGTACCTCGTGGATCTGGCCGACAAGGGCCGCCGCTTCGACGACCGAGGCCTCGACGAGTACCGTGACGTCTCGATCGAGACCGACGTCATCAACCAAGCCGAGGGCTCGGCCCACGTCCGACTGGGCGGGACCGAGGTCTACTGCGGCGTCAAGATGGAGATGGGCGACCCCTACTCCGACAGCCCCAACCAGGGCGTCATCACGACGACCGCCGAGCGGAACCAGATGGCCTCCCCCGACTTCGAGGGCGGCCCCCCGCGCGGCCCGTCCGTCGAGGTCTCCCGCGTCATCGACCGTGGCATCCGCGAATCCGACGCGGTGCCCCTGGAGTCGCTGTGCATCGAACCCGGCGAGAAGTGCTGGGTCGTGTACCTCGACGTTCACTGCGTCGACTTCGACGGGAACCTCTTCGACGCCGGATCCCTGGGTCTGCTGGCCGCCCTCATGACGGCTCAGATCCCCAACCACCGTCACGATCTCGGGGAGCCCGAGCCCCTCGAGATCCGCTCGCAACCGATCATGACCACCGCGGTCAAGATCGGCGACGAGATCCTGTTCGATCCGACGGACCTCGAGGAGAAGGTCTCCTCGCCGCGGATCTCCGTCTCCACCGACGAACACGGCCGCATCCGCGCGGCCCAGAAGAGCCTGGCCGGCGGCTTCCAGCCCGAAGAGATCCAGGAGACCATCCGGCGGTCACGCCGAAAGGCTGAAGAGCTCCGGTCCAACGTACTCGAGACCGTCAAGAAGTGAGATCAGCATGAGCCAAGGAACAGAAGACGTCGGCTCGTCCGGCCGATTCGGTCCCCGCTATGGTACCTCCGTCCGTCGCCGCATCCAAGCGATCGAGGAGGTCCAGCACGACGAGCACCGATGCCCGCAGTGCCTCACCGGTGACCTGGAGCGCGTCTCCACGTCGATCTGGCAGTGCCGCAAGTGCGACCACAAGTTCGCCGGCGGCGCCTACCAGCCCCAGACCTCCGCCTTCGGCAAGGCCCAAGCCTCCGCCGACGAGCTCGAAGAGGTCGAGGAAGCCTTCGAGACCGACGAAGAGGAGGAAGAGGCCGAGGAGATCGAGCCCGAACCGGAGACCGAGACGGTCGAGGAGCCCGAACCCGAGCCCGAGGAGGCCGAGCCCGAGCCGGCCGCCGAGGACGAGGACGACGAGCCCGACTCGATCGAATCCCTGTTCGAGTAGCGCGCCGGTCCCTCGGGCCGGTCCGCCCGGGCCAAGCGCCCCCGCTAAGTTGACCGCCGCCGCGGACCGGTCCCCCTCCCTCCCGCTTTCCCCCCGACCGCGACCCTAGGGTTGAAGGCAGGCGCCCGTTTAGGTGGGGATAGCATGTACACGTGTGGCGGCTGCGGTCGCAGCATCGAGCTGAGCCAGAGCAACCTCGGCATCCGGTGCACGTACTGCAACAAGAAGGTCTTCTACAAGGAGCGCCCCACGATCGCCAAGAGCCTCGAGGCTCGCTGAAGCGGCCATCGCGGAGCGAGAGGCTGGCACGGTGTGAAGAAGGGAGAGCTGTCTTGGGTCTGCCAGCCGCCAGGCGCACGGGTGGTCGAAAGGTTCGTTCAACCATCCATCCCCAAGGCTTGCCACAGTCCGAAGGGCCCGCCCGCCGATGAGCCAATCGCTTATCCTCGTGGCCCTCCTCGTTTGCACAGTTGGGCCCTCACAGGGTGCGTGACCGACGACCCAGCCTCTCCCGCCACTGAGCCATCCAACGCAACCAGCTCCGAGACGCTGGTCCCCTGGGAGTCCTCGACCACGACGCAGATCGGCTGCCTCGTCGGGGCGGGGCACCACACGGCTGGCGTGTACTCTTACGCCTGTCTACCGACGAAGACCTGGAGCCGTGCGCGGAAACGACCCTCCCCGATCGAACGAGCGCGCTCTCCGTCACGGTGACGCCGGAGGCCGTCGACACAGACGAACCCGGCGTGGGGGAGTACGCGATCTCGGTCTTCGGTCCGCCCGACGAGGATTGGAAGCAAACCTGGACAGCTCCCATCGAGGAAGCCACCTACGAGGTCCAGGACCCGACATCGGGGGTTTGGGGGTCGACGCTATCTCCTAGGGCGTGACCGTCTCCCAGTCGTGGGATGTGCGCCTCGAAGCGACGGGTGAAGCCCCGCCGGGCCAGTCTCCCGATCTCGAGCTCGGCAGCTGGACCTATGCTTAGCGGCTTCCGGCCCGGCCCACGTCTGGTCCCCGCCGTTTCCCCGTGTTCCGGAGCCTCTCTCCAACTGTCGATCGCGGGTGAGCCGTTCGGCAACCACCCAACACTTTTAGCTGGCGCGGGACTGCCTTCGATGTGACGCGGCTCGAGCTGACCGTCGACGTCGCCGGCGATGCCGACGACGTGGACGTGCTCGTCGACGCACTCGCCCCCGAACACGCCGAGGAGTTCCCCGGCGTCGAGACGGGGATCGAGACCGTCGACGAGGACCGGGCTCGCCTCCGGTTCGGAAGCGAGACGGTCACCGACATGCGAGCCGCCGTGAACGCTCATTTGCGCTGGGTGGGCACGATCGAGGACACCCTCGACGTCGACGCCCAGGGCACGGATCCCGAGGTGCATTGATCATGGCAGCAGGCGACGTCCCCCCGCAAGTTCAGAACCAGCTCCGTCAGTACCAGGAGACCCAGCAGAAGCTCCAGCAGCTGACGGAGCAGAAGCAGCAGATGGAGATGAAGGTCCAAGAGCTGGAGCGCACTGTCGAAGCGCTCCAAGACGTCGAAGGTGACACGCCCGTCTACCGCAACGTCGGGCGCGTCCTCGTCGGCGTCGACGAGCCCGAGGACCTCCTCGGCGAGCTGGCCGAGGAGAAGGAGACGCTCGAGGTCCGGCTCAACTCTCTCGAGGACCAGGAGGACGGTCTCCGTGACCGCATGGAAACCCTCCAGGAGACCCTCGAGGACATGATGGGCGGCCAGGCCGCACAGGCCTGACGGTTCGACCCCCTCAGACCTCCGTCCCTCTGCCGGCCGAGCCCACGGTCCGATCGCCCCAGACGCTCTCATGCAACGATCATCGGCCGGCCGGACCTTTCGAGGGTCAATCGAAAGTAGTTAAATAAGGCCCGGGCATAGGTTCGGGACGGTGAATCCTGGATGGGGTCCCGCAGACTATCGGCTCTCGCAGCGTTAGCGGTCGTCGTCATCGCATCTGCCCCGCTGGCGATGGCCCAAGGCGGGAATCCAAACCCCGACCAGCTGTGGAGCTTCGGGGCTGACGAGGCAGCCACCGTCAACGACGTCGCGATCGACGCGGACGGCAAGATCCCGACGGCCGTGCAGGCCGACGGCAGCGCCGTCTCCACCGACGACGAAGAGGTCTTCGCGTGGAACGTCCAACGCTCCCCCGACAGCTCCACCCCGGTCCTCCGCGTCGACCCCAGCCCCGGCATCGGCGACCCCGAAGGCCTCGGCGTCGTCGCCATCGAAGCCAACCCCGGCGGCAAGGGCGACTTCATCGCCGTCGGCAACGAGGGCTCGAGCGACAACACGGAGAACAACGTCCACGTCTACCGACGCTCCAGCGGCCCCGGCTCCGGGTCCAACGTGACCTACGCCGGCGACCGAGCGGCCCCCGACGGCGCCGTGCAGGAGATCTGGTTCCTCGACCGCGACACGATGCTCGTCGAGCACGAGGACGCTTTGTCCCTGTTCGAGAGCCAACGCAGCACCGTCTACGAGGAGGTCTCCGAGGGCCGATGGACCGACGCCGACGAGACGATCCTCGACGTCGACGCCTCCCGCACCTCCGACCGCATCGCCCTGCTGACCGGCGAACAGGAGGACCAAACAAGCGACGTCGAGGTGACCCTCCGGCTGTTCGAGACCAACAACGGGGCCCTCGAGTCGATCGCCGGCACCTGGACGGTCACCCAGAACGAGATGGAGGGCCACGTTGCCCTCTCCGACGACGGCGACAACGTCCTCGTCGGCACCAGCGGCAACACGATCTACTACACGGGCCTCCACGACAACGGCGGCGACGAGCCCGGGCTGCGGTTCTCCGAGTTCCCCTGGAGCACCAACGGCCCCGCCGACGTGAGCGAGGTCGCGACCGGTCCCGACGGCGCGGTTTTCGCGGCCGGGTTCGACAACGCTCAGATGTTCGTCTACGAGCGCACGAACCGCACCGACGACGGCCCCCGCGCCGAACGTGCCTTCGATCGACCGATCGACACCGGCCAACCCGTGCAGGAGGCCGCCTTCGCCGACGGCAGCCGGACGCTGTACGCCCTCGGCGCCGGGCTCATGGCCTTCCACGAACAGCAGTTCCAGCCCGGCGAGGAGGTCCGCCCGCTGTGGATGCTCCCCAACGTGAACGCGTTCGCCGCCAGCGAGGACGCCCAGCGCATCACCGTCGCCAGCGACGAAGGCGGCGACGGCGTCGTCAACACGTACGAGCGCTCCTACGGGGCCGACGTCTCCGTCGACGTCCCCGACTCCGTCGAACCCGGTCGCTCGTTCAACGTCTCCGCGACGATCCAGAACCAGGGTAGCTCGCTGGATCGCTACCGCCTGTCGATCCCCGACCTCGACGGCTCCTGGACCGTCGAGGCTCCCGAGGACCCGCTCGAGCTGCTCCCTGGCGAGACCGGGAACACGACCCTTACCGTGACCCCGAGCTCGACGCAAGCCCCGGGCGAGGTGACCTTCACCGTCGACGCCGTCAGCCAGGAGAGCCCCGCGAAGACGGCCGTCGGCAGCCAGCAAGCCACCCTCACGGTGCGCGAGCTCCACGCCGCCGGCCTCGAGGTCGACACCAGCCAGCGGTCGATCGGCCAAGGCAACTCGATCACGCTGGAGCCCGAGGTCACCAACGCCGGCAACACGCGAGAGCCGATCACGCTCCGCGTCGGTCAGGACGCCGCCTGGACCGTCAGCATCGACGGCGACGAGACGAGCCGGTCGTCCACGACGCTCGACGCCGGCGGATCCCAGGATCGCACCGTCACGGTCTCGGCGCCCAGCGACGCCGCCAAGGGCACGCGGAACACGTTCACCCTCTCCGCCCAGCCCCAGGACGGCGGCACCTCCGAGCGCGCCGACGTGGCGGTGGTCGTCGAACCCTCCTACGGCGCCGCGTTCCAGGTCCCGACCGAGACGGTGGACGTCGACCCCGGCCAGACCGTCAACACCGAGGTCACGATCGTCAACGACGGCAACACGCGCGACACGTTCACCGTGAACGCCGCCTCCGAGGCCTCCAACCCCCAGAACCTCTGGGGCACCGACCTCTCGTCGACCTCCATCACCCTCGACGGCGACGGCGAGGAGACGATCACCGTCACCACGGACGTCCCCCGGCAGGCCCAACCCGGGGAGACGGCGACCGTGACCCTGGAGGCGACCAGCTCGGCCACCGGTGACCAGGTCGGCGAGGCCAGCTACGAGCTCGCCGTCCCCGAGGAGACCGAGGACTCGCCCACGAGCTTGGCCCTCGCGCTCGCCGCCGTCGGCCTCGCTGCCGTCGCGCTGCGGAGGCGGACCCGATGAAGCCGGCCCCCCGATACGGATTCCTCGCCCTCGCGACGGTGGTCGGCCTCCTGGCCGTGACCGCCACCGCCAGCGCGGCCCCGCCCGAACAGGCCGACTGGGGCACGCTCACGCTCGAGGGCGACCCGGTCGACGCCGGCTTCCTCGACGATGGGCTCGTCTACGCGACCACCGCGGCCGGACCCGCCGGCACCGCCGAAACCACCTGCACCACCGACACCGGCGACGCCGACCTCTTCCTCGTGTCCTTCCCCGAGGAACCCGGCTGTCTCGACGCGATCGACGCTCCCGGGACTGCCGACGGCGTGCAAGCCCTGGCCACCGCCGAACGCGGTGACCTGGCGCTGGTCGCCCTCCCGGGCGACACCCAGCTGTCCGGCCCCAACCTCGTCATGTACGAACGCTCGGACGAGAACCTCACCGAGCGATGGACCGAGACCGTCGACGGACGCATCCTCGCCGTCGAGATGGACGCCGAGGGCCAACGTGGCGCCGTCGCCGTCCGCACCGCAGACGGCAACCATCGCCTGATCGTCGTCTCCGCCGGCGGCGACCGCCAACACGAGGCCTCGCTGCCCGGCCACCCCCGCGATCTCGGCTTCTCCGACTCGGCCCGCTTCCTCGCGGCCGGCGGGAACACCACCGACGACGACCGGACGGTGGGATGGGTGAACCTCTACGACCTCGCCTCCGAGAACGACGAACCGGTGATCGAACGCACCATCCCCCGATCGCGGGCCGGCATCGTGACCTCGACCGCCCTCACCGACGAGGGTCAGCTGTACGTCGGCCTGCTCGACGGGACGGCCCGCCTCGAACGCCAGGACGGCTTCAGCGAGGTCTCCGTCGGCACCGACCCGGCCCACGTCGACGTCGACGCCGACGGTGACGTCGCGTTCGCCGCCGCCGGCAACACGACGGCGCGCCTGGCGTCGGGCCAGGACCGACTCGAAGCGAGCTGGTTCGCCACCGTCAACGGGACGAGCCAGGACGCGATCGTCCGACCCCCGCACCTCTTCGCCGTCGCCGAGACCGTCGACGGCTTCGGACCGAACGGCGACCGGCTTTGGGAGATGCGCGCCGGCCCCGTCGTCTCGTTCAACGCGACCGGTCTCGGCGCGGCGATCGCAACCGAGGCCGACGAGGGCGGGCCCAGCGGGACCCAAACGTCGGTCCTCGAAGGCCGGGTCCTCCACCGCGAGGTCTCCCTCGAGGCCGACGCCGTCACCGTCTCCCCGGGCAGCATCGTCCGATCCAACACCACCCTCGCCAACACCGGGGCCGCGATCGTGAACGTCACGCCCACGGCCACCGACCAGGGCCTGCGCGTGCACACCGAGCCCGCCAGCCTGGATCTGCTACCCGGCACCGACACCGACACCGCGCTCGTGGTCGACGCCCGCCCGGACGCCGCGGCCGGCCAGCGATCGGTCCCCGTCGACCTGCAAGCCCGCCCCAGCGCCGACGGGAACGCGACGCTCGCCGTCAACGTCACCTCGGCCCCCAACGTCACCGTCGGGCTCGCCGGCGGCGAGGTCGCCGACCGCACCGTCACGCAGGGACAGACGGTGACCCTCCGTCTGGACCTGAAGAACCGCGGCAACGCGGAGACCGACGTCGAACTCGACCTCCAGCAAACCGTGGACCGGAACTGGGCCTTCCGCGTGCAACCCGACGACACCGTGAGGGTCCCCGCCGGCGCAGCCACGACCGCTCGCGTCGCGATCGACGTCCCGCCCGGGGCCGAGAACGGAACCGAGAACCGCATCCTCGTGCAGGGGACGAGCCAGGACCGCGTCTCCTCCCTCCAGGTCAACCTCACCGTCAACCCGTTCGAGGTCATCCGCCTGCGGCCCGATCAGATCAGTCAGGAGATGGCTCCCGGCGAGACGCGAGCCTACGACGTCACCGTCGAGAACCTCGGCAGTGTCGACGCCGTGACCGACCTCAGCGTCCGCGCCATCGATAGCGAGGGCGAGCCCTGCGTCCCGACCGTGTGGGGCCTCACCCTGGGCGCCTCCCAGGTCAACGTGCCCTCCCGCGGCAGCCAACCGGTCCGGGTCGAGATCACGGCCCCGGCCGAGATCCCGGTCCCCGAGGTCGAGAACGGGACCGCCGGCTGCACCGACGACGCCCAACGACCGAGACTCCGCGTCGAGCTGCACGGCATCTCGCAAGGCGGCTCCGAGGATCGCAGCCTCCTGTTCGCCAACGCCGACCCGAACCTCGCCGAGGAGCCCGAGACCAACGACCAACCCGCCCCCGGCCTGGCCGTGCTCGCCGGGGTCCTCACCCTCACAGCGACCGCTTCCCGGGGGGCGAAGCCATGACAATCTTTAAGGGAGAGCTTCGTCCCGCTCGGCTGAAGCCCCGCCCGACCGTCCCTCGAAGAGACGAGGTGTTCCGATGACACGAACCAACCCGCGCCTGGCCCTGCTGTTGACGATCGTCCTCGCCGTCAGCGGTGTCGCACTCTTCGCCGCGAACGTCGGCGGTCAATCCTCCGACACCGTGCCCGTGGACTTCCAGTCCTCGGGCCTCGGGAAGACGGCACTGCACTTCGACCGCGAAGGCGGCGGAGCCGACTGCACGCCGACCGCCGAGCCCATCGACGCCGGTGGTGAGGAAGAGGCTGACGTCAACCCGCTCTGTCAGCTCCGCATCCAACCGCCCGGGGACCAAGGCTCCCCGGACAGCGAGCGCCGCAGCGTCCAATCCGGGGACCCCAGCGGCGAGGCCGGGGCCGAGGCCGAGGATCCGATCCGATTCGCGCTCGACGCCGACCCTGACGACGGCTTCTCGCCGGACCGCATCCCCGATGGAGCCGCGTTCAACTTCTCCATCCGATCGACCGCTTCCTCCCTGACGACCGTCTTCTACTACTCCTCCGACGCCGTGTGCCAGGAGGGGGTTCCCTTCGGCGCCGGCGAACAGCAACCGATCGACTTCGTCGTCCGCTACCACAAGGTCACCGAGGACGAGCTCCAGAACGACGAAGCCAGCTTCGAGGATCCCTTCGCCTCGACGTCGAAGACCGTGTGCGGCAACGGCGCCTCCCAGATCTCCGCCGCCAACGCCGACCGCGTCTCCGTTGACACCACCCTCGATCAACCGGTCTCGTTCGCGCAGGACGAGGCGATCGTCACCGAGATCGTGGCCGTCAACTCCGACGCCGACGACCAGAACTTCGAGTGGGAGATGTACTTCGGTGACCGCGACTACGATACCCGTACCGAGGTCCGCTCGCCCGAGTCCGTCCAACACGCCGTCTGGGCGGCCGACCGCACGGGCACCGTGAGGGACAACTTCGACCCCGACAGCCCCGACGGCCTGGTCCCGCACCTCGCGCTGCGGAGCCCCTTCGGCAGCGACGCCATCCTCAGCGGCGTCTACGACGCCCAGATCCGCGACCCCGAGGGAGACCTCGTGGACCTCGTCACCGACGACGAGGACACGACGACCGCCCTCGGCCTGACCGAGAAGGAGGACCTCACGATCCGCGGCGGCGCACAGAAGATCTTCGAGATCGAGACCCCCGAAGATCAGACCCAGCCCTGGGACTACCCCTCCGACGTCCAACCCGGCGCCTACACCATCGAGATCGAGGGCGAGGTCATCCAGGACACCGACAAGACGTTCACCCGCTCCGTCGCCATGGGCGCCTTCGCGTTCGATCTGGCGCCCGAGGACGGCGAGAGCACCGATCACCGTCTCAAGCAGGGCAGCTCGACGACCTACCTGCTCGAGGTCGCCAACCGCGGCACCGAGTCCGACAGCTACGCGATCGACGCCTCCTTCGAGTTCAGCGAGGGCGGCGACACGTGGGCCGTCGACCTCGTCGGCGTCGACCAGAACGACCGCGTCACCGTCGACGGTGGCGACGTCGCGCTGCTCCGCGTCACGATCACGCCGCCCGACGGCGTCTCGCTGGGCGATCGCGCCCGCGTGCTCGTCACTGCCGACAGCACGACCAGCGACGCCCAACAGAACGTGACGCTCGAAGCCCAGGTCACCGACCGCACCGTCCGCGACGTCGGCGGCTTCGCGCTCTCCGACGAGGACAACCGCAAGCAGATCCGCGTCGGCCAGACCACGAGCCTGCGCGCGTTCGCCTGGAACCAGGGCACCGCCCAGGACGGCATCAGCGTGCAGGTCGATCAGAACTCCACGCCCGAGGAGTTCGACGTCTCCGTGCCCCAGGCCGCCGTGACGGGCGTCTCGCCCGGGAACGTCGGCTCGTTCACGATCGACGTCACCCCCTCGGACGTGCAGGAGGGCGACGAACACACCTTCGACGTCGAGGTGCAAAGCCGCGCCGAACCGCAAGCCGTCGACACGTTCACCGTCCACACCATCGTCACGGCCGAACGCTCCGTCGAGATCGTCGGCCTGGACCACCAGAACGACGAGTCCCTCGACAGCCTCCGCTTCTCGCGGTTCAACCGCAGCAACGAGGACGTGAACGGCGACGAGCGATCCGGCTACTGCGAGCCGGGGGTCCGCGACGAGGTCCAACGGCCCGACGAGTGCGACGAGTTCCACAACTTCACCTACCACCGGGCCGTCGTGACCAACACCGGCGACCAGCCGGAGGTCGTCGACCTCTCGCTGCTGCCCGAGGACGGCCGCACCGAGTCGATCCCGAGCCCCAACGACTGCCAGCCGCTGCTCGACACCCGCATCCAGCGCATGGAGGAGGACCGCGGCATCGACCCGGTCGCCATCGTCGACGGCATCGACACCGACGCCCCGGGCACCGAGTCCACCGTATCCGACGTCCAGCTCGACCCCGGTGAGAGCCAGGTCGTCTACCTCCGCCTGGGCTACGACGGCAAGACGTCGATCTGGGAGGATCTCGGCGAGTTCAGCGAGTGCAGTCAGGAGAGCTTCCACGCGACGATCCTCGCCTCGCTCGACAACGGCGAGACCAAGACCCTGTCCACCGAGACGCGGTTCCCCTACGAGAACACGCAGGACATGGACGAGGACGCGCAAGCGCGCCTCGCGCTGCTCGACAGCTTCACCCGCGAAGACGGCACCGTGGCCGAGCTGCCCGGACGCACCGGGCTCGAGCTCGGCGAGACGACGACGATCAACTTCACCCTCTCGCTCCAGCAGGGCCACCACGACCAAGCCCAGGTGGAGCTCGCCAACGACAACGAGATCCAGGACCTCCTGGCGGACGGGTGGGAGATCCGGCTCGACGGCGTCGACGTGCCGGTCGACCGCGAAGGCCCCCGCGAGATCACCGTACCGGGCGACGTCGCTTTCGCGGACAACGACTCCGCCGAGCGATCCGTCGGGTACGTCAGCGGCGGCGATGTCACGCTCGGTCTCGAGCTGACGCCCCCCGAAAGCGGTGCCCAGGAGAACGAGCGGTTCGGGTTCACCGTGCTCGCCAAGTCCGACGAGGTACCCGACGAGGACGACTCGATCGGCATCGCCACCCAGATCGGACGGACCTTCGGCTTCGAGCTCGACCGCGGCACGCAGACGATCCGCGCCCACCCCGGTGACGAGGTCGCCTTCGGGCTCGCGATCGCCAACTCCGGCGCCACGCGCGACGGCTTCGCCGTCGAAACGTCCAGCGACAACGCCGACCCGACCGCGCAACCCGACAGCCCGACGATCTCCTCGACCTCCGAGAAGACCAGCTCGATCCGCGTCGACGTGCCCACGAGCGCCCAAGCCCGCAACAGCATCGACCTCTCCGCGTCCGTCAGTGCCGAACGCGGCACCCCAAGCGACCCCAGCGACGACCTCGGGCCCAAGACCGCCGACTACACGATCAACGTGGTCGAGGCCAAGCAGCTGACCATGGAGGCCGAACGCTCGATCGCCAGCGTCTCCCCCGGCGGGCAGACCGCGCTGAACTTCTCGATCACCAACCAGGGCTCCACGACGAAGGAGCTGCAGATCACCCAGCCCGTGGGCCCCAGGGACTGGGACACCTCGCTGCGGACCGCCGACGGCGAACCCAGCCCGGACAACGTGACGATCGGTCCCGAGGAGACGATCACGCAGACCGTGCTCGTCGAGGCCCCGTCCTCGGTCACGGAGGGCTCGACGTACCCGTTCGTGATCGAGGCGACCAACCTCGACGACAACGACGAGTTCGCCGTCGCCCGCGCCGAAGCGATCGCGCAGGGCGAGACGGCGATCGCCCTCGAGATCGACCGGAACCAAACCGAGGTCGTGGACGCCGGCGAGACGACGGAGTTCCCGATCCTCGTCCGCAACCCCGGCACAAGCCCGACCAGCTACAAGCTGGGCGCCACCTTCGAGTCCGAGGACTGGATCGCCCAGTTCGTCGACGCCAGCAGCGGCACCGTGCTCGGCAACGACACGATCAACGTCCCCGAGGACGAGTTCCGCCGCGTCGTCGTCGAGGTGCAAGCCCCCAACGACGCCGAGCAAGGCCACGTCGAGACGATCGACGTCGGCGCGTTCGCGCGCGGCCAACGCTCCGTCGAGGACCAGGTGACCTTGACCGCCGAGATCCACCGCTACGGTGTCGAGATCGACGTCACCGGCGCCCAAGCCAAGGACGTGGCGCCCGGGGACGCGACCACCTTCCAGGTGGACCTCACGAACACCGGCAACGGCGAGGACCAGATCCAGCTCGCCTTCGACGAACCCGAGGGCCAGGACGCCGGCTACGAGGTCACCAGCTCGCTCACCGACGACACCACGCCGACCCTCGAGGCCGGCGAGACGCTGGAGAACGTGACCGTCGAGGTCCACATCCCCAGCCCCAACCCCGAGGACGCCCCGGTCGCCCGCGAGGGCGGCGTCACGACGCTGATCGAGGCCCGATCCAGCGTCGACGGCTCCGGCGGGAACGTGCCCACCTCGACCGCCGAGGTCACGACCCGCCTCGTCGACTACGTGCTCGACGATATCGACGGCGACAGCGCCTTCGAGGTCGCGCTCGACCTCAACCGTGATCTGAGCGACGGGTACGAGATCTTCCGCGATCAGGACACCCAGCTCATCGAGCGCGGCGAGCTGAACGCGACCCAGAGCACGGCCTCGTCCAGCCTGTACGTCATCGACGGTGACGACGACGGGCGCGCCGAGCACGTCATCGACACCGACGACGACGGCGTCGGGAACGTCTACTTCGACCCCGACCGTGCTCGGACGTTCGACATCCCGTTCACGTTCGACGCCACCGGTGACGCGCAAAGCGAGCACCCGATCGACGTGGACTTCGACGGCGTCATCGACCGCGTGTTCGACCCCGCCAACGAGGAGCTGCGCAAGACCGCGAACCTGGACCTCAGCGGGGACGGGCGAGCCGACGTGCTCGTGGACACGAACGGCGACACCCGGTTCGACAAGTACGTCAACCCGCACCGGGACCCGGTCGTGGTCACCGAGGTCGAACGCGACGGGGATCTGTACAAGGTCGACACCGACGGCAGCGGCCAGATCGACACGCACTACGACGTGTCCACGCAGAGCGTGCAGGACGCCGAGACCGCGAACCTGCAGACCTTCCTCGGCTCGTACTGGTACGTGATCGTGGCGTTCCTGGCCGTCGTGGTCGCCTTCGGCGTGATCTTCTACCGTCGACTGTGACACGATGCAGGGGACGTTCCTCGGAGGCGCCGGGGAGGTCGGCCGCCTGGGCCTGGTCCTGGGCCGAGCCGGCTCCCGGCTGCTGCTGGACTACGGGCTCGCGCCGGAGGACCCACCCCAGTACCCCAAACCGGCCCCCCCGGTCTCGGCCGCGCTCGTCACCCACGCCCACCTCGACCACGCCGGCATGATGCCGGCGATCGCCCACGAGTCCCCGGCCCCGATCTACGGGTCCGGGCCCACCCTGGACACGGCCGAGCTGCTGTGCCAGGACTGCCTCAAGGTGCACCGCATCGAGGGCTATGGCACCCCCTACAAGGACGTCGCCGTCGACCAGATGGCGGCCGATGCCCGCCCGATCCGGATGCGCAGCCCGTTCACCGTCGAGGACTGGGAGATCCAGGCCGAAAACGCCGGCCACATCCCCGGCTCGTGCATGTACCGCCTGCAGGCCGGCGGCTCCAGCCTGATGTTCACCGGCGACCTGAACACGACGGAGAGCCAGCTCGTCGACCCGGCCGAACCGATCGCCTGCGACACGCTGATCATGGAGGGCACCTACGCCGGTCGCGAGCACCCGCCCCGCCGCCAGACCGAGAACGAGTTCACACAGGCCGTGCGAGCCACGGTCGAGGCCGGCGGCACCTGCGTCATCCCCGCCTTCGCCGTCGGGCGCACGCAAGAGGTGCTGCTCGTGCTCGACGAGATGGACATCGACCGCCCGGTGTACATCGACGGGATGGGCGCCCGCGTCACCGAGCTGTTCCTGCGCCACCCGTACTTCCTCAAAGACGCCGACCGCCTGGAACGCGTCTACAACGACGCCCACCGCATCCGCGGCCACCGCATGCGCCAGCAGGCGACCGAGCCCGGCAACATCGTGGTCACGACGAGCGGCATGGTCGAGGGCGGCCCGGTCATCACGCACCTCAAGCACACCCACGACGACCCGAACAACAGCGTGCTGCTCACCGGTTACCAGGTCGAGGGCACCGGCGGCCGCCGCCTGCTCGACGAGCACCGCGTCGACCTCGACGGCGAGGTCGTCAACGTGAACGCCACGGTCGACCACTTCGACTTCAGCGGGCACGCCGGCCACAGCGAGCTCGTGGACTTCGCCGAGGGCTGCCGCCCGGAGACGATCGTGCTCTGCCACAGCGACGAGCCCGAGCTCCTCGTCGACGATCTGGAAAGCGTCGCCGAGCGCGTGATCGCGCCGAACACCGGCGAGGTCTTCACCGTGCCGTGACGGTCGGGACGTCCACTGGCGGACAGTCAAGCCATCGTACGGCAAAACATACAACGGGAGGGGAACTCATACACGGGTTGATGATCCCGACGAACGGGAGGCTCTCCGGTGACGGATCCTGACGCAGACCCCGGGGGCTGTTGCCCCCGGGTCCTTCCGTTCTTCGTGGTCGCCGCCGTCGTCCTGCTGACCGCCGGCTGCCTCAGCGGCGGTCCATCGAGCCCTTCGAACGCGTCCGAGGACGTCGGTCCCACGAGCGATTCCCCGTCGACGGCCCACGCCGAGCCGACGAAGATCGTCGATATTCACAACGACGACGAAGCCAAGGAAGCGGACGTGGCTTGCCTCGCCGGGGGTGCTCCGAGCTTGCCTCGGGAATCCGGCGCCTACGTTGCCGCCGGTACCTCGCAACTGCGGGTCGAGGTTTCCCTGGCTCTCACGTACACGTCCACCCAGGTCGGCTACGTGCTCGACAGCAACGCGGCCGACCACGCCGACGACAACAACCGATCGATCACGTGGCTCACCCAGGTCGGGCCCGGCGAGGAGGCCACGTTCACGGTGAACGTCTCCAGCGACCAGTTGGAGGAACCAGGCGAGAACCGCTGGACGTTCTATCAACGGATGCAGCCGCCCGGTGTGGACGACGTGTGCTACACCGGTGGGGGGATGGGGGAGAAGGACACCGTGATCGAGGCGGTGCCCTGAACCACCCGGCTTGAGCGAAGAGGAAGGCGGCGCTCGTCAGGCCGAGCTCTCCCGGCCGCGGATCGTGGACTCGACCGTTCCCGTGGCCGGCGAGGCTGGCGGGTCGGGCCTGTTTCGGTGTCCGCGTCGCCCCGGGCGGTCGAACCCGGCCGAGGTCGAGCTCATCCCGCCCGAGCAGGGGTCCTCGCAGTCGGCCGACGCCACCGAGGGCGTCCCCGGTCCGTCCCCCCTCGCGGGCGTGTCCGCGCACGCGGGCGAAACCGTCCCCCGGGCACGGGACTGAACGCGCGGGACGACCGTTCAAATCATCCATCCACACGCCTTATCTTCCCACGCGGCCCTCGGCCGTCGATGGAGGAAACCGTGTGGTGGATCGCGGCTGGGCTGCTGGTCGTCGCCGGTCTGAGCGGCCCCGTCGCGAGCGCGCAGCAGACCGTCACGACGACCGTCACCGGGAGCGTCCAGGAGGCTCCCGACGAACTCCCAGGCGTGTACCGGGCGAACCTCGAGGTCACCGTCGAAGCCAGCGGCGGGCAGTGCCTGTGTCAGCAGACGGCCGTCGTGCTGCACGCGAGCGATCGGTCCGACCCGGTCGACGAGGTCGCCTTCTCGCCGCGAGGTTTCGCCGTCGACTGGACGAGGAACGCCGACGAGGTCGGTCGCGCCGAAGAGACGAACGTGCGGGTCGCGATCGGGGTCTCCGAGGTGCCCGAGAACGCCTCGCTGCTCAGGGTGACGGTCGTCCCCGAGGCCACGTCGAGCAGCCAGCTCGTTCACGACCGGACGAACCCGACCCAGTTGGCGTTCGCGATCCCCGACGGCAACACCAGCCAGGCCGACGAGGCCAGCGCGGACGCCTCCCAGGACGGCGGGGGCGACGAGGGGCCCGACGACGGCGGCGACGGGCTGGACGTCGCGACGGACAGCGCCGAGCCGGTCTCGGAGGCCGGCTTCGACGGGACGGCGATCGGCACCGGCACCGCGGCGGCCAGCCTCGCCCTGCTCGGCTTGGCCGTGCGTCGATTCGGTGGGTGAGCCTCCGAGGAGCCCCCGTCACCGGCTCTCGGGCCGCCATGCTGGTGAGGCCGAGGCACTCGAGGGCCGGTTCCATCACCCGGTCACACGGCTTCGGGGGACGGCAGGCGCAGGCCTCGCCGCAGCGGGTGTGGGCAGACTCGAGAGCTAGCATTTGGGGGGTCCAGCCCCGACCAAAGGCTCAGGCGTGGCCCGCACAAATGCCGCCAGTGCCGTAACTTCATCAGAGGAGATCGACACTTCCTTACCTGAGCATGAGTCTATGGAACTGTGCGACGAAAGACCATCACTATCGCACTCTGCATAGTAGCTTTGACCGGTTTGTCGGGGGCCGCCCAAGCCGCAGGCAACTCTGGGGTATCCGATTCTTGCCAGATTGTTTTGAATCATCTCTCAGCAAAGTATAGCGGGGATGAGATGTCCGCAGACGAGTTCCGGCAAG
>PXUB01000049.1 GCA_003009755.1 Thermoplasmatales archaeon SW_10_69_26
CCGATGTCCGGTCGATCCCAAGGGGTGAGAGCGCGCGTGTCCGCTGACCCGTGGATTGAAACTACAGGCGGGCGGTCAGCGGGACAGCTGGGTGCGGAGGGACCGGAACCGTCGGGCCTCGACGGACTCGGCGACGAGCCCGACGAGGAACGTCATCGCGACGATCGAGGCGGGGATCCATTCGTACACGTCGGCCACCGCCACAGGCTCTGCTGGCCGGTGGGTATAGGCAACTCGGATACGCGCGTGAAGCGAGCCGACCTCAGCCGCCCTCGAAGGTCACCGTCTCCTTGGGACCGGCCGGCGTGAGGTGGACGACGTCGAGATCCTCGTCGCGCAGGCGCTGGGCGAGGAAGCGTCGGTGGCAGGAGGAGACGTCCGGGCAGGCGCACAGGATCAAGCTGGGACCCGTGCGGACCTGTTCAAGCAGGGTCTCGTAGGCATCCTGGAAGTCGTCGGTCTCCATGTACTCGGGGTAGGGCTCGGGCTGGAAGTCGCCCAGCGCGGCCAGGTGCAGGTAGCCGATGTCCTCGGCGGCGAGGGCCTGCTCGAGCTCGTCGCCGCTGAAGCCCTCCTGGCTGGAGTCGGCGAGCGCTCGCACGTCGAGCACGCGGTCGACGCCGTGTTCCTCCAACAGCCCCAGGAACTCGGGGAGGGTCTTGTCGGCGTAACCCGCCGTCAGCGTGGCGTCGCCCTCGGGCATCACGCCACAACTCCCTGGCTCCCGCATAAGCCCTGTGTTCTCGTGGACCGACGAACGGGAACCGGAAGCCTTTCCTCGGCGCTTGCGCGTGCCGGGATCATGAGGGATCGCGGGGCCGTCTGCTTCGAGCCGGTCGACGAGACCGAGGAACCGACGACGGACAGCGTCGATCTGCCCACGAGGGAGACCGAGTCGACGACGGACCGCTCGGCCGACGTCGACCGCAGCCAGGAGGCCGAACGCGATCGGTACCCGCTGGCGGGTCCGATCCTCGAGGGCACCGGATCGCGCGTGCTTCGCGGTCGATGCTCGGGATGCGAGGCCCGGCTGCGCGTGCGCCTGGGGGGAGACCAAGCCGGACCCGTGAGGGTTCGCTGTCCGATCTGCGGGAAGACGCGGTCGGTGGACGTGTGAGCCTCAGTCGGTCACGACCTCGCCGGTGACGGCGTCCACGAACACGGTCCCGTCGGGACCCTCGACGCGCCATCGAGGAGCGTAGGCCTTGCCAAGACGGTCGACAGCGAGCGCCTCGGGATCGGGTTCGAGCTGGACACGCTCGATGACGGCCGATTCGTTGTAGTCCTGCCGTCGCTCGTCGCGGCGCTCGAGCGAGTCGAGCAGGTGTTCGCGGGCGGCGGCCTGCGTCTCGTCTCCGCTCATCGAGCCATCGAAGCGCTCGTGGGGTTGATCGAGCTCGGCGACGCGGTCGCCGGCGGGGGCGCGCACGACGGCCCCGGACTGCGTGGAGACCCACACGCGGCCTTCGTCCTCGCGCTCGGCGCCGTCGCCGACGAGGCGGGCCTGGTAGCGGTAGACGCGGAAGGGCAAAAGCTCCAGCCGGGCGTCGTCGGCCTCGAACAGGGCCTCCTCGGCCTCGCGGAGAGCCTCGTCCCGGTCGACCTGGGGCTCGATCGTGGTCCCCGATACGAAGGACGGATCCTCGGATCTCGCGCCGGCGGCGGCCGCCGGGCTGTCGACGGCGTCCGGTGGCGAGCTCGTGGAGGGGTCCGTCGTCTCGGGGTCGGGCGTCGACTCCGAGGGGGAGCCCCGGGCGGTGGAGGCGGGCTCCGGCTCGGGCGGCTCGGCGTCGGGTTCGGGCCGCGAGGTCGAGGGCTCGGGGTCGAGGATCTCGGCGTCGCTGCCATCCTCGGCCGGCATGGGATCCTTCTCGGCCCCTCGAGGCTGGGTCGGTTCGGCCGCCGGGTCAGCCTGCTGGGGTTGGTGAGACTGTCGAGGTTGTTGGGACTGCTCGGCCGGTTGCGGCTCACCGGCACCGCCGGGGTCGGTCTGTTCGGAGCGTTGGCTGTGGGCCCGTTGCGAGCGCTCGGGGTCGGCCTCGGGCTCGTCGTCCTCCTCGACGAGCAGCTCGGCGTCGCCGTCGTCGACGGCGCCTTGTTCCATGAGCTGTTCGGCGCGCTCGAGCATGTCTTCGGGGTCGACGAGCTCGCGGTGGTCGACGTCCTCGGTGGGATCGGCGGGGTCGGCTCCGCCGTCGTCGGCCTCGGGCTCGTCGGGGGTCGCCTCCGTCTCGGTGTCGGGTTCGGGGGCGGGCTGGGAGGGCCCTCGGCGCCGAGCGGTCGGGGGAGGCCGCAGGCTCCGGGTCGGCGCTCGTGGATTGCGCGGATCCCTGTGGCTGCTCGCGAGGCTCGCCGGTCTCGCGGTTGGGGTTGGGGGCGCCCATCGGTTCGGCCTCCTGGTCGTCGGTGGCGACGTCGTAGGGTTCGACAGGCGAGGGGCCGATGTCGTCGGGGTCGGTCCCAGCCGATCGATGCATGGAGAGCACGTGGGCGCCGACGGCTTCCTGGGCCTCCTGTGGGCTCCAGACGTCGACCCGGTCGGCCCCGGGCGCCTCGGGCGTGTGGTCGGCGCCGTCGAGGGCGATGACGATCGCGCCGTCGAGGCCAGCGTCGTCGACGATCGAGGCGATGGCCTGCACGTCCTCGTCGCGGACCGTCCGCGAGGCGAGCACGTCCACCAGGAAGCGTTGCCCGTCCCGGTGGGCTAACAGCGACACCGGGTAGGAGGCGCCGGATGCGCCGTCCAGCGGGGGAGCGTCCTCGACATCGTAACCGCGTGCGCTCAGCGTGTCGGCGAGGAGACTCGAGAGGTCCACAGGCATCCCATCCAGGCCAGGAAGGCCGCGTGCGGCGTTTAAGGGTTGTGGAACTGGTTCGCGCCGAGTTGTCCTACACGCGGGCCTTGAGCTGGTGGTCGAGGGCGCGGTTGAGGGCGGCGAGGAAGTCGGACTCGGTGCCCTTGGGGATCGTGGCGCCGGCGGCGCCGTCGTGGCCGCCACCCTCGCCTCCGGTGCTCTGGGCGGCGTCGGCGACGGCTTCGGAGAGCTTGACGCCGCGGGAGACGAGGCCCTTGGGGGCGCGCGTGGAGACCTTGACCTCGTTCTCCGAGCGGTGGGCGAACCCGACGGTCACGGCGTCGTCGTCGCTTTGGCGGCGGCCGGACACCATGCCGGCGACGATCCCCACGATCGTGTCGCGGATGTGGTCCTCGCCGTGGAAGTACTCGAGCTGGCCGACGCGCTCGAGGCCTTGGTCGAGCACGTGGTCGACGCCCTGCACGAGCGCGCGTCGGTGGCCGTCCATGAGCTCGTGGGCCTCCGCGAGCGCTTCGTCGCGGTCGCCTTTCACCAGCGCCATGCCGACGTCGGCGCGGTCGTAGCGGGCCGTGCTGTTCAGCAGGGTGGCGAACTCCTTGGCGTCGTGGAGCTGGGTCCCGACCGGTTCCTGGGGGAGCTGGTAGACCTCGCCGAACAGGCGGCGGACGGCGTCGGAGCCTTCGCCGTTGGCGATCACGCGGCGCACGGCGGCCGAGATCAGCCGGCTTTTCTCGTCGTGGTCGAGGTGGACCCAGGCGCGGTCCTCGCCGTCGGGGTCCCTGCGGGGGACCTCGTGCTCGGCGAGGAACTGGATGGCGGCGGTGGCGGACCCGCTGACGCCGGGGATCTCGGGATCGTCGGCGTACTGGAAGAACTTGTGGAGTTCGCGGGTCTCACGGCCGTAGAGGGTGACATCGCGGATCGGGTCGACGGTGAGCGCGTCCGAGGCGTACTGGACGATCGATCGGTTGAGGCCGACCAGGCGGTTGGCTTTGGCGTTCTGCAGGTCGCCGACGGCGCCGACGATCGCCATGGCGGCGAGCTCGCCGGCGGTCTCGTCGTCGACTAGGTGGCGGGCGATGCCCCACGTCAGTCCGGCCCCGGAGACCTCGACGGACCCGTCGAGGCCCCAGTAGTGCGGGTTGACGTGGTGGTTGGGACCTTCCTCGGGGCCTTTCGGGGGTTCGTGGTGGTCGGCGATGATCCACTCGCGGTCGATGAAGTTGTCCGCGACACCGCTGCCGAGGTCGACCATCCAGGCGGTGGCGGGGTTCTCGTCGAGCAGGTCCCCGGCCTCGGGCTTGCCCATGGTCTTGACGAAGGTGACCTCGTGGGGGATGCCGGCCTCGGTCATCGCGCGACTGGCGATCCCGGCCGCGCACAACCCGTCGGCGTCGATGTGGCCCACGAGGTGCACCTCGTCGGCCTCGGCCAGACGGTCGGCTGCTTCCCGGCTGGCATCCTTGATCGCGTGCGCATCCCGCAAGGTAGTCCCCGTGCGTGCAACGAGCCGTTTGGGGGGATAAGGGTTTCCCGGAAGCGGTGCACTCTCCCGGACGTGTCGAACGAGGAGAAGTCGACGGGCGACGTGGCCGTGATCGGCGCCGGCAACATGGGCACGGCGTTGATCCGCGGCTTGCTTGGTTCGGGCTGGACGAACGATCAGATCCTGGCCACCGGCCCCGATCCGGCCAAGATGGCCGACCTCGAGGAGACGCTGGGCGTTCAGACGGCCACCGAGAACCGCAAGGGCGCGGCCTTCGGCGAGACGGTCGTGATGGCGGTCAAGCCCCAGATCATCGACGGCGTGCTGGACGAGGTCGCCGACAGTTTGCAGCCGGGCGCGCTCGTCGTCTCGGTCGCGGCCGGCATCCCGACGGACCGGATCGAGGCGCAGTTGACCGGCGACCAGCCGGTCGTGCGCACGATGCCGAACCTTCCGGCCACCGTGGGCTACGGCGCGACCGCGATGTGCGCTGGCGACCACGCCGACGCCGAGCACCTGGTGACGACGCGGCGCCTGTTCGAGAGCGTGGGCAGCGTCGTCGGGGTCGACGAGTCGCTGATGGACGCGGTGACCGGCTTGTCGGGCACCGGCCCGATGTACGTGTTCCAGATCATCGAGGGCCTCTCGGATGCCGGCGTCAAGGTCGGTCTCTCTCGCGAGGACGCGCACGAGCTGGCGATGCAGACCGTGCTCGGGGCAGCCGTGATGGCGCGCGAGTCCGGCCAGCACCCGGCCGAGCTCAAGGACCGGGTGACCTCACCCGCCGGGACGGGCATCACGGCGCTGCACGAGATGGAGCGCGGCGGGCTCCGTGCGCTGTTGATCGACGCGGTCGAGGCCGCGACCGATCGCAGCCGCGAGCTCGGCGATCACGGCTGACGCCGGCCAGCCAGCACCGCCAGCGCGCCGGCGACGGCCACGGTCGCGCTCGCCGCGAAGCCGGGGGCGTCGTTCGTCTGCTCGTCGCCGGTGTCCGAGGAGGCGTTGGATCGGTCCCCGTCACCGCCGTCGTCCTGGCCGGTGTCCTCCTCGGCGGCGAGCTCCTGGGTCGCCTGGGAGGTGTTGTCGACCTGTTGCTCGTACTCGGCGAAGGGGTCCTCACCCTCGAAGGGATCCTCCTCCTCGGCGAAGGGGTCCTCCTCGCGCTCCTGAGCGAGCGCCAGGGGGGTGGCGGCGAGCAGGCACACCGCCAGCGTGACCCCGACCAGGGGCTTCATCGGTCCTCCCCTCCGCGGTCGAAGTCGGCGAAGGACGGGCACAGATCGAGGGCGCGTTCAGGCAGCAGGTCGCCGGGGTTGGCGTCGAAGAGGCCGTGGCGGGCGATGGCGTCGAGGGCGGCGCCCTCGGCCTTCTGGCAGGCGGTTTCGCGCGCGTCCTCGGCCTTGTCCTTGAACGAGCTTTTGAGCTCCTTGTGGCGTTGGGTGATGTCGGTCTTCAGCTCGTCGAGGCCGGCGCGGGCCTCGGCCAGGCACGAGCGCAGCTCGTCGTTGCGGTCGCCGGGGTCGGCGTCGTCGGGGATCTGGGCCCGGCAGTCCTCGTAATCCTGGCGCAACTGGTCCTTGTTGTCCTGGTACTCCGCGCGCAGGTCGTCGACCTGCGCCTCGTAGTCCCCGCGCATGTCGTCGAGCTGTTGGCGGAACGTCTGGGCGGCGTCCTGCAGGGTCTCGGCGATCTGGGAGCGCGCCTGGCTGCGGGCCTGGGACTTGTCCTCGCCGAACAGGTGCTCGTCACCCACGTCGTCGGTCTCGACGGGCTGGCGCTGGGTCCGCTCTCGCTCGTCGGCGTCGGTCTCGCGGATCTCGGACTCGCTGGTGTCGGGCTCGCGGGCGTCGGCTGGGTGGCGGTCGGGGATCTCGCACAGGAAGGTGCCGTCGCCGCGGTCCCGGCATTCGGGCGGGGGCGTGCAGCGCTCGGTCTCCCCGATCTCGTCTGCGCACTCGGCGGGCGGTTCGCACACGACCGTGCCGCGCTCGGGCCCGGGTTCGCACGAGGGGCCGGTCTCGGGCTCGTGCTCGGTCGTCGGCTCGCGGGCGTCCTCGGGCGGCGTGCAGACCATGCGCCCGTCGCGCGATTCGCACTCCGGCGGGAGCTGGCAGCGATCCGTCGTGGCGTCTTCACAGTCCGGCGGGAGCGGGCACACGAGGGTGCCATCGGGCCCGGGTTGACAGTCCTCGCTCGTGGTCTCGGCCTCGTGGTCCGCCTCGCGGCGGTCCTCGCGGGCCTGGTCGGGCGGCCCCTCGCCCGCGCTCGTCGGGCAGCGGTAGAGGTCCTCGCGGACGGGTTCGCAGGAGGTGGGCGGTCGGCAGTCGGGCGATCGGCGGCACTCCTCGGTCGGTCGGCACACGAGCTCGCCGATCTCCTCGTCGAGCCGGCACTCGGCGGCGGGGCCGGAGATCTCGGCGGATCGGGACCCGTCCTCGCTGCGGATCAGCTCCGGCTCGTTGGCATCGGTGGTCTCGGTCGTCTCCGCATCCGCCTTCGCGTTGACGTCGTCGGGCGGTTCGCAGCGGACGGTGGTCTCGTCCCGCCACTCGCACTCGGGGGGCGGCTGGCACTCCTCGTCGGCGCGGCATTCCTCGGGGACCTGGCAGATGGAGGCCTCGGTCCCGTCGTCGGCCGGCCGGCAGTCGGGTTCGGTCTCCTCGACGAGGGCCCCTGCGGCGGGGGCCGTCCCGGAGCCGACGAGCAGTGCGAACGTGACGAGGCCCGCCAACAACCGTTTCGCTTGGGCAGCAACCACCATGCCGTCCCCGTGGCTCCCACCCACCGGTCTTGTAAGCGTTTCGCCAGGGCCTCGCTCGGCTCGGCCGACCCCCGATCGAGGGCACAGCTCCAAGTACGGGGCCGAGATAGAGGTCGGCGTGCAGTGCTCGGCCTGCGAGAGCCCGGCGGTCACCCATCTGGATTACGCGGGGCGTGACCTGTGCGCCGACCACTTCCAGCGGCTCGTCGAGAGCCGATTCAAGAAGCAGCTGCGCGAGCAACTGGAGGCCCTGGGCGCGGGCGAGGGCGCCAGGATCGCGGTCGGGTTGTCCGGCGGCAAGGACTCGAGCACGTTGACGGCGCTGCTCGTGGACGCCCTGGGCCCGGACCCGCGCTTCGAGATCGTGCCGATCAGCGTGGACGAGGGGATCCCCGGTTACCGCGGGCCCGCGCTATCGTCGGCCGAGGAGCTGGCCGACCAGCTGGATCTCGATCTCCGCGTCGTCTCGCACGAGGACGATCACGGGTGGACGACCGACGAGGTCGCCCAGACCGAGACCGAGGGCAAGCCGTGCGGAACGTGTGGCGTGTTCCGCCGCTCCTCGTTGAACCAGGCCGCCCGCGACGAGGACTGCGATGTGCTGGCGGTCGGCCACAACCTCGACGATTGCGCGGAGACGACGCTGATGAACCTGCTGCGGTCCGACCTGGAGCAGGTGCTCCGCACCGGCCCGCACGAGCAGGCACCCGAGGGCCTGATCCCGCGCGTGAAACCGTTGCGCAGCTGCACCGAGCGCGAGGTTGCCCTCTATGGTGTGATCGAGGAGCTGCCCTACCACGGTGCCGAGTGCCCGCACGCGGCCGAGGCAACCCGGCGCACCTACCGCTCGCTGTTGCTGGACCTGGTCGACCACGAGCCCAGCGCCCGCCACCGTCTGCTGAGCCTGGAGGACAAGCTCAAGGACCGGTTGGACGCCGGCGAGGCCGACGAGACCGAGCTGGAGCCGTGCCCGGAGTGTGGGGAACCCAGCGCCGGCGGCGAGTGCCGAGCCTGCCAGCTGGCGGCCGAGCTCGAGGCCGCCCACGCCGACGCCTGACGGGAGCTCCGCGGGGGCCTCGACCGGGAGTCTTATTTCGGGGGTGGTCGTTGGTTCGCCGAGTTCCCATGGGACGCAGCCCGTTCGTGCGCAAGAACACGCTGTGGATGAGCACCGTCGCCACGCTGATCGGTCTCGTGTTCACGGTGCTCGCTTTCCTGCACGACGGTCAACCGAGCGGCTGGACGGCCTTTTATGAGTCCGCCGTACCGAGCCAGCCGGGCCAGGACTGGAACCTGGCCGTGCAGATCCTGGCGCCGGTCGTCCTGTTCACCGGCTTGTGGTATCTGGTCGAGCAGATCAAGGCGCGTCGCAAGGTCGACAGGATCCTCGGCCTGGAGAAGAAAAGCGAGTTCAACGAGCGCCTGCCGGAGGCGCGCGAGGAGATCCCCAAGCTCCCGAACCGGTACGAGGAGCGGCTCGACGAGAAGCAAAAGGACTTCCGTTCCCGACGATGACGACGGTTCACGAGCCCCTCCCCCCGGAGGAACGGTTACGCAGGCTGTTCGCCGACCGCGCCGAGGGCGGCGTGCTCGTCGCCACGAGCGGCGGGGTCGACTCCTGCACGCTGGCGGCCATCGCCCACCAGGTCCTCGACGAGGACATGCTCGCCGTCACGCTCGACGCCGAGTCGAACGCCGCTCGCGAGCTCGAAGACGCGATGACCTTCCTGCAGGACCAGGCCATCCCGCACGCGGTCGTCGACCACAGCGAGCTTTCCGACCCCGACTACCGGGAGAACACCCCCATGCGGTGCTATCACTGCCGGGAGGGCATGCTGGACCGGCTGAGGGAGGTCGCCGAGGACCGCGGTCTCGCTCACATCGCGATGGGCTACGTCCCCGACGACCGGATGGACCACACGCCCGGGCGTCGAGCGGCCAAGGAAGCCGGAGCATGGTTCCCCTACGTGGACGCCGGCATCGGCAAAGACCAAGTCCGCGCGCTCGCCGAGCGGATGGATCTGCCTGTCGCCGATCGCCCGTCGAACGCCTGCCTGTCCTCCCGTATCCCGTACGGTCAGGAGGTCACCGCCGACAAGCTCGAGACCGTCGAGGCGGCCGAACAAGCGGTGCGCTCGATCGCGGACGTCGAGCAGGTGCGCGTGCGCCACCACGACGACGTGGCCCGCATCGAGGTCGCGCCCGACCAGCGGGCGGCGCTGTTGGCTAACGACCGAGCCATCGCGGAGGAGCTCGAACAGCTGGGGTTCACGTTCGTGGCCGTCGACCTGCTGGGCTACCGCACCGGGGCGTTGAACGAGGCGCTCGACGGCTGACGGTGGCTCGGTCACGGTCCGCGGTGACCACACAGAGACCCACAGAGACACGGAGGAGAAGACAGGTTGCCGGAAGGTCCAAGGGAAGGGGCAAGGGAGAAGCCATCCAGCCCCGAGGTGTCCCCGCCCGTGGAACGCACGGTCCCGCGGGCCTCTCGCGGGAGAGGCGAGACAGCACAGGCAGCCAAGCCGCTGGGGACGAGGGGTCTCTGGATCTCCTCTTCCCGGCATGAATCCCCGCCTGGTCACCGTCATCGATCGGCCCTCCCTGCTCTGTGCCCTTGTGTCTCCGTGGCTCTGTGAGCCCTGCTTCCACCGCGAGCGTGGACCCGTCAGTCGAAGCCGAGCTCGGTGCGCTCGCGGTAGGCCTCGATGGCGAGGTCGAGCGCTTGGCCGAGCACGTCCTCGACGCCCTCGCCGGTCTCGCAGCTCATCCTCGCCCGGTCGCCGGTGGTCTGGATGTCGGCCTTGTTCTCGACGACGAGGAGCGGGACGTCGAAGGTGGCCTCCAGCTCCTCGAGCGTGCCAAGCTGGTCCTCCAGCGGGTACCCGCAGTGGCCGCTGGGGTCGAGCACGTAGAGGATGGCGTCGGCGGCGTGCTCGAGCGCGAGCACGGCCTGGCGCTCGATGTCGTTGCGCTCGTCCATCGGCCGGTCGAGGATGCCCGGCGTGTCCATGAGCTGCACCGTGTAGCGCTCGTGGTCGCGGTGGCCGAGGCTGACGCCTTTCGTCGTGAACGGGTAGGAGGCGACCTCGGGCGTGGCGCGCGTGGCGTGCTCGATGAGGCTGGACTTGCCGACGTTGGGGTGGCCGGCGATGACGAGGATCGGGCGGTCGAAGCTCAGCGTCGGCAGGCCGGCCAGCTCGTGGCGGGCCCGTTCGAGCTCGGCCAGGTCCTCGGTGACGTCGTCGACCAGCGAGGCCATGCGGCCGTAGGCTTCCTTGCGGGCCTGCATCGCCTCGTGGTTGTTGTCCGAGTCGCGGATCTCGTCCTCGGCGTCGGCGCGGATCGTCTGCACCTGCTTGCGGGTCCACTCGACGTGGCCCAGGCGTTGCTTGAGCACGTCGAGGTCCTCGAGCACGCCGACGAGCTCGCGGTAGAAGGGCGGCAACTCCCCGAGGGAGGGGAACGAACGGATCACGCGATGGAGGGCGGACTCGATCTTGCGGGCGGCGGCGCCGACGCGAGCCAGCTCGCGGTTGCGGCCGCGTTCGCCGGGCGCTCCCTTGGGGGCCTGGGCCTTGCGCCCCTGGCGGAACGCCTGGTCGACCAGGTCCTCGGCCTGGGTCACGGTGGGCAGGCGGGAGAAGTCGATGCCCCCGCGATCGTCGAGCACGGCCGGGGACTGGTCCTCGGACACACCTCGGCGTAGACGGACGCCTTGTATATAGGCTGGGCGGGGGCTCAGTCGATCTCCATGGCCTCGACCCAGATGCCGGCTTCCTTGAGGTTCACGAAGCCGCCGCACTCCCGGCAGTAGTAGTCCTCCTCGTCGACGTCGGTCGCCCCGCCCACGATCTCGACCCAGGGACCGGCCTCGGCGGCCTTCGTGAGCATGGTGAGGCGAGGCTCCCCGCAGTGGGGGCACTCGGCCGTCCAGGCCGTGATCTCCTGCTCGATCTCCTCCTCGACGTTGTCGGGCACGGGATCGTCGCGTCGTTCCATCAGATGTCCTCCAGGGTGAGAAGCGGACCGACGGTGTCCTCGGCGGCCTCGCGCAGCTCGCCCTCGGCCACCATCGCCGCCAGGGTTCGGATGTCGGGGCGAAGCTCGCGGTCGCCGTCGAGCGCGGGGACCTCTTCGCGGATCCGAGCGTGGGCGGCTTTCACGCCGACGCCGGGTTCGATCGGGGCGTGGAAGTCGATCGCTTGCGCGGCCGTGAGAGCCTCGATGCCGAGCACGGTCTCGAGGTTGGCCAGGATCTGGCGGGCGTGGAGGGCCTGGGCGGCCCCCATCGCGTTCACGTCCTCCTGGTTGCCGCTGGTGGGGACCGTGTCGGCGACGACCGGGTGGGATAGGGCCTGGTTCTCGTTCGTGAGGCTGGCGGAGACGTACTGGGGGATCATCAGGCCGCTGTTCACGCCGCCGCCGGTCGTGAGGAACGGCGGCAGCTCAATGTCCTCGCCCTGCAACAGGTGGCTGGTGCGGCGTTCGCTGGCGACGGCGAGCTTGGCCAGGCAGCTGGCGACGTAGGCGATCGGTTGGCCCAGCGGTTCGCCGTGGAAGTTGCCGCCGCTGATGACGAGCTCGTCGTCGGGGAACACGAGCGGGTTGTCGGTGGCGGCGTTGATCTCGGTCGACAGGACCTCGGCCAGGTGCCCGACGGCGTCCAGCACGGCGCCGTGGACCTGGGGCATGCAGCGGAACGAGTACGGGTCCTGCACCTTGTCGCAGTTGCGGTGGGACAGCATGATGCCGCTGTCCTCGAGCAGGGCTTCCAGGGTCGCGGCGACCCGGCAGGCGCCCTCGTGCGGGCGGACCTGGCGCAGCCGTTCGTCGAAGGGCCAGCGCGAGGCGCGCAGCCCCTCCACGCTCATGGCGCCGGTGATGCAGGCGGTGGCGATCGCGCGCCGGGCGTCCTGCACCAGCAGGCACCCGATGGCGGCCTGCAGCTGGGTGCCGTTGATCAACGCCAGGCCCTCCTTGGGTTCCAGGGTGAGGGGCTGGATGCCGACCTCGGCCAGCGCTTCGTCCGCGGGGCGGGTGCCCTCGTCGGCGCGGACCTTGCCGGCGCCGGTGAGGGCTCGGGCCATGTGGGCCAACGGGACCAGGTCCCCGCTGGAACCCACGCTGCCGCGGCTGGGCACGCGGGGGACGATGCCGACGTTGAGGGCCTCGATGAGGGTCTCGATGACGGCGGGGCGGACCCCGCTGACGCCTTTGGCGAGCGCGTTGGCGCGCAGCAGCATCATGGCGCGAACGACGTCGGCCGGCAGCGGGTCGCCGACGCCGCAGGCGTGCGAGGCGAGCAGGTTCTCCTGAAGCTGGCGGGCGTCCCCGGCGTCGATCGCCGTGTCCTCGAGCTCGCCGATGCCCGTGGTGACGCCGTAGACGGTCTCCTCGCTGTCGAGGAGGTCGTCGACGTAGCTGCGGGAGGCTTCGACGTCGGCGAGCGCGTCGTCGGCGAGCGCGACCGGCGCGTGCTCGCGGGCGACGCGGACGACGTCCTCGACCGTGAGCGAGGTGCCATCGCAGGTGACGGTGTGGGGCATCGGGACACTCAGGCACCCGCCCTCGTGGGCAAAAGGCTACCGGGGGACGCCGTGCCGGGCGACTCAGCGCGGCTTGGGCCAGCTGTCGGCGCCGGTGGCTTCCTCGCTGACTCGCCACAGCTCGGCGGCCAGCGCCTCGTCCTGGGCCTTGCCGGAGGGGTCCCGAGCCTCTCGGTCGATGTAGTACCGGCCGGTGTCGTCCTCGACCTCGGGCGAGGTGGCCAGGAACAGCGAGGTGTCGGCGGCCTCGTCGGGCTGGGTGAGGAACGGGCGGGCGATCTTCATGAACCAGCGCACGTACCAGGGGCCCTCGCGTCCGAAGTTCGAGCCGACGACCCCCGGGTGCAGGCAGTTGGCAGTCACGATCCCGGGGTCCAGGCGGAGGGCGAGGGCGCGCGTGAACAGGATGTTGTACAGCTTGGTCTGCGCGTACACTTTGAAGCCGCGGTAGCTGTCCTCCTGGTTCTCGAACCCGTCGGGGACCGAGCCGGCGCTGCGGTGGGCTTCGCTGGCGACGGTCACGACGCGTGCGGCTCGTCCCTGGCTGCCGGCCTCGCGCAGCGGGTCGAGCAGCTCGTGGGTGAGCAGGAAGGGGGCCAGGTGGTTGACGGCGAACTGGTACTCGTGCCCGTCGGGCGTGATCTCGCGCTCGTGAAGGACGAGCCCGGCGTTGTTGACGAGGACGTCGAGAGCGTCGGCGCGCTGGCTGATCTCGTAGGCGGCCTGCTGGATCTCGTCCTGGACGCTGAGGTCGCAGAGCACGATCTCGACGTCGTCGTTGCCGGTCGTGTCGACGACGTCCGCGCGGGCCTCGGTGGCCTTGGCCTCGTCGCGGCACAGCATCAGGACCCGGTGGCCGGCGTCGGCCAGCCCGCGCGCGGTCTCGCGCCCGATGCCGCTGTTGGCGCCCGTGACGAGGTAGGTGAGAGGCTGCACGGTGGCGGGCAGGCAGCCCCCCGGCAAGACGTTTCCGATGGTTCCCCCGTCGACGCGACGCCGAGGCCGCCGGCAGCCGTCGGGCGGGCGCGGTGACGGTCTCGGCCGATCGGCGGGGCGTGGGTTCGCCCGGTCGCCGTCCCGGGGCCGAACAGGTGAAGGCGGGCGCCCTCGCGGGCCTCGATCACGTCGCTCCGGCGCTGGCGCGCCTCGGGGGCTTGCCGGCGGGGTGACCGGGTCGGGTGGACGGCGAGGTCGGGGGGGCCTCAGCCCCAGCGAGCAGCGTTGGCACAGCTCGCCGACGGGGAGGTGGGCGATCGGTCCGTCGGCGAACAGCGATCGCTCGGCCCGAGCCGTCCTCGAGGGCGTGGTTGGGCTCGCGCGTGGGAGGGCTAGGAGACACACTTGCGGTTGGCTCAGCCGTGGGGCCCGAGAAGGGGGCTCAGCCCCAGCGGTCGAACGCGTCGGTGGATTCGGCGATCTCTTCGGCGTCCTCGTAGCCGGCGTCGGCGTGGCGCACGATCCCGGAGCCGGGGTCGGCGTTGAACACGTTGGCGATGCGGTCGTCGGCGTCGGCGGTGCCGTCGGCGACGACCATCATGCCGGCGTGCGTGGAGAGGCCGATGCCGACGCCGCCGCCGTTGTGGATGGCGACCATGTCGGCGCCGGCGGAGGCGTTGAGGAGGGCGTTGAGCAGCGGCCAGTCGGCGATGGCGTCGGAGCCGTCCTTCATGCCTTCCGTCTCGCGGTAGGGGCTGGCGACGCTGCCGGTGTCGAGGTGGTCGCGCGTGATCGCGACGGGTCCGATCTCACCCGAGCGCACGCGGTCGTTGATCTCGCGGGCGAAGGTCTCCCGTTGGCCGAAGCCCAGCCAGCACACGCGCGCCGGCAACCCTTCGAAGGGGACGCGTTCCTGGGCGGCCTCGATCCATCGGGTGAGGGTCTCGTCTTCACCGAAGAGGTCGGTGACGAGGTCGTCGGTGACGGCGATGTCGTCCTCGTCGCCGGTGAGGGCGACCCAGCGGAACGGGCCCCGGCCCTGACAGAACATCGGACGCACGTAGGCCTTCACGAAGCCGGGGTAGGCGAAGGCCTCGTCGTAGCCGGCATCCTGGGCCTGCCCACGGAGGTTGTTGCCGTAGTCGAAGACGACGCTGCCCTGGTCTTGGAAGGCCACCAACGCTTGGCAGTGGTCGACCATCGAGGCCCGAGCGGCCTCCTCGTGCTTGGCGGGGTCCTCCTCGCGTAGGCGGTCGGCTTCCTCGGGCGTGTACCCGGCGGGGATGTAGCCCGCGAGCGCGTCGTGGGCACTGGTTTGGTCGGTGACGACGTCGGGCTCGAAGCCTCTGTCCAGCAGCTCGGCGTGGGTCTCGGCGCAGTTGCCGATCAAGGCGACGCTGGTGGCTTCGCCGCGCTCGGCGGCGTCCTCGACGATGCTGACCGCCTCCTCGAGGTCGTGGGTCTTGTGCTGGCAGTAGCCGACGTCGATGCGTTCGTCGGCGTGGGCTTCGACGGCTTCGACGGCCAGGCAGGCGCCGCCGGCGATCTCGACGGCCAAGGGCTGGGCGCCGCCCATGCCGCCGAGGCCGCCGGTGAGCACGGTCTTGCCCTGTAGGGTGCCGTCGAAGTGTCGTCGGCCGACGGCGGCCATCGTCTCGTAGGTGCCCTGGATGATGCCTTGGGTCCCGATGTAGCACCAGGAGCCGGCCGTCATCTGGCCGTACATCGTGAGGCCCTGGTCCTCGAGGTCGTGGAAGTCCTCCCAGGTGGACCAGCGCGGCACGAGGTTGCTGTTGGCGATCAGCACGCGCGGCGCGTCCTCGTGGGTGGGGAAGGTGGCCTGCGCGCGTCCGCTTTGGACGAGCAAGGTTTCGTCGTCCGCGAGCGTCTGGAGGGCCCTCGCGATCGTCTCCAGATCCTCGACCGAGCGCGCGGCCTTCCCGGTGCCGCCGTAGACGACGAGGTCCTCGGGCCGTTCGGCGTTCTCGAGGTTGTTGTACAGCAACCGGTAAACGGCTTCCGAGCGCCAGCTGGGGCAGGCTCGCTCGGTCCCGCGCGGCGCCTCGTAGGGAGGGGTCGAGGACATCGACGACGAAGGCGAGCCCGACACGATAAGCCTGACGAACCCGACCCCTCAGATTTTCAACGCAGGCGAGGGTTGGCCGAGGTATGCGAGTTCATGTACTGTTCGCCGTGGTCCTGCTGACGGCCGGCCTGGCCGGCTGCGCGACCGACGGCGAGGGATCTGCGAGCGTGTACGTGACGGACGCCCCGACGGACGAGTTCGAGGAGATCCACGTCGTCTTCTCGGACGCCTACGTCCACGAGGGCGGTGACGAGAACGAGACCGACACCAACGACTCAGAGGGCCCCGAGGGCGGTCCCTCGACCCAGGGTGACCCCTCCGAGGAGGGCGGGACCGAGGCGTCGTTCGGCCAGCACGGTGACCGTGGTGGGGACGGCGGCTCCGAGAACCGGTTCAGCCAGGAGGCGGGTTGGATCTCGCTCGTCGGCACCCAGGAACCGATCGACGTGAACCTGCTGAACGCGACCGGCACCCAGGCCGCGTTCCTGGGCGAGGCCAACCTCTCGGCCGGCACGTACACGCAGATCGCGATCGTCGTCGAGGACGCCTACGGCATCGACGACAACGGGACCGAGGTCGACATCACGGTCCCCAGCGGCGTCGGTCGCGTCGTCCGATCCTTCCAGGTCGAGTCGGGGCAGGAGACCCAGATCGTCCTCGACCTCGATCTGGACAGGGCGATGACGGCGTCCAACGGCGACTGGAAGCTGACACCGGTGTTCGGCCAGACCGAGACCCGCGTCGTCGACGACGCCGAGTCCGGTGAACAGGCGCACGAGCCCGGCGAGGTCGCCGAGGTCGAGGCGTAGGCTGGCCTTCCCCGCGACGCGCGGCGGGCGGGGCGCGATCGCGCCTCGTCTGCCGTCGCATCCGACCGGTTCCCGGATCCATGCGAGGCTAAATCCGGCCCCGTGAGCCGCCACTGCCCCACAGGTGCCCCCCAGCGCTTATGAAGGGGCTGACGGCTCGTTTACCGTGATGAGGTCCAGCCTGGCACTCGCGACGGCTCTGTTGCTGATCACGGTCCCCGTGGTCGGATGCATCGGTTCCAGCGGAACGGGCGCGCCCGCGGAGACTGCGAACGCGACCGATCCCGCCACGAACGAGTCCTCGACCTCGCCGTTGCCGGAGGAGATCACTGGGCTGGCGGAGCTCGACACCGTCAGCACCGAAGGCAGCGGGACCGGCATCTGGATCGACGAGCAGCGTGACGTCCTCGTCAGCGCCAACGGGGGCGGCGGGCTGCAGCTGTACGACGTCTCGGACGCGGACAACGTGACCAAGCTCGGCAGCGTGGGCGACCTCTCGGCCCGCGACGCCGACATCCTCCGCTACGATGGGACCACGTACGCGATCCTGGCTGGATCCAGCGAGGGCATCCACGTCGTCGACATCGACGACCCCAGCGAGCCCGAGCATGTCGTCTCCGCCGACAAGTACGGCGCCCACAACGTCGCCAGCGTGCCCGGCACGCCCTACATCTACGACGCCACGGCCGTCGGCGCCGACGGGAAGGCGACGAACCCGATCATCCCGGTGCTGGACATCAGCGACCCCGAGGACCCCTCGTGGACGACGATCGACATCCCGGCCGAGGTCAACGGCCAACCGACCCAATCCGACGGGTGCCACGACGTCGTCGTCCGCCAGGACCTGGGCAAGGCCTTCTGCGCCGGCGGCGGCAGCATGTACGCGGCCGGCGGCGGCGAGACGTTCATCTGGGACATCAGCGACGACGTGACCGACCCCGTCTGGGAGGGCGTCATCGACAACCCGTCGATCATGTACCACCACCAGGCCCTCGCCAGCGAGGACGGCGACCTGCTGATGATCAACGACGAGTTCATCGCGCCGAACTGCAACGGCGCCAGCCAGGGCCCGGTCGACGCCCGGCAGACGACGGCGTCGATGTGGGTCTACAACATCTCCGACACGCAGAACCCGCAACTGATGGACCAGGTCCAGGTCATCGACGAGGACCAGAACGCCAACTGCGGTAGCCACTTCGGGGACCTCGTCGACGGTCGCGAGATGGTGACCTGGGGCTGGTACGAGGCCGGCACGCTGCTGATCGACATCAGCGAGCCGAGCGACACCGAGATCGTCGACCGCATCGACCCCGAGGGCTCCACGTGGGACGCCAAGTACCACGACGGCCACGTCTACGGCTCCTCGGGCGACCTCCAAGTGCTCGACATCGTGGGCGAGTAGGGGGACCCAGAGCCGAGGCGAGGGCTCGGAAGCCTCGAACCCAACCCCAGAGACGCCAGGACGGGCGAGGCTCAGGGGGCTTGTGAGGGCCCTCGCCGACGTCCAGGGTCCAGTCTCCCTCCTGAAGCCACTGCCCGGGACCCCGGCAACCCCGCCTAGATCCCTGGCCGCTCGGTGGGATCCTTCCAGCCTCCGTGTCTGTGTGGTCGAGTTCGGCACTCCCAGCCCTCCGTTGCCCTCCCCTCCTCCGCCTGACCAACAGCTGTACCCCATCGCCTTGATAACCCCCCTAACAGAGCCACGAGGTGAGTTGGTCCCGATGTCCGAAGAGATGGACGTCCGCGGTGTCGTGCGCGTCGCCTCGATGATCTCCACGATCGCCGAGGAGCCGATGAACGTCGGCGGCGCCTACCGTTTGCCTTGATGCTGCAGGCGGGCGGGCTCACTTCGCTCACCCCACCTCGCCTTCGTCCACCGCCCGCCGACACCGCCGTTCTTCTCCTCAGCTCCCACCGCTGACCGCGGCCTCCCCTTCCTCTGCCGTTCTCTGACTCTGTGGTTGGCTCTCCGTGCCCTCCACGAGGCTGGGACCCTCGACCTACACCGTGTCCATGTCCATCTCGGGCGTGACCTGGCGCAGCGCCTCGTGGACCTCGGTGACAGCCTCGACGGCTTGGGCGCCGTAGTCGACGCGCTCGCGGGCTTCCTCGCCGCTCATGCCGGGCCCGGTGATGCCGAGCGCGATCGGCTTGCCCCACTCGAGGGACAGCTGTTGGAGGGTGCGCGTCGTCGCGTGCATGAGCACCTGGTCGTGGTCGGTGTCGCCGGTGACGACGGCCCCGAGCACGGCGACGCCGTCGACGTCGGCGCGGGACATCAGCCGCTGGGCGACGACCGGCGTGTCGAAGGCGCCGGGCACGCGCACCGTAGCGGCGTGCTCGTGGCCGTGATCGTCGATCGCTTCCTCGGCGGCCTCGACCATCGAGTCGGTGACCTCGGCGTTGAAGCGGGCGGCGACGATCGCGACGCGCATCAGGTGTCCTCCTTGGGCGGGTCGGCGGGGACCTCGATCGGGCCTTCGTCGTGGTAGCCCTCGCGTTGCCCGGTGCCGGCGAGCTCGCGCAGGCGGTCGGGCTCGAAGAGCAGCCACACGGCATTGCGGGCGTGCTCGCGGGCGCGGTTCTCGGCCAACCATCGCAGGCGGCCGGGGTCCTCGGCCTCGTCGGTGTGGACGAAGACCTCGAGCACGTGCGTGTCCGTGGCGATCTGGGCCTGCTGGATGCCCAAGGTCGCCTCGTGGGCGCACCGCTTGTCGATCTCCTCGGGGCCCACCTGGCCCAGAGCCATCACGAGGTCGCAGCCGGCCTGGGAGATCAGCCGTTTCGCGCCGACAGGCAGGTCCTTGATGCCGGGCACGGTGCGGCGGACGATCGACAGCTCCTCGTCGTGATCGGTGAGGTACTCGTCGATCGTTTCGCGGGTGGCTTGGGCCATGTCGACGCGGGCGAAGGTGGTGTCGACGATGCCGAGCGTGGGTGGGCTCATGGCGTCTCCTCCTCGACGTCGGCGTACTCCCGGTAGGCGGGATCGGAGAGGATGCGGCGGACGATGCGTCGGGTGCCGGCGAGGTCGTCGGCGTGCTTGCTGACGCGTTCGACGCGGACCGCCAGGCCCCGGGCTTGGCACTCGTCTTCGATGGCCTGGGCCTGGTGGTAGTCGTCGTAGCCGAGCGCGATCACGTCGGGATCGATGCGCTCGACGGTCGCGTAGTGGTCCTCCTCGTCGCCGAGCACGGCTTCGGTCACCGGGTCGAGAGCGTCGACGAGCTCGAGCCGCATCTGTTCGGGCGTGATCGGGGGGCGTTTGCGTTCGCGGACCGAGCGGTCGCGAGCCACGACGACGTAGAGCTGGTCCCCGAACTGGGCCGCCTCTCGCAGGTAGTGCAGGTGGCCGGTGTGCAACAGATCGAAGACGCCGGCGGCCATCACCCGAGTCATCAACGAGGACCTATGCCCGGGGGGTCCCTTGAATGGGAGGGTGCCCGCGTGCTGGGGGCTCACGTGCCCTTGGCGGGGGCTTGGTGCAGGGCCCGGTTGGCGTCGGCTTGCCAGCCTTCCTGGATGTCGGCCCGGTCGACGAACGCGATGCCTCGGGCCTCGGCGCGCTGGCGGGCGCGCTGAGGGGACATGGCGTCGTCACCGTCGAGGATCTCGGCTCCGACGAGGGCTTCGGGGATGCCGGCCAGGCGGGCGAGCGCGGCGGCCATCTCGGTGTGACCGGTGCGGGTGTCGAGCAGGCCCTCGGCGGCGGCGCACACGTGAACGTGGCCGGGAGTGCGGAACTCCTCGACGAAGCGGTCGCGCAGCGTGGCGCCCTGCAGGCAGGGTTCCAGGCTGGCCAGGCGACCGATGCCCTGAATCGTCTTGGCTCGGTCGCGGTCGGTGATCCCTGTGAACGTGTCGCGGTGGTTCAGCGTGATCGAGAAGGAGCTGCGGGCGTCGTAGGGGAGCGAGCCGGGCACGAGCTCACCGAGGACCGGGTGCTCGTCGCTGGCGTCCCGGTAGACGTCGTGGAGGAACGGCAGGCCCAGGGCTTGGCGGACGTCGGGTCCGATGGCGACGAACACGAGTCCGCCGGCGTCGTCACGGAGCTGGCGGACGGCCTCGGGCGTGGCGTTCTGGGCGGGGACGAAGAGATCGGTTTCGCCCTCGCGCTCGTCGCCGTCGTACACCATGATCGGGCGACCCTGCTGGAGCGCGGACAGGGTGGTGTCCAGGGCGGGCGGTCCCGCGCTTTCGTTCCTGAGGCGCACGCGGGACCAACCCCCACCCCCCGCATAAAGCGTGGGTAGCTACCCAAGCCTTGGTAGCTAGTGGAGGATCAGGTTGTCTTGCTGGATGAGCCGCGTCGTGTAGCCGGCAACCCGGTTGCGGAGCTCCTTGCTCTCGATGTCGGTCAGCTCCTGGACGAGCTGCTTGTTGGTCTGGAAGTCGTCGGTGAACACTTCCTCGTGCTTGCGGAGGAGCTCCATCGCGACGCGTTTGATGTAGGTTTGACGTATGTTGCCCATGCGAAGTCCTCGAGGCGCGTCAGGGACAGCGCCTCCTCCATATGAACCCTGTCCATCCTCCGCTCCTGCGTGACGGGCCCAAGCTGGCCGAGGAAGGCCAAGCGGGGGCCGTCTCCGGTTAGGCTTCCTGGCGGGCGCGCGAGGGGTCCTCGGTGGTGACGTCGACGAGGTTGCGGGCGCGCTCGATGCGGGCGAGGTCGCGGTTGATCGCCTCGCGTCGGCGGGCGGTGACCTCCTCGACGATCTCGCCGAGCCGCAGGTCGAGACCGTAGACGTTGACGGGTCGGCCCTTGCCGGGCGTCTTCTCGGTGCGGGTGTGGATCCAGCCGCGTTCCTCGAGCGTGGTGGTGGCTTGGCTGACCTGCGGTTGGCGGAGCCCGCACGTTCTCTCGATCTCCGCCGATCGGCCTTCGCCGTGCTCGGCGAGGAAAGCGATGACTTGAGCTTGGCGGGCGTCGAGCCCGAGCTGACCCAACAGCTCGCCCAGCTCGCGAGCCTGCTCCCCCTCCAACCGTTCGTCGCTGCGACCGGGACCCTGCGACACAGAATCGCCTGGTCGTACACCCGAGCCAGCGGATTTAACTGTTGTCACGGAGAGGGGCAACATCATCCGATGACCATGGCCTCGGCGTCGACGGTGCCTTGCTCGAAGCGGTCGACCCGGTATCGACTCATCTCGTAGCGGGGGTCTGCGCCGAGGATGAGGCGCTTGGTGATCTCGGTGACGACGGGGGAGACCATGAACCCGTGGCCAGAGAAGCCGTTGAGCTGGACGAAGTTGGCCAGCTCGGGGTGGGGGCCCAGGTTGGGGACGTGGTCGGGGGTGACGTCGTAGCAGCCGGCCCACTGCCGCATGGCGTTGACGGATCCCAACGAGGGGATCAGGTCGGTCAGCTGGTCGGCGGCGCGCCGCAGGAAGTCGAAGCTGGCGGCGTGGGTGACCTCCTCGCGCCGGTGGCGGTCGCCTAAGCCGGTGACGAACTCGCCGCGGCCGTCCTGGTTGACGTAGAGGCCGGTGTGCATGTCGACGACCATCGGGTCCAGCATCGGGCGCAGGGCCTCGGTGACGAAGATCTGGTGGCGGACCGGCGTGTTGGGGAGGTCGACGCCGGCCATCTGGGCGAGCTCGCTGCTCCAGGCGCCGGCGGCGTTGACGACCCAGTCGGGCTCGAAGGTGTGCTCGGGGGTCCCGACGGCCGTGATCCGGTCGCCGTCGGTGGTGACGTCGGTGACGGGGGTGCGGGTGTGCAGGTCGACGTCGTGGTCCTCGATGGCCTCCCGGAGGCCGTTGACGACGGGCCAGGGGAAGATGACGGCGTCCTCGGGGCAGTAGCTGGCCCCGACGTAGCGCTCCATGGCGACGGGCGGGGCCAGGTCCTGGGCTTCCTGGGGGGAGACAATGTGCGTGGGGATGCCGTGTTGGCGTTGGAACCGGGCGCGCTCGCGCATCGCGTCGAGCTTGTCCCGATCGCGGGCGAGCATGAGGTAGCCGGACTGGCGGAACCAGGTGTGGAGGCCCAGCTCGCCGGCGTAACGCTTCCAGGCGTCGATCGAGTCCCGCGCCAGCTCGAGGTTCGACAACGAGGCCCACTGGGCGCGCACGCCGCCGCCGTTGCGGCCGCTGCCGCCGTACATCGGGTACTTCCTCTCGACGACGACCACGTCCTCGACGCCGGCCTTCGCCAGCCGGTGGGCGGTGCCGAGCCCGTTGACGCCGGCGCCGACGACGAGCACTTCGGGTCGGGCTCTCATCTACTCGTCCCCGTCGTCGGCCGGGTTGCGCGCCTCGGCCAGAGCGTCCAGGGGGACCGGCGTGACGGGTTGGCGGTGGGTGATCGAGCCCAGCTCCTCGGCGGTCTTGTCGGTGTGCTCGGCCAGCAGCTCGATCGTGGCCCGCAGGCACCAGCGGCCCTGGCAGGGGCCGGTCGTGACGGCGGTCACGCGCTTGATCGGTTCGAGGTCGGTGTAGCCCAGCTCGACGGCCTCCTCGACGTCCTCGACCAGCACGTCCTCGCACGGGCACAGCATTCGGCGTCGTCGCGTCACTCGTTCCACACGCTCCTGATGGCGTCGCGCTCCTCGTCTCGCAGCCCGCCCTCGGCCTCGATCATCCTGGCGATCGCCTGCGGCTGCTCGCCGACGGCTCGCTGGCCGGCGGCCTGGCCCTGGACGAGAGCGGCCTCGACGGTGGGCAGACCGGCGCAGGTGCCGGCGACGTAGACGTCGGGGACGGGGGTCCGGCCGTCGGCGCGGTGCAACGGGACCCGACCCCCGAGCTCGTCCTGCCAGGTGTAGGGGACACCGGCCTGGCGGCCCAGCTCGGCCGAGGGGGCCACGCCGGGGTCGATCACGGCGGCCTCGACGTCGACGCGCCGCTTGTCGCCGACGACGGCCTCGACGCGTTCCTCGCCCTCGATCCACTCGGGGTCGTCGAGGGTGTGCACGGTGAGGCCGCGCTCGGTGGCGAGGTCGGCGAAGGCCCGGCCCTGGCGGTCGGGATCGAGGACGGCGACGGGGTCCCCAGGCTCGAGACCCCATCGGCCGAGCAGGATGCGGGCCGCGCGAGCGCCCAGCACGCCGGGCGTGTCGTTGCCCTCGACGATCGAGGGGCCCTCGTAGCCGCCGACGGCGAGCACGGTCGTCTCCGCGTCGACGGTGTGAACCGCCAGGCCTTCGGGCTCCTCGGCGAGCACGGCGGCGGGCTCGTCCTCGTAGAGACCGACGACGGCGCCCTGGATGCGTCGGCGATCGGGCACCTCGTCGAGCAGGTCCTCGGCCAGGCTGGGTCCATCGGCGGCCGCCAGGTCGCCGACCTCGATCGGCTCGTGGTGGTAGGAGAGGCTGCCGCCGTGCATGTCCTCGTCGACGAGCCGGACCTCGCGGCCGGCTTGGTGGACGGCGCGGGCCGCGGCGAGGCCGGCGGGGCCGCCGCCGGCGACGAGGACGTCGGTCTCGAGGTGGCGGCCCGGACTCGTGGCGACCTCGCCGGTCGGCTGGGTGCCGAACCCGGCCATGCGGCGGGCGATGGCCTCGTAGACCTGGTTGACGGGTTGGGGTCGGACGAAGCTGCGCTCGTGGTCGAAGCGCTCGAACAGGCGGTCGACGATGCTGAAGACGTCGGTCTCGGCCGAGGGCCAGCCGGTCTGGCTCTCGGCGTCCATGCCGTCGACGACCGGTGTCCGGCAGCCGCGGACGTTGGGGACGCCGTCGACCCGGATCAAACAGCCCGGACAGTCGCCGGTCATGCACATCGGGCCGCGCGGCCGGTGGTACTTGAGGCTGCGCGTTTGCGTGACGTGACCGGCGCGCCAGAGCGCGACGGCGATCGGTTCGCCGGGGCGGGCCTGGATCTGGTCCCCGTCCCAGGTGAACGTGACCGCGTCCTCGCTCGCCCCGTCATCGCCTCGAGCACCGGCTCCCAGCGAGGGCAGGGCCGCCGGGGGGTATGGGTTCTTCGACACGGCTCAGGCCGCGGCCACCCATTCGGCGCCCTGCTCGGTGAGCTGGACCCTGTCGTCCTCGACGACGAGCAGGCCGGCGGCGACGAGGTACTCGCGCGTACGCTTCTCGACGTCGGCGGCCATGGTGAGCTGTTCCTTGAGATCCGAGAGCGGGACGGCGACGGTGGGGTCCTCTTCGGCGAGGTCGTACAGCTCGCGGACGTAGTCGCCGCGTTGCTGGCGGCGTTCGTCGACGACCTCGTCTCGGCCCTCCTCGAGGCGTTGCTCTTCGACGCTGTGGATCGCGGGGATCCGCAACCGGTAGCCGGATCCGGCGTCCTCGAGCAGGCCACGGTCCATCAGGTCCCGCTCCATGCGGCGTTGGCGGTCTTCGTCGGTGCCGAGCTTGCGGGCGAGGGCCTGGCTGGACACGGTGGTCAGCGGGCTGCCGTCGGCCTCCTCGTAAGCGATCTCCAGGAAGCGAGTCTCGTCGTCGTCCATGCGTCCGTTCGACGAATGGCCCCGGGCCCTTAAGCTCCTGAGGTACGAACCGTCACGTCAGTAGGCCTTGCCCATGTAGACGACCTGGTCGGTCTCGGTGCCGCAGGCGATGCAGGCGCCCTGCGTCTCCTCGGCGGGCACGACCTCGCCGTCCTCGACGGTGCGCGGGAAGCCCATGACGTCCTTGGCGCCCTCGGTCTCGATCTCCTCGGCGCACTCGTCGTCGCCGCACCACCAGGTGCGCAGCACGCCGGGTTGGTTTTCGGCCTCCTCGAGGGTCTTCACCGTCTGGAGGTTGTCCTCCAGCAGGGCGTCGGCGTCGGTGCGCAGCCGGGTCTTGAACGCGGCCAGTTGCTCCTCGACGGCCTCGGCCAGGTCCTCGCGCGGGACGACGAGCTTGCGGCCTTCAGGTGCATCCGTGGCGTGGTCGCTGGCGAGGTCGACCTCGTCCTCGAACCCGTCGCGGGGCACGAGCACGACCTGGTCGTCGTCGACGTCGCGGGGGCCGATCTCGATGCGGAGGGGGACGCCGCGCTGCTCCCAGTGGTTGTACTTGAAGCCGGCCGTCTTGTCGCGGTCGTCCAGGCGCACGCGGAACGACTCGTCCAGCTCGTCGGCGACGGCCGCGCAGGCCTCGCGGATCTCGTCCTCGGCCTCCTCGAAGATGACCGGCACGACGACGACCTGGATCGGCGCGACGTCGGGCGGCAGGCGCAGGCCCTGGTCGTCGCCGTGGACGCCGACGATGGACCCGATCAGGCGCTCGCTCATGCCGTAGGTCGTCTGGTGGACGTGGCGGTTGACGCTGAAGAACGGGATCTCGAGGTCGCCGTCCTCGGTCTCGATGGCCAAGGGCGGGCCCTCGTGGTTCCCGGGGCGGTCGGGCCACTCCCAGGCGAAGCCCTCGGGGGCTTGGACGACCTCGTCGAACGCGCCGGGTCCGGACTGGTTGTCCAGGTCGGCGTCCTCGTCGGAGACGACGTCGGGGACGCGGTAGGTGGTGTCCTTGTAGGTGACGTCGAACCCGGTCCAGCCGCCGCCCTCGTCGAGGGGGCCGTTGAACTTGCCGTCGTAGGTGATCGCCTCGGGGTCGAGACCGGAGGCCTCGGCCTGCTCCTCGAACCAGGTGTCGATGTCGACGATGTAGTCGACCTCGTAGGGTTCGGAGAAGTTCGTCTTGTAGTGGTGGACGCTGGCGATCTGCAGGGTCCGCATGTCCGGCATGAGGACGTCGGCGGCGATCGTGTAGTGGGCGCCGGGGAACTTGTCCCACTCGGGGCGTTGGCAGGTCGTCACCGGGACGCACAGGGCGTCGCTGACGTTCTCGAGGATCTCGAGGTCCTCGACGATCTGGTCCTCGGCGGCCTCGTAGTCGCGGTGGGCGGTGTGGGCCTCGAAGAAGTGGATCTCGCGCACGCGGATGAACGAGCGCGTGTGCTGGGTCTCGTAGCGGAACGTGTTGACGATCTGGTAGGTCTTGAATGGCAGATCGCTGTCCGAGCGGATCCACTCGGCGAACATCGAGTACATCGCCGTCTCGCTCGTCGGCCGCAACAACAGCTTCTCGTCGAGTTCGGTCGTGCCGCCGTGGGTGACCCAGAACACCTCGGCGTCGAAGCCCTCGATGTGGTCGGCCTCCTTCTGGAACTCCCGTTGCGGGATGAGCAGCGGGAACTCGTACTCGTCGTGCCCGGTGCGCTCCATCTCGCTGTGCGTCACGTCGTCCACGAGATCGCGGATCTTCACGCCGTAGGGACGCCAGATGTCCATCCCCTTGACGGGGTAGCGCTTGTCGATCAGCTCCGCGTCCTCGATGATGTCGTTGTACCAGGCGGAGAAGTTCTCGTCCTTGGAGGCCATGGCTACCCGAGTCGCCGGCCGATGCCGGCGGGAGGTAAAAAGGGTTCGTTCGCGGGGTCGAGCGGGGCTAGGGGTCCAGTAGGCCGTGGCCGAGGGCCTCGCGGATCCAGCCGGCCAGCTCGCTGTAGGCCTCCCGACCCTCGTCCGTGAGGTGGATGCGGTCCTGGCCGCGCCCCTCGCGGGCTTCCCAGGCGATCCAACCCTTGGCCTCCAGCAGTGCGAGGTAGCGACGAAAGACGTCGTAGTTGGTGCGGGTGGCGCGTTGCAGGCTGGACTTGTTGTGGTCCTCGCCGGGGTCGGCCAAGCGGTCGAGGAACCGGGCCAGCACG